>CAZUPP010000001.1:0-295275 GCA_964622095.1 uncultured Verrucomicrobiales bacterium
GGTGAGGTGAGGTGAGGTGAGGTGAGGTGAGGTGAGCGTGGAGGGTGGCTGGGTGGCTGGGTGGCTGGGTGCGAAGGGCAAGATCGCCGACGGCGCCAAGGCAGGGTGGGATGGGATGCCGTGTTCAAAGCCGCCGGAGGTGCAGGGAAAGGCCTGAAGAAAAGCTGGGATGACCTTCTGGGTGGCGTGGGCGGCGGCAAGAACAAGGTTAATCTTGAGCTGCCGAATGCCACAAACAAGGGAAATAGAGAATATGGATCGTATACAAACCATCATGAGAGTGGCAAAAAGTGTCATGGACAAGGTGACAAGAAGCGTTCTCAAACTAGTGGTAAAGAAAGAGCCATCGAGAATGAAGATCCTCATACCGCTACGGATTGGACTCCAGCTGAGAGCAGACGGGAAGCGATGAAGGATGAGGCAAGAAGAATTGAAGGTGATGGCGGAATCGAAAGCCCTGATAATTACAATAAGATAAACTCGCCAGGAAAGCGCTATCTAGAGGAAGATGGAGAATAGCATTAATGGACGAAAACCAATTTTGGAAAATCATTGAAAGCTCTGTTGAAACAAACCGGCCCTATAGGCACCTGAGCGAAGAGCTTGGGAAGTTAAGTCGTGAAGATATACTACTTTTTCACTACATCTTCACGAAGAAGCTTTCAGAGGCGTGCACTTTCCCGTTGTTGGCCGCCAACTTTGTTATATCCAGTTACGTCTCAGATGATGGTTTTAAAGAATTTAGGTCGTGGCTTGTTGGACAAGGTCGAAATAGGTTTGAGAACGCAGTGGCGAATCCCGAAACAATCACGGACTGGCTAGATAAAAAGGACATTGATGAGATCGACGGTAATACGCTTTTGTCTGTTGCTCATGATGTTTACGAGGAACTCTATGAAGATGATTTTCTTGATAAAGTGAAGTTCGAACGTGAACCTGAATTAGTGCAAGATTGGCCAAGTTCGAAAGCTGACTATCGGAATAAGTGGCGAAGGCTAGTGGACAAATTTTGGAATCAAGAACGCATCAGGGAAATGCATAGCTAGGCTGACGCTCTTTCGGAAGTTCCTTTTCCTTGTTAAGGAAATTACGAAAATGTAAAAAGTTTGTTTGGTGGTTAAACCACTTGAATTTGCCACTCAAATAACCGATATATTACTCGTTGTTCTTTTTGAGACAGGCCTTTGGCTGTGACCTTGGTCGCAAGGTTGGTTTGAGGGCTTTGTCGCCGCTGTTAGTGGGGCTGCGGGCGCACTGGATATGGCTTCAAACGTCTTCCCTGGAAAAGCCGCTGCATCTGAAGCCGTTGAACGCGCGACCAAACCATTTCTTAAGAAGCTCGGCGATAAGGTGGGTGACCTCCTGGGTGGCCTGGGCGGCGGCAAGAACAAGGTTGATCTTGAGCTGCCGAATGTGACAAACACGGAGAGCCAAACGTTCATCTCAACCCGCATCACCACACAAGGAATCCGGGAACAGGGCGATGGAGCAAGGACGACACTCCACCACATCAGGCGTATATCTATGGCCAATAATGGCAACTGGAGTTGCAAGAGGTAACCAATGAAAATAGCCACATTCATATCGGTCGCTCTAATCTTTGTCGCAGCTGCGAATGCAAGCCAGCAAATCGAGAGCTTCCAAGGAGCTATCCGACAGTTAAACGAAGTCGAGCCAAGCTCTGAGGAAGACTATCTTCGAATCTCAGAAGAGGCGATAAACGCATGGAACTCGCTTGATTCCGAGAGCCAGAATGCTCTTGCGAGCGATTTTTATCTTGTCCACTACCACCGAGCAAAAATATTCCAAAAGAGGGGAAGAACAAGTGGTGCTGTAGCGGAGCTAATAGCAGAAGGCCGTTTGCAGCAATCCACTGAAGGTAGACTTGAATTTTCCACAAAATCGCCGGACGTATTCTTTCGAGATCTTGTTGTCCTTCAAGCGGAGCTTACCGAGGCCAGCAGTGCAAATCCGCTTTCAACGTTGGTAAATTATTCGTTTCAGCCCATTGGAACTGATTATCGAGCTTCAAGAATAGAGCTTTTCAATGACATCCATGGGATTTCCGTCGAACTAGACCAAGACGGGCGCGGGATTATTGACTTGGATGTGGGTGGGTCCTAAACCAATCCCCCTTCCTTTGGAAGTGGATGTGGATAACCTTGAAGAAGCAGTGACTGCGCCGCCTGCTCCGCTTGAAGATTCAAGCCCCGCAGCGGCTCAAGAAGCGGTTGTTTCTGATCCGGATAAAAGTGAGGCTGAAGAAAATGGGTTTTGGATTCCGTTGCTCGTTGCTGCGCTCTTAGTGTTAGGCGGACTGGGAGTGTGGCTCTCCAAGCAGAAGAGAGGAATCTAGAAAGGATCATGCTTCTTCCGCACCGGTGCTCTTCGCGGAAACCCAATGACGATGACGGCCAGGAGCAGGAGCGCGACGACGAGAACGGCCGCCCGAAGCGCGGATACTTGAAGGCGTACACGGTGTTTCACGCGGCGCAGGTGGAGGGGATCGAGTTCCCGGAGCCGGAGACGCCGCCCCAAACTGACCGACGCCCCGCCGCTTCGTTTGTTTGTGTGTGCGTCGACTCGTTTACGGATGCCTTGTCGCTGATTTGCGCGTCATGGCGTGGCCTGCTAGCGTTTTCATGGGCATCAGAAGACGACGACAGGACGCCTCGGCCGGGTTCTCCGGCTGGCAACCAGTCGAAAGCTCCACGTTACGTTCACATTGAAGACTGACTTTCCTCATAATTCAGGCGAGGGCGAGCCCGCTGCCGCTGCCGCTGCGGCGCTGGTCGATACGCAGAGTGAGCAGGATGATCGCGGAATCGATATTGACCGGGTGGGGGTGAAGGGGTGGCGCATTCCGCTGCAGGTGATGAGCCGGTCGGGCACCCCGCTGGATACGGTGGCGACGGCGGCGCTGACGGTGGATTTGCCGCGGCATTTTAAGGGGACGCACATGAGCCGGTTTGTGGAGGTGCTGGAGGCGAGCAGCGCGGTGATTTCTCCCAGTGCGATGCCGAGGCTGCTGGCGGATCTGCGGGAGCGGCTGGACGCTGATTGTGCGCATGTGAATTTCCGGTTTCCCTATTTTATCCGGAAGGAAGCTCCGGCGACGGGTGCGCCGGGCTTTATGGATTATGAAGTGAGCCTGAATGCGACGGATGACCGCGGGCAGGTGGATCTGGTGGTGACCGTCTTTGTGAAGGTGACGACCCTGTGTCCGTGTTCCAAAGCGATCTCTGCGCGCGGAGCCCATAATCAACGGGGTGAGGTGACCTTGAGTGTGCGGATGGCTGAGCACATCTGGTTTGAGGAATTGATTCAGCTGGTGGAAAAGTCCGCGAGCTCGGAATTATATAGTCTGCTGAAGCGCCCGGACGAAAAAGCGGTGACGGAACGGGCGTATGATAACCCGGTATTTGTCGAGGATCTGGTACGGAATATCGCGGTGGCGGCGAATGAAGACCGGCGTATAACCTGGTATAAGGTCGAAGCAGAAAACTTCGAGAGTATTCACAATCATAACGCGTATGCGATGATTGAGATGGGGGGCAAGGACTGAGCGGGGGACGGGATTGGTTCAGTCTTCCAGGTCTTCTTCGCGCGGAACGATCTTTTCCAAGTAATCAATCAAAGCCGGGAGTTCATTGTTCACGACTTGATGGATGATCAACCTATCACCTCAACAGTTTTCTGAAGCGCGAGAGATTTCAGGTCATCATCCTCTATCTCTTATCGATAACCTACGTTAATACTCCACCTGGGCCAAATAGAGTCCGTGAGCGGGAGCGGCGAAGGGGCTGCGCTCGGCGAGACCGGCTTCAAGGCGGCGGGTGATGTCTGAGGGGTCACCATCGAGATTATGCAGGGCGGTGCCGACCATGAGACGCACCATACGGTAGAGGAAACCGTTGCCCTGGAAGCGGATGCGGATGAGGGCGGGGTGGGGGTCCTCCGAATGCGCTTCATCGCTGGCGGGGAGCTCGACGGAGGCGGTAAGAATACGGCGGACTGTATCGATCTCACTTTCATCAGGAGCATCTTCACCGCGCTGGCGCTTGGCGGAAAAGGCGCCGAAATCATGCTGACCTTTGAAGAGCCGGACGCGGACCCGCAGGGCATCAAGGTCGAGAGGCTTCTTTATGTGGAGCGCCAGGCCTGCCCGCATGGGGTGGAGGACAGGATGATTCCAGATGTCATAGAAATAAGTCTTCCGCCTGGCGGAGTAGCGGGCGTGGAAATCATCATTCATCTCTTCACAGCGCAGGATGCGAACGCTGCCGGGCAGGCGCACGTTGAGGGCTTCACGCCAGGTGACCGGCTCATAACCGCGACTGAGCAGGTCTTCGCTCAGCTCAAGGTGGGCGACCTGACCGAGCGCATGCACCCCGCTGTCCGTCCGGCCGGAGCCGTGAATTCTGATTCCCTCCAGGCCCGTGAAGTCCGTGATGGCCTCCTGGATCTTGTCCTGAATCGTGTTGCCGCCTGGCTGACTTTGCCAGCCTTCGAAGTCTCGGCCGTGGTAGGCGATGGTCATTTTCAGGCGGGACATAACTTTTCTCAGTGCGTGTCAAAAGGTTCGTCGGGATTGAGTGGCTCCAGCCCGTTTTGCAGGGCCTGGGCATCCATATAATTCTGCAGAATCATTTGCGCAGCGACCTGATCGATAACCGGCCGGCTTTGCCTGGTGTTTCTGCCGCTGTCATGAAGGGCGCGCTGTGCCTGCACGGTGGTGAGGCGTTCGTCCCAGGTCACCACGGTGATCTCAGCCGGGAGGGCGGATTGCAGTTGGGCTGCGAATTGCCGGGCTTTTTCCGCGGATGGCCCGTAGCTGCCGTCCATGTTCCGGGGTAAACCGACGACAACGGTGGAGCAGTGCTTTTCTGTGACGATCTCTGCAAGGCGTTGGCAGACCGCATCAAACTTGGGGCCGTTCACGGGAATCGTTTCCAGCGGATGCGCCATCATCCCGAGCGAATCCGAGATAGCCACGCCGACGCGCTTTGCGCCGTAGTCAATGCCGAGGAAGATCTGATCCATGCAAATGGGGTGAGCAGGCCGGGAGGCAAAGGTTGAGTCAGCACAGTTCGGGCGGCAATTGGGCAACCAGCTTTTTGATCTTTTCCGCATGGTCCCTGTGACAGACCAGCACGGAATCATCTGTCTGCACGACGATGAGGTCCTGCACACCGAGCAGCCCGACGTGGACGCCGCGGGAGGCGTTATAGATGACGTTGTTCTGGGCCTCGAAGGTAGTCCGCGCGCCCTTCACCGCGTTGCCATTTTCGTCCTTGTCCAAATATTGGGCGACACTCATCCAGCCGCCAATGTCGTCCCACTGAAAATGGCTCTCTGCCATGAGAACACGCCGGGCTTTCTCCATAACCGCGAAGTCGATGGAGATTTTCGTGAGCTGCGCAAAGCGCTGGTCGATGAGCGGTTTGAGGTTACCTCCGTTGGCGATCTGGCGGGCGAAATCACCGAGGTCAGGCACCTGGCGCTCGAGTTCCTGGAGCATCGTTTCCACCTGAAAAATGAACATACCGGCATTCCAGCGGAAGTTACCGGCCTGAAGGAATTGCTCGGCGGTTTGCGGGTCCGGCTTTTCCGTGAAACGCAGGACCTCATGGACCCGGCCGTCAAATGCCTCAAGCGGGTCGCCCTGCTCAATATAACCGTAGCCCGGGCAAGCCCAGGTGGGGGCGATGCCCAGCGTCAGGATTCCGCCCGTCTGCCGGGCCGCCTTCACGGCGGTCATCAGATCTGCCTGAAAAGCGGGCACGCCTTCGATGAGGGCGTCCGAAGGCAGCACGATAAGGACCGCCTCCGGATCACGCGCGGCGGCCCAGCCGGTAGCGAGGGCGATAGCCGGGGCGGTATCACGCTTGGCCGGTTCCGCGATGATGTTCTCCGAAGGGAGACCGGGCAGGACTTCGCGCACCCCGGTTTCCTGGACGGCATTGGTCAGGACAAGAACGCGGTCGGCGGGGACCATGCCATCCAGGCGCCGGACGGTGTCTTCGAGGAGGGTGCTTTCCTGGAGCAGGCTGAGCAGTTGCTTGGGACGGGTCTGCCGGCTGAGGGGCCAAAAGCGTTCGCCGCTTCCGCCGGCCATAATGAGGACAAAAACTTTTTCTGGCATAAGCTAGGTTGGCGAGGGACCCCTAGTAGACATCCGCGGGAGCTGCCGGGCAAGCGGCCATTTGGCCGAAAAAACGGTTCGGGGAGTGAGGTTGTCGGGTTTTCCGCAGCGAACTGCGAAGATGTCGGAAAATTCGCTTGCGCACCCATCGTGCAGGCATATAGTCCGCTCTCCTCGCAGGCCGGAAGATGGGTGGCGACGTTACCACTTCCGGTGTTTGTGCAGGTCCCCGCAGGTCTCGACTGACCTATGCCGGGCAAGGATGGCAGCCTCACCGCCACCCTGCCGAAGCACGGGCCCAAACCAAGTCGAGCCAACCTTTCACCACCGTGCGTCTTTGGCTGTGGATTGATCTGCCGCCCTGGGCGCTTTGCCGTCTCCAGATTTCACCCCGGGCGTTCGGTGCCACCGCAGTGCGTCGAACGCCTCGACTTACATCTTTACGAACCGTTTTTTCCGACCCTTCAACTATGCCGACAATCAACCAACTGGTCCGCAAAGGCCGCGAGAAGCAGGTCTCCAAGAGCAAATCGCCCGCGATGGCGAAATGCCCGCAGCGCCGGGGAGTGTGCACGCAGGTTTATACCCGGACGCCGAAGAAACCGAACTCGGCGCTGAGGAAAGTGGCCAAGGTGCGGCTGACCAATGGATACGAGATTATCGCCTATATCCCAGGGGAAGGGCATAACCTGCAGGAACACTCGATTGTGCTGGTCCGCGGCGGCCGGGTGAAGGATTTGCCGGGCGTTCGATACCACATTGTGCGTGGAGCGCTCGATACGTTGGGCGTCAATGGCCGCTCACAGGGCCGCTCCAAGTATGGAGCGAAAAAATCAAAAGGGGGCGGTGACGCCAAAGGTAAGAAGTAACGCTTTCCCGAAGACAGGAAGACAGATTCTGATCGCAATCAACTGACTCATGGCTAGACGCAGACGAGTTTATCACAAGCAAGAGCGCGTGGACGGCAAATACAACAGCCCCCTCGTGGCTCACCTGATTGGCCGTGTCATGGTGGACGGAAAAAAGTCAATTGCCGAAAAAGTTGTCTACCGTGCCATTGACCTGACCCTGGAGGGGGCAGACGTGGTCGATCCACTGGAGGTGCTGAACAAAGCGATCGACAATATCAAACCTCGCCTGGAGGTGAAGAGCCGCCGGGTGGGAGGGTCGACTTACCAGGTGCCGATTGAGGTCCAGCCCGAGCGCCAGGAAACGCTGGCCATTCGCTGGCTGGTGAACTTCGCCGGCAAGCGGAAGGGTGTTCCGATGCACGAATCTTTAGCTTCAGAAATCAAGGATGCGGCGGCTGGTCAAGGCAGCGCGATTCGCAAACGAGATGACACCCATAAAATGGCGCAAGCCAACCGGGCCTTTGCCCATTTCCGCTGGTAGGTAATCAAGATAAAGAAAGATGGACGACGACGCTCGCTGGTGCCTGCCACTGAAAGCTCTCACCTTTTTCTGATCCAGCTCATTAACAGAAAGTACACAACGATCCGAATTTATACCGATGGCAACCGCAGCTCCAGCTATGCCGGAAGCGAAGGCGGGGGAGAAGAATTCTCCTCACCGCCTTTTCCCGCTGGAGCGTACACGTAACATCGGAATCTCCGCCCATATTGATGCCGGAAAAACTACGCTGACGGAGCGCATCCTTTTTTACGCCGGGATCATTCACAGCCTGGGCGAGGTCCATGATGGCGCGGCCACGACGGACTGGATGGAGGACGAGAAAGCTCGTGGCATCACCATTACCTCGGCGGCAATTTCCTGTAACTGGACGCAAAAGGAGCAGGATGGTGTCTACAGTCAATTCACGGGAATTGAGCACCGCATCAACATTATTGATACTCCCGGCCACGTGGATTTTACGGCTGAGGTTGAACGATCGCTCCGCGTATTAGACGGGGCGATTATTGTTTTTGACAGTGTCGCCGGAGTGCAACCGCAGTCTGAAACCGTCTGGCGCCAAGCGGATAAGTATCATGTGCCGCGACTTTGTTTTGTAAATAAGATGGACCGAGTCGGCGCGGATTTTCAGATGGTGGTAGCTGATATCCGCGAAAAACTGGGAGCGAACGCGCACCCGATTCTGATCCCGCTGGGGGCGGAAGACAAACTCAAAGGCCAACTGGACGTTATTAATAAAAAGGCCGTCATTTACAGCGACGATGATATTAAAGGCTCGACTTACCACATAGAAGACATCCCGGACGAACACAAAGAAACGGTCGATCTCGCTTACGACCAGCTCGTCGAAGCACTCGCTGATCTCGACGAAGAAATTGGACTTAAATTTATCGAAGAAGAGCCCGTTACGCCGGAAGACCTGAAACCGGCCATTCGCCGCCAGACGATTGCTAACCGCTTTATTCCTGTCGCAGGCGGCTCGGCGTATCGCAACAAAGGGGTGCAGGGGCTGCTGGATGCGGTGACGGATTATCTGCCCTCCCCGCTGGAAGTGCCGCCGGCCAGAGGGCACGATCCCAAAGATGAGGATGAATTTATCGAAGCGGAAACAACTGATCATGGCCCATTCTGCGGGCTGGCCTTTAAGTTGGCGTCGGATAAATTTGTCGGGAAGCTGGTATTTGTCCGCGTTTATTCCGGGATGCTGAATAAAGGGGACCAGGTTTACAATCCGCGCTCCGGCAAGAAAGAACGGGTCAGCCGGCTTGTGCGGATGAAGGCGAATGACCGGGAGGAAATAGAGACCTGTTACTCCGGAGACATCGTCGGGGTGGTCGGAATTAAAGATGTCCGGACGGGTGATACCCTGTGCGACCGCAAACGCGAATTGTTACTCGAACCGCCTTCCTTCCCCGAACCGGTGATTTCCATGGCGGTCGAGCCGAGAACCAAAGCGGACCAGGAAAAAATGAGCCGGGCCCTGGCGGCGCTGGCTGAAGAAGATCCAACCTTCCAGGTCTTCACGAATGAAGAAACCGGTCAGACGATTATCGCCGGGATGGGAGAGCTTCATTTGGAAATTATCCGCAGCCGGATGAGCAAGGAATTTACCGTGGAAGCGGATGCCGGCAAACCACAGATTGCATACCGGGAAGCGATCACCCAGCCGGCCAAGGGCGAATACAAACACGTGAAGCAGTCCGGTGGTCGCGGACAATACGGGCACGTGGTATTAACAGCCGAACCGCGCGAACGCAAAGCGGGCATCGAGATCGAGAGCAAAGTTGTCGGCGGTGCGATTCCGAAGGAATATATCAATGCCTGTAAGCAGGGTATTGCAGATGCGCTCACGACAGGGATACGAGGTGGTTACGAAGTAGTTGATGTGCGGGTCGAAATTATCGACGGCAGCTATCACGAGGTCGATTCCAGTGAGCAGGCTTTTCAGGTCGCAGCCAGCATGGCGATGAAAGACGCGCTGCGTAACGGCAAGAGCGTGCTCCTTGAGCCCATCATGGATGTGGAAGTGGTGACCCCGGAAGATTATCAGGGCGATGTGATGGGTGATCTCAACCGGCGCCGGGCGAAGATCGAAGGGATGGAGACAAAATCATCCGGTGCCACGCTCAGGGCGAAGGTGCCCCTCGCGGAAATGTTTGGCTACGCGACGGATGTTCGCACTCTTTCCAAAGGGCGCGCCTCCTACACCATGACCCCCTCTCATTTTGAAGAAGTGCCGGCTAACATGGTGGACTCCATTCTCGGCATCTAACTTTCAATTTCCCATTTAACGATCATCTAACTTTTCTACGAAAGAATATGGCAAACGGTCAACGCATCAGAATTCGCCTGAAAGGGTTTGATTACCGGGTTCTCGATCAGAGTTCGACGGAAATTGTGGAGACGGCCAAGCGCACGGGTGCTCGGGTGGCAGGTCCGATTCCGTTGCCGACGCGCATCGAAAAATACTCGGTGAACCGCTCTCCGCACGTGAACAAAAAGTCGATGGAGCAATTTGAGATCCGGACCCACAAACGGCTACTCGACATCATTGATCCTACGGCCAAGACGGTCGACGAATTGAAGAAGCTGAATCTGCCCGCCGGGGTAGACATTAACATCAACCTCGTCACGGCGGCTGGAGCGGGCGCGTGATGACAGGTCAGACCGAAGAAAACATTTTTTAAAGGACGAAGATCATGGCTTACGGATTACTAGGAAAGAAAATCGGCATGACCCGTGTCTATGACGAACAGGACCGGGCCATCACCGTCACGGTGGTTCATTGTGGAGGGAATTCCCTGCTGCAAACCAAGACGGCGGAGAAGGACGGCTACAGTGCGATTCAGATCGGCTACGGTGATCAGAAAGAGCATCGCGTGAATGAACCGATGACCGGCCATTTCAAGAAAGCAGGATCGACGCCGAAACGCGTCGTGCGGGAAATTCGGCTGAGAGAGGACGCAGAATTGACCAATGACGACCTGAAAGTCTCACAGTTTGAGCCGGGCCAATTCGTGGACGTAATTGGTAAGAGCCGCGGGAAAGGTTTTCAGGGAGTCGTAAAGCGCCATGGATTCGGCGGCAGTCCAGCCTCTCATGGCTCGATGATGCATCGGCGGCCGGGTGCGATCGCCCAGGGGGCGACACCGGGACGCGTTTGGAAAAATGCAAAGATGCCCGGACAGACCGGCAACCGCCGCGTCACGACGCAAAACCTGAAGGTTGTGCAGGTGCGTGAAGACGATGAGTGCATTCTCATCGCGGGATCGGTGCCGGGCGCCACTGGCAGTTATGTATATATCCGGCCATCCGTGAAAAAGTCAGCGGTGAAAGCGGCTGTCTGATTTAATGCTGATTTAGATTTCAAAAAGATTATCCAGAGATGAGCGCGAGCGTTTTAACCATTCAGAATGCGGAAAAGGCGAAATTCACCATTATCGGTGAAGACCGGGGCGGGCACGCCGTGCAGGAGGTAATCACCGCGATGCGCGCCAATCGCCGCAGCGGCACGGCCAACTCCAAAACCGTGGCGGAAGTCAAACACTCCAAGAATAAGCCCTGGAGGCAGAAAGGGACAGGACGTGCGCGGGCCGGTTTGACCTCGTCACCGATCTGGCGTGGTGGCGGTGTGGTCTTTGGACCGAAGCCGCGGGATTATTCCAAGAAAGTGCCGCGCAAAGTCAGGCGCCTGGCTTTTTGCCGGGTGGTTTCTGACCGCATCCGCAACGGCGATGTGCAGGTGATTGATTCATTTTCCATCGAGAGCGGAAAAACACGCGACTTTGTCGCACAACGCGATCAGCTCACCGGGGAAGCACGCACCCTGATTATCGGGACGAAATTCGATGAAATGACCCTGCGCGCGGCGCGCAACGCAGAGAGCAGCCTGCTGATCACTGCGGGAGAGGTGAATACAGAACATCTTCTTTATTATCGCAAAATAGTTGTGACCCAGGACGCGCTGAAGGCGCTGGCCGAGCGCAGTCAGACACCCGAACCGAAAACGCGAACCGCTGTCCGCGCAGCCTGACCTTTAAGGAGAGTAACCCATGAGAAACGACCGCCAAGTAATCCAGTCCGTTTGCCTGACCGAAAAGGCGACTCTCCTTTCTGAGAGCGACAAGCCGAAGTACGTTTTTCGTGTCGATAAAAAGGCAAATAAAATCGAAATCAAAAACGCGATTGAAGAGGTCTTCAAGGTGAAGGTCGTCTCCGTGAACACCTGCAATTACCGCGGCAAACTGAAGCGTGAACGCACGATGCACTACGGACGGCGCGCCGCCTGGAAAAAGGCGATCGTTACCCTGGCGGAGGACAGCACCCTGGACCTTGTCTAAGAAAGAGAAACGACCTCAGGCACACCTAACCGGAATTTAGATTATGGCCCTTAAAACTTTCAGACCGCTCACTCCGTCGAACCGATTCAAAGAGCTCCCGGCTTTTGATGAGATCACCAAGAAAACGCCGGAGAAAAGCCTGTTGCGTCCGCTTAAAAGAACGGGCGGCCGGAATCACCATGGCCGCATTTCTTCACGTCACATCGGTGGCGGGCACAAGCGCCACTATCGGGTGATTGATTTCAAACGGCAAAAGCGCGACTGCAAAGCGAAGGTGGCGGGCATTGAGTATGATCCCAACCGCAGCGCGCGCATCGCCCTGCTGCAATATGAAGATGGTGAAAAAGCCTATATCCTCGCGCCGATCGGCCTGAAGGATGGGGCGACCGTGCAGGCTGGACCGAAATCTCCACCGCGGGTGGGCAATGCCATGCCGCTCAGCGAAATCCCCCTCGGAACCGACATTCATAATATCGAACTGACACCGGGCCGGGGCGGGCAGATGGCGCGCAGCGCGGGGCAATATGGCACGCTGAGTAACCGTGAGAAAGGTTATGCGCTGATTAAATTACCCTCCGGTGAAATCCGCCGTATCCGCGATACCTGTTATGCCACGATTGGGCAGGTGGGAAATGTCGATCACATGAACGTGATCAGTGGGAAGGCTGGCCGGACCCGCTGGCAGGGGCGCCGCCCACACGTGCGCGGGATGTGTATGAACCCGGTGGATCACCCGAACGGCGGTGGCGAAGGCCGGAGTAAAAGTGGTGGCGGCCGTCAGCACCCGCGTAGTCCCTGGGGACAACTTTCCAACGGATTTAAGACACGGAAGAAACGCAAGGCTTCCGACCGGTTTATTGTCGAGCGCCGGAAGAAGAAATAAACGAACTGTCTCTGCGAACTAATCAAATCGACCCTAATTTTCCGAACTTCATTTCATTATGGGCAGATCCCTCAAAAAAGGTCCCTATGTCGATCAGAAGCTCCTCGACAAAATCGATGCGCAGGCTGAGTCGAACAAACCTCGACCGATCAAGACCTGGTCCCGCCGCTCCATGATCACGCCGGATTTTGTCGGGTTCACCTTTCAGGTGCACAACGGCAAGAGCTTCGTGGATGTGCTCGTCACAGAAAATATGGTCGGCCATAAGCTCGGGGAGTTTGCTCCTACGCGGACCTTCCGCCGGCACGGATCACATACGGCCAAAGCCGGGAAATAAATCGACCTCCTTGTCTTACCCCATGCCAAACCATTCTTACAACAGCCAGGAGCGCGTCACCGGAATCGTGAACTATATTTTCGCGGTTCTCCTGGGCGTCTGGTTGGGTGTGTTTTCAGGCAGCGGGGAAATGTGTGCGGCCGAAAGCGCGGAGGAGATTCCCTACGGTGCACAAATGGGAATCGGCTATGCCGGGCACCGGCTGGCTTTGGACCGTGCTTCCCTGGAAATTCAGACACTGAAAAAGCGCGTCAATGCGCAGCAGGACAGTCTGGGCCACTTGACGGACAGTTTGATTGAGGCCGAGACTGTTGCCTCCGCATTGGCTGAGCGCGTGAAGGAACTTAAAAAACAGAATGAAGCGCTTGTCCCATCCCGGGTCACGGGAGATCAGCGCGTTCTTGAACAGCGCCTGCTCAGCGCGGTGAGTGATCTGGAACTGGCGACGAACCGGTTGCTTGCCTTCGAAGCGCAGCTCAAGAATCTGGTCGAAGCATGTAACGATTATCTGGGGACGCAGGACACCGAGAAGCGGGATTTTTTACCGGCTCTGCTCAACAGCGTATCCTCTGCCAGCGTCCTCCTGGAGGAAGACGTCAGCACCTCCCTGGCCGGACAGGCGCCAGCGGTGCGCGGCCTGCCCGAACTGCGGGTGGCGGATTACGCGCAGGAGATTGATTTGGTCATTTTAAATGCCGGCAAGAAACACGGCATCAAGACTGGGATGGTTTTCGAGATCCGCCATGGAACCACGCCGGTGGCAACCGTGCGTGCCTTTGATGTGCGGGAATCAATCGCCGGTTGCATAATCCAGAATATCACCGATGATGCGCTCCCCATTGAAAAGGGGCTGACAGCGGTGCCCGCTCTCCGGTGACCGGCTTCATTTCATTTCTTTTTTTGATTAAACGACGATCCACTTTTCACCTCATCAAGTCATGGAAGTTCGCGCGATAACAAAGGACGTAAAGATCTCCGCCTTCAAGGCGCGTGAGGTTACCCGTGCGATCCAGGGTTTGCCGGTCAATCAGGCGCTGGATTATCTCATGTTTTCTCCGCGCAAAGCCTCCCGGCTTATTGAGAAAACCCTCAAAAGCGCCGTGGCCAATGCGGAGAATAATGAAGAGCTGGACCGTGACGAACTCGTCATTAAAGAAGCCGTCGTCGGGGAAGGCCGGACCATGCGCCGTTACCGCGCCCGGGCCCGGGGCGGGGCAGGGCGCATCCGGAAACGCAGCAGTCACATCCGCATCCTGCTCAGTGATGACATGGAGCCCATCCGCATTCTGGACCGCGCGGATATGGATGATGATCCGAAGAAAAAGAAAGCTCCGAAAAAGCGTAAGGTAACCGCGGCTGCAGAAAGTAAACCGGCTGCATCGGCGGCGGTCGTTCAGGACGACGAGAAAAAAGAAGCCGCTGCGGCAGAAGAAACGGCCAAAGCCGAAGTGGAGGTGGCCGAGCCGGTCGAGCCAGTGCCATCGGGCGATGACAAAGGGCCCGAGGCTGAAATCCCAGTGGCCGAAGAAAAAGGGGGCCAGCCCAAGAACTGAATTTTCAGAAACAACTACGGATTCATTCAGATAAGACTAATTTAATTTAACATGGGACAAAAAGTACATCCAATCGGCTACCGTCTTGTCATGAACCGTGACTGGCGTTCGCGCTGGTATGCGGACGAGGCAAAATATGCCAGCCAGCTTCATGAGGATCTGAAGATCCGCAAATACGTGAAGAAACGGCTCGAGTTTGCTGCGGTCGCCCGGATCACAATCGAGCGCGCCTGGGACAGCATTCGGGTGACGATTCATTCTGCCCGGCCCGGTCTGGTCATCGGCCGCCGTGGTATGGAGATTGAAAAGATCACCGCGGACATCGCTGAGCTTTCCGGCGGCAAACAGGTCAAGATTGATATCGTGGAGATCAAACAGCCGGAGCTGTCCGCGCAATTGGTTGCCGAAAATGTCGCCACCCAGCTGGAGCGTCGGATTGCTTTTCGCCGGGCCATGAAACGCGCCATTCAGACGACCTCTGATTTTGGAGCCATGGGAATTAAGCTGCGCATCGCAGGTCGGCTAGGCGGAGCGGATATTGCCCGGGCTGAGCGCGCGATGAAAGGTAGCGTGCCCCTGCAAAGTCTGCGCGTCCCGATCGATTTTGGATTTGCCGAAGCCCAGACGACCTACGGAATCATCGGGGTCAAGTGCTGGCTCTATCGCAAGGAGGACGCCGGGGAACTGGCTGCGCTTCGTTAGACTGCAGATACCGGACTGATAACCCAAGCATTTTTCAATTAACCGAAGGGAAAATACGCCATGCCTTTAATGCCACGCAGAGTGAAGCACCGCAAAGTCCAGCGCGGAAATCGCGCGGGAAATGCGGCTCGCGGCACCACCATCAATTTCGGTGACTACGCTTTGCAGACCCTGGAACGCGGATGGATCTCCGGCGCGCAGATCGAGTCCGCGCGGGTTTGTATTTCCCGGAAAACGAAAAGGAAATCCAAGCTCTGGATTAGGATCTTCCCGGACAAACCAATCACCAAACGCCCCCCGGAAACACGGATGGGTAAAGGTAAAGGGCAGCCAGAGTATTGGGTGGCCGTGGTCAAGCCAGGGCGCATTCTTTTTGAAATGAGTGGCGTGCCGGAGAGTTTGGCCCGCGAATCCCTCCGGGTGGCGGCCAATAAGCTGCCCGTGCGCACCCGTTTCATCACCCGTGAAACTCAGGGGGTTACCGTTTAAGTTCACCTGCCTGACTGCGACGAAGCCTGAAAGGAGTATCCGACACCATGAAAATTCGCGAGATTCGAGAAATGAGTTCAGAGGAGCTGCAGAATCGTGGACGTGATCTGCGTCACGAAAAAGTGAATCTGCGCATTCAACAACAGAATGGGCAGTTGGAGAATCCCGCACGCATTCGACTGATTCGCCGTGAGTTGGCCATGGTTGAGACGGTTTTGTCTGAGCGCCGTCTTGCCGCCGCTGAAAAAACGGCCGCCGAAACTGTATAATGACTGACTGAATGTCTGATCGACCCAGGAATTAGAAAGAAAATGAGTGACGAATCTTCCAAATCCGATGCCGCAACCGCTGCTCCCTCCGACGAGCGCGCCCGCAACCTGCGCAAGAGCCGGGTGGGTCAGGTCATTTCACGTTCAGGAAACAAAACCATCGTCGTGGAATTTGTGAATCGCGTGCCGCACCCGCTTTTCAAAAAGATTGTGAAGCGCTCCAAGAAGTTCCATGTGCATGACGAGAATAATGAGGCGGAAGTAGGCGATCAGGTCACGATTGTGGAGACGCGTCCACTGAGCAAACTGAAGCGCTGGCGGCTGGTGGAGATTTTGCGTCACTGATGGTTCTTCCCTGAGCGATTTTTCTGTAACCAAACATCCCTTTACCAAGGTCACCCGATAATGATCCAGTTACTTTCCAGACTTGAAGTTACCGACAATAGCGGCGCTCGCGTCGCGAAAATGATCGGCGTGCTTGGCACACGCAAACGGTCCGCCTCCGTGGGTGACGTGATCACGGTAAATATCCGCGAAGCAAATACCACCGGCGCCGTCAAAAAGGGCACCGTGCAGAAGGCCGTCGTGGTTCGCACAAAGTCGCCGATTCGCCGGCCGGATGGGTCCTATCTCCGTTTCGACCGCAATGCGATCGTCATTATCGATAAGGATGGCAACCCACGGGGAACACGGATCTTCGGACCGATCGCCCGGGAACTGAGAGAGAAACAATTCATGAAAATCATCTCACTCGCACCGGAGGTACTCTGATGACGAAAAAGAAGATTAAAACCCACGTCAAAAAAGGTGACGAAGTCGAGGTGATCTCAGGAAACCACCGCGGTGAGACCGGGCGCATCCTGCAGGTTTATCCTACCAAGGGTCAGGTCATCGTCGAAGGCGTTCGATTCATCAAAAAACACACCCGCCGCTCCCAGGATAACCCGGAAGGGGCTATTGTGGAGCGCGAAGGGCCGATCCATATTTCCAACGTCCGCCTCATCGCGGCGGCATCATCGCAAAAGGAGAGCTAAGCCATGGCAGTTTCCCTCAATGAATTTCAAAAAGCGTTTCGCGAGAACGTCATTCCGCACCTGAAAAAGGAGCTCGGGTATGAGAACCCGCATCAGATCCCGGTTGTGGAAAAGGTGGTGCTGAATTGCAGCGTCGGTTCAGCCGGTGACATGAAAGCCGCTCTGGAAGAAGCCAAGGCGGAGATGGCCGCGATCACCGGGCAAAAGCCGATTGAGACTCGCGCCAAGAAAAGCATCGCGAACTTTAAATTGCGTCAGGGCATGTCCATCGGCTGTAAAGTCACCCTGCGCGGCCGGGTAATGTGGGAATTTTTGCAGCGCCTCATTTTAACCGCGCTCCCACGGGTGCGTGATTTCCGGGGCATTTCTCCCCGCGGCTTTGACGGCAAGGGAAACTATACCCTCGGAATCAAAGATCACACCGTCTTTCCGGAAGTCGATCTTGACCGGGTCAAAACCAACATCGGTTTTGATATCTCGATCGTGACCAGCGCAACCAACGACAAAGATGCACGGTTGCTCCTCGAATCCATTGGCATGCCATTTTCTGATAAACAGCGCGATCAGGAAGGTGCTGGGCAACAGGAAGAAAGTCAACCCGCCGAAGAGGCCGCCGCGTAAGACGCCGCATTTTTTAATATCTATCTATCAATCCGCCCACGAAATAATCCATGAGTGCACTCAGTGATCCAGTTGGAGATTTTCTCACCCGCCTGCGCAATGCGACGCGTGCTGGGAAGGAGGAACTTTCCGCTCCCAGCAGCAAGCTGAAGGTCGAGGTGGCCAAGATCCTCCAAAAGGAAGGCTACGTGACGGACTATCGCGTTGAGAAAGATGGTCCCAAGGCCACGATCATTGTGCGGCCGAAATTCGTCAACCGCGTCCCGGCCATTACCGGTATGAAACGCGTCAGCAAGCCGGGCCTGCGCCGCTACGTCGGCGCTGATGAAGTGCCGCGCGTCCTGGGTGGCATGGGTATCTGTATCCTTTCCACCTCATCCGGGGTCATGTCAGACCGGGAAGCTCGCAAGCAGAAAGTAGGCGGCGAACTCCTTGCACAGGTCTGGTAATCATCGTATGATCCAGCTCCCTTAAAAACAGAAAATCTCACCATGTCTCGAATCGGTAATCAAGCGGTCGCGCTTCCGGATAAAGTGAACGTCACCATCGGTGACGATCGCACGGTTGTGGTCGAAGGTCCCAAAGGGAAGCTTTCCTGGCGCCTGCCGGATACTATTTCCGCGGAAAAAGAGGAAGATGGCCGGATCAGATTTTCCCGCACAGGTGATACCCGGCCGATCAAAGCGGCCCACGGCCTTGCGCGCAGTCTGGTCTCGAATATGGTTGAAGGTGTAAGTGAAGGTTTCACGAGACGCCTCGAAATCCAGGGCGTCGGTTTTCGGGCTGCGGTTAAAGGTAACGTACTCAATTTGAGTCTGGGGAAATCTCATCCCATTAACTACCCAATCCCTGACGGCATTGCGATTGAGGTAACGGACAACACCAAAATCTCTGTTCAGGGTATCGATAAGCAACTCGTCGGCCAAGTCGCCGCGGATATCCGTTCTTATCATCCGCCGGAGCCCTACAAAGGAAAAGGTGTTCGCTACGAGGGCGAATACGTCCGCCGCAAGGAAGGCAAGAGCGTTAAGTAATCGCATCGTTTCTCATTCAGCTGAGTTCTCTTTCAATACATTTCAGAAACTACTGCCATGCCCACCATCGATCGCCGGTCTGTTCGTGCAAAAATTCGCCGCCGTATCCGCAAGAAAATCAGCGGAACGGCAGAGCGGCCGCGCTTGGCCGTGAGTTTTTCCGGCAAGCACGTTTATGCGCAAGTCATCGATGATACGAGCGGGCGCACGATTGCTTCTGCCAATACCACCGAGAAAGCGCTTTGCCCGAAAGGCGGGCCGCGTTCGAATTGTGATACCGCCAAGGCCATTGGAGAGGAAATCGCCAAGCGCGCCAAAGACGCTAAGGTCGACAGCGTCGTTTTTGACCGGGGCGGTTTTGCGTATCACGGAAAAGTTAAGTTTCTTGCCGACGCCGCCCGTGACGGTGGCCTTAAATTCTAAACACACATCCCTTCCATTCTGAGCGGAGCCTCTCAACGTTAATTATATGGCCACCATCCTCAAAGATAAACGACCGGTCCCGGCCGGCGAAGATAAAGAACTGCTTGAGAAAGTGGTCTACATCAATCGCTGTGCCAAAGTGGTAAAGGGCGGGCGCCGGTTCAGCTTCAGCGCTCTGGTCGTGGCGGGTGACCGTCAGGGAATGGTAGGTTACGGTTTTGGCAAGGCCAATGAGGTTGCCGAATGTATCCGGAAAGCGTCTGAAGCCGCCCGCAAGAATCTCTACCCCGTTACTCTCCGGGAAAGCACCATACCGCACGAAGTTGTCGGTGAATTCGGCGGCGGCCGGGTTCTGCTGCGGCCAGCGTCCCCTGGCACCGGACTTATCGCTGGAGGCGGCGTCCGTGCAGTTCTTGAAGCAGCGGGCGTGCACGATGTCCTGGCCAAGTCTCTCGGCTCCAACAATCACGCGAATGTCGTCAAGGCGACTCTGACTGCGTTGGGCAAACTGCGTGGCAAGGATGAAATCTTTGGTCTGCGCCGCGCTGAACCGGATGAAGAAGGTTGATCGGCACAGGCAGATGCCACGCTTCAATCAATCATTCATTCAGATGGTCTCATTTAACCTGAATCTTTTTACACAATCCCATGCTAACGCTCGATAATCTCAGTCCTGCCAAGGGTGCGCGGCATCGCAAAAAACGGCTCGGCGCCGGAGAAAGTTCCGGACTCGGTAAGACCTCTGGAAAGGGGCACAAGGGTCAACGCGCGCGAGCGGGAGGCAGCGTCCGTCCCACCTTTGAAGGCGGCCAGTTGCCGATGGTGCGGAAGCTCCCCAAGCGCGGGTTTACCAATGGCCGCTTCACCCGAAAGATCGTGAATGTAAATGCCGGGAAGCTGGAACTGTTTTTCGATGACGGAGCAACCGTCAACGAGGCCAGCCTTCGTGAATGCGGCTTGGTCAAAGGTGCCTATGACGGCATCAAGCTGCTCGGTGAGGGAGATCTGGCCAAAACGCTGACGGTTGAAACTCATAAGCTGGTCCGTAAAGCGGGTAAGGATGCCAAGGGTACTGAGCGCCCGGAAGTCCGTCATCAGATCCTTTGGATGAGCGCGGGTGCTCGCGAGAAGATCGAGAAAGCTGGTGGCAGCGTGGTCGAACTCTCCTGACGCTACAGGGCAGATAAAATCAGGTGAGGTTGGCGCTTGACGCCTCACCCCCTGCTTGGCTTGCTTCGAGCGCACAATGATCACCGCCTTCGTCAATATCTTCCGCATCGAAGAGCTTCGCCGTCGCGTGCTCTTCACCCTCCTCATGATCGTGGCCATCCGGCTTGGGGCCTGGATCACCTTGCCTGGGGTGGATGCCATTATGCTCAATGACGCCATCGAGCAGGAGCGACAAGATCCGCAGACCGGTGGCCTGGCGGCGATGATCAACATTTTCTCAGGCGGAGCGCTCATGCAGGTGGGGATCTTTGCCCTTGGCATCATGCCCTACATTTCCGCCTCCATTATGATGCAGCTCATGACGGCGGTGTTCCCGCAACTTGCTCGCCTCAAGCGCCAGGAAGGCGGCCAGCAGAAGATCACGCAATATACGCGGATGGTCACCCTGGGCCTTTGTATTGTTCAGGGCTACCTTCTGGCCATCTCTCTTCAGAATCCCGCGAGTAACCCTTTTCTTGTCGCGATCGCGGACCGGTTCGACGGGCCCCTTGTGCCGAATTTCGGGACCGGTTTTATCATCGTGGCGGTCATGACCATTACGGCGGGCACCATGCTGCTCATGTGGATGGGAGATCAGATCTCTGAGCGCGGGGTAGGCAACGGAATTTCCCTGATCATCACGGTCAACATCATGGCGGGCCTGCCCGCAGCGGCAATCCAGACCTGGAATACCTTCATTGTTGGTGCGGGTGATGATATCGGCAAGCCGCTTACCCTCGTCATGCTCATCGCTTTCTTTATCGGGGTAACGGCGGCAATCATTGCCATCACGGTGGCGGTCCGAAAGATCACCGTGCAGTATGCCAAACGGGTGCAAGGACGCAAAGTGATGGGCGGTCAGCAAAGCTTCCTTCCGTTGAAGGTCAACTATGCCGGGGTCATGCCAATCATCTTCGCTTCAGCCCTGCTAACCTTTCCCCAGGCACTCGCCGGCATGATTCCCAATATGCAGGGTATCCTGGATTGGTTGAGCCCGGAGAAGTGGCCTTATTACCTTATCTCCGCACTGATGATCTTCTTCTTCAGCTATTTCTGGGTCGCGACACAATTTCAGCCTTCCCAGATCGCGGATGACCTGAAGAAAGCCGGCGGATACATCCCGGGCGTGCGTCCGGGTAAACCCACCTCGGACTTTCTCGACTACACCATGACCCGCCTCACCTTCGCGGGTGCGATCTTCCTCACCATCATCGCTGTCTTGCCCCCTCTGCTGAGTGTTAACCTCGGCGTACCCTTTATGGCGTCTCAGTTCTTTGGCGGCACCAGTTTGCTGATTATTGTGGGCGTCTTGCTGGATCTCATGCGTCAGGTTGAAACACAGCTCCTGCAGCGTCATTACGATGGGTTCCTGCGCAAAGGCAAAATGCGAGGCCGGGCCCAAGCATCCCGGCGCGGGGGCAGCTCAGGCAAAACGCTGGACGATCGCGGCCTGGTTCTCATGAGCGCAGCGGTGGCTGTGCTGGTCATCATTTTCATCGTCATCCTTATCGCAGGTCTCTGATCGACCCTCCGCTCTACTGGCGTGTCCCTACCTGAACCGGAAAAGAAACGAATCACCCTTCTCGGTCCTCCTGGATCGGGCAAAGGCACCCAGGCCGCCCTACTCAAGCGTGACTTCGGGTGGCCCACAGGTTCCACCGGCGCCATGCTCCGGACTGAGGTCAGCCACGGCACCGCTCTCGGCAAGGAAGTCGACAACCTTATCAGCCAAGGAAATTTCGTCCCGGATGAACTCATCATGCGCATTATCGGCCGCTGGGTTGAGCAGCAGCATGGCGCTTTCATTCTGGATGGCGTTCCGCGCAATATCGCCCAGGGTGAGCAGTTGCAGCAGCTCCTCGACGGCATGGAGCAACCCCTGCTGGCCGCGGTTTATCTGCAGGTCCCGGACAAAGTGGTGATCGAACGAATTCTCAGCCGGATCTATTGTCCAGGCTGCGAACGCACCTCGCGCCTCAGCAATCCTCGCGAATCCATTTTGCCACTCTGTGCCAATTGTGGCCGGGCCATGACCCGGCGAGCAGATGATGATCCGGATACCATCCGCAAGCGGCTTGGGACATTCCATGAGGTCACGGAATCTCTTATTCCATTTTACGAGGGACGCGGTTTACTGCACCGGATTGATGCCGATACCGCGATTGATGAGGTGCATCAGCGCATCATTCGCTCACTGCGTTAACCAGCCCCTGCCATTTGCTCTCCGGGGATTTTGATTCTAAGGTATGCGCTCATCTGTTTTAGCCCTCGCGCACAGCCATGATCCCGATCAAATCCCAACAGGACGTTGAGCAAATGAAAGTCGCCTGTGACTGCGCCAGTGACATCCTGGCCAGGATCAAGACGATGATTCAGCCAGGGATGACGACCGGTGAAGTGGATGCCTACGCCGCGCAACTGATCAAAGAGCACGACGCCCGCAGCGCCTTTCTCGGCTATCGCGTTCGTGGCCGCCGGTTTCCCGGAAACATCTGCATCGGCGTCAATGACGAGGTCGTTCACGGCATTGGCGGTGATCGGAAGATTCAAAACGGTGACATCGTGAAAGTAGATGTTGGTGTGCACAAAAACGGTTGGGTGGGGGACAATGCCACCACGATCGCGGTCGGAAGGATCTCCCCAGAGGCAGAGAAACTTCTCGTTGTGACGCGCGAATCGTTATTTCGCGGAATTGAAAAGGCGCGAGCGGGAAACCGTCTGCGCGAAGTGTCACGCGCAATTCAGGATTATTGCGAAAGCCATGGCATGTCCATCGTGAAACAATATGTGGGCCACGGGGTCGGCCGGAAACTACATGAAGAGCCTCAGGTAAAGAATTTTGTCGAACGCGGATCCTCACCCCGATTGAAGCCCGGAATGGTTCTGGCCATTGAACCGATGGTGAATTTCGGCGGGTATGAAACCTATGAAATGCCGGATGGATGGACCGTCCGCACAACAGACGGCAGCCTCAGCGCGCACTTTGAACACTCCGTTCTCGTTACAGATGATGAGCCCGTCATTATGACCTATAATGAAGGGACGACCCTCCGCGAAAGCGTCACGGTGCCTTCCTCCGAAACTGAAGCCGCCGCGTAGTTAATCTCAGCCCGATGCCGAATCCTGCCCGTCCCAACGTCCTTCTCATTACTTCAGATCAGCAGCACTGGAATACTCTCGGTTGTCGAAACCCAGAGATTCAGACGCCCCAACTTGACCGGCTGGCCGCGCGGGGCACGATCTACACGCGGGCATATTGCCCGAATCCAACCTGTACGCCTACGCGTGCTTCACTGATCACGGGACAGTATCCCAGCCAGCACGGGGCCTATTCACTGGGGACAAAATTGTTCGAGGATAAGCTGACGATCGGTGAGGTTTTTCATCAGCGCGGGTATTGCACGGGGCTGGTAGGCAAAGCACATTTCTCCGGACTGAAAGATGATCCGAAGTACCGCAGCCTGGAAAGCTATCCAACCCTGCGTGATCTCGATTTCTGGAGAAACTACAAAGGGCCGTTTTATGGCTTTCGCGATTTTGAATTGGTGCGCAATCACGCCGATGAATGTCATGTGGGTGAGCATTATGCCATCTGGATGGAACAAAAGGGATTTACGGAGTGGCCGCGTCATTTTCAGAACAAGCTGGGCGCGCATATTTTTGACTATGACGGAAAAGGAACGGTAAATCCGGGCCAGGAGCATACCTGGACCATGCCGGAGGAATTTCATTACAATACCTGGATCGCCGAGCGGACAAACGCGCTGATGGAGCAGTATGCAGGGCAGGATTCGCCCTTCTTTATGTGGGCGAGTTTTCCCGATCCTCATCCTCCCTATCTCGTGCCGGAGCCATGGGATAAAATGTATGATCCGGCGAATTTGACTGTCCCGCAAGGCAAGCCCGGTGAGCATGAGAGAAACCCGCCGCATTTTGGGATGACGCAAACCGAGCACCCTGATTTCTCGACCTATCAGGAAGCGGAGGGAAATGGTATGCACGGATTCAGTTCGCACCGGCACGACCGGGAGGCGCTCGCCAGGGATATCGCCATTTATTACGGGATGATGAGTTTCACCGATAAATATATTGGGAGCATTCTTGATAAACTCGAAGATCTTGGTATAGCCCAGAATACCATCGTCATTTTTACTTCGGATCATGGACATTTCTATGGACACCATGGATTGATCGCGAAAGGACCGTTTCACTATGAAGATGTGATCCGCGTGCCGATGATCGTTTCCTGGCCGGGCCATTTTCCAGAAGGACGGGAGAGCAGCGCGCTGCAAACCCTGGTTGATTACCCGAAAACCTTTCTCAGTCTATGTGGCATCGAGCCGCCACGTGAAATGACTGGAGTTGATCAGACCCCGGTGTGGAAGGGTGAAAAAGAAACGGTGCGTGACCATATCACGGTCGAGAACCGGCACCAGCCAACGACCATCCATGTCAAGACGCTGGTCACGGACCGCTATAAACTCACCTGCTATTTTGATCACGACTATGGTGAGCTGTTTGACCTGGAGGATGATCCCGGGGAATTCAATAATCTCTGGGATGACCCGGATTCTCAGGGCCTTAAATCCGCGCTCTTGCTTAAGCTGATTCACGCGGAAATGATCAAGGAACCGCTTCCTATGCCGCGCGTGGCGGGAGCATAACCTACACGCTCCGCTCATCCTCTATACCCAGACCCCGCACCCAGTCATCAATCTTTTCGGCTGCCTGTTTCCAGCGCGGGTCGAGCGGGATGACATGTGCCATCCCGGAGATAATAATCGCCTCCGTGCCGTAAGCCTGCGCGGTACGCCGCGTAATCTCTGGCGGAAAAAACCAGTCCAGTTCACCGCCCAGAATGAGCAGGGGAGAGTGCACCTTCTCCGGTTTTGGCAGATCAAGAAACGCCATGTCCAGCTGGGCGATGACGCTTTCCGGACCGCGGTCGAGCCAGAACTGGTAGCTCTGGTCTTTCGGCATATCTGGCGCAAAGCAGGAGCGGTGATTGAGCTCGGGCGTGGCCATGACGGGATCCGCGCTGAAAGTCAGATAGCTCTGCACCATGCGCAGCGGGCGGTCCTTCCAGAATTTCCGGTTCACCTCCTTTGTGCCCTCGCGGGGTGCGGGTGCGAGGAGAACCGCACCAGGCACTTCATGGTCTTCGAGATACTTCTGCGCGACGAAACCGCCCATGCTGAGGGCGATAAGAATCGGCTTTCTCGGCAGCCAGTCCGCCACAGCAGCCACGTCTTGCACATAATCTCGAATCCGCACCAGCCTGAGCCAGCCGGGATTCTTGCTCTTTCCATGACCTCGCAGGCTGAGAGCGAAGCCTCGGTAGCCGCGCTCAGCAAACCATGGTCCAAAGGTGTGCTTCCAGGTGCCTTCATCTGCCCAGGCGCCATGGATGAACAGGAGCGGCGGAACATTCAGTGGCTCAACCCCTTCCGGCGGCGAATACTCGATAACTTCCAGACGGTCATCGACCCAATGTTCCCGCCGAAGACAGGTGCGGGCTGGCATCGGCTGTTCGTGATCTTCGCTAGGCATTTTTTCTGTCATGGCTCCAACCTCCATGTCATTGGGCGAGGCGACCTATTGAACTGGAAATATGGGGAATCGACAAGCCGCTTGCGGCATGGAAAGTAGCGCGATGTCCCAGCAGCAAACCGCGCCCATCATGCCCCAGACTGAAGCGCCTCTGGCCACCAACTTAGCCGAGGCCACCCGGCAGGCGCCGCTGCGCCCGGAGGATCGTGGGCATATCCAATTGTCCTACATTACCCATTTTTATTGTAATCAGGATAATATCGACTCGGTGGAGAGTCTGCTGCGCCGGTATGAAGACTATTCTCCGGAGGTGCTGGATCGGCTGCAGTTTATTATTGTCGATGATGGTTCTCCGGTAGAGTACGCCGTCCCGAAGTTTAATCTCAATTTGACCTGGCTGAAAATAACGGAGGATATTCCGTGGAATAATCCGGGCGCACGAAATTTAGGTGTGACCTATGCCAAGTCCGACAAACTCTTATTAACCGATCTGGACCACGAGTTTCCGGAAGCGACCCTTGCTCACATGATCGCGCGCAAAAATCCGGATCGCGATTTTTTTAAAATCTACCGGACGGACAAGAACGGTGAGCGGATGAAAGGGCACCCGAACTCGTTTTTTATGTCGCGCGGGCGGTTCATGCGGTTTTTTGGTTATGATGAAGAGTTCTGCGGAGGACACGGGGCGGATGATTACCGCTTTGTCAAGCTGCAGAAATATCATGGGTCACGGCAACGTTATCTGCCGAAGCAATACCGCAGCTTTAAGCGGCGGGACATCGATTACAGAAAATCCTATCATACCCTGGACCGGTCTCTGGCGCGGAATACGCCCATCGACAAGCGCAAGGAACTGGAAGTTGCCGCTTATGGGCCAGAATCTGCCATGAGCAGGATGTTTCTGAACTTTGATTGGAAGATCCTTTCGCAGCAGGCCAGGGCGGCCCGGCCGCAGCCCCGCCCCCGCCCACTTTGGAAAACTTTTTGGCTTCTGCGCTGGATATTTCCTTATCGCTAAACAGAACTTATTTTCCGATGCAGAATCGGCTAAAGATGGCGCCAAGAATTTCTTCCGCGTCAACCCGGCCAGCGATGTCACCGACGTGATCCATCGCTTCGCGAAGATCTACCGCGACGAATTCCGGAGATAATCCTTCCCCTTTATCAAAGGCTTCCCTCGCTTGTTTCAGCGCGCTCAGCGCTTTCTCTAAATGCTGACGGTGACGTGTATTTACAGTGACGGCGCTGTCGTGGATCTGCAATTTTCCTCCGGTTGCCTGCTGAAAGAGTTTTTCGCCCAGCTCAGAAATGCCGGTATTTCTGAGGCAGGAGACGCGGACATTTTCCTCATCCGAGCGCCAATCTTCATGCGCGGGCAGGTCGTCTTTATTCAGCACCAGCACGGTTCGGGACGGGTGCTCCGATTGAATCTCAGCAATCCATTCCGGGCGACGCCGGGTGAGGTCCGCGACCAGGAGAATAACATCCGCGCGTTGGATTTGCTCTCGGGTGCGACGCATGCCTTCGAGTTCAATCTCATCACGTGAATCATCGCGCAATCCCGCCGTATCGATAAGATTAAAGGGCACACCTTTGATATTAATTGATTCTTCGATGACGTCCCGCGTCGTGCCGGCACTGTGGCTGACAATCGCCCGCTCGAATCCCAGCAGGCAATTGAGCAGGCTGCTTTTGCCTGCGTTTGGTTCCCCGGCAATCACCGTGCGCACCCCTTCCCGCAGAATTCGCCCTTCATCGGCCGTCGCCAGCAATTGTCCGATGTGCCCGGTGATCCTCTCCATACGTTCGTCCATCGCCGTGCCGGTGTCTGGATCAATGCCTTCCTCCGGAAAATCAATATAGGCTTCGAGATGAGCAATGAGCTCAATCAACTGTTCACGCAAAGCACAGATCTCCTGACCGAGCCGCCCTTCGAGTTGCTCTTGGGCTGCGCGCATGGCGAGCTCCGTCCGGGCGGAAATGAGATCCATGATGGCCTCTGCCTGGGTCAGGTCAATTTTGCCATTCAGAAAGGCACGCTGGCTGAACTCACCCGGTTCCGCCACGCGAGCCCCTGCATGCAGGCAAGCCTGCAGGACCTTCTGGGTGACTAGGATGCCGCCGTGACCCGTGATCTCAACCATGTCCTCCCCGGTAAAGGTGCGTGAGGCGCGAAGGGGCACGATGACAACTTCATCGACTGGTAAGCCGCTGGACGGGTCGGAGATTGTGCCGAAAAGGCGTTCACCGTGTGGGATTTCCCGCAGCGTCAGGTTGTCACTCATTTGACGCCCCTTGGGCTTGAAAAGGGTTGCGGCCAGATCAATGGCGCCTGGGCCGCTTAGCCGCACCATGCTGATTGCACCCTCACCGAAGGGTGTTGAAACCGCTGCGATGGGAGCTTCTTGGGAAGCGAGGTTCATGTTCTAATGCACGTGAAATCAGGGAGCTGAACCACTTGCCAGCTGCACCGGTCAATGTAATCAGCTAAGGTTGCACGTCCGTCCGTTATTACGCAGTATTCCTTTTCAGGTGAACAATAATTCTCCAGTACATTCCGGGGCTTACCCTTTGAGTGTGGCAACTTTTTATAAATTTGTCACGCTCAGCGGTTTATCTGCTTTGCAGAGGAAACTGCGCGCCCGGGGCAGAGAATTGCGGTTATGTGGAACGGTGCTCATTGCCGAGGAAGGGCTCAACGGAACGGTCTGCGGCGAAGGCGAGCAGGTCCATGAATTTCTCCGCGCGCTCTCTACGGTATCAGGGTTGGAAGATCTGACCGCTAGATTCAGCGGGGCGATGGCACCGCCCTTTCAGAAATTCAAAGTCCGCCTGAAGCGGGAAATTGTCACGCTGGGCCAGGCGGACGTCAGCCCTGTGAAAGTGGTGGGAGATTACATCGAACCGGAGAAATGGAATGAGCTGATTCAGGATCCCGAGGTTTTGCTGATTGATACGCGCAATGATTACGAAGTAGCGATAGGAACCTTTCAAGGTGCGCTCAATCCGGGGATCGAAAGCTTCCGGGAGTTCCCTGAATATGTCGCGGAGCACCTTGACCCTGCCCGGCATAGACAGATCGCCATGTTCTGTACGGGAGGAATCCGGTGTGAGAAAGCTTCGTCATATCTTCTCGGTCAAGGCTTTGAAAAAGTTTACCACCTGAAAGGCGGCATCCTCTCTTATCTTGAGCAAATTCCGGAAGAACAAAGCACCTGGCGGGGAGAATGTTTTGTTTTTGATGAACGCGTTTCTGTTTCGCATGGATTGAAAGCGGGCGGACACGAAATTTGCTGGGGATGCGGGCGCCCCCTTGATAACAACGATAAGCAGAGCGAGTTCTTTGAAGAGGGGATTTGCTGTGCGATTTGCCATCAGGAACTGACGCCCGAACGCCGCCGCATCCTTGAGGCGCGCAAACGGGGCCGCGAAGAATTCTCCGCCCGCCAGAAATGAAAAAGCGCCCGGTAACTTCACCGGACGCTTTTGTGCAAGTTCAGCGGAAATGCTGGTAGGGTGCGATTATTTCTTCAGCACAACATAAAGAGTGTCTTCTGGAAGCTGCACTTCCAGCCATTCACCGTCCTTTTTCACGCTGGTGCTTCGACCTGTGTCCATCAGGTTCGCATCCAAAACCACGGCACTCTGGACTACGCTATTCTTTATGGAAATCTTGCCTTCCGCTTTACGGATATGCCACGGCGCGTCTTCATCACCCACATCCATAATCCGAAAAGCTTCGGTTGGCTCTTCCTTGATGACCAACTCGATCTTCTCCGTGGTGAATCCCTTGGGCCGCTGATAGGTGCCCGTTTGCAGGAGCAGCTTCTCTGATTCGGCAATCGGTTTGTCATCCAGCGAAACCACCACAACCGAGGCGTGATCATTCCTGCAATTAATCTTTACCTCTCCCAGATCAATTTCACCCGCTTCACCCAGGAACCCGGCGGCTCCCTGCGCTTTAGGTGACATCACTTTGTAGATTCCCTCTTTGTGATGTATTTCAATCTCACCGGTGTTGGCCCGGACGATGCCGTTCTCTTCATCGATAAATTTTTCGTAATCTGCGATGAAAGTTTCTTCAGCGGGCTTGCCATACTCCACATGCACCGGCCCCACGAGGAACACTTTCTCATCGACAGGACTGTCCAATTCAATGTCGGGCGCGGCATTTCCAGAGTCGCGGTTCGGATCAAAGGAGCCGCCTTCACCTACGATCGGTTTGGTGCCATCCCAAAGATCCTCCAGCGGACGACGTTCGATCACCACCGGTTTACCCTCCTTAAGATAACCTTTCCGCCAGAGCACGGCATTCGCCGGGAATTGTCCCAATTGCATGGGGGATGTGTAGTTCCATTTTGGTAGAGAACCGCCACTCGCGGCGGGCGTCCATTCTTTGGTTCCACTGGCAAACCAGTAAAAAGTATCCACCCCATTCAGGCTCTGCTGGCAAGCAATCATCAACGGTCCTTCACTTTCATACCGGTTCGGGGGCACCCAGAGGCTTTCCGGAATGATAAAGGGATGACCCACCACCTGCTTGCAGTTTGTCGGGAGGTCCATCGGCACCTTTGTACCGGATTTATTAGTAAAGATATTGTCCCGCAGGATCTGCCAGCCACGGGTCCGGCCGGTATGGAGTGCACCGAAGTAGTGATTCTTTGCGACGACTTCATTTGCGGTATATGCCCAGCGCTCAACGTCCTCGACCAGGATGGGATCAACCGTTTTCCAGTTGCCTGCGTTGACGAGCTGTTTACATCCTAGATCTTCCTTTAGATAGCGCCCGATCTCCTTGTTGAAATTATACATCGTTTCGCCAAAGAAATTCAACTGGTCGGCGCGGCGCTCGAGAAAACCCGGGCGCTCCGCCTTTTCATTCATGGCGTCGGTTGTGAACTCCCAGACCATAAATAAATCCGGCATGGCCTTATCAAAATCGTCCTTCAGGTAGCCTTCTGTGCAGCCCTGCCACCGCTCTTTCACGGCATCCATCGAGCCATATTTATTTTTTAGCCATTCGCCGAATTGTTTGCGCAACAGGTTTTCTGCTTCGCCGCCCACGCGCTGCATGGTCCAGAAAAGCATGCTGTCCTCGTTCTGCAGTTGAATGATCGCTACCGCCGGATCGTCTTTGAGCGGTATGCCTGTAAAAGGATTCTCGCGCGTGTAGAGTTCCCTTAACCAGCTTTTGTAGGCATCCTGAATTTCTGGACTGAAAAACACCAGGGCGGCCAGATTGCCATTTTCCGGATGATACTTCAGATTCCAGGATGGTTCGATGTCCGTGTGAGATCCCCAATACGGCGACAGAATCGTGTAAATCCCCGCTTCCTTCATCGCTGCGACCAGAAGAAATGCCTTCTCCAGGTTTACCTCATCAACCTCTGAAAGCGATGAGGTCTTGCCTTTTTCACGTTCGTTCCGGTGCAGATTCTTCGGAAGGTGACCGTGCCAGCGAACGATGTTTACACCGCGCTTCGCCAGGAATCTTGCTTTGTGATGGATACTCTCTATCCCCGCCTCGCGAGTTTCCTTCATTTGCTGGCGGATCTGTTCCGCTCGCTCCGCGTTACCTGCTTCCTCCGCCTGTTCAAGCTGAGAACTATAAAAGCCGTGCCGGTCCCAAGCCTCGCGTTGATGATATTCTGAGCCTCCCCAGAACCGGATTGGCTGACCGTCCCCGCGCAGGAAACTCATTTTATCTTCGCTCAATTTAATGAATCCATTTTCGCCAGCGACCTTTTCGTTCATGGAGCGCAGATCAATGACGGCTTCGTCACTGAAGGAATCCTCTTCCATGTCAAAAGCCCAATAGTTTTCCTCGACAAAAGGAACGATATTGGGATTCTCCTGTCCGGGTTTAAATTGGCCATTCGGCTGGAAACCTTCATTGGTCAGAACAATGGCATCAACCGCGCCGTAAGGTTTTTCTTCTGGCTTTTCCCGTTTCGGCCCCAACCAGAGTTTCAGGGTATTTTGTCCCGCCTGAAGTTCGACTGAGGCGAGATTGATCCAGGCATAGTAACGTGCGTCCGTTGTGCCATCGATCGCCAGGTTGCGTTCATCCTGGTAGCGGGCCTGTGGCTGGACGGGTTCCTCCAGTTCAGCATCTTGATCTCGTTGTTTTTCCCGCTCATATTTACGCTGGGCGTCTCGAAATTCATTTCGTTTCTGGTTGTCCTCTTTCTTGATATCACCCGTGCTGATCTCAACCTGGCCGCCGCCATTTAATTCATAGGCCAGCCCGTTCATTGCGCCCCGGATCCAAAGTTCATACTCACCGGCTTCCGGTGCCTCGAATTTATACGTGACCGAGCCACGTTCATTTTGTGGTTCGGAAAAGCTCGCGACAAAATCCTCCCCGGATAATCCCTTCCTTCTCACGCCCTCCCACCAGGGATTGGGAAAAACTTCCTTTTCCGCGGCGCTTTCCGCCTCGATCCAGAGAAACGCGCCGTAGCCACTGCGCGCCAGTCCCAGAGAGAGCATCACGCCAAAGAGGGCGGATGCGTAGATTGCAAAGACTCGATTCGTCATGGGGTGTGGTGTATCTTTCAACGTTCAGGAGTGAGGATGAGCGCTCGGAGACTCGTTTGAGGGCCTCATCCGGAAAAGTTCATCGCAAGATGGCCGCCTATTGTTTCACCGCAGTAGACGCCGCGGAATTCAGAACTGCGTGATCGCTCGCAATTCGGTTACCCGCTTTTCAACGTCCGGCCGTTGCAGGGTCCGGATTTTTTCTGCGCTGAAACTTTCCACGTTATAGCTCGCCAGTGCTGTGCCATACACCACCGCCTGACGCATGTCCGCAAAGCTGGGCGTCTGTTGTTCAGAAGAAGCCAGGTATCCGGCGAAACCACCCGCAAAAGTATCTCCTGCGCCTGTAGGATCCAGCACGTCCTGAATCGGATAGGCACTCGTCGAGAAGAATTCTCCCTCATTTTTGCCCACCAGTATGGCGCCGTGTTCTCCTTTTTTTACGCACACATATTTCGGGCCTCTCGCCAGAATCGTTTCGGCCGCTTTAATCGGATTGCGATGGCCGGTAAGCAGATCGGCTTCAGAATCGTTCAGAATCAGCACATCCACCCGCGCAACGAGCCGGTCCAGATCTTCTCGTGTGGTTTGTATCCACAGATCCATCGTGTCGGCGATCGTTAAGATCGGGTCCTTGACCTGGTCGAGCACGAGCGATTGCAGGCTTGGTGCGATGTTGCCGAGCAGAACAAACGGGGTCGTCTCATATACGGGTGGCAGGTCCGGGCGAAAATCTTCAAAAACGTTCAGCGCAATGGATAGGGTCTCCCGTTCGTTCATGTTCTCCATATATTCCCCGCTCCAGCGAAAGGTCTCTCCCTCCACCCGCTGCAGGCCGGACAGATCAATGTGCCGCTGCTGAAACAGCTCGATGTGCTCACTGGGAAAATCCAGACCCACGATGCCAACCAGGTTGACCGGGCTGAAAAGACTCGCCCCCAGCGCAGCGTAAGACGCGGAACCGCCGAGGAGATTTTTGCGTTCCGTCACCGGCGTCTTGACGTCGTCCAGCGCGATCGAGCCCACAATCAGAATGGGACGGGAGTTCGGGGAGGGGTGGCCTTGTGCAGTTGTCGTCATAGGTTCCAGCACGTAGCGGACTGACCCCCGATGTCAAGCAGGGGCCTCGCCGAAGCACTCCACCCAGGCCTCCCGCGCCGCGATAATGTCATCCGCCTTGCAGCGCGGGCTCAACTCCCAGACAAACGGCACCCCGGGCAAAAAATGACGCACCAGTCTCTTGAAGTCGATCTGGCCCCGCAGCGGCAGCCGATGATCGTCGTCCGGCCACAGGGTGTCCTGCAGATGGCAGCCGAGCGCACGAGGGCCCCATTCGCGCAGCCATTCCTCGTGATTCACGGCGAAGAGATTTTCTTTGATCTGAGTATGACCCCAGTCATGCCAATAGCCCAGCAGGGGCGAATTTACCTCGTCCAGAATGAAGCTCAGCTCATCTTCCAGGGGGATCTTTTCCAGCGTGTCACGGCTTTCCAGCGCTAGCCTGATCCCCCCCTTCTGCTCCGCATACTCACAGAGCTCTTTCAGGGCATCAATCGTCCGGCGAAGATAAAGCCCCTGGATTTTGCGGCGTTTCTGCAGCGCTTCGATCTTGATGCGCGCGAACTGTTTGCTCGACGCTTTGCCCTGCTTCGCCAGTTCGACCAGCTTTCGCGTAAAGGAACGGATCGGGACGCGGCCCCCGTGAATGATGACGTAGCGCGCATTCAGCCGCTCCGCGAAGTCGATCGTCTGTTTGGTGAGGCGCATCGCGCGGGAACGCTCCGGCGCACGGTGGCTCGTAAAGGTATACACGTCTGGCGCGGGGCCATTGACCTCGACCGGCAGCGGGCAGAAATTATGGAGACTCACGATCTCGGTCTCCCCTTTTTCGACCATTTTCGCCACGTCCGCCAGCAGGGAAACGCTGGTGCCGTGGCCCAGCTCAATCCGCTGGAAACCAAGCCGGTCCTGGATCTCTTTGATCATCGGGCGTCCGTTTTTGTGGCGGCTGGAATTCCAGCACGTTGAAAAGGCGAGCAACATTCATCTATTGCGGGTGAACAAAATCTTCTCCGCAAGAGCAAAATGGCGCGCTCCTCCTTGCCCTCACTTGCTCTTTCCCTTTAAGCTGAGCGAATTATGAGGAGCATGACCGGCTATGGCCGTGGTGAAAACACCGCTGAAGGACAGAGATTCGTCGCTGAACTGTCCTCTGTAAACCGGCGCCAGAACGAGGTCGTCGTCAATCTGCCCAAGGAGCTGGTCTCCCTGGAAATGCAAATCCGTGACATGGTCCGGGAAAAATTCTCCCGCGGCCGCACGGTCATCAATATCACCCTGCAGCGTGTCCCGGCTGGCGGAGACGAGAGCGATGCCTCTCAACGCGTTGAGATCAATGTCGGCCTGGCTCGGGTTTTTACCCAAAAAATCACCCGCCTTTCGGACGAGCTGAAGCTCAATGAACCGGGCACAACCCGGGTGCCCCTCGAGATTCTGCTAGGGCTCCCCGGGGTTCTCACCATTTCCGCCCCGGAGATCGATGCCGAAAGCGCCTGGCCCATCATGCGTCCGGCTATTGAAGGCGGGCTCGGCGAACTTGAGGAAATGCGCCTTAAAGAAGGCAGATTTCTCGTCAAGGATGTCCGCAAACGCCTCATTTTTCTCGTTAAACAGGTCCAGCGCATTTCCACCCTGAAATGGCGCGCCACGGAACGTTACCGCACAAACCTCAAGGAGCGCCTCAGGACAGCCGGGGTTGATCTGATGATGGACGAAGAGCGTCTCCGCAAAGAAGTGATGATCTTTGCCGACCGTTGTGACATCAGCGAGGAGCTGATTCGCCTGGAAAGTCATTTCGAGCAGTTTGCGACCCAGTTGGAAGAAGGCGGCTCCATCGGACGGAAGCTGGAGTTCCTCACCCAGGAGTTGGTCCGCGAGTTCAACACCCTTTCTGTCAAGGCCAATGACAGCGAGATTTCCCAAATCGTAGTTGATTGCAAAACGGAAGTGGAAAAGATTCGGGAACAGGTTCAGAACCTTGAATGAGTCCATCCCAGCCTCCGCAGGCGGTTCACCCCTTCCTCTCTCCGCCCCGGCCAGCACTTGGCGAAAACACGGTTTACTTTTCGTTGTTTCCGCTCCATCCGGTGCGGGGAAAACCACGCTCTGCAGCCGCATCCGTGACGAGTTCTCCCTGGATTTTTCGGTCTCCTGCACAACGCGCCCTCCAAGGCCCGGCGAGGTGGACGGGCGCGAATATTATTTTTTGACCCGGTCGCAGTTTGAAGAAAAATTGCAGGAACATCTCTTCCTCGAATACGCGGAGGTCCACGGGAACTACTATGGGACTCTCAAGGATCATGTTTTCCGGCCCATGCAGGCAGGGAGGGATGTGCTCCTGGAGATCGATACTCTGGGTGCCCGGCAAATTCGGAAATACAAAGACTCCTCTCTCCAAAACGTGCTCACAGATATCTTTATCATGCCGGCCAGCCTCGAACAACTCCGTCACCGCCTCGAAGGCCGCCGAAGTGATTCCACTGAAACGATTGTCCGGCGCATTGAAAATGCCCGTGAAGAGATTCAGCGGTGGCAGGAATTTCAATACACCATCGTCAGCTCGGATAAGGATTCAGACTACGACCGCTTTCGGGCGATTTTCCTGGCACAGGCTTGTCAAACCCGCGTCCTCAGGCGTCCGGTCTGAGTTCCCTCGGCGTTCCTTTCTGGCTGGCAAGTTCCGATTACCGATCTTCTTCTTCTTCTTCTTCTCGCTCATCCTTCATTAACCATGGCCAAGACTGTCTCTGCCAAAGAACTTGCTGAACTTTTTGAGAACATTTCCCGGTTGCTGAAAATCAAAGGGGAAAGCTCTTTCAAAACGCGCGCTTACGAAAATGCGGCGCATGCCTTTGAAGGTTACAGCGGTGATTTGGCCAGGGATATTGAGGAGGATAGACTCACCGAGACCGAGGGCATCGGAAAATCCATCGCGGAAAAGGCCAAAATCTATTTTCAGACTGGCAAACTGGAATTTTACGATAAACTCCTGGAGCAGTTTCCTGAAAGTTTGCTCGAACTTTTTGAATTACAGGGACTTGGCGAAAAGAAGATTAAAATCCTTTATGATGAGTTGGGGATTGAATCGATTTCTGATTTGGAAGACGCGATCCACGCTGGCAAAGTGGCTCAGCTGGAGGGATTCGGGAAAAAGACCCAGGAAAATCTCGTTAAGTCCATCAAGCAAAGCCGCGCCCATGCCGGCCGTTTTCGCCTGGGTGACGTCGCGGCGGTCGCGGATGAACTCTATAATTTTCTTCGCGAGCACCCAGCCGTGAATCAGGTCAGTCTCGCCGGCAGCTACCGGCGCCGCAAGGAAACGGTGCATGATATCGATATTATCGTGTCCACCAATGCACCGGAGGAAGTAGCCAACGCCTTCTCAGAGCACCCCGCCATTGCAAGCGTGGAGGCCAAGGGTAAAACCAAGGTCAGTGTCCGTCTGGACCGTGGTTTGCAGTGTGATCTGCGCCTCGTTGATGATCAGGCCTACCCATTCGCCGTCGTTTATTTTACCGGCAGTAAAGAACATAATGTCGAGCTCCGCGGCATGGCCCGCCAGCGTGGCTGGACCCTCAATGAATATGCCATCACTGCACTGGAGGATTTTAAGGGAAAACCCGAACCCATTCCCAATGTCAACACGGAGGAAGAGCTATACGAAGCATTCGGCCTTACCATGGTTCCCCCCGAACTCAGGGAAAACCGCGGGGAATTTGAGGCCGCCCGCAAGAAAAGAATTCCTGAGCTGATCGAAGTCCATCATCTCAAAGGCGCTTTTCATAATCACACCACGGCCAGTGACGGGCGTAACACCTTGGAAGACATGGCCCAGGGCGCCATGGATCTCGGCCTCGATTATCTGGGAATTGCCGATCACAGCAAAGGTCAGGTGCAGGCCAATGGTCTGGATGCAAAACGGCTCCGCAAACAATTGGTCCGCATTGATGAACTCAACGCCCAGTTTAAAGAAGAAGGAAATGATTTCCGGCTCATCAAAGGCATCGAAGTAGATATCCTGCGTGACGGTTCTCTCGATCTGGAAGATGACGTTCTGGCGGAATGTGATTATGTCGTTGCCAGTGTCCACGGCGCTTTTACCATCGGCGAAGTCGCCATGACCAACCGCATCATTAAAGCCCTCGAGCATCCGCTCGTCACCATGTTAGGTCACCCGACCGGGCGGCTCCTCCTGCAGCGGGATGGTTATGCGGTGAATCTTCACGCCGTTCTAGAGGCCGCCGCGGATCGCAATGTCATCGTGGAATTAAATGCCAATCCCCACCGGCTCGATATGGATTGGCGCTGGTGGCCCACCGCAAAAGATCTCGGCGTGAAATGCGCCATCAATCCGGATGCGCACTCCGTTTCCTCTCTCCAGGCGCTCTGGTTTGGCGTGCAGATCGCCCGGAAAGGCTGGCTCACCCGGGATGATGTCGTCAATACGCTGCCTTGGAAAGAAGCCCTCGGCCGCAATCATTGAGGTGAGTTCGCACCTCACTCCAGCGCCGCCATTACCCGGTCGATCTCTTCGTGCGTGTTCCAGAAATGTGGACTCAGCCGAATGTAATCTTTCCCGTCACGGTCGTGCCGGTGACTGCATGAAACATGCGCTTCTTTCAGGCGCCGAAAAGTTTCCGCCATTTTTTCGTCCGCCTCCCCTTTGCGAAAAGTCGTAATGCTTGATGCACTCTCCCCCCTGACCGGTGGCACAATCTCGTAGCCGCGTGATTCTAACCGGCTCGTGAGATACTCTTTCAGCTCAAGTAAGCGTGACGCGATCCGGTCGATTCCCGTTTCAAGAATCATTTTCAGCGCTTCGCGCATCCCGTAAATTCCGGCCGCGTTCAAGACGCCCGGCTCATATCGGCGTCCGCTCGCCGGCAATTGAATTTCATTTTGCGTAATGAAATTCGGCGAGTTCACATTCCATGCCCCCAGCAGGGTGGGACGCAACCTCTCAAAATGCTCTTTCGCCACATACACGATCCCGATCGCCATCGGCCCCAGCATCCATTTGTGCGCATCCGCGCTCAGAAAATCCACATGATCCACCCGCGTCGGAAACGCCCCTACCGTCTGAATGGCGTCCAGGGAAAACAAAATCCCGCGTTCGTGCAGCATTTTTCCAATCGTATCAATGTCGATCCGGTAGCCGCCCAGGAAATTGCAGCTCGCCAGCGCCACCAGCTTCGTTTTTTCGGTCAGCGCCGCTTCTACCAGTTCCGGGGTTAATTCTCCCAGATGTCCCGGCTTCAGATAATTCACCTTCACTCCATGCCGTTTCAGATCCATCCACGGATAAACATTGGCCGGATAATCATCCGGATAACAGACCACTTCATCGCCCGGCTCCCAATCCAGGCCATTGGCAAATAAACTCAACCCCAGCGAAGTCGGCCCAAGCAGGGCGATTTCTTCCGGCTCCGCCCCAATCAACTCCGCGCTCAGCCTCCGCGTCTCCTCAAACACTTTGAGAACACCGTCGAATTCCTGATCATTCAGCGCACATTTTTCAATATAATCCTGCATCCCCCGCGCCACCACCCGCGGCAAAACGGTCACCCCTGCATGCGCCATAAAGATCTTTTCACGCGCGATGGGAAATTCTTCCAGCCGCAGGTCTTCCTTTAGCACCACATCATTTATCCAATCTTTCATGCCGAAATGCGCCTTCGTGTTGCCGGTTTCTGATCTTTCACGGGTCGTCGCGCAGCGGGCTGGAGATCGCCGTCTCCTCGATCTCCTGACCGGGCCCTTCTACCTCGGGTTCCGCCGGATTTTCTTCCGGAGTATCTTCCAGATCGGTCGATACCGTGAAATGCCGGATGCGCGTCAGCTCGCCCGTCTCCAGATCTTCGTAGACCCGTTCCTGATGTTTAAAATTCGGGCGTGGCCGGTGCTCCGGCTTGTTGATCAGATGATCGCGGTTCACAAAAAGAATCCCGAAGACAATCACGTGCGCCAGAGCTACCCCCATGATGAGCAGGCGCGGGCTTTTTCTCTTTGACGGCACCAGCTTCGTCGGCGGCCCTTTCTTTCTGGGTTGTTCGGTCGTGCTGGTCCTCTTTTCACTGTCTTTCGGGGGATCTTGCATGCGCTCGGGATGGATCATGGCGCCCGCCGGGACTTCTGACCTTCTTCGATCAACTCCCAAAATTCTCGCGCCTGACCCAGTTCGCTGTCTTCGCCGTCACTCGTCGGTGTCGGCAATTTGGTTCGATAAAGGAAATCGCGAAATGTGTTACGGCTCAGCACCCGGTGAACGATGATCGACTCTCCCACCACCTCAAAATAAATCCGGTATTCCTTCGTCCGGAACCGGTAGATCCGCTTGCCCTCACGCTCCACGATGCCAAAACGCTCGTCTTCCCCCCGGGCGAGCCCTTCCAGATCGTCTTGTCCCACCTCAAACTCCGCCATCAGCTGCAGTTGCAGGTGCTTCGGCAGCGCAGACATTTCTCGCGCACTGATCTCGTTAAAGCTGATTTCAAACACGGCAGCCTCAGAATACCGGCCCGCGCTCAGATTTCCATCCTCATCTTGCCGCATGTTTACACAAAGCTCCCTTTACGCTCCAGCCTGCCTGCGCAACCGTATCACCTGTGTCCGCCTCCATGCCATCCCGTCCATGACGATGTCTTTCTTTCAACGTCCTCCCCTCCGTGCGCTCGCCGCCGTCTGGCTGCTTGTCCTCTTTATGCCCTTCCGCGCCCTCTCGCAGGATCCCGCAGAGGATCCAGACGTTAGCACCGTCCCTGCCCCGCGCTGGTCGGATATTCTGGAAGATGTCCAGCCCGCCGTCGTCCGCGTCATCGTGGAAAATGCTGGCCGCGCCGAGGGCTCCGGCACCGGCTTTTTTGTCCGCAGTAATGGTTGGGTCGCGACCAATCTGCATGTCATCGCCGACGGTGAGACCGCCAAGGTCCAGCTCGAAGACGGCCGCGAATTCGAGGCCCGGTTCCTTGCCGCCGATGACAGGAACGATCTCGCCCTGCTCAAGGTCGTTCGGCGGGATCGTGAGGCTCGCTCAGTTTTCCCGGAGCTGCCCATCGGCAGCAGTGACTCCGTCCGCCTCGGTGATCCGGTCATGCTCGTCGGTCATCCCCGGGGACGCCTCAAGCAGGTCGTTTCCCGCGGGGACATCACCAGCCTCACGGAGGAGGAGGGCCAACCGGTTTTTCTCACGGATGCCGATATCTCCCCCGGCTCCAGCGGCTCACCCCTCATGAATCTGGATGGCGAGGTTATCGGCGTCATCTTCGCCACGGATACCCGCGGCCAGGCCCTGAACTTTGCCATTCCTTCCCGTTTCCTTGCCGATCTCATCACGCGCACCCCCAGTGATGCCACCCCCAAGCCCCTTCCGCGGGTTAACCCCTCCGGCCGTCTCCATCACGGCAATCGCTGGGTCAATCTCATCATCAGCGTCTTTGTCCTCGCCGCCTTCGCGGGAACGGTCGTTTTCCTCATCCGCTACAATAATCCTGCCTTTGATTGATTTTTTTTTAAGCCGGACGTTCCGGACGTCCCGGACGGGATGCATTCCAAAGCCTTTTGGGCGATATTGTGATGTGCCCCGCCTCTCCCTCACCCCTCCAATCGTTCCCCAAAAGTTCGATTCTCCGGAATAAACCACCCTTCTCGTGCATTTTACCGAACGTTCGGTAAAATAACTCGGACAGCGCGCCTTAGCCCGCCGTTGCCCTTGTTTAGCCGATCAAACCTTAACTCAACCTAATCCAAGCAATCAGGATTCTATTTTACCAACCGTTCGGTCAAAAGATCATGAACCCATCTTTCAACACTCGTTCCGGCGCTCGCGCCCTTCTCCTTGCCGCCATCACCTTCACGGGCCTTGGCTTCTCCACCCTGCACGCTGCCGATGATGCGGGCCAAGCCAGGCTCGCCCAGGTTCTCGAAGCCCATGGTGGCCTCGATAAATGGCAGTCCTTCGGCACTCTCGCCTACACCATGAAGGATTTCCCGCTCAGTGAACAGATCGCCCAGGAAAACCGTTCCACGGTCGATCTCGTTTCGCGCCAGAATCGCATCGAAGGCCCCGGCTATACCGTCGGCTTTGATGGGGAGAACGCCTGGTCGGTCCCCGGGCCGAAATCCTCCGGCCTTCCCTCGCGTTTTGTCAATCTGGGGTCCTTCTACTTCATCGGCCTTCCCTTCGTTCTTGCTGATCCCGGCGTGAACGTCGCGGACTCGGGTAAGAGCACCTTCCAGGGTAAGGAGTATGACACGCTCACCGTGACCTTCGGCGAAGGCGTCGGTCATAGTGACGACGATAATTATGTCGTCTTCATCGAGCCAGAAACCAATCGGGTTGCTCTCATTCACCACAATGTCACGGAGCTCTATGACGAAGCCACCCGGGTCACCTGGGTTTATAATGGCTACACGGAGGTCAATGGCCTGCAGATCCCGTCAAAGCTCACCTTCTATCAGGGCTGGAATGAAAATCCCGATCCGGCCACCGGCGCCACCTACACCGTGGAAAATATCGAGCTGAAAAAAGATCGTCCGGACAACTCCATCTACCAGGCTCCGGAAACCGCCTCCATCAATGATCAATGATTGTTGACCTGAGCAACACGGAATAAGACAGAATCGGTTTCAGTCTTACCTCCATCTTCATCCAGAGCCGGGCGGGGACATCCTCCTCGCCCGGCCTAAATTAATTCCCATTCAAAAAATGCCCACTGCACTCATTCCCAAAAGTGAAGTCATCCGCCGTGGCCTCGAAGTTTTTCGCGAAGAAGGATTCTATGGCGCAAGCATGAGCAAACTCTCTGATGCCTCCGGGCTGCATAAAGCCAGTCTGTATAACTACTTTCCCGGCGGCAAAGAGCAGATTTTTCAGGCCGTCCTTCTCCTCGCCGCCGAAGAGCTGCGGGACAATGTCGTTGCGGTCCTTCGCTCCAACGAAGATCCCGAGGTCCGCTGGGAGAAATTCCTCGCCTGCCTTTCTGAGTTATATTCTGGAGGTGAAAAATCCTGCCTCCTCAATGTGCTCTCCGTCACGGTCAGTTCCGAACCCTATCGGGAGTCCCTTCTTGCCCAACTCGATAGTCTTATCACCAACGTCACCAAACTTCTGGTCGACGCAGGATACAAAAAACAGGTGGCGCGTCCTCTCGCTGAAGAATTTATCGCCAGCATGCAGGGCTGGCTGATCATCGCCCGGCTCCAGGGTAAACCGGAGCGCTTCCAGCAGTTTCTTCACGAGATGAAAGATTGGCCATGGGAAGAATAAGCCACTTCTCCATCCAATCCCTCAAGCAATTCAATCGAACGCCCGGTCGACCGCTTTTCAGCTCATCCCGCCCGGTTTATTCAGAAACCCCTTTATATTAACACCGTTCTCCGCCAGAAAACCGCGGATTTCTCCGATCAGCCATTGTTTGTCCTCTTCCTTCAGGGAGCTGCCGAAGCGCAGTTTCTTCCGGTTCGACCGGATCTCAATCCCGTAGACCGGCTCATAATTCTGCTGATAAAACTCCTTCGCTTCCACCGAATAAATCTCCTCCGTCTCGATCCGGTGTATCCGGTTCCAGCCCAGGGTGCTTCGCTCCAGCATGATCGCCTGCGGACTCAGTAAGACTGTTACTTTCTCAAATTGCGCCTTCACCGTCAGAACCGCCAGCGCCAGTCCGACCAGAATAAACGGCAGAAAAAATAAAAACCCCCACCAGTCCTCGAACGGGTTCTCCGCGTTGTCACCCAGCCCCGTCGTCGCCGCGAAGATGATAAACCCGATAATCCCGTTCCAGAACAGCGTGAACACCAGCAGAAAACACGAGCGTTTTCCTGTCGGCAGCCGAAAACCCTTCATTCCGCCCTGCAACTCATCCACCCGCACCTCACTGCCCATCGGCTGCGGCACCCGCGTCGGCGTATTCAATTGCGCCGCTCCCGCTTCCGAACTGCCCGTTATTTCCTGTAGAGTTATCTGCCTTCCACAGTTCGGGCAGATCATCGGATCATTATAATTCTTGAAACTTTCCGGCGGGGGAGGCGCAAAACGCGTCTGACACCGCGGACATACCACCTCCGGATGCGCCTTCAGCGCCTGCCGGATCGCCCACGTCTGTAAATTTTTCAATAGGCCCATCGCATCGAAAAGCATACCGGGATCACTCCCCGATGGCAAGCATCTCACGCCGATGAAAAACAAACCTCGCGCCCGCTCCGTTCCCTCACGATTTCCCCCAAAAAATGCCGTCACCACGCGGCTAATCTGGTTCTTTTATATCACTAAGGGCTTACGTACTGGCTATCGCTCTCGCCGCCCAAGCGGCTCCCAAACATTCTGAAATGTGTTTCAGTGATCCATAGCCAGTCCGCATCGAGCGGTCGCGTCAGACCAGACGAGAATCGCCTGGCGGGTCGTGTCGGCCGGGTCTGATTCCGCGAGAAAGGTTTGCGCATGGACAGTGGTCGGTGAGCAGATTTCAAGTCAAACCAGTCGCTCGGAGCGGTCGCGTTAGCGACCAAGCGAGAGTAGCCCGGTCCGTCAGGGCCGGGTTCTGAAGACAGGACCCCGAAAGCCGCGTCAGCGGCGAAACAGTAACGACATTTCACTCACAAAAGTATCGACAAATTATCCCCGTTCTCCCAACATCGTCGCAAAATGGCAAATACCTACCATTGCTTGATTTATCACCTCGTTTTTTCCACCAAGAATCGAGAAGCCCTCATCGCGCCGGGTTTTGAAAGAAGATTATGGCTGTACCTTGGCGGAATAATTTCCAACCATGGGTTGGTGCCAATAGAGATCGGTGGAATCGAAGATCACATCCATATCTTATTGACCGGTTCACCTACGATGGTCATGTCCAAGGTCGTGAATACGATAAAGTCAAACTCTTCGCGCTGGGTAAATGAACGGCGTATCATCCCCGAAATGTTCCAATGGCAGGACGGATATGGTTTATTCTCTGTTTCGCATCGAAATATGATTCACGCGCGTGATTACATTCGCCATCAGCGGGAGCATCACAAAAAATATTCATTCGCAAAAGAATATCAGGACCTTGTCGAGCAGCACGGCATCAACTTTGATGAGCGTTACCTGCTAGGTTAATCGAATGCCGTCACCACGCGGCTAATTTGATAGCTTCACCAACCAGAGGCTTACGCGTCTCGGCTACTCACGGCACCCTCCTGACCTGCCGTATCAGCACTCACTCCCCCGCCAGATCATCCCCGCCATCATCACCTTTCTTCACCCCACGCAGTTTATCATGGATGAACGGTGTGATCCCGCCGTCCATCACTTTCTGCACGTCGCCAATCGTCGTGCCGGTGCGATGATCCTTCACCATCTGATACGGCTGAAAAACATAGGACCGGATCTGGCTGCCCCATCCAATATCACTTTTTTCACCGTGTTCTTTCTCGCGTTCGGCCTGACGCTTCTGTTCTTCCGCCGCGATGATTTTACTCTTCAGAATTTTTAAGGCCAGATCACGATTCTTATGCTGCGACCGTTCAATCGTGCATTTCACGAAAATTCCCGTCGGGAGATGTTTCATGAAAACACCCGTTTCCACTTTATTTACGTTTTGACCGCCTTTACCCCCACTCCGCATCGTGCTGACTTCCAACTCGTTTTCCGGGATCTCCAGATCCACATTATCATCGATCTCAGGCGTGACCTCGACCGAGGCAAAAGAGGTGTGTCTCCGTTTCTGCGCGTCGAACGGAGAAATGCGCACGAGCCGGTGCACCCCGTGTTCATTGCGCAGATAACCATAGGCGTTTTCTCCTTCCACCCGGATTGTCGCAGATTTCAGCCCCGCTTCTTCCCCCTCCTGATAATCGATGAGGGACGATTTATATCCACTCTGTTCAATATAACGCTCATACATGCGGTAAAGCATGTTGGCCCAGTCACAACTTTCCGTGCCGCCCGCCCCTGCTTGAATACTCAAAAAGGCCGGGCCACTGTCGTAATCACCGCTGAGCAGGGTGAGAATCTCCAGACGGTCGAGCGATTTACTGAATTCTTCTGCTTCCGTTTCCAGTTCATTCGCCAGACTTTCTTTCCCCGCCTCATCGTCCTCCTCGCCATACATCTCGAGGAGCGCGTTAACGTCGTCGAATTTCGTTTCGAGCTCTTTCAGCGGGGTCAGCTTATTCTTTATCCGCGATACTTCCGTCACCGTAGCCTGCGCCCCATCTTTATCGTCCCAGAATCCGGGCGAGGACATTCTATCCTCCAGCTCGGTGAGCCGTTTATTCAGGCTGGCGACGTCAAAGATACCTCCGGAGTTGTCCCAGGCGTGCTTTGAGTTCGTCCGTGCTGAAGGCTTGTGCGTCGAAGGCCATGATGATGGGTCGTCGGTTAACTAAGATAGGATGACTGGAAATGAACAGGTTGATCCAGGGGCTGATTTATTTGAGCCGGAAATATGTGCGCTCCTGCCCCGCAGGCAAGGGGAATTATGATTTCAGCACCCGCGCCCATGTCAATCCCTCCTTCTCTTCCATGAAATACACAGATTCCAGGCGAAAAATTTCACTCGCCCCGCCGGGCGCTGATCCACCAGGTGCCCAGGATGATAACGCCAAGCAGGATGATCCAGACAGGCGAGAGAAAATCGTCCTGCCGGGTGAGAGCAAGGCGCAGGGCATCGAAGTCGGTGTCTGCGGTCTCGGGTATCGGCCCGGCATTTTTGAGGTCAGCCTCGCGGCTGTCGGCAAATTGAGCAGCGCCTTCGAAGAGAGTCTGATCGCCCTGCATCACTTCGAAAAATCCGGCCTGGCCGGGAGCTCGCAGCACACTCATCTGCCGGGCATGATACTCACGAAAAACTTCGGGAGTTGCCGGGCCGGCCGTGGAACGCACAAAAAGTTCCTGGCGAACTTCGGGATCGGTCGCGATGCGCAGCACCTGATTGCAATCCGCGTTGCCCGCCGCAAACATAATTTTGTTTTCGCGAACCGATTCGAGGTATCGATTAATAAGAATAAGCGGGGCGACATGCTTGTCCGCGTTGGAGTAGCGCAAATCAAAGTTCAGGATGAGCTGATTTTGACCAAGAGCGAGAGGCCGCAGGATAATGAGAGGGGATTCCCCCTGCCAGACCAGCACTTCATCCTCTTCGCGAGCGGAGGCCCGCAGGGACTTTCCGACCGCCAGCCCTTCCCAGACCAGGCCATCCGTAAAGGGATGCAGCTCAGGCATGATCAATTCTCCGCGAGCTTCCCGCGGAGGATTCAAGTCCCGCACGAAATATATACCGGCCATTTCATCAATGGATGCTGGATTGAGTGGATCATAATAACCCAGGGTCAGATCCGCTTCGGTCTCGCCTTCAGCCGCCTCCAGATGAGCGGTGGCCGCGGTCAGTTTCTTCCAGAAATCCATGTGAGGTCCGGCTGCGATTTCTACGAAAAGTGTTTTGGGTTCAGGACGGCGGATAGGCAGGCGATTGTCCGCCAGAAAGGCATCGTCCTTCAGAATCAGCTCCAGTTGCTTGACGCCGTCCGGGAAAATCCCGCTCAGGAGCCGAGTTTCTTCTGGCGGAAGAGAAACCGCTTCCGCGTCGCTCACCTTACCCCCAGCCTCCAGCCGCCAGGACGTTTCCACCGTCGTTTCTCCGTAATTACGGACCAGAGCTTCCCAGCGCAGTTCGCCACTGTCCGGATCACGGACGGTGCGAAGCCCCGCAAACCCGGCATTGTCCGTGCTTTTCCCATAGGACACCACTTTCACCCCGGGCGGAGTCTTTACCGGGTGATCCGTGACAAAAAAGAGGGTGCCCTCTCCCTGCAGCAGCGCACTGCCCACCCGCCAGGCCGTGCTGAAATCATGCTGCGGCATGTTGGGGTCCCAAGCTTCCATCGCATTGAGCAGGGCCCGCAGGCTGGGACCGCGATAGAGGTTGCCGCGGCTCCGGTCACTCTCCATGAGAATCCAGTCCGTGCGGCTGGCGGCTCGGGCGATCTTTTCCAATTCCACCGGCAATTCGTCGCGAACGCGACCCGCAAAGGCCGACATCGACCAGCTGGTGTCAAGGATGACGACGACGCGTTGCACTTCCTCCTCTTTTTTCAGATGAGGCTGGGTCAGCAGCCAGGTCAGCAGGAGAACACTCAGAAGCTGCAGCCAGAGAGGGACGGAGTTGCGCAGGCGTTCCCAACGGCTCCCGCTCAAGCTTTGCGCGGCCATTTGCTCAATGAGAAAGAGGGTGGAAACGGGCACCCGGCGGCGTTGACGCTGCAGAAAGTGGATGGCGAGGATCGCGGGAATCCCGGCAAGCGCCCAGAGTCCGGCGGGGTTGAGAAAGGTGAGGGGACCTAGCTCCATACTTCCACCGCGCCCCTCCGGAGCGCCTCCGTTTTCAGGGCTTCGACGAGAGTATCCTCCGCGCTGACCCGCGCGAGCGGCGCGTCAAAGGGCTGGGCGGCATCCTTCCACATTTGAAAATGGCGTTTATAGGCACCCAGATATTTGTCCAGCAGAGACCGTGGCACTTTCTGCAGACGCTTCCGGCCGCTCTCCACATCCAGAAACTCGAGGGTGCCCCCCCAGTCCGGATTGGCTTCGGTCTCATCGAAGGGCACGAGAACGAGCGGGCGGCCCTGATTGCTGGCCAGGCGATGAAAAACCGCCATGGGATCGCCCGGAAAAAGCAGATCACTGATCAGCACACGCATCGAGCCCTGCCGAAAGGGCGTGGCCGCAAGTTGCGCCCCGGTCGTGGGCAGTTGCCCGTCTTTCGGTGCGTCTTCCGCGGCGGGAATATCCAGATGATAACCCAGGAGATGATTCAACTCCTGCTGGCGAGGGCGCGCGGCGAAGGGGCTGAGGAGAAAGCAGCGCAGGGAAGCCTCAGCCTGAAGAGCATTCTCAACGGCAAAGTAGAGCAACTCCATGGCACGGCGAGCTTTCTGCGGGGTGAGATGCATGCTGGCGGAGAAATCAACGACCAGATCCAGGCTGGGCCGCACTTCCTCGCGGTAGAGCTTGATGATGTAGTGACCGGTGCGGGCATAGGCCTGCCAGTTGATGTAGCGGATGTCATCTCCGGGCAGATAAGGCCGGTGATCCTGAAAATCGACGGAGCTGCCCACTCCGGCGCCCTGGAAATTGCCGCCCTGTCCGCGCCAGACGCGCTTTCCAAAGGGGAACCGGAGTTGCTGGGCGACCGCTTTAGCATGCCGGTGAATGCCGGAGAGCATCGAAGGCTCCAAGGTCTCAACCACGGAAGCGGGTCCAGCTGACTTTGGAGCGGAGGGCATCAGTCGAAGAAAGAAAGAAAGAAATATACGGTGTCGAAACAATATCAGAGCCGCTGGATGCAGGAAATGTTTAATCTTAATTTCGAGATACAGTTTTGGACGATTGCTGAATCCTCATCGGAAATCATGGCGTTCCCTCCATCGAATGCTGGCCAGTTTAATTGGCCTCATTTCAGCGGGCGAGACTTCGCTGGAAACTCAACAGCGGATCTGACTCGCCTACTCTCAAAGAAACTACTGAAAGACGAAACTATGAAACGTATTGCAATCTCTCTTATCGCCGCCCTGGCACTTCCGTTTGTGGCCAGCGCAGCCGATTATGACAAGTCCGGTGACATCGTCGCCGTCGCCTCAGGCAACGAAGACTTCTCCACCCTCGTCGCCGCGGTGAAGGCCGCCGGGCTGGTGGAAACCCTGCAGGGTGAAGGTCCGTTCACCGTCTTCGCACCGACCAACGCAGCCTTTGAAAAGCTGCCCGAAGGCACGGTGGAAGATCTGCTGAAGCCAGAAAACAAAGAAAAGCTGACGAGCATTCTGACCTACCACGTCGTGGCAGGTAAAGTCATGGCCGCCGACGTCCAGCCGGGTGAAGTCGAGACCGTGAATGGCGCGAAGGCCACGATCAAAGCCGAAGATGGCAAAGTGATGATCGACGAAGCCACCGTGACCGCCACGGACGTGAAAGCCAGCAACGGTGTGATTCACGTCATCGACACGGTCATCATGCCGTGAAGCTGATAAATTCGTCTTTCGTTTTACGAATTTAGATTCGTAACAACGACTTTCGATTTTTTCCCTGAAGGCTCGGCCGATCTGTCTCGTCCGAGCCTTCTTTTGTTGTTTGACGGCGACGGCGCTCTGTTGTCTCTTTTCACGACCTGACGGAATGATCCACATGAGAAAGAATAGCGCCACACGGTACCTGTATCTCGGCTACGGCCTTTTGGGTGGGGGAATACTTTTCTGGTTCTTTATTGGCTGTGCCGGACTGGAAACATCCAAGCTGACCTACCTGCCATCGGCGCGCTCAGTTACCGGTGACTGGGATACTTTCGCGAGCCTGAATATCGAACACGATATGATTCCGCCCGGGACAAAAGGCCGCTGGAAAGGCACCCGCATCCGGCCCACCTATATTACCATTCATTCCACCCAGAACTATTCCGCATCGGCTGATGCCCGTCAGCATGCGCGCGCTCTGAAAAATGGCGCCTTGCGCGGAAACAATCCCACCGGTTATCTGACCTGGCACTTTTCCGTGGATGACACCCGGGTGGTGCAGCATATGCCCGTCAATGAACGTGGCGAACACGCGGATTTCGATGGGCCCGGCAATGCACGTTCGATCGGGATTGAAATGTGTGAAAATCGCGGGAACGACCGGGGCGCCACGGTAGACCGCACGGCGCGGCTGGCGGCCAGTCTGGCGGAGCTCTATAATATCCCCTCAACCAATATCGTGCCGCACTATCATTGGCCGCGGAAAGGAAAGAATCCTCCCAACAAAAACTGTCCGCATTTTCTTTTGGACAATGGACGGCCCGGGGCGACCTGGCGGGATTTTATTGCCCGGATTGATTCTTACCGGACACAAATCCGGATGAACCCTCAACCGAAAGCGCGCATCGCCCTGGCCCGTTATTACGAAAGTAGAAATAACACGAGATTGCGCCGCGTCATCCCGACCCGCTCCTCCATCGCGAGCACCCGGGGCATTCCCACGCAGGGATATGAAATCCCAATGGCGCAGGTGAATTACTGAAATTAATTATTGGATCACCGGTCGCGCGCAGAATGGCGAATCATTCAAGCGTCACCATGGCTGTGGCCATATTGAGACGGATTCGAACGGGCGCCGGCGAAGGGACGGATTGACCGGTGTTTCCGTCATAATAGGCGTAGGGCACCTCCAGGAGCAGGCCGAGGTTGGGGTCGTAGCTGGTTTTGGCCTGCTTAATGTCCACTGAAGAAAAACAGCCGACAACCCAGACTCGCCGGGCCCCGGCATATTCTTGCGTGCGATCCGGCATAACGATGGCCAGATGCATCGCGCAGGCAGCCGGTTCGACGGTGTCCACATTGAAGATGGTGACATCCCCGTTGTAGAACGTGCGGGAATTATCCGTCACGGGAAAGACGAGCGAGCGCAGATCAATATAGGCTTCCTCCGCGGTGCGCACTTCGATGGCGAAAACAGCGGAGAGGAACGTGAACAGATAAAGGGCAAATGCCAGGAGCAGGCTTTTCATGGCTGAAAGCACTACGGGAAGCGCGCGCGGACTGTCGAGATATATTGCCGGTTCAAGCCATGACAGATTGATTCACAGCTCATCGACCTGGATCCAGGTCGAAGCGGTCTCGCCGGTCTCCGGGTCAAGCGCCTTGATCTCATGGCGGCCGGGCTTGAGAATGGCGACCGGCGTGGTCTGGTCATCATCGCGGCTGATGAAGGGAGCCAGCTCCGGAAAAGCGGCCTCGGCGCCGTCTTCACCCGCACTGGAATCAGCCTCTCCGGCCGGAATTGGTTCGACGGAGCTGGCGAGGATCTGGAGGGTATCACTGTGCCAGCGCTGAGTGGTGAGCGGGAGATTCAGCCTTAAGGGTAGGCGGCTGCCGCTTCCGGTCAGATCCGGATCCAGATAATAGGTGGAACCCGGCAGGGGGCTGATGATTTTGAGGCGGGCCTGTGCTGAGCTGTCATCCACCATGGCCAACTGGCGCAGCCAGTTTTCTCCGCTTTTAAACCACTCAGCGTATTCTGCGCCAAGCAAAACGCGTCCTCCAACATAGTCCTCCGGCTTTTCAGTTTCGGGCAGGGCACCGGGCAGGAAAACCTCCGTGACCGTATCACCTTTCCAGATGGGGTCATCTTCATTAAGGGCCTTGCCATTGATGGGATTGATCTCCCGCTCCACGATCCCGGCGGGCCGCTCATACCAGGTCGTCCCAAAATAGTCATGGAGATAGGTCAGCACATCATGCAGGACCGGGGCCGCCCCGGACACCCCGCTGACCTGTTTCATGGGGCTGCCGTCAAAGTTACCCACCCAGATGCCGACGGTGAACTCCGGGGTGAAGCCGAAGGCCCAGTTATCCCGCCAGTCCGAGCTGGTCCCGGTTTTGCAGGCCACCGGGAAATCAAATTTCAGCCAGGAATTCGAGCCAAAGGCGAGCGTCCGCGCAGCGTTATCAGAGAGAATATCAGCCACCAGCCAGCAGGCGCCCGGGCTGGGCGGGAGGCTTTCGCGCAATCTCGCGTTTTCCTCCGCGCTGGGCTGGGAACGGGTGAGCGGGGAATCCGGGACCAGGATATATGGGCGGTACTCACCAAGCCGGGCGAGGGCAGCGTAGGCATTGGTCAACTCAAGCAGGCGCACCTCAGCGTTGCCGATCGTTAAGCCGAGGCCGTAGTGCTGGCTCTCCTCTTCCAGGGTGGTCAGGCCAAAAGTCTCCAGGCGCCGCTGCAGCGCCTCCGTTCCGCCGGCGGCCTCCAGCACACGGATGGCGGCAATGTTCAGACTGTTGGCCAGCGCCAGCCGATAGCGGGTCGGGCCATAGTGGCGCCGGTCATAGTTGACGGGGGTGTAGATCCCGGTGGAAGTGGCAAACTCCGTCGGGACATCCGGGACGATGTCCGCCGCGGTATGGCCGTTTTCAAAGGCAAGGCCGTAGGTAAACGGCTTCAGAGCGGAGCCGGGTGAGCGCAAGGCCCAGGCGCCATTGACCTGTCCGTGGCTTTCCTTATCGTGATAGTCCAGAGAACCGGCGAGGGCGAGGACTTCTCCGGTGCGGTTATCGATCACCACAGCGGCGCCGTGTTGGACATCGAATTCTCTCAAGCCATCAAGCCGACTTTGCAGGCGCAGTTCCACATGGCGCTGCAGATCCCCGTCGAGGGTTGTCATGACCCGCGAAGGCATGGCGGTGGTTGGATGATCGGTGTCCTGGCCGTCAATCGAGTGTAGACGCAGGAGCAGATCGACAAAATGCGGGGCGCGGAAAACGTTTTCCGGGTGAGCCAGCCGCAAGTCCTGGGTCAGGGCCCGCTGACGCTCGCGGGAGGTGATAAAGCCGTTGTCCTCCATGCGCTTGAGCACCCAGCCCTGTCGCTCTTTGGCTCCCTCAAAGTTCCGGTGCGGGTCGAGTTCAGTAGGCGCTTTGGGCAAGCCAGCGAGGAAAGCAGCCTCAGCGAGGCTGAGATCACTGACCGGCTTATCGAAGTAAAAGCGGGCGGCGGCCTCACAGCCAAGGCGCAACCGGCCATAACTGACCCGGTTGAGGTATTGCTCAAGAATACCGTCCTTCGTGACTTGGTTTTCCAGCTTGAGCGCTTTGAGCGCCTCGATCGCCTTGTTCCGGAAAGTGCGCGGGCGCGGTTCGGCCGTTTTGATCAACTGCTGGGTGATGGTGGAGGCACCGGAGCCGACCTCGCGATGCCGGACGGCATCAAAGACAGCCCGGCTCACGGCGAGAAGATCGACGCCGGGGTGATCATAGAAGCGTTTGTCCTCCGCAGAGAGGGTGGCCTGAATGAGGACGTCCGGGATATCTTCCCGGGCGGTCCACTGATGATAGGTTTCTTTTTCCGTCAGCAGACTACGCAGGGGACGCCCGTGACGGTCGAGGATCTCATAGGACTCAACCGTCTGCCGGTGCAAGGCGTGGGGGATATCGACCTGAGAATAGGCCCACCAGAAGGCGATACCACCGAGTAGAGTCAGCAGGAGCGAACCCGGCAGCGCGACGAAAAAGGCAAACTTCCAGAGCCGGCGCTTCCAGGTCGAGCGGATGCGAGAGAAAGGAGCGAATGTGAAAGAGGCTTTACCCACTGCGAGAGTAAAATCGCAAACCGGTGAGAATTTATTCAAATTAAGGACCGCTTCGACAAACTTCGATTTTTCGGGAGGGGCGCCTCCCCTGTAGAGGATCAAGACGAGGCCGGCGGGAGTTCCTGTGCAGGGGCGACTGAACCGCGATTGCTACTGTTGTGGCTGCGCGGCCTCGGCTTCGGCTGCGGCTTGAGCCTGAAGCTGTTCCAGCTCAGCCTGCCGTTTCGTCCGGTAATCAAGCCACTTCTGATACCATTCGGAGGAGCGAAAATCTTCAAAATCTTCGTTATCCTCAAAGCTCTCATTTTCCACGAGCAGATTGAAGTTGTCCCCGAGGAGCTTCAGCATATCGAAGGCTTTTTCATATTGTTTCTGGTCCACCTGAATATCGACGAGCAAAACATAGGGGTCGACCAGTTTAGGTTCGGCGCGAATGGCGGTCAGGCAGAATTTTGAGGCGTCTTCCAATTCACCCATTTTATAGAAACAGCGGGCTTTACGGACATCAAGAAAAGGGTCACCGCCGGTTTTCTGATGGAGCGAATCGATCGTCTCGATGGCAGCGGGATAATTTTCTTCCAGCAGATATTTATCGAGGAGCATCAGTTCCGGGGCCATGGAGTTGGGAGAAACCTTCTCCATGACCGCCTGGAGTTTGGAGAAGAGAGATTCACTTTGGACACTGGAAGCCATGACCATCATGAGAGCCTGCGGGAGGCGCTGCACTTCCTTGCTGAGTTTTTTAAAGGATTGCTGGACCTGTGCGGTGTTCTCCTGCTCCAAAGCCCGAGTCATTTCCGTCAGGATGGTGTAATCATAAAAGGACGGCTGCAGGTTATCCAACTGGGACATATCCAGCCAGCCGTACTGGGTGCCCGTGATCACGAAAGCCTGCTGAGCACGTGAACTCTGGTAAGCGGCCGCACGGTGATTATAGATATCAATAATGCGCAACTGATTATCCGGCGGCTTGGGAGCGGCAAAAAAGGTGAAGTACGAAAGAACTCCGCGCGGACTGACGCAGCGAAAGAGCAAGCCTAATTTTCCATCCTGCTGGCGCATGCGAAGAAAACGAAAACGGGTGTAGGGTTGCCAGTCAAAGAAATAGAGGGCGGACTCGATTGAGCTGATCATGAGTTTTTTCAGATCTTCATCCAATTCCTCGATCGCCACGCCCTCGGCGATTTTGCTGGCGAAACGGTCCTGATTCAACAGTTGCGAAAAAGGGACGCGCGCTGAACGGTTGAGGACCACCTCAATAATCTGGCCGAATTCGCCAAGTTTTAACTCGAATTGCTCCGGCGACATGGAGGGATCCGCATTTTCTCCGGCCGGAGCGCCGACGATTTCTCCCCCGTCACTCTGAGCAAAGGCAGGGGAAAGAAGAGACGCAAAAAACGCGGAAATGATGAGCAAGGAAAAACGCTTCATTCTTTAATTTAAGAAGGGGCAAATAAGTGCCGGGCTTTATGAGAGATTGAGAAAGTTTTGCAGCAATTGTTTGCCGTGGGAGGTGAGGATGCTTTCGGGATGAAACTGGACACCATAAACGGGCAGATCACGGTGGCGCAGACCCATGATTTCCCCTTCGCGGGTCTCCGCGGTGACCATCAGACAATCCGGCAAAGAATCCCGCCTAACGATAAGGGAATGATAGCGGGTTGCTTCAAAAGGTTTCGGGAGATCTTGAAACACATTCTCGCCCCTGTGCTCAATCATCGAAGTTTTTCCATGCATCAAGCGGTCCGCCCGCACCACTTCACCGCCAAAGACATGGCCGATGCATTGGTGCCCGAGGCAAACGCCAAGAACGGGTTTGCGCCCGGCAAAGTGCTGGATTGCCTCATTGCTGATACCGGCTTCCAGAGGGGTGCAGGGCCCGGGTGAAATGCAGATGCGTTCCGGATTGAGCGCCTCAATCTCTGCCACCGTGATCTCGTCATTGCGCTTCACCACAATGTCCGCCCCCAACTCGCCAAAATACTGCACAAGGTTGTAGGTGAAGGAATCATAGTTATCGAGGACGAAGACCATCTCCTAACAGCTAGCTAAAACTGGACGCCTGCCAAGCAGCCATTTTCTCATTTCCACCAAATAAATCCTGATCATCCCACGATTCTACCACGCATGAAATTCACTTCGCCGCTCCTGGCCACCGTCTTCCTTGTTTTCCTTTCGGGAAATTTTGCTGCGCTTCATTCCCAGGACATTCAGGGAGAAAAACTCTGGCAACGCACCTTTGACCCGGTCACCCGCGGCGATCAGGAAGGGCCGAACAATAACCGAAAGTTCTCCGTGGGCTATGGCTCACACAATCTGGCGACCTTTGGGGGGGAGTATCTGGCCTTTGTGGGAGAAGATCTGGAGGAGCCCAGAGACAGCTACTATGTGACGACGCTCAAGGCGGGCTCAGGTGAAACGCTGCATAGCCTCGCGATACGGTCAGATATCGGCAACAGCCGCAGCTACCGCTTTCCGTGGGCCATCGTCTCGGCCTCGGGGGACAACATTCCCGGTCTCCTGCGCATCAGGTGGGATCCTCAGACGGGCATTCTTTTCAGCTCCCAGGGTGCCTACGAATCCTCCTACACCGCCTGCCGGCCGCTGTCCGAGGAGGCGGAAAACGGAGAGCCGGCACCTCCCGCCTACGCGGAGATGTTAGAGAATCATCCGGGGGTGATGGATGCCTTTGGCCGAAAGCCAGCCGAACTCTGGACCGCCCTGGGCATTCCGGCCAAGCGAACGGAAGGGATGGACCCGGACGCCTGGGGACTGGCCGTCTTTTACTGGGGTGAAGATACCGAGGCAAAGATGCCTTACGACAATGACTGGGAACAGATCTGGGGTAAGCAGGGCTCATCCCACTACAACACGCCGGGCAAGTTTTCGCTACAGGAGAAGGGGCCGCTTATCGGGATCGCCAAAGGAGCGGATTGGGGACATAATCAGGCCGGGCATTTCTATCTCTTTAACAAGCACACGGGGCTGAAGGTGATGAATGAAAAGCCGGAGATGCCGAAGAACGCGGCGGGCATTGAGCTGCGGGTTTTCCAGAGCGGCGGCCTCATGCTGGGCGAGAACCGCATCTTCCTGATCGGCCCGGGGGAAGACCGCAACAAGGACAATCAACTGGGCGCGCGACGGCCGGAGGGACTGATCCCGAACATGGACCAGGGCCTGGCGATCTGGGCGTATGACTACACCTTGAGCGACGAGCAGCCCAACGATGGTCTGGAAGGACCGGCAGCGCTTGACACGATCAGGCTGGAACTGGCCTTTGCCCATGACATGCCGTCCACCTATGAGACGGCGGACGGTGCGCCGTTTGGAGAACTCGGTCAGAGCTGGTATGAAACGGATGGATTTTACCGGCCCAAACCGATGGTGATCGATGGTGAGGGCAAAGGAGTCTGGGTGAGCTGGAAGCCCAGTCAGGCGGATGGCGTGCAACTGGTCTACGCGGATGAAGAGGGCACGCGCAAGATTGACCTGGGCATCGGGCATGGGATGAAGGGGGTCGATCTGTGGCCGAAGCTGGAGCTGGCTGAGACCTCCGCCGGTCGCCGGCTGGTTTACGCCACCCCGGCGAGCTTCTACCGGGAGAAGCTGAACATCGATGACGTGGACGAATATATGGCTCCGCTGGGCGTGGGGGTCGGGCCCAAGGTCATTCCTTACCCGGAGCTTCCGGAACAGGAGAAAGAAAAAATCCGAAATGAGATCAAGCGGGCAGGCGCATGGTCCAAAGAGCTGATGGGAGTGCGGGGGGAAGCGGCCCTGGCGGTGGCGGACCCGGACTCCGGTGAAGTGCTCTGGACGGACAACCTGAGTGAGCGCTTCATGTATCTGGATGCGAACGGCTTCTGGACCTACATCGACCGCAGCCACATGACCGTGATCGGTGAGCGGGCGGTCTTTGCCTTCGTCAACAACGGCCTGGGTCAATCTACTCTGGAGCTGGCGTTCTATGACCTGAAGCACGCTGGCCCGGAGGCACCGGAGCCTGAGGTCAGGAACATTCCACTTGGCTTCGACGGCACGGAATTCAATGGTTCCTGCCTGACCAGCCTGCACTATGATCCGGCCAGCGGCACACTCTACGCCCTCGTCACGCAGGGCAGAGTCTTCAATCTGCGGGATCCCCGCTGGCAGGCGCAGCACATCGTAGCGATCAAGTGAGTTGGGCTTCGTGCCAGTGTCCGCGGGCGAGAACTTTCTTCTGAAAGGAAGGCAGGCCCCGTTCCCCGCGGCGAAGCGGAGAACGACTCTCATACTCCCAAGGTCCAGACTCAAAGGTGTCGCCACGCCACGCACAGATAAGGTGACCTGCCGCAGTTCCGCGAAGAGCGGCCCAAAGCCGCCAGCCGCCATCCGGGTGCGGATAGAAATGGTGGTCAACGATATTTTGCCGGGCCAGGTCCGGGTTGTTCAGCTCACCCAGATCCGGCATTTCACAGAGCCGCCACCAGTCACTGGCAATGACAGGTTTTTCTTTTTTCATGAGGTTCAGAATGATCTAAATTTCATGACCAAGATAATGATTGGTAAAGGCTTATCGCAAGCAAGGGTGATCCGGGTGACTTCATCCTGCATCGCAGGAGATCGGGGTCCCTCTCGTCGCCAAAATTTCGCGGCGGATGACCATCTGCTCCCTGCAGCTCCGGTCCCGGCCGCATGAGGGAGATTCCGCAAATGTCCAGGCTGACCTTTGATTTGGTGGGTGAAGAAATGCCCGTGGCGGAGGCAATGGATGGACTCCAGCGCGGATGATTGCTAAGGAAGGGCCAAGCGAGCGAGGAACCAGGCTTAGTGCCCCCTGCATCGCCGAAAAATTCACCCCCTTCTCAGCCCATGGCCAAGTCCAGATCAAAATCCAAGTCACCGACCAAAGAAACCGTCCCGGAAGATCAGCCGATAACGGCGGAGCAGTATGAGCGGCTCGGCGCGTTTTATCTGGGCCGCGAGTATGACATGATCCGGAAGAAAGCGGACGGCCCGCTGGTGATGTATGACAGTAAGGATCTGGTGACCCACGGAGTGGTCCTGGGGATGACGGGGAGCGGCAAGACCGGCCTGTGCGTGGGCATCCTGGAGGAGGCCGCGATTGACGGGATCCCATCGATCATTGTCGATCCGAAGGGGGACATCACGAACCTGTTGCTGACATTTCCCAATCTGAGTGCGGAGGAGTTCCGACCATGGATCAATGAGGAAGAAGCGCGGCGGGCCGGGCGTACGCCGGATGAGTATGCCCAGGATCAGGCGGAGCTGTGGGAGAAGGGGATTGGCAGTTGGGGACAGGATGCCGGCCGGATCCGGCGGCTGCGGGATACCGTGGACATGGCGATCTACACTCCGGCGAGCAGCGCTGGCCTGGGAGTGAGTTTACTCGCCTCCTTTGAGCCGCCACCCTTTGAGACCCTGGACGATCCGGAGGCCCTGGGTGAATTGATTGAAAGCACGGTAACCAGTTTGCTTGCGCTCATCGGGATCGAGGCTGACCCGGTACGCAGCCGGGAGCACATTCTGCTTTCGAACATTTTCAATCACGCGTGGCAGGCGGGGGAGAAAATGGATATTCCGGCGATGATTAAAATGATCCAGAAGCCGCCTTTTGCGACCCTGGGTGTGGTGGATGTCGATTCCTTTTTTCCAAAAGCAGACCGCTTTGCCCTCTCCATGATGTTCAATAACATGCTGGCGTCACCGGGGTTCGCGGCCTGGTTGCGGGGCGAGCCGCTGGATATCCAGCGGATGCTCTATGGGAGGGAAGGTAAACCGCGCGTCGCTATTTTTTCCATCGCGCACCTGAATGACGCGGAACGGATGTTTTTCGTGTCCCTATTGTTCAATCGCACGGTCACGTGGATGCGAAGCCAGCCGGGGACAACGAGTCTGCGAGCGCTTTTGTATATGGATGAGATCTTCGGGTTTCTTCCGCCGACCTCAAATCCACCATCGAAAAAGCCGCTGATGACCATGCTCAAGCAAGCGCGCGCGTTTGGGTTGGGCGTTCTTTTGGCCAGCCAGAATCCGGTCGATCTGGACTATAAGGCGCTGTCGAATATCGGGACGTGGTTTCTTGGACGCCTGCAGACCGAGCGGGATAAATCCCGTGTCATGGACGGCCTCAAGGGTGCGGCGGCCACTCAGGAAGGCGGGTTTGATCAGGAACGGATGGAAGAATTACTGGCCGGTCTGGGTAAGAGGGTATTTCTGATGAATAATGTGCACGAAGACGGGCCAACCGTCTTTCATGTGCGTTGGGTTTTGAGTTATCTGCGTGGACCACTCACCCGCGGACAAATCAAGAAACTGATGGATCCGCTGCGGGATAAACTGAGCACGGTGGATACGAAAAGCGCAGGCAGCAATGAATCAACGGGAGCGATTAACGAGAGCGGCCCGGCCCGCCAGACGCGAAGAAGCGCTTCCAGAGATGACAATGCGCATGGGGTCGGTTCGCCCACCAGCCAGTTTCTGCTCGAGCCGCCACGACTGCATAATTCCGTGGAACAATTATTTGGCCCGGGAAAACCAAATTCAGACGGAGAGATCGTTTACCGGCCTTACATATTCCGGCATGCGGAGGTTTATTTCCATAAATCCGGTACGGCGATCGATGAGACGCGCGAGTTCAAATGGGTCAATTCATTCGATGCGGAGTTGAAGAACGTCAACTGGGATGAAGTGCATGTCGTCACACCAGAAGAAGAGTCCCAGTTATCCAGGGAGCCGTCCGCTGGCGCGCATTTTCTGCCCTTGACCGAGGAATACATGGATCGCGCCACTTACACGCGGCTGGCCAAGGAATTTGAAGATTATCTCTATGGCTCACAAAAAATTGAGCTCTTCGAGTATAGCGAGCTGGGCATCAGCTCGGAGCCGGGTGAAGGGGAAGCGGATTTTCGGCTGCGCATCGCCCAATCCGTCCGGGAAGTGCGGGATACGGAGATCGAGAAGCTGCGCAAGAAATATGAACCGAAATTCGCAGCGCTGGAGAAGAAACTTCGGACGGCGGAAAAAAAGGTTTCCAAGGAGAAACAGGAGGCGGATTCCAAGGTGCTCGATACTATTTTAGATTTTGGCGGAAATATTCTCGAAAATGTGTTGAGCGGTGACCGCAAAAAAGGGAAGAGCCGGGGCATTGATATCGGGTTGGACGACATTGATATCAAGGAAGTCGGCAAAACACGGGAGGCGTGGAAACGGACAAGAGAAGTAAGTCTGGCCAAAGATCAACTCGAAGATCTGCAACAGGAATGGGACTATCTGGAAAATGAACTCCGAGGGGACGCGCAGGTGCTCAAGGAAAAGTATGATCCGCTGAATGTGCCGGTCGAAAAAGTGGTGGTAAAACCCTACAAGAAAAACATCACGATCAAGGCACTGGGACTTATCTGGTGGCCGGAGGAAGACTGACCAAATGCCTGAGGCAAATTGTCGCGCTGTGGGCACCGGCATGATTTTCCGTATTGCAGCCGGGGTTATAGCGGCCTTTGGTTGATCTCGCGGCTTGAGCGGGCGGGTGTTTATCCTTGTCAGCCCGCCGGGCCAGCGCTTAGGAATCACATGACATGAGTCCCCGGCCAAAGGTAACGATAGATGGGAACGAGGCTGCGGCACACGTAGCCTACCGGACAAGCGAAGTAATCGCGATTTATCCAATCACACCGGCCACCCCAATGGGTGAGTTTGCTGATCAATGGTCAGCCAGCGGTGCAAAGAACATATGGGGCGGTACTCCGCGCGTGATTGAGATGCAGAGTGAAGCGGGTGCCGCAGGCACGGTGCACGGAGCGCTGCAGACGGGCAGTCTGAGCACGACGTTTACGGCCAGCCAGGGTCTGCTCCTCATGATTCCAAATATGTATAAGATCGCGGGGGAATTAACGAGCACGGTTTTTCACATCGCGGCGCGGTCCCTGGCGGCCCAGGGCCTGTCAATTTTTGGAGATCACCAGGATGTCATGGCGGTGCGCCAGACAGGTTGGGCCATGCTGTTTTCTAATTCGGTCCAGGAATGTATGGATCTGGCTCTTGTTTCCACGGCCGCAACGCTGGAAGCCCGCGTGCCATTTCTGCATTGTTTTGATGGATTCCGGACAAGTCACGAAATTCAGAAGGTCGAGCAACTGACGGATGATGATATTCGGGCGATGATTCCGCAGGAATTAATTAATGCGCACCGCGCGAGAGGCCTCAGCCCGGACCGGCCATTTATTCGTGGGACGGCACAGAATCCGGATACCTATTTCCAGGGCCGGGAAGCCGCCAACCCCTATTACAATGCGACCCCGGCCATTGTGCAGAATACGATGGATCATTTTGCGCAGTTGACCGGACGACAATATAAATTAGTGGAATATCTGGGAGCCGCGGATGCCGAACGGGTGATTGTGGCCATGGGCTCGGCATGTGAGACGCTGGAAGAAACAATCGAAAACCTGAACAGCCGGGGCGAACGCGTTGGCCTGATTAAGATTCGTCTCTACCGGCCGTTCCCGGCGGAGGCACTGTGGGCGGCAATTCCTCCAACCGTGAAAAAGATCGCGGTGCTGGATCGCACCAAAGAGCCGGGCAGCCAGGGCGAACCGCTTTATCTGGATGTGGTCACGGCGTGCCTGGAGGGTGCAGTAACTGGGCAGCTTAATTGCCCGGAAATGCCACGCATCGTTGGCGGGCGGTATGGATTATCCAGTAAAGAGTTCACTCCTGCGATGGCGCTGGCGGTACTGAATAATCTGCGTGAAGACCGGCCGAAAAACCATTTTACCGTGGGCATTAAAGACGATGTGACCCACACGAGCCTGTCCATGCCGGATGATTATTGGCTGGATCATCCTGGGATGAAACGTGCGATATTCTGGGGGTTGGGCTCGGACGGGACGGTGGGTGCGAATAAGAACTCAATCAAGATTCTGGGCGACGCGACCGATTATTTTTGCCAGGGTTATTTTGTATATGATTCCAAGAAGGCCGGTGCCCGCACGATCAGCCACCTGCGCTTTGGACCCAACCCCATTCGCAGCCCTTACCTGATTGAGCATGCCAATTTCATTGCCGTGCATCAGTTCGGTTTTCTGGAAGTTTACCGTCCGTTAAAGGATGCTCTGCCCGGGGCGGTTTTTCTCCTCAACAGCCCCTATCCTCTGGAAGAGACCTGGAGCAAATTGCCCCGGCAGGTTCAGGAAACGATCATACATAAACAACTCGATGTTTATGTGATTGATGCCTATCGCGTGGCCAAGGAAAATGGGATGGGCAACCGGATTAATACGGTGATGCAAACCTGTTTCTTTGCGATCAGCGGGATTTTGCCGCAGGACGAAGCGATTACCCGGATTAAAGAAGCGATCAACAAAACCTATGGTAAACGTGGCGAAGCGATTGTTAAAATGAATTACGCCGCGGTCGATGCGGCGGTCGCGCACCTGCACCGGCTGCCCATTCCCGCGCAGATCAGCAGTGACATTGAAATGCGCGATGCGGTGCCGGCACACGCTCCGGAATTTGTCCGCCATGTCACGGCACCGATGTTGCTTGGACTTGGGGATGACTTGCCGGTCAGCGCACTTCCGGCGGACGGCACCTACCCGAGCGCGACCACTCAGTACGAAAAGCGTAACATTGCACAGGAAATTCCAGTATGGGAGCCGGACCTGTGCATTCAATGCGGCAAATGCGTGATGGTGTGCCCGCACTCAGTCATTCGCGGGAAAGTATACAGCCAGGAATTACTCGAAGACGCCCCGGGCACCTTTAAATCACTTGATGGAAAATTCCGGGAGATGCCCGGGAAACGCTTCACCATTCAGGTGGCGCCAGAGGATTGCACCGGTTGCACGCTATGCGTGGAAATCTGTCCGGCCAAAGATAAATCGAATGTAAGCCGCAAGGCCCTGAATATGGCGGATCGGATTCCATTGCGCCAAACTGAAGCGGAAAACTGGGAGTTTTTCCTTCGGCTCCCGGACATTCATCCTTCCACCGGTGATATGCCGGACCCGGTCCGGGACGCAAATGGTACAGTCGATGAGAAGAAACGGTTGAAGTTTGACAATGTGAAGAATGTCATGCTCCTGCAGCCGACCTTTGAATTTTCCAGCGCCTGTGCGGGTTGCGGTGAAACTCCCTATCTGAGATTGCTCAGTCAACTTTTTGGGAACCGTATTTACATAGCCAATGCGACGGGCTGTTCGAGTATCTACGGCGGAAACCTGCCCACCACACCGTGGTCCACGGATAAACACGGACGCGGCCCGGCCTGGAGCAACAGTCTTTTTGAAGACAACGGTGAATTTGGACTGGGCATGCGGCTCACCCTGGAAACGCAGCATGAATATGCGCGAAGCCTGGTCCGTGATTTGCGCGCTTATATTGGTGACGACCTCACCGATGCGCTTTTGAATTCCAGCCAGATTGAGGAAGGCGATGTGGCCAGCCAGCGTGAGCGCGTCGTGGAGCTCAAGGAAAAGCTGAGTTCCATCAATGGAGATTCGGATCCCGTCAAGGTCGCCGACCTGAAAGCACTGGCGGATCAGCTCGTGCGCAAAAGCGTATGGATCGTCGGCGGGGACGGGTGGGCCTATGATATCGGATTTGGTGGACTCGACCACGTCATGGCCAGCGGCATGAATGTGAATGTGCTCATTCTGGATACGGAGGTTTATTCCAACACTGGGGGCCAGGCGTCCAAATCGACCGCCATTGGTGCGGTCGCGAAATTCGCGAGCGGCGGTAAAGCCTCTCCGAAGAAAGATTTCGGTCTGCTGGCCATGTCCTATGGTCATGTTTATGTGGCGCAGGTCGCGATGGGCGCAAACGATAACCAAACCCTGCGCGCTTTTCGCGAAGCAGAAAGCTACGATGGCACCTCGATCATCATCGCTTACAGCCACTGTATTGCGCATGGCATTGACATGGCCAAAGGGATGGACCAGCAACGGCTCGCCACCGCGACCGGACACTGGCCGCTTTTCCGCTATGACCCGCGTCGCCGCGCTGAAGGCCTTAATCCGCTGCAGCTCGACTCCAAAAAACCGAAGATTCCCCTGAAAGATTATATCAATAACGAGAACCGCTACCGCGTTCTACAGAAAATCGATCCCGAAGCGGCCGCGCGTTTTGGCCGGCTGGCACAGGAAAACGTCAACCAGCACTGGCGCGAACTGGAAACGATCGCTGGGCTGAGTGCGCAGGATACACCGATTACCTGATCAGCATTCCGTGCAAAGTTTCCCCATCCACATTGAGTTATCATGGATCTGACCACGAATTATCTGGGGCTCCAACTGCGCCATCCCATCCTTCCCTCGGCCGGGCCGCTAACGGAAACCGCTGACCAGATTCGGCGCATGGAAGATGCCGGTGCGCCGGGGGTGGTGATGCATTCATTGTTTGAAGAGCAATTAACCGGTGAAAGCCAAGCCTTGGATCACTATCTTGAATATGGCTCAGACAGTTTTGTCGAGGCTACGACTTTCTTTCCGGAAGCGAGCGACTACAACATCGGGCCGGGCGAGTATCTGGAGAATATCCGTTCCGCGCGTGAGATGGTGGATATCCCCGTGATCGGAAGCCTGAATGGGACGTCGCGAGGCGGCTGGATCGAATACGCCCGCCAGATCCAGGATGCCGGTGCGGATGCCCTGGAACTTAACATCTATCATATCGAAGCTCAGGCCGACCGCAGTGGCCAGGAAGTGGAGCAGCTTTACGAAGACATCGTACGCGCTGTCGCCTCCACGGTGCACATTCCTGTGGCCGTCAAGGTGGGGCCGTTTTTCAGCGCTCCGATTCATATGATGCGCAAACTGGAATCCGCCGGGGCGCAGGCCGTGGTCTTATTCAACCGCTTTTATCAGCCAGATTTTGATCTGGATAATCTGGAAGTCGTTCCCCGCTTGGTGCTCAGTAATTCCCACGAGCTGAGGCTGCCCCTGCGCTGGACCGCGATGATGTTCGGCCGGATCCAGGCGGACATCGCCATTACCAGTGGGGTTCACAACAGCCAGGACGTGCTGAAGTGTATGCTGGCCGGTGCGCGCGTCGCGATGATGACCAGTGAGCTGCTCCAGCACGGACTCGGGCGCATCAAAGAAGTCCTCGAGGGGGTGAAAAGCTGGCTGGAGGAGAAAGAATACGATTCCCTGGAACAAATGCAGGGCAGCATGAGCCAGCAACACGTCACTGACCCGGATGCCTTTGAGCGCGCCAACTATACCAAGACCCTGCAAAGCTGGCGGCCTGATCCGGCGGGATCATTCCCCGGATAAGGCAGTGACTTTACCTTTGAATCTCTGACCGCAATCAGCGTCTAAACGCAGCGATGAAAACATTTCTCGCAGCTCCGCTTATTCTGACCGGCATCCTTTTTCTTGCTGGATGCGACCCGAATTACAGCCGGGACACCGTTTACCACATCGCTCCTTCCGCCACGATTGGTGAGGCAGAAGCCCAGCCGATCGTCTCAGAGGAAGATACGGCAACCCCCAACACCAACGGGAAACCAGATGTCAGCCGCATTTACGGAAAGATTCAGTATGTTGACAGCTTTCCAGATTATAAGGTGCAGGTGGTCAGCAGTTTTCCCGACCTCAAAGTGCAGCACGTCAGCAGCTTCCCGGATAAACCGGGCAAATGGCAGATCGTGGACAGCTTTCCGGACTATAAGATCCAGAAAGTGAGCAGCTTCCCGGATTTCAAGATTCAGTATGTCGATAGCTTTCCCGGGGTGCCATGAGCCTGGCGGCGCGACAACGGGCCGCATCTCCTGTTTCGAAAAAGCCCTTGCATTCTGCCTGATCTGTCGCATTCTGCCCCTGCTAAGCGGGGTGGAGCAACGGAAGTTCCGTGAGAATCGGACGCGGTCGCGCCACTGTGATTGGCTACGAAACCCACCGGGGTGAGAGTCGTTTTCCTTGTATGAAAGCGTCACGACTCCGGAAACGTCGAAGGTAAGATCCTGCATACCAGCAGGGTGCAACCGGAAGGCAGGGCAAGTAGGTTTGAAGCCATCAGCCATAGACGACTCCACACGCTGCTGAGCAAAATCTCGTCCTTCACAGGCGGGCAGTTTTTTTCCTGCACAGGAAGGTGTTTCAGCACCGCCGGCTCAAACCTAGCCGTCCCGGCGCATTCGTCCGAACACCGGGAATGTCTGGAAACGGAGACGGCTCTGCAGGAGTGAAGGGTGAGGCTCAGCAAACCAAGCGATCATTGCCCCCGCGCAAGGGGCGGTTTGGAGTCAATTACATGTTACATTCTCAATCTGGTGGCGCCGCTTTCCGCGCCGCTAACACGCAAAGCCGTCGCAACGTTTGCACGGCTGTTTTTGTCACAATTGCCGCTGTTATCATCAGCCTCGTTCTGGCAAGTCCGGTCAAAGCTCAGTTTTTTGACGTCTCAAATATCCTGCCGATTAATCCCGCGGGTCAGTTCACCGTAAGCAATGATATTATTCATTACTGGGTGACGCCAGACGCTGCCTTGGAAACAGGCGCAGCTCAAACAGGGGGATATCAACAATACAACACCTCAACCGGAGTCAATACCGTGGTTAATCCGCGCCAGCCGGCAGGAGGAGTTAGCACTAATACCTTTGGTGATTCTTTCGGAGTTTTTGATTCTTCTTCGAACACCTTTGTTGCCTCCACGTCCTTCGGGTCAGGATTTGTCACGAACAGTGAAATTTATTCCTTTAGCGGTAGCAATTGGACTCTGGAGGCGGATACCTCGGTGGCCCCGTCTTACAACACCTTCGGAGGGCAGGCTGTAGGCGGGACCATTTATTTTTCAGGAACGGTATCAGGCAGCACCTTTATTTCCCGTTTGGATAGTCAGGGCAGGAGAGATTCCCTTGTCAGTATTGGCGGATTTTCGGCCGGACTGGCGGTAAACGCTGCCGGAGATATCTACTATGGGACGACCGGCACCGGCAATGACGGAGTCTACCGGTGGAGCGCAGCGGATATTCAGGCCGCGATTGATGATCTGGATACCATGGCAGATTCGTTCTTGGATTTAAGTGACGGCCAGCGTCTGTTTGACTTGCCGGCCGGCGGATCTGGGATTGCCGTTGATGACGATGGTAACGTAATTTTTACCGCCAATGATTTTGCCGCTTTCCCGGACGTTGGCAGCACCTTGGGAATCTGGGATAATGATACGGGTGAAATTTTCACTCTAAGCCTGACGGGTGATGGCGACGCACTCGGAAGCATTTCGGCCGAAGGCAATGTCCTCGCCGGTGATCCGTTCTACGTCGCATGGAATGACGGCACTGCACGCCAGGCTTTTTTAATTCCAGAAACTTCATCTGGTCTTCTCGCCGCCTGCTTCCTCGCGGCTTGGTTCGTAAGGCGGCGTAATCGCAGGTAATCTCTCGAATGAGACAGGCGGTATTTATGCGTTTAAGCCATCATCTTCCACCTGCGGGGCGGGCAATTGCTCGCCTCGTGACGATGATTTCGGTGCTCATCGTTAATCTTATCTTGGTTTCTGCCCATTCTTTTGCCGGACCCTATTCCGAGGCATTGAATGATCCGACGAATGAGAATGATGCCCCAATCCCCGGTTTTGTTGGGCCTGACGGGGACGGGATTTCCGATTTTTCGGAGACTCAGTCGAACTTTGTCAATCCCATCTTTTTTGGCTGGGTCACACAGGTTTTGGATTACTCACCTGCACCGGGCGTTGCCCTTCAATGGACGAATACGGACAATCTGGAAGGAATTGTCACTGGAGACAATTTTCATGTTGTCTCCCTGGGAGACCTCCGGGATCCGGAGACCGCGCCTGTCCTGGGCGTCGACCCCAACGACCTTACTGATGACTTGGGTTTCGTTGGCGTCGACGAGCCAGGCTCGGTTACGGTAACCTTTGATCAACCGATCGTAAACTTGTCTGGGGCGGATTTTGTCGTCTTTGAGAACGGCTTCCTATCCGATTTCAGCATGACCGGAGATGAGGTCTTTGCTGAACTTGCGTATGTGGAAGTATCTTCTGACGGAAACAACTTTATTCGTATTCCTCCATTGAGTCTGACTTCAGAAGCGGTCGGGCCGTTTGGTGCGGTTGATCCCTCCAATGTTTTCAACCTTGCGGGTAAGCACGTAAATGAACAAAGCAATTCATGGGGAACGCCCTTTGATCTTGAAGACGTGGGAGTGGATAGCATCACTCACATCAAGCTGATCGACATTCCGGGCGACGGAACATTTACGGATTCTTCTGGAAACCCGATCTATGATGCCTGGGTCACGATCGGCTCAGGCGGGGCTGATCTTGAGGCGATTGGCGCAATATCTCAGATTCGCCAGTATAATGGCTGGCCGCAACTCGCCGAATTAAATGTCGCCGATCGTGATCCACTGGATGATCCCGAACTCGACGGTAAACTGAATCTTTGCGAATACGCTTTTGCCACCCTTTGCTGGCTGCCAGATGCAGGAGTGGGAAGTCCGGTTTCATCGGTCGTGAAGGACAATGGCAGCCTGTTTGCCGAAATCCAATTTCGCCGTGACGAACGCGCCCGTGATGTCACCTATGAAGTGGAAGCGGCGGATCACCCGAATGGTCCGTGGACGGTCATCGCGCGCAGCGAGAATGGCAATCCACTGACGGCGGTCAACAACTCCGGCGCGATCATTACAGAAGCGTCCGCGTCAGAGATCGCCTCGATTGGGGTAATTCGTAAGGTGACGGTGCGTGATTCCGTGACGACGGGTAATACCAGGCTACGCTTTTTGCGGGTGCGGCTATCGTTGGCTGACCAGAACTTTACTTCCCTGCCATGAGATATCTGAACGAAAAAGCCTTTACCCTTGTTGAGATTCTGATTGTGCTCGCAATTCTTGCGGTCCTGGGAGGCCTCGTTTTTGCCGCTGTAAATAATGCGAAAGACCGGGGACTGATGGCGCAGAGTACGAATAATATCCGGCTGATCACCACAGCGAATCTCGCCTATGCCGCGGATAATGGTGAATATGTCCCGGCCGCGGACCGCTGGAATAACCGGCGGTGGTGTGGAGCACGACCTTCAAGAAAAGAATCTTATGACGCCTCAGAAGGTTTTCTTTCTCCTTATCTGGGTAGATCACGCAGCGTGACGCCTTGCCCTTTATTCAGGGATATGCTCACCGGCGGTGATTCGTTCGAGAGTGGAGCAGGCGGCTATGGTTACAACTCCCAGTATGTCGGTGGGCGACCGGGCGGTGGCTATGATGAAGATGGAATCCTCATTTCAGCCACAATCGGCCAGATTTCCAATCCGGACAGTGTTGTAATGTTTGCTACGACCGCTCTGGCTCGTTCCTCCGGGGTTCAGGAGTATCCCTTCGCCGAGCCGCCTTTTTGGGATTTTGGATATGGCCCGACATCCTCGCGCCCAACCCCAAGTGTTCATTTCCGGTTTAATGGGAAAGCCATTGTATCATGGTGTGATGGACATATTTCAGTTGAAGAACCCAACGACAGTGCCGGTGGATTTAATCCCTATGGCGGTGATCCAAAGGAGCATAATCTCGGGTGGTTCGGGCCGGATGAAGGCAATGGGTATTGGAATCCTCAAAGCCCTATCGCCAATGGAATCCAATGAAGTCTATTTCTTGATCCTAAGTCAAAGACGGATAGAAGGGGTCCTTCGGCATCAGCTGAGCTGCCCGGCTCAGGAAATAATTCACTTCCTCGGCTTTATCCAGCCGGCCGCGGCTTGCACTCTCCAGATGAAGGAGGGCGGCATGCGGGGTGTAGATTATCTTTAGCCCGTCCTCGCGCAGGCGCAAGCAGTAGTCGATGTCATTGAATGACACGGCCAGATTGTTTTCGTCAAAGCCACCAGCTTGCAGAAATGCTTTTTTCCTCGTCAGCATGCAAGCCGCGGTGACCGCAGCAACTTGCCGCGTCAGGCCAGCCAACATCATGGGGCTCTCATAGGCCGATAGAATTCGCGTCCAGCAATGCGTCGCTCCTTTATCGCCCTGCACGGAAACACCCGCATGTTGGATCGTAAAATCTCCGTAGTGCAGTCTTGCTCCTACTGCGCCGACCTCAGCCCGCTGGCCGTGTTCCAGCATAGCGCTCAACCATTGTGGATCGGCTGCTTCCGTATCATTATTCAGAAAGAGCAGATACTCTCCGCGGGCTTCCTTCGCCGCCATATTATTCATTGCGGAAAAATTGAAATTGCCGGAATGCTTCACGACGCGTAATTCTTCTTTCTCCAGATATTCCAGCGTTTCAGGCTTTTCGCTCTCATTATCAACCACGATGATCTCGTAGTTCTCGTACTCTGTAATCTCGCGAATTGATTGGATGCAATTGCGCAGTAATTCGACCCGGTCGCGGGTTGGGATAATGATCGAAACCAGATCACGTTCTACAATCGGCCGGGTCAGCCGAAAAGTATTTGGAAGAGGCGATGATTCGATCCTGGCCGGCAGCGCCTCTTTCTGCGAAATCCAACTAACGATCCATTCTTCCAGTAAAGTCCGGTATGATCTAGGCAGGACCAGGGGCTCTCTCCGCGTGATCGTCGGAATATCCACGCGACTTGGAGTTATCCCGTTCTCCCTTAATTTCACCAGCAGACAGGCGATCTGCCCTTCCGCGATCAATCGCCATACGCTGCTATCGTCATTTAAGAGATCCCGCTGAAACAGATAGCCTTCCCGCCAGCATGGGCTGGAGACAAAAAGATCATCATCCCACTCCAGCGCTGGCTCCCAGGTTAGAGTATTATTTTCGACGACCGCTTCATGGCCATAGAGAACTCGCGTGTCCACATTTGCTTTAGCCGATACGATTACTCCGGCGAGGAGCGCTTCGTCCACGAGGCATCCACTTCGCAAAGGAAAAATCCAATCCACGTCCCGGCATACCTTACGGCTCATTTCACGCAAGCCCTCCGCGTCACCGGGTGCGACACGATGAACCTGTTCGTCGTCATTCACATCGTGTGCTTCCGCCAGCACAATCAATGGACACGAGCCGCCTTCTATTAAAGCGTGAAGGCTATTGAGGGTTCTTTTTAGTTCTACCGGGTCGACCTGATTGTAGATAATAAAACCTACCCTTGCCAGATTTTGTCCCGCCTCCTTTATCGCAGCGGCTTTCTTCTCACGAATCCGCACTCCAGAATCGATATCCACTTCAAGAAAGTGCTCCGAAACATCCCCGCCCGAAATGGTGTAGAGTTCCGTCAGTCGTTGCCGGGTTTTATCTAGCGCCTTCTGCAACGGACCATAGGGGATGACTTTACTCCCATCGCCTTTCATCTTCGCCTGCATAAACCGCGGCAAGTTCGCGGCCTTCCAACGCTTGCTCCTTGTCAGGCGATCCACGGATTGCTGAATTTCCGCGAGGCCTTTGGATAACTTAACCAGTCCCTTGTGAGTTTGTCGACGCAGTTTCTGGAAGCGCCTCGCTGCGGCGTGGCCTGCGGAACTTGCCTCCGCCGCATGCTGGGTAGGCAGCCAGAAGACATCATTGACCCGGGTTGGATGCGCCTGCGCCCACTGTTTATCATAGCTCGGCCCGTCTCCATGAGCTCCCTCCTGAAAAAGTGGTTTCGCTTCAAACTCCTCCCGAAAACAAGGTAGTTTTTCCCATTCATCAATCGCATCTTTGAGTCTTGCGTAAATATTTGGTGGTATGGAGTCGATACGTTCCTGTTTGACCTCATCGGAACCTATTTTGAAAAAACGTTCCTCCCCGGCCTCCATGAAATCATATTCCGTCACATCCGCACTGATTAATCCACGGACCAGTTTATACTCTTCAGTTGTCGCGCATACGCTTCTCAGAAATGAATCATCCCCGATGATAATTCGCTCCTTGGGCTGTTCGGCTTGCGGTGGCCAAAGGACCTTTCCCTTCACGTCGGGAGGAACGTCGTATTCCAAAAACTTGCCCAGCGTAGGATAGACGTCCAGAAGAGAGACCGCGCCTCTGCTCTCTATCGTCTGCCTTGCTTCATAATTGCCGGGTAAGCGAAACATCAGTGGTACTCGAAAGACCGCTTCATGATCCAGGTGATGGTGAAACATCACCCCTTCCTCACCAAGGAGATTCCCATGGGGCGAAGTAAAGACGATCAGGGTATCTTCATAAAGATTTCGTTGCTTTAAGCCTGCGATTACCTTGCCTATCTGGGCATCCAGATAGCGGACGGATGCATCAAAGCCGCGGTGAATGTAATCAATTTCGTCAAAATCCTCCGGCCATGGCAGAATATTTTTCTCCGCCTCAATAAAGAATTCCTCCAGTTCAGAAAGCCATCCTGCCATTTCAGGGGTGACCTGGTCTGCTGCGACGCAGTCCAGCCTCACGCGCTCGAGCCATCCGCCAAACTCGTATCCCTCGAGCCCCCGGCGAAGTTTTGCTGGAGCGTGCGGCAATAATTCGGCAATATCTGTCGCCATCACCGGTGCCCCTTGCAGATACGCTGCTGTTTTCTTAATCGTTCGATCCATTAAGGGTGGCCACTCGCCTCTGGATAAACTGGTCTGCACAGACTGCAGGTGTGAGTAGGTTTCGATTCCCCGGATTTGCTCCACCGCGTTACGATCCCTTACCGGTCCCGCAGGGTTTGGCCGAAAATATTCCTTCGGGACATGTGCTGGAGGATGAACATCAAAAAACTGCGTCCAGATAAACCAGGGTGTACTTTGAGGCATGCTGTCCAACTCTCTCAGAAGACGTCGTGCCATAATGCCTCCATCTTCGCTCGGATTGCCGTTGGACGGCACCACCTTATGAAACAGCCATTGAAACCCAGCCGCGGCCTGACCTGTATCGTGTTTCGATGGGAGAAAGAGTGTCCGGTAACCTTTCTCCGCGAGGGACAGCGGCATGGAGCGCACGTAGAGAGGCAAGCCATCCGTTTCCGTCAGCGCCCCGAGTTCTTTGGAGAAACGACCAGTCAGCAGCCCGCAATACGCACCTGTGGTATTGACATAACTCGTTCGTGCCTGCGGAAAGGACACGCTCTCCTCGCGCAGCGCGTCGATATGAGGTGTGCCGATCCGTTCGTTGTTCAGACAGTCCGCCCGCAAACCATCCGCCGTCAAAAGTAGCACGTTAGGTCTCGAAAACTTTCGTTCCTCCCAAACTTGGAGAAGTGGCGCTTTTTTTACGCGCACGCCCTGCAAAACTGGGTCACTCCATCCAGACCAGGCATGAGCGCCCGCGGCGAGCCCCTCACTTCTTGTTTCAAAACGAAGAAAAAACTCCTCCCCTTTATCCACCTCCAACATCAATTCTACCTCATGCCAGAACCGGCTCTCATCTTTTCTCGGATCCAGCACATATTCCCAGATCAGTTCTTCGGCAATATCATTGCCAGTCCGTGAAAGAAATAATCGCATCCGCACCGTCCCAGGCATGCGCTTTCGAATCGCAGGTTTCAGACCCACTCCAAATTCCATCGTCGGCTGCTCTTTTTCAGTCAGCAGCTTGGGTGTGCGCACCGTAGACGGGGGATGCATGAACAGCGTCACCCGTGCATCCTGTTCCAGATTAAAATGCTGAATCTCAATGAACGAAGCCTCTGGTGACTTTCGCTCTGAGTCGCTAACAAAATCTATAAGATGGATTTCATTCATATCTAATTTGATCCTTGACTGAAGTTTCTTCATCACCCCTTGCCCGTCACTTGCTCGACGAGCCGTAACCACTCGCTCAGGTTTCTTGAGAAAATAGGCGCCCGTTCAGGAAATAATTGGACCGGCCTGGGTGTTGCACCCTGCCTTTCCTGGATTACCGCCGCCATTGCGTCCGCCCAAGCCTTGGCGTCATCCGGTTTAACGAAGCGAATATGCGCTTGGTCGGCTTCGTTATATTCCTGCAGTTCCCGCAGCCCCGGCAGATCACTCATCAGTAAGGGTGCACCGCAGAGAATCGCGGATTTCGCAACCATCGTGCCGCTCTCGTGCCATTGTGAGGGCACTGCGACCGCCGAGCATTTTTGGATTTCTTTCCAGATCTGACGGTGCGGCACCGGATCTTCAAGGCGTAATCGTGGATGCCTATGCGCTACTTCCTGGAGCTGAATATAGTCCTGCGACTTATTAGGCGTCATGATCATTCGGACCTGTATCCTTGGTGTTTCCGGGAGATAGCTTAGGGCCTCCGCCAGAATATTTGCGCCTTTCCAGGGAGCGGATGGGCCCACAAACAGCACCGAAGGCGGATCATCCGGCTCAACGGTTTCCATCTCGGGCTGCTCCCAGTCTTCGATCCGTGGTCCGTTTTCAATGAGCACCAGTTTTTCCGGTGGATATCCGTGCTCCTCCAGTAAAGAGCGGACCAGCCGCGTCAGCACAACAATATGCCGCGCCTTTTCAAAATTCTCCCGCATGGCGTCTGGACGGCGTGCCATCTTCGCCTTTATCTGCTCTTCATTCGTTCCGTAAAAGCCGGGAAATCTCTGGGTCACACATCGCGTACACCAGTTTGGTTCTGGACCGTCACAGATCTGGCCATCCACCCGCCATAGCGTATGCAGCGGACATAGCGCCCAAAAATCAGTCAATAAAGCGATCGCTGGGATTCCATGCCTCCGGCAAGTCTCAAAAACCGCCGTGGAATGCTTCAGGGCATGCGTCACGATGACTAAATCCGGCTGCTCCCGGTGCAGTTCTCGTTGGAGAAAAGAACACTGAAAATCTCCGCGCCACTCGCGTTCTGCCCCTTCTGCCGCCAGGGCCAGATTGAATCGGAGCTCCGCCACCGGTATGCCATCATATTCTCTGCGGGATACACCAAAGTCATGAAAGCGATTTCCGGGTACGTCCCGGAAAGTCCACACCCGCACCTGATGCCCCTCTTCAGCAAGCCCCTTCGCCAGCCAGTGGGTGTAATACTCTGTCCCTGCTGGAAAGTCCGGCAGATACTGGTGAACCACAAATAAAACCGTCATCCCGGGCGGGACCTTGGGCCCTCTGCCGACGGCGTGACAAGGCTCTTCTTCTTCCAGCCGCTGAAATCCTCAAAAACCACTTGATGACCATTCAAATCCAAAGCATCTTTCCAACTCTGGAAGAGGTGATCTGTCTCACCCTCCCATCCCTGTCTGATCCAGCGTAGCTCAGCGGTAGAGCAGGTGGCTGTTAACCACTTGGTCCTAGGTTCGAATCCTAGCGCTGGAGCCATTCTCCGCCCCTCTCTCCCCCTGTTCCGTCAGGCATCGGGGAATGGTTCCTTCCCACTTGACCTGGCGTGATTTGATCTTGCCATGGAGCGGCTACTTTGGCGACAGGCCGGGTCATTCCTTATGGAACTTTCACTTGCGCGAATATGCAACTTTCGGTATATGCAGACTCGTGAAGGTTATCCAGGTTTACAAGTGTCTCTGTGACGAGTTCCGCCTGCGCATCCTGAATCTCCTCAAAGACGGGCCCTTATGCGTCTGTCATCTCATTGAGATTCTTGATTGTGACCAGGTCAGGATGTCCAAACAGCTCCGCTACATGAAGGAGCTCGGTATGGTCGAAGGCACGCGCCAGGCCCAGTGGATCGTCTATCGGTTGGCTGACCCCACCCATCCCATCCTCGCGGAGAATCTCAAGTGCCTCCAGGATTACACCCGAGAGCAATTCTATTTCGCTGAAGATCTGCGTAAGCGGGCGCGCATTATCGAGCGCCTTGAGGCCTCCGGTGAGCCTTGCCCGGACCTCCTGAACGCCCCCGGAAAATAAGTCCAGATCCGCGCCTCTCCCTCCACCCGCCGCTCATCATTTTCTTTTCCTCATCTAACCTCCATAAACACCAGCCCCGCCACCTGCCACCATGAAACCCGCCATCTCATCCATCTTCATCCCTGCCCTCGCCATGATCACTGCAAACGGCGCCATCTCGGCTCCCTTGGATATTCTGGAAACGTTGCACCCCACCGTGATGCAGGTCACCTCTGAGTTCGACCAGATTCCCGCTGAACGCCAAGGTGAACTGAAAAAAATCGCCTTGGCCGTTCGCTCAAAAATTGAAGCCGGCGAAGAACCGCAACTGACTTTTATCTGCACCCATAACAGCCGGCGCAGTCATATGAGCCAAATCTGGGCCCAGACCGCGGCCGCCTACTATGGTGTGCCAGATGTCAAAACCTTCTCGGGCGGCACCGAAGCGACCGCCTGCAATCCTCGCACCGTGCGTGCTCTGCGCCGGGCCGGTTTTTCGGTCGTCAATTCGACTCCCCAGGCGGATAATCCTCACTACCTGGTTCAATATAGTGACGCCTCCGCCCCTCTCGAAGCATTTTCCAAAGTTTATCATAAAGACGGAAATCCCGAATCTGATTTCATCGCCGTCATGACTTGCTCTGATGCGGACGAGAATTGTCCCATCGTCAAAGGCAGCCTCCTGCGCGTCGCCATCCCTTATGTTGATCCCAAGGTATCTGACGACACCGATAAAGAAGACGCCACCTATGACGAACGCTGCCACCAGATCGCCCGGGAAATGTGTTACCTCATGTCTCAGGTCAAAAACTGAATAACCCTCGGCTCGACGGCGGCCTTCCAGTTTCCTTGATCAAAAATTAATCAAATTAATTCCGAATCCCGACATCGCGCCCATCAACTTCGTTAATCATGAAAGACGTCACTTCTGCTGAAGATGCCATAGCTCCAAACACGGATACGCGGGATCTTGTTCGGGAAAAGTATGCTGACATCGCTCGGGGCGAATCAAGCTGTTGTGGCAAGCGCACCGCGGCATCTACCTACGCCGAAGTCGGGGAGGATTACGCGGCCATTGATGGCTACGTTCCTCAAGCCGATCTCGGATTGGGTTGCGGGGTTCCTACGGAATTGGCCGGGATGAAACCGGGCCATACCATCCTCGACTTGGGCGCCGGCGCGGGAAATGACGTTTTCATCGCCCGGCGTGTCGTCGGCGATTCTGGCCGGGTCATTGGTGTGGATTTTACGCCGGAAATGATTGCAAAAGCCGAAACCAACCTCGCCAAGCTCGGCTACCGCAATGTCGAGTTTCGTCAGGGCGAAATTGAAGACTTACCTGTATGCGATTCCGTGATTGACGTGGTTATCTCTAACTGCGTCCTCAATCTGGTGCCGGACAAAGCAAAGGCCTTTTCTGAGATCTTCCGTGTGCTCAAGCCGGGCGGACACTTTTGCGTTTCGGATATTGTTCTTGAAGGCCTTCTGCCGGAGAAAATCCGGACCGCCGCGGAGTTTCACGTTGGTTGCGTGGCCGGCGCCATGCAGAAAAAGGACTACCTCAGCACCATCCAGGCTCAGGGTTTTGCAGCCATTGAAATTGTGAAATCCCGCGCGATTCATATTCCCGATCAGGATCTGCTCGAGCACCTGACCTCCGATGAACTCGCCGCTTTCCGCGCTTCAGGCACCCATATCCTCAGCGTCACCGTTCGGGCCAGTCGCCCTGCAACTCAATCTGCCTGAACGCTCAGGGTTTATTCCGTTTTTCCTCAATCATGTGACCAAGCGAGCGAGAGCGTCCCCGCTCTCCGTTATAACCACGGAGCGAACCAAGCCACTCGCACATCACTTGGCTGACCATACCAGTCGTTGAAGGCGTGATCAGCCAGATCATTCCATGCCGGAGAGAGGGTAGGGCGCATTCTCCCCATAGGCTGTAATCACAAAAGTAGGCGCTGCCCCCAGCCAGACAAGAAGCCACATTCATCTGCGATGAACGAACGTTCATTCTTGGTGCGCCCGACACTCCCGCCTCGGCCCGACCCCGCACCCCATCTTTTTTCTCTTTTTTGTCGCCCGAACGTTCCGGACGTCCCGGACGTGTCGCGTCCCTCTTTTTCTTGAGGTAGGTTATACATAGAGGAAGGAAAACCATCCATGGCATGGGCGATGATGATCTCTCGCTTCAGCCGCCTTCTTCCATCCCCATGCCGGCAGTCTCTCTCACCCCACATCAAGCCCATTTTACCTTTCGGTCAAACCATCGCCAGCTCCTTACTCCCTCATTCTCAACCATCAAAGCAGATGGATTTTTTTCTGTTTTACCGAATGTTCGGTAAAATGCGCCGCCCATGAATCCCCTCTTCCTCCTTCAGGCTGTCTCCTTCTTCCGGGTATTGGGTGACAGCATGATGGCTCTGGCCTTGCCTTGGCTCGTCCTGCAATCCAGCGGCAGCGTTTTCTTCACCGGCGCGGTCGCATCCGTCGGGTTGAGCGCCACCTTTCTGGGCGCTCTTTTCAGCCCATGGATCATGCGTCGGATCGGCTTGCAGGCGTCGATCCTCCTCAGCCTTGGGGCCAGCCTCGCTGGTATTGCCGGTCTCGCCTGGTGTTTTGCCCAGCCCACCCTCCCGATTGTGGCCCTCTTTCTCTTTGTCCCTCTGGATCGTGGCCTTGATGCCACTGGCAACATCGCCCTGGAAAGCCGGTTCCCTGAGATCGCCCGTTGCTTCATGGTCAATCTCTCCAGCCTCAATGCCATCAAAGAAAGCCTCGCTCTCGGGGCCATGACTCTTGGCGCTGCCGCGGCGGGAGCCCTGCTCGCCGCTGCTCCTGGCGCGACCACCCTTCTCTCTGCCGCAGCTCTTACTCTGCTCACCCTCCTTCTCTTTCTCCCCTTATCCCGGCTTTACCGCACCACCCGGCGGCGATTCATCCCTCCACCTCTCGGGCAAACCGCTCTCTGGCTGTGGCGTCACAAAAAGCTGCGCTCTCTGGTCATTCTTTTGCTCGTGGTCATGGCCAGCCTTGCGGGGCTGGATGACATCGTGCTCCCCGCCTACATCGAATCGGCCAGCGGCAACCCGGTTCATCTCGGCTGGATTCTCGCGGCCTACGCTATTGCCGCGCTGATCAGTTCCCTCGCTTACGCCCACTACGCGGCCATGCTTCATCCCGCCCTGCTTATCCGCACCGGCGTCATCGGCGTCGCCCTCTTTTTTGCCGGCCTCGCTCTGGGTCTGCCGATTCTGCCTATGCTCATCCTCACCTTTCTCAGCGGCCTTCTCTCAGGTGCCCTCGGTCCGGTCATCGATACCAGTTTCCTGCTGGAGACCCCTAAGATTCATCGCACCGGCATGTTGACCGCCCTGAATCTCCTCGTCACCGGCAGCGCCCCTCTCACCGTCATCCTCTACGCCACGCTGATCGATCTGACCTCCGTTTCTGTCTTCGGGACCCTCGCGACCGGTATGATCCTGCTCACCTTGCTCCTTCCTTTGCCCAAAAAATGAACTTTTTTCAGAAAAACATCGCCTCGTTCATCTTCTGTTCATCTTCGGTGGGGTAGCTTGATCTCATGAAACTCCTGCTCATCGAAGATAACGACCAGCTCCGCAAGAGCGTGGTAGAGTACTTGAGAGACGAAGACTTCACCGTGGATAGCGCGGAAGACGGCTTCGAAGGTCTCTACAAGATCATAAACTGGGACTATGACCTCATCGTCCTGGATGTCATGCTCCCCGGACGCGATGGCTGGGACATCCTGGGTAAGCTCCGTGACATGGGCCTGCGCACCCCGGTCATCATGCTCACCGCCCGGGACCAGCTGGATGACCGGCTCAAGGGCCTCAATCACGGGGCGGACGACTACATGACCAAACCCTTTGAGATGGACGAGCTCGTCGCCCGTATCCGGGCCGTCGTTCGCCGGGCGGGCGGCACCCCCAACCCTCGCCTTACTCTGGACGATGTGACGCTCAATACCTCCCAGCGCACCGCCTTTGTAGGTGACTCCCAGATCGAGCTTTCCGGACGGGAGTTTTCCCTCCTGGAGATCCTCATGACCCGCCATGATCAGCTCGTCACCCGCGACTTCCTGCATGGCCGGCTCTTCGACGAAAATGACGAGAGCTACTCAAACATGCTGGATGTCTACATCTATCGGCTCCGCCAGAAGCTGGGCCGGGACCGCATCCAGACCCGGCGCGGGCTGGGCTATATGTTCTGCACGAAAGCTGATCCGCATACTGCTGAGGTGAGCAATGGCTCCTCACTCTCACCCGCTGACTGAATGTGAACGCCTCCAAGGCCCCAGCTTTCTCTTCATCATCCGCCCCGGTTAAAGCGCGTTCTCCGCAGCGTCGCCCGCGGATTCACGTGCCCCCATGGCACAGTATCAAGTGGCGCGTTTTCTTTTACTACTCCCTGCTCATCCTCCTCACGGTAGGGCTGCTGAATCATCTATTCTATAATTTCGAGCGGAACTCCCAGATCCGCCTGACCGCCATGGAGATGAATCTGGAGGGCGTCCGGATTCTCCCGCTCTTTATTGCAAATCCGGGCCGGGAAAGACGCTCGAGCAACCGTTCACGTCAATTGACGCAACTCCAGAAAACTGAGGAGGCGGGGAGCTTCATCTACTTCTTCGGCACCGGCGGAGATGTTGAGTATGCATCGGATCACGCGCCTGATCCGGCTGAGCTGAATCTGCCTGCCATCTCGCCCCGACCCTCTCAACAGTTCCTCCAGCGTGGTGACTTCATCCTCATGCTTCATGATCATCCCCGCAGCCAGCGTATCGTCATCGGCCGGGACCGTCGTGAATTGGATAAAATGGTCCGGGCCGAGCTATTCCAGGTTTTGCTTTGGAGTGGAGGGGTCGCTCTGGCTGCCTGCAGCTTCGGGTTCCTCATGCTGCACGTCTCACTTCATCCCCTTTCCCGGATCAGCGCCGCGGCCGAGCGGATCGCCCGGGGAAACCTGCAGGAGCGCGTTTCTACCCGGGACCCCAATTCCGAAGTGGGCCAGCTTACCCGGGTTCTTAATAATACCTTTGACCGTCTCGAAGATACCCTCAACCGTCAGGTGCGCTTCACCGCGGATGCCTCTCATGAACTGCGCACCCCTGTCGCGGCCATGCTCGCGGACTGCCAGTTTTCCCTGAAGAAAGAACGTCCGTCTGAAAGATACAGGGAGACGATTGAAGTTTGTCACAGCTCCGCTCAGCATATGAGAGCGCTTATTCAGGATCTCAGCCAGCTTGCATCTTTTGATGGAAACAGCGCTGAGCTGGTCTTCGAGCCACTCGATCTTCGCGATGTCTTGCGGCGGTGTCTCGATATTACAAAACCTCTCGCAGAAACTCATCAACTCACCCTCGAAAGTGACTTGTTTCCCGCATGGACCCTCGGTGATGACCGGCGCCTCTCTCAATCATTTATTAATCTCTTGAGCAACGCGGTCCGCTACAATCGGCCGGAAGGCAAAGTGGTTGCCCGATGCGGCCTTCATTCAAAAAATGGCGCGAGCCAGGTTTATGTCGAAATCCAGGATACCGGCATAGGTATTCCATCGGATCAGCTCGATAAAGTCTTTGACCGGTTTCACCGGGTCGATCCCTCGCGCAGCCAGAAAACAGGCGGCAGCGGCCTGGGGCTCGCCATTACCCAAAGCATCATCCGCGCGCATGGCGGCAGAATTATTTTAACCAGTGAGCTGAATAAGGGCAGCTGTTTCCGCGTCGAGCTGCCCGTCTATGATTTTGCGCGGCAGAATGTCGCATGACATAAAGGTCCATGAATGAGCGTTCGATTTAATCCGTCTTGTTAGGTGCTAAGCAATTTTCACCTTGCACATTTCAAGACAATGAAACCCAGTCGATTTTATATCATATTACTTCTCTTCCTTTTAGGAGCAGTGTTCGGTATCCCTGCTCAGGGTAAGACCTATACTTACAAGGGCGGACAGATTCAAGGCAGCACCTCTCAGGGTTCGGTCGCTCACCAGAGCCTCGCAACCTGGGGATTTCCCCAAAGCACCCAGCTTTTCTGGAATCCGGGAAACCATGATAAGGGAACCCTGTTAATCTCCGTTCCCCAGGATTTACCTGCGGGTTCCTATCGAGTGAAAGCCAAGCTGACTCTGGCCCCCGTCGCCGGCACCTTTACTTTTCTCGCTGGTGATACTCGTCTTAGTGAAATTGTAGATTGCCATCATTCCGAAACAAAACCATTCGGTAAGACAGTAGATCTCGGGGAAGTCAACTGCTCGCCGGGCGGGCAATTTACCGTCAAGCTCATCGGAAAGAGTTCGGCTTCAAGCCATTACTACTTTGGTCTGGACGGAATGTCCTTTGTCTCCACCTCCCACGACACCATCATTATACCCACTCAGGTTACCGAATACATTTCGCCTCGTGCGGAATGGCAAACACGCCGTTGGCATGATTCGAAGGACAAAACCGTTGGGCCCACCAGGCTATCTTCTTATGGAAGTGCTCCGTCTGAGGTTTCAGCTGCAGGACGCCAGATCCAAGCAGGCTTCCAACGGTTTTACCGGAAGAACGGTCTGAACAAATACACTCGGGTCACAAATTTTCTGGGCCACATCCGTTTCCCTGACATCGCGAAAGAACTCGGCTATCGCCCGGTCAAATCTGCCTATCTCAAGCTTACGTTAGTGGGCACTCGCGGCTTCCAGATGGATGGTGTCGCCTCAAACGCCCTTCGATCATATGCTACGAAATTGACTCGTCCCACCCAGGAGTATAATGGCTGGAATGAGACGGATCGTGATTTCATCACTGAATTGCCTGACAAAAATGGGCAATCCACCGAATACGCAAGTATGGAAAACAACGCCATCATCATAGATGTCACGGATACCGTTGAGCGCTGGCGCCGCAATTTCCTCCCAAACCACGGCTTTATTATTGAGGGGCCCCGTCATGGGCGCCAGGAGAATAACGATTACCACCACTCCATTTATGAGTTCGAATTAATTGTTGAAGTTGAGAAGTAACCACCACAATTAATCCAACGAGCCTGTAACCAGCGAGGTTTTGCCTGAACAGAACCTCGCTGGCCGCACGTAGACTGAGCGCTTTCCTTCCGTCAATTCTTGTCCTAACCTCTCCCCTTCACACCCTTCCTTAATGGTTTCTCATTACTTCGCCGGACCCGTGATCGACTCTGCTCCAGCTGCTGCCAACTCGCCAACCTCCCCTAAGCGCGGGCTGTTCATCACCTTTGAGGGTGGGGAAGGCTCCGGCAAAAGCACCCAGATCACCCGCCTTGGCCAGGCCCTGAATGACGCTGGCTTCAAAACCGCCATGACCCGGGAGCCCGGCGGCACGCCCATCGGGGAAAAGATCCGTGACTTGCTCAAGCACGACCCTGCCGGGCAACATCTGACCGACGAAGCGGAGCTGCTCCTCTTCGCGGCCAGCCGCGCTCAGCTCGTGCGCCAATTCATCGAGCCCCGTCTGGAGCGCGGCGTCTTCGTCCTGAGCGATCGGTTTTTGGATTCCACCACCGTTTACCAGGGCATCGCGCGGGGGCTTGGCATCAAAACGGTCACCGCGATCAACGAGCTGGCCGTTGGCGGGCTCATGCCGGACATTACCTTCCTGCTCGATATTGACCCGGACAAAGCACAATCACGCATCCGCGCCCGGCAACTGGAACTGGCCTTTGATTTTGCTGACGGTGAAATGGCTGACCGGCTGGACAGCGAAAGCCCGGAGTTTCATCGCATGGTCCGGGATGGATATCTCGGTCTGGCCCGCAGTCATCCCCGCCGAGTTCATGTTCTCAATGCGGATGAACCGGTCGAAGTGATCGCCGAACGCATCATCAACCATCTTTGTACGGAATATGGCCTTCCCCTGGCAAAAAGCCTTTGAATTTCTTTGCCGCGCACATGACTCCGGGCGCCTGGGTCACGCCTATCTCATTCAGGGTCCGCGTCGCAGTGGCAAAATGCAGTTGGCCCACCAACTGGCGGCGCATTTAAATTCCTCCACCCTCAAGAATCCGGATGCGGTTACCCAGCATCCGGACGTGCACACTATCGCGCCGGAATCAAAAAGCCGTCGCATCCTCGTTGAGCAGATCCGTGCTCTGGAACATCCCTTTCACCGCAAACCCAACGCGGGCCCGTATAAAATCGGGATCATCCAGGATTGCGATCGCCTCCAGCCGCAGGCCGCCAACGCTTTTCTCAAAACGCTCGAGGAACCTCCCCGCGACTCGCTCCTCTTGTTGCTGACGGAATCGCCCGAGGCACTGCTCGACACCATTATTTCACGATGCATCGGCGTCACCCTGCTGCCGCGGGAAACCGTAGTGACGGAACGCGACGACGAAAAAGAAGAGTTACTTCGTATTCTGCAGCATGTTCATGGCAACGGTGAAGATGCTCCCATTGCCGCTGCCTATTCTCTGGCCCGGCATTTTGGCGAGCTGCTCGGCCGTATCCGCGCTGAGGTTACAGCGGATCACGAAGATTCTCTCAAGGAAGAGGAAGCGCATTATAAAGATACGACGGAGAGCAAAAGCTATCTCGACTCCCGAGAAGATTATTATAAAGCGCTCACGGAATCACTCTTCGCCCGGCGCCGAGGCGAACTCGTTGAAGTTCTGATTGAATGGTGGATGGACGTCCTGAAACTGCACCAGGGTCATGACGGTGGACTGGCCTTTCCAGACTACCGCGAGGTGACCGGTGCCATCGCTCAGGAACTTAATTTTTCTGAAATCATGCGACGCCTTCAAACGGTGCAGGAACTGCACGATCACCTGAATCGGAATATTCAGGAACAGCTGGCCCTCGAAGTGGCTTTTCTGAAAGCTTGCCCGGCGTGAGCGAATCAGTTCTTCGGATCTCGCGCGGCCCAGATCAGACCGCGTTTGGTCAATTCACGCGCTTCCGGAACATCAAAGTCCACCAGTTTATGGCCGAGCGAACAATAAAATACGCGGCCTTCGCCAAAACTCTTTTTCCATGCCACCGGCATCTGCACCCCGGCACACTCCGTCGCGCCGGTATAGGGCGCACTGTAAACGGATGATGCAAGGATGTTAATCGCCGGGTCGACATGCATATAGTATTGCTCAGAAACAATTTCAAAATCACCCAGTCCCGCACAGATGGGGTCACGTGGCTGCACCAGGTTTACCGTCCACCGTTTCACATTTCCCGGGTGGCCCACGAATTGTCCGCCGACCATTCGCTGAAAATCGCAGTGCTTCCGGAAGGCATCGCCCATCCCTCCATGCCAGCCCGCACAGCCTACCCCGCTTGTAATAGCCTCCCTCATTCCCGCCCAGGCTTCACCGGGTAATTCACCCATCGTCCAGCACGGCACGAGCAGATCGTATTCCGCCTTTAACTTTTCGCCATCGGCGAAGGCCATCAGGTCATTCGCCAGATCGACTTTCCATCCTTCCTTGCGAAGCTCGTTCGCAAATAAATTCGAGCACTCTTCCGGTTCGTGCCCTTGCCAGCCTCCATAGACAATCAGTGCACTTGGCATGGTTTTAATGCTGTTCAGTCAATTATGATGGTTAATCTTTTTTCTCTTCCGTCGCCGGTTCGGCGTTGCTTTCCACGACTTCGACTGCCTCGACCGTGCCCGGGGCATCCACCCACTCAATGTAGGCCATGGCCGCGGAGTCTTCATAGCGATTCGGCAATTTCAAAATGCGCGTGTAGCCGCCCTGACGATCTTTTGCTGCTGGTGCGATTTCTTCAAAGAGTTTGCGCAGGTGATCCACCCGCTTGCCGTCCTTCAGGCGCTTCCAGTGGGCATTCTGACGAAGACGCGCTTTAACCAGGCGGCGTGCGTGGACGCTGTCTTTCTTCGCAATCGTGACGAGTTTTTCGACAAACGGCCGCAAAGCTTTCGCGCGAGCCTGCGTCGTGCAGATACGCTCATGCTCAATCAGGCTGCACGCCAGATTGGCCAGCATCGCTTTGCGGTGGTCAGCCGTGCGGCCGAGTTTTTTGGTTTTGTTTTTATGGCGCATGGGCGTCGTGCTCGAGGCGGTTGAAAGTTACTTACTCGTTATTGGCAGAAATCAGTCCCACGTCGGCCTGCGGCTGCGGATCAATCAAGCCCGGCTCGAACTTCATGCCAAGAGTCAGGTTCAATTGAGCCAGCTTATCTTTGATTTCGTTAAGAGATTTTTTCCCGAAATTCCGATATTTCAGCATCTCGGCTTCCGTCTTCATGGCCAGTTGTCCCACCGTCGTGATATTTGCGTTATTCAGGCAATTGGCTGCGCGTACGGAAAGCTCGATTTCATTCACGCTCATATTGAGCAGCTTCTTGAGCTTGCTGTTTTCCTGGCTGGCCTGCTGCGGAGCCCGGTCAAATTCCACCTGATTATCGTCATAGTTAACAAATACATCCAGGTGGTGGCGCAGAATCGCGCTGGCCTGCAAGAGCGCGTCATGCGGAGAAATGCGTCCGTCCGTCCAGATATCCAGGTGCAGCGCGTCGTAGTCTGTCCGCATCCCTACGCGGGTCTGGGTCACGCTGTATTTAACGCGGGTGACCGGGGAAAAAATGGAATCGATCGGGATAATACCAATCGGCATGTCCGGGCGCTTATTTTCATCACCCGTGTTAAATCCGCGGCCTTTCCGGACCTCCAGCTCCATCTCAAAGCGCTGTTTCTTATCCAGCGTGCAGATGAGCTGATCTTTATTCACCACCTCGCAAGCCTCGCTGTCCTTGATGTCTGCCGCGGTGACCGGACCTTCCTTTTCGACATCGATCTGGAGGGTGCGCGGTTCGTGGTCGACCGCCTTAAATTTCACCTTTTTCAGGTTCAGAATAATGTCCACCACATCTTCTGTCACCCCATCAAGAAGGGCAAATTCATGGTCCGCGCCTTCGATCCGCACCGCCGTGATCGCGGCGCCTTCCAGACTGGAGAGCAGCACGCGGCGCAGACTGTTACCGACGGTATGACCATAGCCTTTCTCAAACGGCTCTGCCGTGAAGCGCGCGAAGGTGTCCGTCGCGCCTTCCTCATGCTTGATCAGGCTGGTAGGCATCTCAAAACGCCCCAGCTTCACCGCATTGGATGACGCGCCGTTCTCATTCTCTACGATTTCTTCCGTTGCCGCAGCCTCTGCTGCGACCGCTTCCGCGGCGGCTTTTTTTGCTTTTTCAGCCATAGAATGGGTCTTTCTTATCTTCAGGGATTTTCCACCGGGTTTCCCCTGGCGAGCATCTCGATCAACACACTGCCCAAGCTCATCAAAAGCCCCCTGCTGAATCAGCCGGCGACTGCCCGGATAGGCGGATGAGACGGGGTAAGTGATTGATCCTCAGGGACCAACGGTGGGTGGTGAACTCGCTCTTTCTCCCACCTGCCAGCACACAACAGACCACATCCGCTCCGCCCCGGCATCAGGGAGAAGCGGAATATGCACACCTGCCCGGCTCGCGCAACGAGAAAAAGCACTCTCGCGCCTCTTCCTGAGCCGTGCGATACTCTCATCATGGACATTGCCAAGATCATCACCCGCAACGGCCATCAATACGTTGAACTGCCCGAAGACCTTCGCTTCGAGGAGGGCGAATTCTACATCAAGCGGGTTGCCTCCGGCATAATACTGATTCCAAAATCGCGGCCTTGGGAACTGTCATTCACGGCAGCAGATGAGTTTGCCGCGAGACTTACAATTGAGCGTGATCAACCCGCCTGCCAACAAGAGCGCGATTTATCCTTCTAAGATAAATTCATGGCTATTCTTCGGCTGATTGATACTTCAGTATGTATTTCAGTCTTGCGCGGCAGATCTGTCCAGTTGTCTTCACGATTTGAATCCTACGGCTTTGAGGAACTTGGCATTTCCTCCATCACAGAGGCAGAACTTCGTGTGGGAGCCGAAAAAGGAGGGCAAGGAAGCTATGCACATAAATTGATCGATGAATTTTTTCTCCCTTGATGATATGTTCTTTCGATTCTGCGGCGGCTAAGAGCTAGGAAAAATCCGCGCGCATCTGGAAAAAACCGGCACTCCCATCGGACCGCTCGACATGCTTATCGCTGCGCATGCTCTTGCGCTGAAGGTTCCTATTGTTACCCATAACGTCCGCGAATTCTATCGCGTGCCAGGTTTGCAGGTGGAAAATTGGGGCGACGCCTGAGTTAACGTCCCTCCAACTGCGCTATTTTCGCAATGCGCTCCACGTGACGGCCGCCCTCAAATGCCGTTTCCAGCCACGTGTCGACAATCTTCAACGCAATTTCTTCAGTCACCATGCGGCCGCCGATGGAAATGACATTGGCGTTATTATGCATTTTCGTCAGGCGCGCGCTTTCTTCATTCCAGCACAGGCCACAGCGGACGCCTGGCACTTTATTCGCCACGATCGCTTCTCCGTTCCCGCTGCCACCCAGCACAACGCCCAATTCGTTGGCCCCATCCGCCACACTTTTCGCGGCCGGATAAATATAGTCCGGATAATCTACGGGGTCCTCGCTTGAAGTTCCGAAATCCGTTACGGCATGTCCTTTCGTCTCCAGGTAGCGTTTGATCGCTTCTTTATGGGTGAATCCGGCGTGATCACTGGCGAGGGCAATTTTCATGGGCGTGCTGATTTTCTACAACTATCCCTCAGAGCAGGCAAGCGCCACGCTTAATCCCGCCGATCTTGGACTCCATCTATCATTGCGGCCTCCGCCCGCAACCGGGCTGCTTCCAGTTGATGGTCTTCCAGCTGCTCGACAGGCAAGTCCACCGCCGGGCCCAAGGTAATCGTCACCCGGCTGAAGGGCTTCGGAATCATGAACCGGTCCCATGTCCGCAATTGCCACGCCTTTTCGTAATGCACATGGAAAGGCGCCAGTGCCGCGCCGCATTTCTGCGCGAGGACAATCGGCCCAACCGCAAATCGGTAGCGCGGTCCGCGCGGACCATCCGGGATAATTGCTACGTCCTGACCGCTTCTAAGCAGCTTAACGGCGTGCAGGAGAGCTTCGCCGCCACGGCGGCTGCTTGATCCGCGGATCGCGCCCACTTTGAAATGACTTACCACCGCGGCCAGGATGTTCCCGTCCCGGCTGGCACTGGTCATCGCCCTGGCTTTGCGATGGCGTCCCCACCGCCGGAAAGCGTAGGGGAGCATGAGAATGCGGTTGTGCCAGCATACCCAGACCGCGGGTGCCTCAAACTTCCCCTCAAAATATCCCAGCCGATCCTCCAGCCGCACGCGCAGGGTCAGAAAGATCAGCTTCATGACGTGCGCAGCCAGCCAGGCCAGCAGCGGGTCGGCCCATTTCCGATAGGCTTTGCTGCGGCGCTTCTTCTTTTTTTTCTTCTTAGTCTGGCTCGTAGGCTCCGCCATGGCTTGCGCTTTGCATGGGCCAAGCCCGGCTGCCGGTCAACTCAATCAATCACTCTCGCCATTGGTCTGGATGGAACGCAGATCTCGCGGATCACTGATTCCGGCGGATTCTGCCCGGCGTTGTCCGTCTGCTTCCTGCCAGCGCCGGGTCTGTTGGGCCGGGGCACCCATGTGATCCAGAATTCGCCATACCACGCTGTCCACCACCTCATCAATCGTCTGTGGCCGGTGATAAAAACTCGGGCTTGCCGGAATGACGGTGGCGCCGGTTTCCAAAAGCGTGACGACATTCCGGGCGTGAATGAGATTCCAGGGTGTTTCCCGCGGCACGATAATCAGTTTCCGGTTCTCCTTGAGGAAAACATCGGCTGCCCGAGTGATCAAATCCTCCGCCGTCCCGTGGGCGATCCTTGCCATGGTGCCCATGCTGCAAGGCACCACGGCCATTGCATCAAAAACCGCCGAGCCACTCGCGAACGGCGCCAGCATGCTCTTTGGCCCGTGCTGAATAACGCTCTCCGGGATGCGCAGTCCGCCCTCCTCCAGCTCCTCATTCGCCACCTGCCGCGCATAACCGCTCATGACCAGATGCAGTTCATGCCCGGCCTCGGGTGCGGACAGATAATCCAGCAGCCGCTGCAGATAGATCGCCCCGCTCGCTCCCGTCGCGCCAATCACAAATCGCATTCCCATGCTTCCGCTACGACCGGGGCCCGGTCAAGGTGTGCCGGAACGAAGCGTCCTCCTCGGCTTTTCCAGGCCAAACCGGAGTTAAACCTTGCGGCCAGAAAGAAATCTTGTCTTCTCTACACTTCATCCCGGTAAACATAACCACCCCGGAATTCCGTCCCGTCTTCACTGATATAAGCCGGCAAAAATACTTTTCCCAGTGAGGCTTCATCAAAATATGGCGTCCAGACCTTGCCCCCCCGCAGAAAAGCAAAGCCCCAGTATTCCACCGTGATCTCGCTTTCGCCGCCCCGATCCGTGGCCATTTCTACCGCGCCGGGCGCACGGACCACAAAACTCACCTCAGACATCCAGAATCCCCGGCCTTTCGCGGAGATCAATTGCGGCTCACTCGCCTCCTGCAAAATCAATTGGCGCTTTTGCGAGCTGCGCACGGACAGATAGTCTTCCATAACCTTCTGCACGTCCGGGCGCGGTCCGGCTTCTTTTTTCATCCGGGCGAAATAATCGCTGTCTGAGGCCTCGCTTTCTTCCGTGATCATTTCATCAATGATCGAATCCGTGCGTTCATTGAGCAGGGCTGCGTCCAGTTTCGCCTTCAACACCCGCAGCTCACTGTATTTCTTACGCAGCCGCTCATAACGATCCTCCATCTCAGCGATCTGCTCTTCCGCATCGTCCAGCTTGGCCCGCATGGTTTCCGCCGCTTTCCGGGCAACGAGCGCTTTATCCCGGTTTGACACGGCGATCTCTTTTACCCGCGCGAAGTCCTTTTTCAGCTGCTTCAGCTCGGCGCGCAGCTGATCCTCAACCCTGGGCGTGGTGACCTGAGCATTGCCCGCGGGCACCATGATGAAGAGCACGAGCAGGAAAGGAAAGAGAACCACACCCAGAAATGCTCCCCGAATATCGCTCCGCCGAGGGGAGTTATCCGGCGCGGCGCGGACAGCTCCCAGACTTTTGGCGCCCCTGACCGTATGGGCCGGGACCGCTCCCTGGGCATGAGCTTTCATGTGGTGATGTGAGGCAAACGGAGAAGAGCGAAGCGACCGGTCCCCGATTTTGTCTGCGGCCCGGACGGGACAGGTCCTTCACACACCTTAATTATTCACAACTTTCCGCCATCATGCAATACCTTCGTGAGGGAGATATGTTTCTCGCTGATTTCTTTGTAAAGCTCGTGGGCACCGGGGTTGGGCTGAGAACGGGTCCTTTCGTCCGGCTGCACGAGGCGCGAAGTCATCCGTTCAAGCTGATCCCAGCCGTCCACCGTTAAGGCTGCCTGAATGGCTGCGCCCAGCGCCGCGCCTTCCCCGGTCCGCAGACAAACCACCGGCACGCCGAAAACATCTGCGACGATCTGGCGCCAGACCGGACTGGCGCTGCCCCCGCCCGTCAAACGGATCTCCGTGGGCCGGATATTCATCTCCGCAAAGCGCTGCATGCCATAGGCCAAGCCGAGGGTAACCCCTTCCGTGACCGCCCGCGCCATCACGGCGGGGACCATCGTTTTCGTTGTCAGCCCGTGAAAAACACCCGAGCCTGCGGGCAGGTTTGGGGTGCGTTCGCCATTGAGATACGGAAGGAAAAGCAATCCCCTCGCACCCGCCTCCACATCCCTCACCGCTGCTTCCAACTGGGAAATGTCCCACCCAAAAAGCGCTCGCACCTGCTCGGTCGCCACCGTGACGTTCATGGTGCAGACCAGCGGCAGCCACGCATCCGTGCTGTCACAGAAAGCCGCCGCCTCACCCATTTTTTCATCGATAGCCGGGCCTTCGGAATAGGCATAAAGCGTCCCACTCGTCCCGAGGCTCGCCGTCACCCGGCCCGGGACGATGTTTCCCGTGCCGATCGCTCCCATCATGTTATCGCCGCCCCCGGCGCTCACGATGATCTCCGCACTCAGACCCAGCTCCTCCGCCAGATCATGCCGGAGCGTCCCCGCGGCCTGACGTGAGGATTGCGGGGCGGGTAACATCTCATGCACGCGCGGGTCGATAAAATCGATGAGTGGTCCGCACCATTCACGGGTGCGCACATTCATCAGGGCAGTGCCGGAAGCGTCTCCGTATTCCATCGTCTTGCTGCCGGTCAGCCAGAAATTCAGATAGTCATGCGGCAAAAGAACACTTCGCGTGTGCTGAAAGTTTTCCGGTTCGTTCTGCTTCAGCCACAGGATCTTCGGCGCGGTGTAGCCGGGCAGGACAGGATTCCCTGCCAGCTCAATCAGTCCTGATTCCCCGCCAAAATGTGAGCTGAACTGCGCACACTGTGCGGCGGTGGAAGTATCACACCACAGCTTCGCCGCGCGCACCGGGTGATCATTCTCATCCAGCGGCACGAGTCCATGCTGTTGCCCGCTCACCCCGATAGCCCTGATCTCACCGCGCCGGTCCGGCCCGACTGCCTCCAGACATTTTGCCACGCCGAGGCGCGCTGCCTCGATCCAGTCTGCCGGATTCTGCTCCAGATGACCGGGCGGCAGGTCCGGCACCAATTCATACCCGAACTGCGCCGTGGCCAGGATCTCGCCACTTTCCGTATCCAGGACGAGCGTCTTCGTGCTCTGCGTCCCGCTATCAATTCCGATCGTCAGCATATCCTTTGTCTATCGCGAACGGTTGCGTCTGGCCATGCCGAATTTATGCTGCGACGCAAGTGGGCAGACCCCTTTTCTCCGCGTCGTGTTGTCGTAAAGAAATAAACGCTCAGCACGAACTGATCAGAATCTTTTCAACAGATAATGTTGGGTATCGCGTCAGCTGAGCCTCCATCGATGGTTCTTCCGCGCCGTCACGAGATCGATGCGCTCCGATCCATTGCGCTCCTGTTACTTATTTTTTACCATGCGTTCTGCGCCTTCCAGCCATTTGCCCATGATGCTGGGTTTATTCAACCCTCACCACAGACTCTGGAGAAATTCTGGTTCCTGGGTGAATTAATCAATCTCTGGCGTATCCCGGTTCTTTTCCTCATCGCCGGACTGGTAGGTGGTTATCTCCTACAAAGGCGCTCCGTTAAGATGCTTTTAAAATCTCGCCTGATACGGCTGGTGCCGCCCCTGATTTTCTGCAGTCTATTTCTGGGACCCCTCGCTCCCGCACTCTTTCAGATTCATGAACAGAGCCCACCGGTTTATCGGCCGGACCCCCTTCATCTCTGGTTTGTCTGGAACCTCGTTGTTTATTTTATTTTTAGCCTGCCGTTGTTACTTTACCTGAAGGATTCCCGTGGCTCCCGGTGTTTACGTTTTCTGAAAAACGTATCGCCTTGGGCCTGGCTCATTTTCCTGCCGCTAACCCTTGGGGCGATCACCATTTTCCTGGAACCACAAATTGAAGCAGAAACTGTCCCCAATCATTACACCCGGTTCTGGCATGGATTCGGATGTTTCATCTGGGGTCTGATTCTGATTTCCCTGGGTGACGATTTCTGGAGGGGCCTGCGGCGAATCTGTCATCTCGCTCTGTGCCTCAGTGCGACATTATATCTGATGCGTGTCACAGACTTCGATCTTCAGTTGGACGCTGGACGAAATGGCCTGCTCTTCCTGCGCCTGATGGAATCGAGCTGGGCCATGCTCAGTTTTGTCGGCTACGGTTCCCTGTTATTTTCCCGGCCATGGCCTCTTTTCCATTACCTCAATCGCGCCGCTTTCGCCCTTTACATCCTTCATTTTCCCATTCAGCAGGCCGCCGCGTTTTTCCTGGTCCAAGTGGACCTCCCCGCGCCGCTGGCATTTCCTGTGCTGCTCGCGGCGACCCTGATCAGTTCTATTCTGATTTACCAGTGGATCCTGCTTCCACTCCCCGGGCTACACCCATTTTTCGGGATCGCACCCGTGCAACCTTTCAAGGCACCGGCTCCGTCCCTTCCGGATCAGTCTTCCTGGCTGCAGCGGGCCGGGCAATTCCTTATTCTCTACCTGATTGCACCGGTCATCGCCGGGGTGACCGCGTTCAGACTTGTCCTTGCCATGTTTCACAATAATTGAGAAGCAGATTGCACCGCATGGCCGTGCTCCACATTGAAGTGCACCTCCCGCGCCACGGTCCGTCACCTCCATTCCATCGGCTCAACCTCCAGAGAAAAGAAAAATCTATTATGAAAAACCTTCCCCCTTTACGCCTCGGCCTTTTTGGCATCGGCCTGGACGCTTACTGGCCACAGTTCGCCGGGCTGGAAGAACGTCTGCGCGGTTACGTGGAGATCACCGCCAACCGCCTTCAGCGCGACGGCGTTGAGATCGTTAACCTCGGCCTGATTGATACCCCGGAAAAAGCGCTCAACGCCGGGCACGACTTCCGACGGCAAGACGTCGATCTCATTTTTCTGCATGTCACTACCTATGCTCTCTCTTCCACCGTCCTGCCCGTGGTCCGACGCGCGAAAGTGCCCGTGATCGTCCTCAATCTGCAACCGGAATCCCGGATTGATTACGCGAAATTCAATGCTCTCCCGGGCCGGACAGAAATGACCGGGGAATGGCTCGCTTCCTGCGCGGCCTGTCCCGTCCCGGAAATTGCCAATGTATTTAATCGGGCAGGCATTCCATTTTATCAGGTCACCGGCACCCTCCAGGAAAATGACCCGGTGTGGCTGGAAATCAGTGATTGGATCGAAGCGGCGCGCGTCGCCCATATCATGGAACACAATCGCCTCGGCGTCATGGGTCATTACTACAATGGCATGCTTGATATCTATTCTGATCTCACCCAGCAAGTCGCCGCTTTTGGCGGACATATTGAAATTGTCGAAGTAGACGAACTCAGCGCCCTGCGCCGGGAAGTGACGGAGGACGAGATCACCGCACGCGTCGCACATTTCCGTGACGTCTTCGATGTCACTCCCGAATGCAGCCTGGAAGAATTGACTCGCGCTGCGCGCACCTCCATCGCCCTGGACCGGCTGGTCGATGCGAAAAATCTCGGCTCACTCGCTTACTATTACATGGGCACGGGCGTGCCTGAGAATGAAGACACGCTCTCTTCCATTATTCTGGGTAATTCGCTTCTGACCGCTCGCGGCATCCCGATGGCGGGCGAACTGGAAATCAAAAATGCTCAGGCCATGAAAATCATGGACAGCTTCGGCGCGGGCGGCTCCTTCACGGAATATTACGCGGTCGACTATGAAGATGACATCGTCATCATGGGCCACGACGGCCCGGGCCATATTGCGATTGCGCAGGGTAAAACCAAGGTGCGCCCGCTGGAAGTTTATCATGGCAAGGTCGGGCGCGGTTTATCGGTAGAAATGTCCGTCAAACATGGCCCGGTCACCTTGCTTTCCGTGGTCCAACGCGCCGATGGCCAGATTGAACTGCTCTACACAGAAGCGGAATCTGTTCCCGGACCGGTTCTGGAGATCGGCAACACGAACAGCCGCTATCGGTTTGCCGGCGGGGCACGTGCTTTCATGGAAAGCTGGAACGCCCGCGGCCCGGCGCATCACTGCGCGGTCGGAGTCGGGCATATCGGCGGCCGGCTGGAGAAGCTCGGACAGCTTCTCGGCCTGGATACGTGCAAAATCTAAACGCCACCCCGGTCTGCCGCGTCTACACCGGTCCTATGAAGCTGCACTACTACGGACACGCCGCCTTTGCCGTTGCACTCAACGGCAAGTTTCTCCTCTTTGATCCTTTCATCTCACCGAACCAGGCGACCCATGGCAAGGTGGACATCGGCGAGCTCACCCCTGACTATATTCTGCTCAGTCACGCCCATGAAGATCACGTCGCGGATGTGGAAGCCATCGCCAAGAAAAGCGGCGGAATGATTGTCGGTATGGCGGAGGTCGCCTATTATTACATGCAGCGCGGGTTCGATAAAGTGCACGCGATGAATTATGGCGGCCAGAAAACCTTTGATGACGGCCTCACCGTGAAACAGACGCTCGCCCTCCATTCCAGTTCGTTCCCGGACGGCAGCTATGGCGGTAATCCGAGCGGCTACGTTGTCAGCTCAGAAAATGACGGCACCTTTTATTTTGCCGGGGATACCGCCCTTTTTTCTGACATGAAACTGATCGCGGAAACTTCACCCAGACCGCTCGATTTTGCCGTGCTGCCCATCGGCGATAATTTCACCATGGGCGTGAACGACGCCGTGCGCGCGGCTGATTTTCTCGGCGTAAAAAAGGTGGTGGGCTGCCATTACAATACCTTTCCACCCATCGAAATCGATACCGGCGCCGCTCAATCCGCTTTCTCTCAGGCCGGTAAAGAATTGCTCCTGCCCGGCATCGGGGAGACGATTGAGGTGTGAAGAACCTCTGCCGAAAAGTCAGGCGACCAGGCTTGTCGAAAACAAATGTTCCCCGACAATAAACACCGGACTGACCGCAGTAGGTGAAGCACAATGGACTTCGATGTGGGTAGCCTGCAATAATTCCAGCCGTTCCCGGACAGTTTGACGCGCCAGCTCAGGCGTATTACAATCCATACTCAAATGACTGAGCACAAGCCGTTGCAGCCGGGTCAGCGGCATGAGCGCTGACAACACCTCACACGCGGCATCATTACTGAGATGCCCGTGCCGGTTCATGATGCGTTGTTTCGTTGACCACGGCCGCCGGTTATCCGCGAGGAGCAGCGCCCGGTCATAATTCGTTTCGATAACCAGGGTGTGCACGGTTTTTATCCGGTCAATGACCGCCCGGGTTGGATGGCCCAGGTCCGTCAGAAAACCGATGCGTTCCCCTTCATTGGCAAAGACCAGACCCACCGGATCCACCGCGTCGTGCGGCACGGGAAACGTTTCGACGCGCAGATCATTTATTTCGAAACCGTTACCCGTTTGAAAATATTGAAAATTCGCCGTCTGCGCCAGATCATCCGAGCTGCTCATGAGCACCTCCGCGGTGAATGGATTAGTGTAAACGGGGATGCCACGCGTAAAATATTTCCGGCACATTACCTCCAGGCCGCGGGTATGATCACTGTGTTCATGGGTAATAATTATCCCTTCCAAATCCTCCGGCGCACAACCCGCCGCAGCGAGGCGCTTGGTTAATTCACGGCAGGAAAATCCGGCATCCACCAGAAGAGTGGCGTGATCTGTCCGCACCAGCGAACTGTTCCCGGATGAACTACTGCCCAGAACGGTCAGGGTAAACATAGCAACAAAACAAAATACACAATCACGCCATCGACCGGGCGCCGTCTCACCTCAATCCGCCCGGCCATCATGCATTGATTCATTTGATTGCACAAGATATTGCGGACACCTCGCCAACTCGCAACCAAATCTTGCGAATTAATCCGCCCTTGCCAAAGACGGTCCATGCCAGATGCTAATCAATCGTGGAACCTCAGAAAATCGATTCACCACCGGCTGACGAGCATCCTCCCGAAGAATTCGCCGAGGCCGAATTCTTCCCGGAAGACGAACAGAATGGCACCGCCGCCGGCCTTGCCCTGACCAGCATTAAAGAGTTACGCCGTCGCGCGCGCGACCTCGCGCAGGGGGATCCGGCCGCCACCGTGCCTGCCTGCCTGCACGCTCAGCTGGAACGCATCCTGGAGCGCACGACCCGTAAAGGTGACCGCTACCATGAACTGCATCTGGCCGACAGCGAAGCCAGCCTCAACCTGAAAGCTTGGGCGGACAGCCCGGCTGCTCCCCTTTGTGACAGCGGCACCCTGCGCGCCGGGCAGTTCCTCGAGATCACCGGCAATTTCAATCACGACGAACGTTTCGGGCTCAGCGCCGATACCGATCTGCGCGTGCGCCTGATGCAGCCGGAGGACAACGAAGCGGACGCGCGCGACGTCGACAACCTGCTTCATGGCGGCCTGGAACATCGCCGCGAGGCCCTGGAACAGGAATGGCGTGAACTGCGCGAGATGCTCGCCACCGTGCGTGATCCCCGTCTGCGCGCGTTGCACGACGCTTTTCTGGATCAGCATGGCCCACGCTTCCGCCGCACCGCCGCTGCCCGCAGCTATCACCATGCGCGCCGGGGCGGTTTACTGGAGCATACCACGCAGATGATGCGCAGCGCGGTGGCTCTGTGCCGGGTTTATCCGCAATTGAACCGGGATCTGCTTATCGCGGGCGTCCTTTTTCATGACAGCGGCAAACTCTGGGAGACCGCCTGCCCGGAACGCGGATTTCGGCTGGCCTATCAGGTGCGGGCCGAGTTGCTCGGCCACATCAGTATCGGCATCGAACTGGTTAACAAACTCTGGGCCGGGCTCGATACCGCGGCGTGGGATGATCTCCAGCCGAAGAGCGATGAGGTGCGTCTGCATCTGCTCCATCTCATTGCCAGCCATCACGGCACGCGCGAGTTCGGGTCGCCGATCGATCCGAAAACTCCGGAGGCTTTTGCCCTGCACTACATCGACAACCTCGACGCCAAGCTGGAAATGATGCGCGATGTCTATGCCGAAGGCGCCCTGCTTGATCCGGGGGTTTATGAACGGCAACGGCCTTTCCCATCCAACCTCACCGCGGCCTTGCCGGCCTTTGCATTCCAGTATGAAGAAAATGCCGCGGAAACCGAAAGGGCACCCGGCCCGGTCTCAGATGATTCGCCGCGTCCCGATTAGAACAGAGACGGGCTGCTTTGCGCATTCGCTGGACAAAACATCTGCCCTTGCGAGAGGGTGCAGCGTCATATGATGGATGCCACTGAGGAGAATGTCCGGAAGCGTTTTGAGGCGCATTTTTTTAAGGATCCCCAAATTGATGAGAGCGCCTTTGTCGCAAAAAGCGCGGAGATCATGGGGGACGTGCGTCTGGGCCCGTTAACCAGCGTTTTTCCCCAGTGCGTCCTGCGCGGGGACATCAGTTACATTGAGGTGGGGGAGGGGTCCAACATCCAGGACGGCACCGTCGTCCATCTGGCGGATGATTTGCCCGTGGTCATCGGCAAATATGTCACCATCGGGCATCAAGCGATGATCCACGCCTGCACCATTGAAGATGAATGTCTCATCGGGATGAGTGCCACGGTCCTGGATGGCGCGGTCATCGGGCGACGCTCAATCGTTGGGGCCGGAGCGGTGGTCACGCCGGGTATGCAGGTGCCACCTGGATCAATGGTCCTCGGCGTCCCGGCCAAGATCGTGCGCCGGCTGACTGAGGAAGAACAGGCCAGCGTCCGCACCTGGGCAGATAAATATGTCGCCGGCTCCCGTATCCATAAGGAGGCGGGCACATGAGGTTCACCGATTTATTCCAGCGAGAGCCTTTCCGCTTCGAGAGGATTTAGCATGCGCGAATAAACGCGCACCTGCGCGAGGGCGCCATCCAGCGGTTGCAGTTCAACCCCGTCTTCACGCTCGAAACCCTCGACAATTTCGCCGAGGGCGCAGCCGAAGCTCAGCCCTTCGGTGGCCGGGCGGAAATCGTGGTGCACCGCGGACTGGTCCACCAGTGCGCCATTCACATACAGCTGCGCTAACCGGCCGAGTGAAAAAACGATTAAGGGCCAGTCATCCAGCGGATCAGGCGCAAGCTGCTCCAGAGTGGGATCCGCCGGGGCGGGATCTGGCGGTGCGATGGGCGCAAGCTGCGCTTCAAGCCGTTGAACCGCCGCGCCAAGCCGGATCAGACCCACGACACGCGGGAACAACTTCAGATCCCCGCGCCCACGTTCTTCGATTGATTCACGCTCGAACTCGACCGCCGCCGCAAAACCCATTTCGGGCGAACCAAAGTCAACCAGCAGCCGGGGCTGAACTGGCTGCGGGATGCCTCCGGACTCCGTGAGCCGGGTCAGTTCTTCGTAACTGGGCAGATTCAGCCGGAAAGCGATCGACCAGCCATCGGAGGCACTCTCCATATGGCGGAGGTTGATGCTGCCCGCTTCGAAAACAACCAGCCCGTCAGGCTCAAGGGCGCCAGGCCCAGGCTCCGAATGATCCGCATCGAACGTCGCGCCGATCAGCTCGGCGTCCGAACGAATCAGTGACATTTTCGGTCCGGCGATCGCGTGTTGTCCGCGCCCCGACTCATCAAATCCCGGAAAACTGGCCGAACGGAATTCGTAGTGAGCGCACAGTCCTTCGTTCAGGGCGATTTCGTTGTCGAACCGGACCAGAAGCAGATCTGGCCGTGGCTGCCGGACAGACGGGGCATGATGAGTGGCGTCGTCGATGAGATCTTTCTCTGGTAGCGCCGGAAAAAAGCGCGCTATGAGCGGCGGCGGATTTCCCTCCTGCCAGATCCAGATCAGGGCAGAGTCCGCGTCCGGGACTTGGTCGAAGGCCGGTTGCGCAAGGTGCGGTTTCCCTTGTTCAGCGTCCCGCGGCATTTCCGGGATCACAAGGCTCGCCCCGGGAGTGCCGGGGTGAAAGATTGCGACCGGTTGATTCCGCGGAGCCTGATCCATCACCGTGCCGAGGAATCGTCCGCTCGCAGCCGCATTGTCTGAAGGCAGACCGGAGACGATGCCGCCATAAAAATTATGCCTTCCTTCTAAGGGCCCATTGATGTGCAACCGGATAGCATCGTCTGATTTCAGGATCAATCCATGGTGCTCCGAGCGCGCACCACAAAGGAGGTGCTTTATACCCGGTGCCCCAAGGGTTTCTCCGGCGGATTCGTAGGCGCAGGATTCCGTAAAGAGCGCTCCGGCGCCGGGCATCTGCTGAAAGAGCGCTCCGCCTGTCGTGCGAACTTCTCTTAGAACAACGTCCCGGCCATTCTCATGCCGCAACACGGCCAGCCGGGAGAGCGCATGCATCGGGATCTCAAAACCCTCGATCGTGAGCGGACCGGCTTGTGCCGGGGCCTCCGGTTCGGAGGCAGCCTCCTCGTCTTCTTCGCCGCCGTCTTTTTCTCCGGGTTCCGTGTTCTTTGGATTGGCGGCATAAAAAATGGCACCTGCCTTTTCCTGCATCTCCAGGGTGGGGATCAGCACGGTCCCGGCACCAAGAATCCGGCCGGCACCGCCGGGAATGGTCAGCGGAGAGCTGATACTGAATTCACCCGCAGGGAGAAAAACTGTTTCGCCATCTCGCGCTTCATCAAGGAGTGCCTGGAAGCTTCTCGTGTCATCGGCGCTAGCTCCAGGCTCGGCCTTGAGCATGAGCCAGCGCTCCGGTTTCGGCCACGGCACCTCTTCGATTTCCAAGACAGCAAGTTCCCCGGCAGAATCGTCACCATTCAACGATTCGAGCCATTGCGACTGGCCTTCACTCGGCTCTGCCGTGAGCGGTGTCGCCAATCCTTGAATCTCCTTCCGGCCCGGTCCGTCCGTCACGCGGGTGAAGGCTCGGTCTGTATCGTCCGACAGGTCTTTCGGCACGGCCAGATCATGGCGGCGTATCGTGCTGTCCCAGATAAAGGCCGCTCCGGTTTTAAGAGCGACCGCCGCATTCTCCCGCTGAGACCAGGCATCCAGGTCAGCGCGTCCCAGGACAAGAAGGCCCCCTGCATTGTCGCTGCTCTGCTGCAGGACCGGCTGAGACACACCTTCGGTCCGAAGATTCAGGGCGGTGACAGCCTGCCCTCGGGCCCATAGACCGGCCTGACCCTGTTCACGGAGCCGGACGTTGTGCAGAAGGAGTGATGACGGCTCTCCAGCTGTGACGATCCCCGCAAGAAATCCTTCGATACTTACCTCCCCCACGAGGAGTGATCCGAATGGTTCATCATCCAGTTGCAGCCCGATGCGTGGTGCTTCCGCGACTCCCAGAGCGGTTGGCGCGGCGATACGGACCCGGCGCAGGGTGCCACCGGGGGCGGAAGAAAATCGCATGCCCACCGCGCCCGGATTCCCCTCAGTGAGTTCCAGGGTGAAATCGCTGACGTGCACCCGGGGCCGCCGCTCGTCTTCCTGACTCTTTCTGGGCGGCGGAAAATCAAGCAGCGCCGCGGGTTTGGACGAATCCTGAAAATCTGGTGAATCCCCATCCAGACGGATGATGGTTCCTTCAAGTGACTGCCCGCGAAAGGTGACAGATTCCCCGAAACGAGGCGGCATAACCAATGGCCGGCTGATCCGGTAGGTTCCATTCGGCAGGAAAACACCCTGCGGAGCGGTCGTCAGCGCCAGGAGGAGCGCTCCCCAGGAGTCATTCTGTCCGGTGGGATCTGCCAGGTATGGCTCAGCCGTCACGTCCAGCCAACCTGGCATTTCCGGAGGCAAAGGCTGGGTGAACTCGCCTGGCCGCGGGTTCAAACGGGGCGGCGCGGTTTCCGGCCGCTCGAGCTGCGTAAAGCCGGTGCGTCCCTGAAAAAGGTCACCCAACCGGATGCTGGCGTGGCGGAGATAACACAGGTCTTCGATTCCGCCATCGGGCGTCTCAGCTTCCACTTCCAGGCGGATCAGCAGGAGCGGTTTCTCGGGTGAAAGCAGGTCAAGACGCAGGTCATGCTGCAGGCGCGCAGTCAGCATGAAGTCGAACTCATGAGGGGCGTCCGGCTGAGTTTCGATTTGCCTCGTCGCGATGACTGGCCCACGGGTTTCTTCGAGCCAGTCCCAGCTTTCTTCCTCCAGCTCAGAGAGATTGGTGGTCGCCTGGATCCTGATAATCGCCTGCCCTTTTTCCGGCCCGGATAGCTTGATCTGGAGGGAGACCGCGGGCTCGAGTTCATCCAGAAGATGCAGCACCGGAGAGAGATCCCAGACCAGAACCGCTGACCATTGATCACGGCCGATCGGACCGAGAGGGACGCTTTTGGGTGATAACTCGCCCCCCGCCTCCAGCCGCCGCATGGTCCCTGAACTATTCAGGACAAAGACATCTGTCGGCTTTTCCTCGAGCGTTTCGTCCCGGGTCAGTCCTTGCCCTGACGTCAGTAAACTGCCAGCGACCAGGATCAGGCAGGAGCTGGTAAGGGAAAGGCGGCGCACAGCATCAGCCATACGCCGCCCTTGCCTGAAATCAAAGTTCGTTCGGCCAGGATCAGTATTTCTGGGCTACTTCCGGATCAACCTTCTCATCCAGCTTCAACGAAGCCGAATTGATGCAGTAACGAAGGCCGGTCGGCTTCGGGCCATCGGGAAAGACATGACCCAGATGTGAACCGCAGTTATTGCAGATCACCTCCGTGCGGCGCATGCCCAGCGAATTATCTTCTTTCTCCCCCACATGATTTTTCTCCGCCGGCTTGTAAAAGCTTGGCCAGCCGGTGCCGGAATCAAACTTCGTTATTGAACTGAAAAGCGGCAGCTCGCACACGATGCACCGGTAGAGCCCGGGAGTCTTTTCGTCATTGTATTCATTCGCGAAAGGACGCTCCGTGCCATGTTCCTGCGTCACGTAATACTGCTTGTCCGTGAGCTTTTCTTTGATTTCTGCGTCACTGGGGACCGGGTATTGTTCCATTGTGTGTTTCGGTAGGGGTGAGTTGATTTCGCGCAAATTGGCCTCGAGAGATTCCTCTGCCGCAGTCTGCGGATTCCAGAGATTCGTCAGGCCCACAAAGATCACAGCCAACCCGGCCAGACCCATGATGCCGATGGCGACTTTGTAAACGACGGGGTTTTCATTGTTGTTCGTTTCCATGGCGTTATTGATTAGAATCAATTTAAGCGGGATTCATTCCTTGGAAAGATTTGATCGATCTCGCACGCATGCCATGACAAAAAAAGAACTTGCCCGGCGGGTCTATGACCTGAGTCATCTGACCGGCACCTTTACCTTAAGATCTGGACAGCTAAGCACGGAGTACTTCGACAAGTATCTCTTCGAAGCGGATCCGGAGGTTCTGCTCGAGGTTGCACGTCATTTGGCCGAACTCGTGCCGGAAGGTACTGAAGTCATCGCGGGCTTGGAAATGGGGGGTATCCCGCTCGCCACCATGATCTCCCAGTTCACCGGTTTACCGACTGCCTTCGTGCGGAAAACGGCAAAGGAATACGGCACGGCTAAAGTGGCCGAGGGCGCATCTCCCGAAGGGAAGCGGGTGGTGGTGATCGAGGATGTGGTCACCTCCGGAGGCCAGATCATTCGTTCCGCGCGCGACCTGAGAGATGCGGGAGCTCACTTGGAGACCGTCCTGTGTGTCATTGACCGGCAGGCCGGGGGTGCGGAGAAGCTTCAGGAGAATTACCTGGAGTTACGCAGCCTTTTTACGATGGAGGAACTAAAAGCCGCGGCGGCGGACGCCGGTGAATAGCTTGCGCGTGAAGGCTGCGCACAAAAAAAGCGCGGTCTCTTAAAGGCAGAGACCGCGCCCGGAAATCAATTCTTAGCACTCCCTGAGGGTCAGGGTGTGTAAGTCGACGGCTTCTCGATCGCCTGGAATGCTTCCGGCGCCGAAGAAGGCCCGGGGCCAGACGAAGAGGAGCTGGAAGAAGAACCGCTGCTGGGCCGTGGTTTTGGTTTCGGCTTGGGCTGGGGTTGGGGCGGTTGGTCCACCGGTTTTTCGACCACTACGGTCGGCTCAACCGTGGTGCAGGCCATGTGACTCAGGCCCAGAAGCGCGACGCCAAGGACGCACACAATGAAGCGAATGCTGAGCAGCTTACGCATAATCAGATCGTGATGATTAAGTGATTGGTATTCAGTGGTTAAGGGTTCCCGGAAACAGGCTGCACACCGTCTTTGGCGGTGCGCAACCAAGTCAAGAAACCAGCCAGTCGCCGGTTAATGAAGCGGGCCGGATCAAAGGTGTCGAGCCGCAATTACGGTCCTGTGGTCAGATCCGCTTCTCCGCGGGAAGCCGTTTCACCCACCCCCACGCCGCGGCGTCCGACAAGGACAAACCAGGAAGCAAGGCCATCGGCGCGTTCCATCACGACGTAAACGGTCGCCGTTCCATTATAGGAGGAGCGGAATTTGACGCCGGCGAGCGGATCGGGGCGGCGGTCATCCAGAATCAGAGATCCGACTTCGTCATAGACATAAACGTCCGTGTCCTTGGCAAAGGGATCTGTGCCCACGAGAAAGACGTAGTCCACTCCCTTGGTCACCGGAATGATGAAGCGCACGGACTGGCCGGTGCCCATTACGCCGCTGTGGTCCGTGGGAGCCATGTTAAAGCCGCGTGCGCGGTATTGCATGGCCATGCGGAAAGCAACGTCTTCCGCCTGAGCGGGATCAGCTTTGGCCGGAAGAGCCGCCGAAAGAACCAGTGCAGCGGCGCCTAGTAGCAGGATGAAGGTCTTCATAGGTTAATGACTATTGAAGGTTGTGGGGTGGTGATACGCGAGAATTAGAGTGGTTGGTTGGGCAATCCGGATCACGGGGTCGCGATGTTCATGACGATCCCGCTGGTCAGTTCATTCATTCGGTTGACCTTGTCCTGAGCAATGGAGCCGTTCAGCGGAATATTGACGATTTCGTAGATCTCCGGAAGACGCGCGATGATGGACGTTACCTTATCATCAGACTTGATCGGGCTCGGCAGGGCATCCATTTCCCGGATCAATTGCTGCACGAGCAGAGGTTCGCGGAGAAAGTTCGAGGTTTCCTCACTGTAATGCTGGGCAATGATCGAGGAGGTGTAGTTGGCGCCCTGCATCCAGCCGCTACAGATAATGAGGGTGCGCAGATCATCATCCTCGGCTTCGCGCAGTGCGTCCATGATATCGGTCTGGAGAAATCCCAGCTCCAGGAAGACGGCCAGCCACTCCCCTTCATTGGCCATCCTTTTAACGGCCTGGGCGCGGAGCATCTGCTGATCTGATACACCCAACTGGCCCGCCAGAGTTTCAATCTGATCCGCGCAACTGTTGAGCCGCTCGGCATCGCGGGCCTTGATGGCCATCACGCCGTCGGCGATTTTCACGCCCAGGGCAAGGGCGGTGGGAACGTCCTCTTCCATTTCATCGCTCGGCACGTCCACCGCGATATCATCGTAAATCTTGAGCCAGTCGATTTTCTCTTCCGCCAGAACCAGGTCGAGCCCGAGGAATTTGTCGTAGGGGCTGGGAAGGCCAAGGCCGTAGTCCTGAGCCTGGGTACGATCAAAGGATTTCTCTGATTCCTGCGCGAGCCCGGGCAGGGAAAGAGCGATGAAGAGAAGCAGGCTGCCGGCCAGAACGAAGACGGAGCACTTGCTGGAGTGGTTGGAGACAGTAGGTTGTTGCATGGTCAGTCAGTCAGATTCAGAGAACGGGAAACGGCTGATGCTTTGATTCTTATTGAGGGGGACGCTAGGTCCTCACCGCAGCGGACGCAAGGGCATTTCCTGGCCGCCGCGGGAGGGCATTGAGCGCCTCGATTGATCACAATGTCAGTGCAAGGGAGCTGGACGTTTATCCAAGCAAAAAATTCAATATGAACGAAACTGGCAGCTTGGAGAGCCCTGCCGCCATGAATGCTCGAAGAATTATGCGCCATTTGAACCTGAATCACAGCTTTCTGCCACTGCCGGGTTTCCTCATGCTGACCGGCATCCTGATCACCGCTTCTTTGCTGCCGGCCATCGCACAGCCTGCGGGTGGCGGCCAGGCCAGCCTGCAAAAGGTCGATCAACTCCTGAGTGAAGCGCAGTCAGAAATCGACAAGCTCCAGAAACAGCTGGATGAGGCCCGCGCAGCCCTGAGCGCTCTGGCCTCCGAAGCGAGCGGAGGAGAGATTCCCAGCGGCATGACCCCGGAAGCCCTCCGTCTGGCCGGTCTTCTTTCCAATCCGGGGACCCTCCAGGAGAAAGTGGAGTCAAATTTTGCCGCCTCCGCCCGGGAGTTGCGCCAACGCATTGAAAAGGAGCTGGATACTTACCGCATTGAAGCAGCCACCTTGAATCGCGTGGACTATCCGGACATTGAGCGGCCGTTTCATTCGTCGATCACCCTCAACATGCAGGATACCGATACCGGAAGAGATTTTCGCCTGAGCTTTGATGTCCACGCGGATGCGGATGGCAACTGGAGCTTTCCGCCCATGGATCAGGTCGAGCGCTGGGCCAACTACGCCCTGGAACAGCGGCCGCAGGATGGAGAGCAGGGTTCCACCGTGCTGATTGCGGATCGCGGCAGCGGCGAAATTCAACAGGCTCAGCCCGCTGATAGTGGCTCCTCATCATCCTCCTCCAGTGGCGGCTCCGGCCTGCGCCCGCCTCCCCGGGTTACGCAGGATGGACGGGAGACGAACACGGGTGGGGATTCTTCGGGTGGATCCAGTCAGGCCGCAGCGGACCCGGGCCAGGGAGGCACGACCCAAACCACACCCGCCGGGCCAGGGGCGGGTGACTCGCAAACTTTCCGCATAGAATGGCCGGAGGACGGTGAAGAGCGCACCACCCGCGGCCAGCAATCGGCCGGCGGAGATTCCAGCGGTGGACAAAGTGCCCAGACGGCGCCCGCGGGAGGTCCCGGGAATGCCCAGGATACCCGTCAGGTGGTCTGGCCGGAAGACCAGCAGGGCAGTGGCAGTTCCGGGGGCAGTGGCAGCAGTTCAACGGCAGAGCCCGCCCAACCCGCTGGCGGCCCGCAGGCTGACCGGACCATTCGCATTGAATGGGATTGAGGTTGAGCGGCGGAGCTTTCAGCCGCTGGCCATGGTGGCCAGATCTGACCGGGCTTCCCGGCGATCCTTGAGATCCCGCCGGACGCGCAGGATGAACCAGATGGTGAGGATCAGCAGACCGTTCGCTTGCAGACCGTAGCCGGTCAGCCAAAGATTGATCACCGGCCAGTTGACTTCCATTTTCTCCAGGAGCTGCGCTTTGATCTGTGGATTGATCGGATTATTTGAGAATTGATCCTCAGTTTGCTGCCGGAAAAAAGAATAGGTCGTGTAGGTGGTGTAAAGCCCGTAAAGAAACGGTGCCCACGCCAACGGACGCACCAGCGGTAAAAGCGCGATCAAAGCGGCGAGACCGGCGCACCAGAGATGAATGCGAAGCGCTCGAGAGTCTGCTTCCCTGTAGCCGACATCTCCGATCGGCAAATCCATGACGATGGGCTGATAGGCGCTCCAGATCAGAAAAAAAGCACCCAGCACAACCATTTGCAGGGCGATCACCTGCGGGAGGCTGTTTCGGAATCGAGATGCCGTCAATTCTGCTGCCATGCTGTTCTGGATTAACTTGGAAGGGGAGTCAGGCGGCGGATCGCCGGGTCAAAGGGGGTGGTGGCATCGCCGTCGCGTGCTTGGGACGCCGGGTGGGCGCAGGACATCATTCAACTCTCCATCATTTGCCGATGGAAAGCCTTTCGGCAAGCCGCAGCGGTAATCCATTGTCGATGATTTTGCGCTGAGCGCTTTTGATATCATACTCCAGCCGGCGCAGTTCCACCATATTCAGGTCAGCATGGTAAATGGAGTAGGCCGCGCGCCAGTCCCCGTCACGGGGTTGACCGACACTGCCGACGTTGATGAAATATTTGCGGCCGGGCGCGAGCGGAATGCGCTTGAAAGGCGTGTAGCCGAGGGTCTGGACCTCCCCGCGTTCACTTACAAAAACCTTGGGGATGTGGGTGTGCCCGCAGAAACACACCGCAGTATGCTGGTAAGTGAAGCTGGCCGTGGCATCCAGTTGATTGAAGACATAACCCCAGCGATAGGGTGTATCCAGGGTGGCGTGGACGATCGTGAAATCCCGGATGTGCTTGAGAAAAGGCAGATCGTTGAGGAATTTCTTGTCCTCATCTGACAACTGGTTGCGAGTCCACATAAGGGCCTGGGAAGCGAGCGGATTGAAGCCTTCCAGCGGATCAGAAATCGCCACCTGTTCGTCATGGTTGCCCTTCACCGTGGGGCAATCCATTTCCCGGACAATCTCCAGACACTCCCTCGGGTTGCAGTTGTAGCCCACGATGTCCCCCATGCAGATGTAGTGGGTGCACTTCTGCTGCTCGGCGTCAGCCAGCACCGTCTGTAACGCTTCAAGATTGGCGTGAATATCTCCAAAGAGGGCAAAACGCATGGCGAAGTGGTCTGTTTGTCGGGGATTTTACGGGCCTTGGCAACCGTTTTTGGCCGCCTTCCACCCAAGCGTGGGGGCGGGGTTGAGTCCCTGACCCTCAACAACCCCGGAAAGAGCTAGCCAGCATCTGCCCCAGCTTCGTCCAGATCCGGAATTCGTTGGTCCGCGGGAATGTCGAATTGTTCTTCAAAGTCCTTTATCAGCCGAAGAAGGGTGGGCACATGGTTTTTTTCGTCTTCATGATAAAGTTTGAGCAGACGCTCGTACGCTTCACGCTCACGCCCGGGGCACTTGGCCATTTCATAAAGGGCGGCCCGCCTGGTGTAGCCCAGGGCTTCTTCCTGTCTGGACGCTGCCAGATAGGCTTCCGCCGCTGCGCAATGGTCCTTATACTTTTCACGCAGGAGAAAGCCTAATTGCTCGTGGATCCGCCAGTCATCCGGGTTGTTCTGAATGCCCCGTTCCAGAAAGTCGCGGCCCACGTCCCAGTAATATTTTTCCCGCTGCCGCCGGAGAGCCTCAATTTGAATCTCCGGATTGCGTCTCTGTGCCACGCTCGCATTAAATGCCATATGCCAGGCTGATTCCGTCCAGTAAAGCGTGCTTCTGGGCTGCAGCGTTACGATGGTGTTGAAGAGAAAACGCATTTTTTCCCAGTGAGTTTTCTCCCACTCCGTATAGGCCTGAATCCAGAGCAGGTTGGCGACTAACGCACGATAACCTCCCAAGGCAGCGATGAATCCGCTTTGGCCCAGATTCTCCCGCATTTCCAGGTTGAGCTGGGTGGGCCGAAAACCAGCTTTCTGCTGCGCTTCACGCAACCCGGTTTCCACCGGTAACTTCAAAAAGCCAAAAACCAGCAGAACCCCGACCGCCAGGAGGCGATAGGTTATTTTCTGCCAGAACATTTTACGGTTGATGGGGATCTCAGAGTTCACGCTTGGCAAAGATCAGGTAACCGATGAGCAGATAAACAAGAATGTAAACAAGCCCCCAGCCAGCCGTCTGCAAAAATAGATCAGGCGCCAGTTCAACCCCAGCATTGATTTCGTCACTCAGATTGAAGGCATTCATATCCGGGAAAATTACCGCGATTGACTTTGTAATAAATTCTTGAAGTGGCCCCGATTCTTCTGGCCCGCGGGATTTATAGTATTCCAGGGCGACGGACTGAATGTGACAGATGAAATAAATCCCGGCAGAACACAGGATAGTAAAGAGGGTGGAGCTGGTGATGGTAGAGATCATCAGCGTGATCGTTGCGACGAGGCAGGCCTTTACGAAAGAAAGACCGACACCATAATAGAGAGACGGAGAAAAGGTGGAGCGGTAAACTTCGCGCTGGCCAAAGTCCAGCTGTTCCTTCAGCTGATCCCGCTCCTGCTCCGTCGTGACCTGCTCCAGAGCGGCCTGATAGGTCGCTCGCTGCTCGCTGAGAAGGGATTCCTGTTTCCAATAAATAACCGCGGAAAAAACCAGGCTCATGAAAAAAGTCAGCGCGGCCAGCAGCAGAAAAATACCGGTCAGCTTACCCGCGAGATATTCATACCGGTTCACCGGTTTGGAGAGAATGCTGTAGAGCGTGCGGTCTTCCAGATCATTCGGTAAAAGCATGGCCGTTGCAGCGATGGCCAGAACAGCCGCAAAAATATCCAGTGCGCCAAGGGAGGAATCCTTTAAGACCTTGAGCTGTTCCTCAAAAGAAAAGTCCGCTAAAAATCCGGCTGCGCCGAGGCTGACAATCCCAAAAATCAGGACGAAGTAAAAGATCTTCGAACGAATCAGCCCTAACAGGGTCGCGAGGGCAATTGCCCAAACGCGCTGAAAACTCATCCAGGGTGATCGTCTGATCAAAGAAGAATCGGTGACAGAATGATTCATTGTGCCAGTGCAGATTCGGAGGTTCGAGCAAATAGAGGTTGAGAAAAGGTTTCGGCGGCTCAGTCCGCGGAGGTCCTGGGTTCAGTTTCCGGCTCCGTTTCCGGGACAGGAGCAGATGTTTCGCGCAGAAAAAGATCTTCCAGGGTCGTTTGCGGGCGGCCGGACCGGACAATTTTTCCTTGGCGCCCCGGACCACTGACCGTGTTCTTCATCGCCTCGATCGTCGGTTCATCTGCGCCTTCCAGGACGATCTCATATTGGCTCTCGACCTTGATCAGATCCTCCAGGGGTCCTTCGCGGACAAGCACTCCCTTACTCATGATCCCGATGCGGTCACAGACCTGCTGAACCTGCGCGAGCAGATGGGAGCACAGCAAAACGGTTTTTCCGCGTTCTTTAAGCTCCAGGATGAGATCCCGGATCTCCCGCGAGCCGACCGGATCAACCCCGGCCGTCGGCTCATCCAGGACAACCAGACGCGGATCCTGAATGATCGCCTGGGCGAGGCCGATGCGCTGGAGCATCCCCTTGGAGTAACCCGCAATCCGCCGGTCGGCCGCTTCTTCCAGTCCCACCAGCTTGAGCAGTTCCGGGATGCGCTCCCGCAGCACTTTGCCGGACATCCCGCAGATGCGGCCATAAAACCGCAGGGTCTCACGTCCGGTCAGATACCGGTAAAAATAGGGATTCTCCGGAAGGAAACCAACCGACTGACGGCTGCGGACCTGGGTGCTTTCGATTCCAAAAACCCGGGTGCGGCCCACCGTCGGTGGGATGAGTCCGAGAAGGATCTTCATCGTCGTGCTCTTGCCGGATCCGTTCGGTCCAAGCAGGCCATAGACCTGTCCGGGCTGCACGGTGAGTGACAGGTTGCGCACGGCGACGACGGGCCGGGCGACCAGACCGGGTCGGAAAACTTTGGTCAGGCCTTCGATTTCGATCGCGGCCGGGCGGTCTGGTGAGACCAGCCCAGGCTCAGCGGATGGCTTCTCTTCAGAAACGGGCGGGATGCTCATCTTATCTTCCAGGGAACCGTGGATAACTCGCAGTTATGAAGAAATGCACACTGGTGGTATCAGCAAATCCTAAAGCCGGAAAGCTCAGGTGCCGGGTCAAGGGTTTTAACCTCAGCGTGGCGAATGTTGCTGCCCAGGGGACCATTCTCAACTGCTTTCAGAAACTCTTCGATCTCTTCGCTGTCCCCGGTCACCTGCATCTCGACCCGGCCGTCGGGAAGGTTGCGCACCCAGCCATTCACCTCATAGCCGCTCGCAATCTGCTTGGTGGTGAAGCGGAATCCCACTCCCTGAACCCGGCCTTCATAGAAGACGTGCCTTCCGGTCATCATGCGTTAAGTTCTGCCAGTTCAAGCGCCGAAGGCAATTCCCGATCATGAGCACCCCACCATTTCTGATGACCGCGGCGCTCCTTTACTGGGGCCTGACCACTTCGAGGCTAGCCGACGCTGGGCAGCTTTTCATCGCCGGGGCGATCGCGCTTATCCTGGAAGGCAGCCGGCTGGTGCCCTGGCGCTTCGCCTTTTCTGGAGAGCGTCTGACCAGTTTAGGAAGGCTGTGTATCGTCATTCTGGTCAGCGTCGCGATGATGTTCTTTTTCGGACCGGAAAGCTGGATGGCCCTGGCTGAGGTGCCGAAATGGCTGCCTGTCATTTTCCTGCCCATCTTTGCCGCCCAGGTTTACGCGGAGCCGTCACCCGGCGAAAAAGTTGCCCGTGTTCCGGTGACCGTTTTCTCTTTCGGGCTGGGCCTGACAAAGGAAGAACGGCAAGCCCTGAATCGCGGCGAGTCTGAGGGCATGCATCAGCTGGACCTGACCTATTTTTATTTCGGGCTCGTCCTGGCCGCGGCGAACGTGATGAACAAACCGACGGTAGGAAATTACCTCATGGTCTCTCTCCTGCTGGGCTGGGCACTCTGGCAGCCCGTGACGCGTCGATGGCCGGCCTATGGGCGCCTCGCTTTATTGCTCGTGATCACGAGTGGAGGGTTTGGGGGATATCTGGGCCTGCGCGCGCTGCAGCATTGGGTCGAAAATCTGGGATTTGACCATCAAGCCGAAGTCGATCCCTGGAGGTCCTATACCCGGATCGGTGATGGCCTCATGCAGCTCAAGCAGTCTGACCGCGTTCGCTACCGGGTCAAACCGCTGAAGGGCGGAGCACCTTCCCTGATTCGTGAGGCTTCCTACCAGAACTACGAGATTAACAAAAGCTGGTCGGTGCCTGAGCCTAAGGGCAACGAAGCCTGGTCACCGGTTGAGCAGTCCGAAGTCCAGGAGGCTGGGGCGGATTTCGCCTGGCTCATTGCCCCCAGCGCGCAGGGCAAGCGCCAGGTCAGGATCACGGGACGCCGGGGACGTGGATCGCCCATGCTTCTGGCCGTGCCGGAGGAACCGTCCAGAATCTATGGACTGCCCGTCAATGAAATGGAACAGAACCGCTTTGGGACCCTGCGGGTAACCGACCCCATGGCGATCTTAAGTTACACCACGGAATACATCTCCGGAATATCGAATGATTCACCTCCCACTGAAGCGGATTTGGCCGTCGGTGATCCGCAACAATTGAGCCGGGAATACCAGCGCGAAATTCAGGACAACCGCAATTTCCGGGCAGATATGGCAGGGGTGCGTGAAGTCGCGGAGGAAATCGGACTCACGGCATTGGATAATGACCGGGAAAAAATAAGAAGGCTGCGCGAGTATTTTTGGCAAAATGGATTTTCCTATTCCCTCACCGCCGCTGGCAGGGCGGGGAATAAGGATGGTGATAAACCCTTGACCTATTTTCTGCGCGAGCTTCGCCAGGCGCATTGTGAATATTACGCGACGGTGAGCGCCCTGCTGCTGCGGGCGGCTGGTGTCCCGGCACGCTATGCCGTCGGTTACAGTGTGCAGGAATATAGTCCATGGGAAGGGCAATTTCTTGTCCGGAGTTCACATGCCCACGCCTGGACGCTCGTCTATCTGGACGGGAAATGGGAGGAGGTAGATTTCACTCCCCCAAGCTGGGTCAATGAAGATGTCGGGAAACTGGAATTATGGCAAAGAATCCAGGATATTTTCGGAGCGCTCTGGCTGCGCTTTGAAGAGTGGCGTCTTTATCATGGGCGCGACCAGATCCGCCAGGCGCTGCCTTGGGTGCTGGGGGTAATTCTCTTGCTCGTCCTCTTTCGAGCTGTTCTGAAAAAAGGGAAAAAGAGACGGCGAACCAGGTCCGCCACGGCAACCGGTTCCTCCATGGATCTTGTAAAAATGGGTCTGGACTCGCCCTATTATCAGGTGGTGGAAGCGCTCAAGATGATTCTGCCAGAACGGCGGCCGGGCGAAACCCAGCGCCGCTGGCAACACCGCGCGGCAGAAAAGGCGCCGTGGCTGGATGCACCGCTTTTCCATGAGTTATTGGAAAGGCACTACCGCTATCGTTTCAGCCATGAGCAGGGAAAAACAACCGCATCAGACAAGCAGCGACTCGAGGAGCTCTCCCGGGTTGCGCTCGAAGAATTAGCAGCGCAGCGTGCCGGGGACTCCCAACCGTTATCCAGAGATGAGCCGCGGGAAGTTTTCGCACTGGCCGGCACTGCCTCCGGCTACTATGACTCAGATGATGTTAAGAAGTGAGCCACCATTCTCCAGCGAGAATCCGCCCGAACCCGAGATCACGCCGGACTTGATAACCAGGCACGGCATCACTCCGGAGGAATACGAGAAAATCCGTGAGATTCTTGGCCGGGAACCGAGCTTTACGGAGCTGGGAGTTTTCTCGGTCATGTGGAGTGAGCACTGTTCCTATAAGAACTCAAAGCTGGAGCTGAAGAAGTTTCCTGCGGGCGGTCCGCGCATGCTGATCCGGGCAGGGGAAGAGAATGCCGGTGTTGTCGACATCGGGGATGGGTGGGCCATTTCCTTTAAGATTGAGAGTCATAATCACCCCAGCGCGGTGGAGCCATTTCAGGGAGCAGCGACGGGCGTGGGGGGCATCATCCGGGACATCTTCACGATGGGCGCACGACCGGTCTTTGGGCTGAACTCCCTGCGCTTCGGGCCAATCAGTGACCCGCGCGGGGAGATTTCCGCTGAACGGCTGAAACGCAATCAGCAGCTTTTCCGCGGGGTGGTGGCGGGCATTTCTCACTACGGAAATTGCGTGGGGGTGCCGACGATCGGAGGGGAAGTTTACTTTGATGAAAGCTACGAAGGGAACCCGCTGGTGAACGTCTTTTGCCTGGGGGTGCTCCGGCATGAGGAAATCCGGCGCGGTGCGGCCGAAGGAGTGGGCAACGCGGTTTTTTATGTGGGCGCGGAGACGGGCCGGGATGGACTGGCCGGTGCAGCCTTCGCCAGCCGGGAATTGACGGAGGAGAGCAAGGAAGACCGGCCGGCCGTGCAGGTGGGTGATCCATTTCGCGAGAAACTCCTGCTTGAGGCGTGCCTTGAGCTTTTCCAGGGAGACGCGGTGGCCGGGGTGCAGGATATGGGGGCGGCCGGGCTGACCTGCAGCACATGCGAAACCGCGAGCCGGGCAGGAAACGGAGTTGAGATTGAGCTCGATCTCGTGCCGAAACGGGAGGACGGAATGACCCCCTATGAGATTCTTCTGAGCGAAAGCCAGGAGCGCATGCTCATCATCGTCAAGCAGGGCCGGGAAGGTGAAGTGGAGCGGGTGTTCCAGAAATGGGAATTGCCCTACGCCCGGCTCGGCGAAGTGACGGCGGATGGAATGATGCGGGTGAAACAGGGGGGACGAACCTTTGTCGAAATCCCGGCCCGCGCCCTGGCAGATGACGCACCGCTCTACGCGAGAGAATTCCGTGCCCCACTGCCAAGAGCGACGGTGGACGAGGTGTGGAGCGGGCTTCCGCATCTGCCGATCCCGGAAATCCTGCCCAGGCTTTTGGCCGATCCGGTCTTTGCCTCGAAAAATTGGGTTTACCGGCAGTACGATCACATGGTGCAGACTGGCACGGTGCTTCGGCCCGGGGCGGACGCGGCGGTCTTTTACCTCCGGGAAGCCAATAAATATCTGGCGGCGACGACCGATTGCAATGGCCTGTATTGCCTCCTGGATCCCCGCGAGGGTGCCCGGGCGGCGATCGCGGAGGCGGCGCGGAACATTACCTGCACCGGAGCGGTGCCATTGGCTGTCACGGACAATCTGAATTTCGGAAACCCTTACAAGCCGGAGAATTTCTGGCAGATCCGCGAAGCGGTTGAAGGGATGGCGGAGGCGTGCCGGGTCTTCGAGACCCCGGTGACGGGAGGGAATGTCAGTCTGTATAATGAAAATCCTGCGGGAGCCGTCGATCCCACTCCGGTGGCCGGCATGGTCGGGTTGATCGAAGACGAGGCCCATATCACCCCCGGCGTTTTCCAGCAGAAAGGAGATGATGTGATCCTGCTGGGGCCGCTGGGAGATGAAATGGGTGGCAGCCAGTATCTCCTTCGCCTGCATGGGATCAAGGCGGGTCCGCCGCCAGCGGCGGATCTGGAAAGACAGAAGCAGTTGCTGAATGTGCTGCGTGAGATGATTCAGGGCGGGCTGGTGCGCGGTGCGCATGACTGTGCGGAGGGCGGATTAGCTGTCGCTCTGGCGGAATGCTGTTTTGCAGATGATGAAAGCGGAGACGGGGCGTGCTTAGGAGCGGAGATCGATCTGGCGTCGGATGATGCACCGGAGAATGCGGTGCTGCTCTTCAATGAGACCCAGGGCCGCATTGTGATCTCGGCAAAGCCGGAGCAGACCCCCGAGATTCTTGAGTTGGCCCGCCGAGGCGGCGTCCCCGCACAGCGCCTCGGCCGGGTATGGCCGGAAGCCCTGATCATCCATACCGCTCGTGCCACCTACCAGTGGCCAGTGGAAGAGTTGCGCCGGATCTGGTGGGAAAGTCTCGCTCGCATCATGTCAGGTGCGGCCGAGCAGAAGTGAACGCTTTTCTTGCCCTGGCGGTCTGGAGAGGACAGTCTGCGCGTGACGCAAGGGGAAGGCTATGCGTCTTTGGCCTTCACCACTGTGATTTTTTCAAGACTACCACGATCCATCATCCTATGACTCATTTCATGTCCAACGCGACCCGCCGGGTACTTTTAATCCTTTGCCTCAGCGGGCTTGGAGCCACCGGCACGATAAGCTTTGCACAGAAAGAAAGCGCTACCGCGACCGCGGCCAGCGATAAAATTGAGACCAATATACCCGAGAATTTTTCCGTGACCGCCACGCTTCGGGATATCGGCGGGACCGAAACAAAAACTCAGGTCAAAATCTATCGGCTGGGCGCAAAATATCGCGCTGAAATAAAAAGCCCACAAGGTCTTGGACCAGATATAACCATGATCGTGGATACCGAGTCAGAGAAAAACATCCAGCTGATGGAGGCGGACAAACTATACTCGGAAATGAGCTATAATCCGGAAGTGGTCATGTTATTTGAGTTAGATAAAATGGCTGAGGAAGAAGGGGTGACAATTTCACGCCAGGGCGAAAAGGAGGTGGAGGGCCAGAAAACGATCGAATATGAGATCACTGATTCCAGCCGGGATTTAGAGATTTTGGCTTATTTGAACAAAGAAAACGGATTTCCGGTGCTCTTTAAGAACGAAGCTGAGAAAGAAGAGATCGTCCTTTCAGAGTTTTCCGGGGAAGCTCCAGATAAAGCACTTTTTGAAGTGCCCGAAGATTTTCGTGATATGAACTCAATCCGAACGGAAGAGCCGGCGGAGAACGAAGCAAAACCGGTCGAAGCTCCGGAGAGTGAAGGGGAAGGGGAAGAAGAGGGGTCGGAAGAATAAGCGCCGGGCCGAAATATTCAGTAATCTGAATTTATCTTTCCTGGGACGGCATTTCCTCAAGGAGATAATCTTCCACCACGGGATTGGAAAGCAGGTCCCGGCATAAGCGGTGGAGGGTGGTCTGAAGGTCCTCGCCGTGGCTGGCGACCGTGCCGACCTTCTCAGGGTCAATGTCCAGATAGATCACCTTGCCCACCCGCGTTTCCCGGAGGGCATCCATGCCCTGATGATGAATAGCGTCCCGGACGGCCACGCCCTGGGGATCCAGGACACTTTCTTTCGGCATGACGATGACTCGGTATTTCATGGAGCTGGACAGTCAGGTGTTTTTGCCATTCTCACTGAGCTTGGACCAGTCCACCCCGCGCATATCACCCGTTTCCAGGAAGCGCTGGTGCATGGCGAAAGCGAGGGCGAGCGTCTCTGGAGTGTAACCTTCCTTGGCCAGCTCACAGTAGCCCTGGAGTTCATCACGAAAATCCGGGTGGGCACAGTTTTGAATGATGGTGCGGGCACGCGTCGCCGGGTCCAGGGTTCTGAGGTTGGCCACACCCTGTTCGGTGACCACGACCTGAACGGAGTGCTCACTGTGATCCATATGGCTGCAATGCGGGACGACCGCACTGATCGCCCCATTCTTCGCCACGGAGGGGCAGGTAAAGATCGACAGGTAAGCATTTCGCGTGAAATCCCCGGAACCGCCGATCCCATTCATCATATTGCGACCGAATACGTGAGTACTGTTTACGTTGCCAAAGATATCCACCTCAATCGCGGTATTGATGGAAATAACGCCCAGACGGCGTGCCACCTCCGGGCTGTTGGAAACTTCCTGGGGACGAAGAATGATTCTGCGCTTCATCTCATCCAGGTGCTCATAGAAAAACTTCATTTTCTCCGGGCTCAACGTCAGGGAGGTTGCGCTCACGAAGCGGACATGGCCCTCCATGATTAAATCCACGACGGAGTCCTGGAGCACCTCAGAATACATCTGGAACGGCGGGATATCCGGGTGTTCACCCAAGGCGCGCAAAACGGCATTGGCGACATTTCCCACGCCGGATTGAATGGGCAGGAATCCTTTCGGGATGTGGTTATCATGCATTTCCCGGGCCAGAAATTCCGCGACGTTTTCCCCGATTTTCTGGGTGACTTCATCACTCTCGCGGAAGGCGGCGGTTTCATCCTCCTCATTGGAGTGGACGATGCCCGCGATCTTGGAGGGATCAATCTGGACGACCTCGGAGCCGATCCGGTCATCGGCGGCATAGACGGGGATTTCCCGGCGGTAGGGAGGATCGAGCGGTTCGTAGATATCGTGAATCCCGCGCAGGTCCGGCGGGTGACGCTGATTCCACTCCAGAAGAACGCGCTGAGCCTGTTTGAGATAGGTGGGAGAAGCCCCGATGGAAGTGGAAAGGACAAGGCTGCCATCCTCGCGGACATCGGACACCTCCACGACGGCCCAGTGGATCGGCCCCAGAAAACCGTAGCGTACGTACTGGGGGACGAGGGAAAGGTGCATATCAAAGAAGCGGGTCTGGCCGCGGTTGATGCGCTCCCGCAGCGTTTTGTCAGACTGGTAGGGGGTACGCCAGAGAACGGCGTCCGCCTTGGCCAGTTCACCGTCCAGGGAGATCCCGGTAGAGGCGCCGGTGAGCACCCCGATCTTGAAGGAGCGGCCGCCTTCATGCTCCTGCATGGCGCGTTTGGCAATCGCTCGTGGAATGGCCTTGGGAGCGCCTGCCGGGGTGAAACCGCTGAAGCCAACGGTTTGGCCGTCTTCGATCATGGCGGCAGCTTCTTCAGGGGTCAAAGTCGGGAAATTAGACATCGTGAACAGTCAGTGATGTGATCAGGGATGAATGAAACAGGCAGCTGCGGTGAGCTGTGGATCGGAGGTGTCCGGGCAGGTGACTCCGGATGCCGAAGCGTGTCAATCACCGCGAAGTGATTGGAGGGCGTCCCCCCGCCGGAACAATCGTCTATCAGAAATGGAGGGCGTTCAAAGTTCAAAGTCACGGCGCTACATCTTGCCGCACTTGATCTGGATCGACGGCGGAAAGCGTGCGAGGACGCGGACTGGGCAGGTTGCGGGAGAAGAGCATTTTACCGAACGGTCGGTAAAACGGGAAAGAAACGTGTGAAGCAAGGTGGTTGAAAATGAGGTAGTTAGAGAGATATTTTACCGATCGTTAAAACTGGCAAGAGAATCCGCGAGGTGTCAGTGGATGCTGAGCGCGAGAGAAAGTGCATCAGGAGGAGCGGGAGCGGAAGCAGAGCGGCGCTGGGGGCGGAAGGATGAATGAGCGGAATGATGGCTCCAGTATCAATATGCCACAGGTCCGGGTGGGATGCATCACGTCCGGGACGTCCGGGATGTCCGGGGCGAAAAAAGTAGGCGGCGGAGAAAATAAGCTGGGTAAGGGAGAGGGGGGCGGCCAGGCGGAGCCGCCTCGCAACGAACGTTCGTTCAGCACAGCTGAACGTGGCAAAGGCTCTGGGTTCCGGCGTTTTGTCCCATATTCTTCCGCCGAGCGAGTTTTGACGGACGCTCTGACACATGGTGTGTTCTGTTCGATCAGGCAGCGGATGAGGGTAAGGGGTGGCCCTTGTGGTAATCCCGTTGGTCTCTGGATGTTAACTCCACAGAACAGAGTCCATCGAGAGGGGGGTAAGGAAACTGAATATCGTACTAATAGGCTTGCTGAACGCACGGTTCTGTTCCACGAAAGGTTATTGGCGGTAAAGGTGTCCACTGGCACCCGGGGTATACGGTGATGCGCTCAATCCTTCCCAGTTTCACGAGCATCCACTTTACCATGGTGGTATGCATGACCATGGTCGTGACCATGCTGGCGGCCGCTCTCCTGTTTATCGGCAGGAAGAGTGAGCAGGAGAAGGTCAGCCGTCTGGCCAGTGAGCTGCATGACCGCACCGGATTCTGGGCCGGGCATATGCTGGAGGATGACCTGGAAGAAGCGGAGATCGCCTCCGATCTCGCCGCAGGCGCGACCAGGCTCAACCTGATCAATCCGGCGAGCGAGGAAGAATTCGGCTACGAATCCCTGCTGGAGATTTTCCACCGGTTTCCGGGAGTTTCATCCATATATTTCTGTAATGCGGACGGGAGAATGGCCGGTCCGGCCCGAACGGGTGAGCACATCTTTTTTGGAATGCTGGAGGAGGGATCCAGTGAGCTGCAAATCTATGAAGTCCGTCACGGGGATAAACTGGGAAAGCGGAAGCACACCATTCGTAATTATTTTCCTAAAGAACGAGTTTGGTATCAGCGGGCGATTCAAGCCAAAGGCGAACCGGTCTGGACGGTTTACAGCAGTGTTCTGACCGGTGAAGCCTGCATCACGATATCTTCTGCCGTCTACGGCGAGGCCGGTAGTTTAAAAGCCGTGGTGGGCGCTGATATTTCTGTGGGATTTGATCTGAAGAAAATCAGTGAGCAGATTGATCTGGGTGAAGGGATTATTCTGCTGCTGGACGGTGAAGGAAGACTGTTGGCCAAGGAAGAGCGGTCAACTCTGCAACCGGCCACGGCTGACTGGTCGGAGCCCCTGCCCATCGCGGCGGACAGTGAAGACCCCACCATTCAGCAAATCCTGAAGATATTGCAGGAGGAAGGCGGTGACAGCGAAGACGGAGAGCAGGGAGGCCGTTTGGGCAAGGCGTTCACCAGGGAGTTGCTGGGCGAAAAACATATCATTTCAGCGCATGACCTTCAGATCCCGGAAGAGCTTGGGCTAAAATTGATTGTGGCAACCCCGGAAAGAATTCTCATGGCTGGTTTTCGAAAAGTGGAGTCGACGTGGATTCGCTGGAGCGCACTTACCTTAATTTTGGCTCTGGCTGGAGGTTTTGTCATCGCACAGGTTTTGACAAAGCCGGTGCGGGCGCTGAGTAAGGCGACCGATCAATTAGCTAAAGGGAAGTGGGATTATGAATTGCCGACCGAACGGAAGGACGAGTTTGGAAAACTAGCACGAGGTTTTCGAAGCATGTCGGAGAAACTGAAGCATTCCTTTGATGCGCTGGAGAACCGGGTTCGGATCGTGGCAGACAGCCTGCCGGTGACCTTCTTTGAGTTGGAGTTCAGACCTTCCACAGGAGTTCAGTTGATTTATATCAGCCCACAGAGTGAGGAAATGTTCGGTATATCTCCGGCCGAGGCAATCAACGATGGAGACGCTTTCTGGAAAAAATTAGCGGCAGATTCAGACCGGTTGTATGGCAGTTTGGCGGAGGCGACGGAGAAGAACAGCATCTGGAGATTTGAAGGCCACTTTCAGTCCGGGGAGAAACATTCTTCGTGGCGGGCGACTGCCGTCCCGGTTCCAGTGGATAACGAAGTGCCCGCAGAGAGCGAGGCGGCTTCCCTCCGGTTTCATGGCCTGATCCTGGACGTTACCCAGGAGGTGGAGGCGGCGGAGAAAATCCGGCGGGGACAGGTTAATCTCAGAGAAAGCGAGGAACTCTACCGCAGCCTGGTTGAGCGGGCGAAGGAAGGGATTGTGATCATGCAGGATGAGCGCTGTGTTTATGCCAACAGATCATTTGAAGAGATGCTGGGCTATGAAAGCGGGGAGGTGGTCAACCTCCAGGTTGAACAGGTGGTGCATCCGTCCGAGCTTATTAGAATTGTAAAAAACTACCGTCGGCGCATGCGTGGAGCGGAAGATGTCCCGGACATGTATGAAACGAAATTACTGCGCAAGGACGGATCCGTATTGGAAGTAGAGGTCAGCGCGGTGAGGGTGCAGCACCAGGGGCGGCTGGCCAATCAGGCGATCTTCCGGGACATCACCGAGCGCAAAGAAGCCGCCGAGGCGATTGAACGGAGCCAGAAATACTACCGGGCGCTGATCGAGCTTTCCTCCGAAGGAATTGTGATCATGGACCGGGAAGGACGGGTGACCTATGAGAGCCCGGCCAACGAACGCATTCTGGGATATCCAACCGGAGAATCAATCGGGAAGAAGGTCTATGATTTCATTCATGAATCAGACCGGGACATGGTGCAGGAGCGCATGAATATGCTGCTGACCCGGCCAGGAGCGATGGACAGTACAGTCTTGCGGGTAAAAGCAAAGAACGGCTCCTGGCGCATGCTGGAGGTCAGTGCGCGCAACGCTTCAGAGGATCTGTTGATCAACGGGGTTGTTCTGAATTTCCGCGACATTACCCGGCGCATTATAGCCGAGCAGGAACTGCGTATCGCGAAAGAGCAGGCGGAGGCGGCCAACCGGGCGAAGAGTGAGTTTCTGGCAAACATGAGCCATGAGATCCGCACACCGATGAATTCGATTCTGGGTTTTGCGAAGCTGCTGGAAATGGAATTGAGTTCAGAGCGGCATCAGGCTCATCTTCGCTCGATCACGAGCAGCGGCAATACACTGCTTTCCCTCATCAATGATCTGCTTGATCTATCAAAAATTGAAGCGGGCAAACTCTCTCTGCAGATTGAACCGGCGGATATCCGGCGCATGGTCCATGACGTTTATGAGATGTTTTATCTGCGGGCTTCACAACGGGGGGTGACCGTGATTACGGAAGTGGACCATGCCCTTCCCAGCCGTCTCTGTCTCGATGAAATACGGGTGCGTCAGATCCTGATCAATCTGGTTGGCAACGCAGTTAAATTCACGCACCAGGGACATATCAAACTCCGCGCCCAATTAATTGAAGGCGCCACGCAAGCGGGCCGGGTCAATTTGCGGCTGATGGTGGAAGATACAGGAATCGGTATCGCACCTGAGGATCAGGAAAGAATTTTTCAGGCATTCGAGCAGAAATCCAACCAGAAAAACCGTGATTACGGCGGCACCGGTTTGGGGCTGACGATTTCCCGGCGTCTGGCGGAGATGATGGGTGGAAAGTTGACTCTTCTAAGCACCCCGGGACGCGGGAGCCGATTTATATTTGAGCTACCGGACATAGTTCCCGTCACGGCGGAGACAAACGCCGTCCAGGTCAGGGAAACGGCGAGGGAGCGGGCCTTGTCATCTGTCGAGATCGAAGACCACCGGGATAATCTGACCGAGATCATGCCGGCGCATCTTTTGCTTATTCAGGAGGAAAGCGAGGAGCGCACGGTGCTGACGAAGCAACTGGAAAAACTCGGGATGTGCGTGAGCCATGCCACCAATGGCTCGACCGGCCTGAGAAAAGCGAGGGAAGGAAATGTAGACGCGGTCTTGCTGGATCTTCATGTGCCCGTGATTGACGGGCGTGAAGTAGCCCGGCGCCTACGCGAAGACAGGCAAACCGCATCAATACCGATTTATGCTCTAAAAAACAGTCTCTCGACGGTGGCTGATTCCGTCCGGGAAATGCTGGGCTTGAATGGCGTGATTTCGCAGCCGGCCGATCTGCCTGCCCTGCACCATCAATTGACGGACCTGCCGCGAAATGCTTCCGCCGCTCCGCCCACGGAGGGAAAGCCTCTCCTGTTTGAACGCCGGGTTTCTCCTCATCTTCCGGACTCGGTTGAGCGGGTGGAAGAATTGCTGCCGGAAACCCTCCTGACCGAGGAGACGCTGACTCGACTCAGTCAACGGATCGAGACAGACCTGCTGACAGACTACCGCCAGTTAAGCCGCCGCCGCCGGTTGGGAGCAATCAACCAGTTTGCTGATTCCCTTGCTCAATTGGGTGAAGATTATGATCTCCCGCTGCTGCGCGACTATGAAGCAGAACTGCGCGGAGCCATCGAAGCTTTTGACGTTCAGCATATCAGCAATTGTCTGGAGCGTTTTCCGGTTCTGGCTGATGCCCTGCAGGCAGAGATTTCCAAGGCGCAGCGCAAGGCTCAGGATCACTAGCCGGTCCCGAATTGTGTCAGAATTTTCACGAACGGAACGGAGTTGGTTCGGAAGTTGCTCTTGTCAATGACATCGTGCGTGCCATTTTCACTGACCGGACCATGGCTTACAAACCCCGTATCCTGATCGTGGATGATGAGGATGACGTTCGTCATCTCATTCGTCTGAACTTTGAAAGACAGCGCTTCCAGGTGGAAGAGGCCTCTGATGGATTACGCGCGTTGGAACTGATCTCTTCCACGGGCTTTGATGCTATCATTCTGGACGTGGCCATGCCGGAGCTGGACGGATTTTCCGTCCTGCAACGCCTGCCGGAAAGCTATCTGGAGACCACTCCGGTGCTGTTGCTGACTGGTTTCTCTGGCGAGGAGTTTGAACAGGAGGCCCTGGAAGCCGGGGCGGCCGGCATGGTCGGCAAACCCTGTAACATGGCGGAGCTGGTGGACCGGGTGAAATGTCTCTTTGAGAAAAGTAAAGGCAGCTCCAGCCGGGACAGCGTGAACAGTGTGATCATCAAGTCAGTCCCCGTCCCGGCAACACGGGAGACGGATCTGGTCAGTTGAGTCCCTCTGATCAGTTGCCTGCTTTTTCAGTAGATATCTTTTTTCGGCGCGTCTGGATTGGGCGCGTGGCGCTCCTGGGCCTCACCCAATACCTGCTCGACGGCGATCGGTTTTTTTCCGATCATCGCGGTCAGACCTGCCGCGGTAAGGGTTTCGAATTTCTCACCCAGATTTTTTTCCAGGCTGGTTGCGTGGAAGGCTTTGCTCTGCACGTACTCCGTCCGGAAAAGCGCGAGGAAAAGGTCTGCGGAGAAAACCGCGAGCAGCCACATACTGCCCAGGACACCGACAAAGAAACTGATGATCTGATAAGGCTCCAGGTTGAGCTCCTCCATCTCAAGGATGTTCGTTCCAATAAAGACGATGCCCACCAGATTAGCGATCGCGGAGAAAAGCCGGGCTTGCTGGACTATCGGTCCCAATTCTTCCGCGCTGTGAGGCCGGAGAACATCTTTTGCGCGGAATATATAGATCAGTGGCGCGGCCGTGATGCAAAGCATGCCCACGAGAATGCCGAGATTTGCTCCGATCTGATTGAGAAAGATCGTGATGACAAACATGGAGAGCGCGTAGATCGGCGCGAAAATCGCCACGAGCCAGCCGGGAGCGGGAGATTCCGGCAAAAGCACCTTTAAGGCCATGGCAGAACGGATCGTGCCGGGGAAAATCGCGATGACCTTGGGGCCAAGAATCGAAAGATAGGTCAGCCCAAAGGCCAGCCCCATGATCATGGTCATCTGTTTCGCCATTTCCGGATCGTCGATCTGACTGAAATCAACCAGCACACTGGCAGGAACCAGGCCGATGAGCATCGGGACGAAAAGCAGGACGAGCCACGCGCTGCGGGCCAGGAAGCGCGAGCGCAGAATGTTATGCCAGAACTTGGCCGCGTTCATGATGAGGATGATGCCGATCATCTGGACAATCGTCAGCGTCCACGTCACGCCATCGATGGTTTCCATGTTGTCCCGGCCAAAATTCTTCACCTGTTCATCAACCAGGGCTTCGACTTGGCTGTCGTCCACCTCCATGCCAAGGGCGGCCTGCGCGACGGCGATTTGCTGGTCAATCTGGGCCTGCTGATTCTCCAGCAGTTGGGCCTGATATTCATTGCCCATGCTCCGGTAATACTGAATCTGCTGATCATACTGCTCGGAGGTCTGCTCGAGCTGATTGAGCTGCTGACGGTATTGCTGAGTCTGGCCTCCATCTGCCATCGCTTCGCGCTGCTGCTCCATGGCGGTCTCAAAGGAGGCACGCAAACCTTCCCGGTACTGGGTTTCAAAGTCTTTGTAGTTGGCCAGAGAAAGGAGTAAACCGATCGTCAGCATGATCCCTGAGCCCCAGAGAAGCGCCTTCCGCCAGGCCGCGTAGTTCTGGACGAGCGGTTCGCTTACCCCCGCGCTCTCCAGCTTGGCCCGTTCTCCATCAGTCAGGGTATCTTTGCGGAATCCGCCTACAAAGGCTCGCAGGGCGGCCCTTTGAATCTGAAGACCGATGTCCTGGGCGCGTGATTTCGCGAGGTCCGCGGCTGCTCCGGCCATCTTTGCGCCGGACTCTTTGATGGAGCCTGGCTTGCCGCCGTTGCCGTTGTCGTTGGGGGGTCCCTTGTCGTTCTGATCTCCGCTCATGGCGGGCGAAGCCTAAGGGAGGAGAAAAGGGAAAGTCGACCGAAAAGGGCCGGAATCACCTGCCTGCCGCATGGGCCGCTTTCTCTTCCCAGACCCTCCAGCGAGGCGCAAACATGAATTTGCGCAGGAGCCGTTCAGCCCGCTCAGTTCCGAAGGCGCTCGTGAGGAAGCGCCGACCCTGGCTGCCCGCGTAGCGTTCATCCAGGAAGTCTCCTGCCGGGTCCGGTAAATCGAGCCTGAACGCATTTCCCGCAGGTGCAGGCATTCGCTGAAACCACCGGATGACGTAATCCCGCATCAGCTCAATCAATTCCCGGGTCACTCCGTGGTCTGGTGTGCGGGCAAAAAAAGGGATGGAACGGTGCGCCGCGCTGATTACCTCCGGGCCGCCCTCCAGCGCCAGATCCACTCCACCGGCCGCGGCGCGGTGATGCAGGTCCGCCCCCATTGATCCCGCTACCTTGCGGGCATCTTCATGCCCCGCCACACTTGGAAAATCCGCGTAGATCACCCGGGCCGTTTCTCCAAACATCACCAGCTCGATTTCCAGGCCCGGCCATGATTTCGCATCAGCGGGCAGACCCAGGATGGAACAGATTGAGACGCGTGGACTTTCGATCAGGACCAGCCGGCACGCTGCCTCGTCCTTGCGCCGGAGTGCTTTGAAGACCAGCCGCGCCGCACCGCTCCCGTCCATCTGCGCAATTTCCCTCACGACCGGCAGCTCATAAAACTTCGCGCCCAGCGCCATGGCAAAAGCCTGCCGTGCGATCAACCCCGGTGAAAGCGGACGGCTGGAGGCGGTGACTGACATCAGCCAACAGTGTAGCAGCCATCGAACTGAAAAAGAATCGGGAATGGCATGCCAAGCGGGAATTGACTGGCAGATCTTTGCTCCGAAGGATTAGCTTTTTGAGCGCGCACTTGAGACCAGCCGTCTTCAATGCCGCGACCTGAATCTCACCTCACAATTTTCACGCCCAGAAAAACGCACCTGCTTGCCCACACATTATGACCGCATCTCCAAATGAGCTTTGGCACCGCTTAAATGAATATTTCCTGCGCTACGAAGATCTCGGGATTTCCCTGGATGTAAGCCGGATGAAGTTTCCCCGGGAGTACATCAGCAATCTCCAGCCGAAGATCGAGCAGGCTTTTGCCGCGATGAAAGAGCTGGAATCCGGCGCCATCGCCAACCCCGATGAAGGCCGGCAGGTAGGTCATTACTGGCTCCGGGCCCCGGAACTCGCCCCCAGTGACGAGCTGCGCAAAGAAATTATTGGCCCGCGCGATGGCATCCGTGATTTCGCCGCGCGAGTCCGGAATGGTGAGATTCACGCGGAAGGCCAGCCTTTTACTGATGCCGTCATCGTCGGCATCGGAGGTTCAGCGCTCGGTCCTCAGCTCACGGACGACGCCCTCCGTTCTCATGCGGACTGTCTCAAGCTGCACTACCTTGATAACACGGATCCGGACGGCATCGACCGTTTGCTCAGCGAGATCGAACCGCGTCTTGCCACGACCATGGTCGTGGTCATTTCCAAATCCGGCGGCACGAAAGAAACGCGCAACGGCATGCTGGAGATGGAACAGGCCTATAAAATGCGCAATCTCGCGTTCGCTCCCCGCGCCGTCGCGGTTACCGGTCCGGGCAGTCAGCTCGACCAGTATGCGGAGTCCCATGGCTGGCGGGCGCGTTTTCCCATGAGCGATTGGGTGGGAGGCCGGACCTCGGTCATGAGTTCCGTCGGGTTGCTGCCCATGGAACTGCAGGGATTAAATACGGGGAACTTTCTCGCTGGTGCCGCGGCGATGGACGAAAAAACCCGGCAGAATAATCTTTGGGATAATGCCGCCATGCTGCTGGCGGTGATGTGGCACTACGCCGGAAATGGACGCGGTGAGAAAGACATGGTGGTGCTGCCCTATAAAGACCGGCTGGTTCTTTTCAGTAAATACCTTCAGCAACTGGTCATGGAAAGTCTGGGCAAAGAAAAGGATCTGGATGGAAATGTGGTGAATCAGGGTATCGCTGTCTACGGCAATAAAGGATCGACCGATCAGCATGCCTATGTGCAGCAACTCCGTGAAGGCGTAAATAATTTCTTCGTCGTCTTTATTGAGGTCCGGAAAGACCGCCACACCGCCAGCTTTGAAGTGGAAGAGGGCGTCACCTCCGGGGATTATCTGCAGGGTTTTCTGCGGGGAACACGAGCCGCCCTTTATGAAAACAACCGGGAAAGTGTGACCATCAGCCTGCCGCGGATGGACGCTTTTAACCTCGGGGCGCTGATTGCGCTTTTTGAACGGGCCGTCGGTTTCTACGCAACGCTCGTCAACGTCAATGCCTACCATCAGCCCGGAGTCGAGGCGGGGAAAAAAGCTGCGACACGCCTTCTGGAATTACAGAAGCAGGTTATCGAAGTGCTTCAGGCCACCAGCGGTGAATCTCTCACGGCGGATGATGTGGCCTGGAGAATCGGTGAGCGCGGAGGCTCGGCCAGCGCGGAAGATGTCTACCACACCCTCGTTCATCTCAGTGAGAACCGCACCAGCTTTACGGCGGATTATTCCAGTGACGGTACCCCGAAAAATGACCGGTTTAAATATTTGCCGGTGACTTAATCAGTTCGCTGGGTCGCGTTCTCTTCCGCCAGCACTTCCGCGACGGCTGCTGTCACCTCGCTGACCGTGATTGCTTTCATGCATTCCATGTCAAAGGGACACTCCCGCAGGAAGCACGGGCTGCAGGGTATGTGATGCCGGATAATCCGGTGACCACGCCCGGGTGGCCGGGTCAGAGAAGGCTCCGTCGAGCCGAAAAGCGCGATGGTCGGTACGCCCAGCCATCCGGCCAGATGCATGGTCCCGGTGTCATTACTCACCAGCAGACGGCATTCCCGCAGGCGATGGATAAGTCCTTCCAGGTTTGTCTGGCCGATCAGATTTTCTACCCGGGCAGCCGGCAGACTTCCTTCGATCATTGCGCCGATTTCCGTATCTTTCGGCACGCCGAAAATTCGCCACGTGATTTCGGGATATAATTCCGCAATTCGAGCGGCCAGCTCCGCAAATCGTTCGGGAAACCAACGCTTGGTCGCGCCGTACTCCGCTCCCGGACATAGACCCAGGATGATTCTCGATTCACCATTCGCGGCTGACCTTGGTGAGGATGACAGTCTTTCTTTCAGAAGTCCTTCAACCTTCGCTCCGCAGCGTTTGGCCAGGCGAAGATATTTCTCGGCATGATGCTCGGGCGGGCCGGGTTTTTCCTTTCGCTCTCTTTCCGGAATAATCTGATTCAGGAACCAGCGGCGGTTGTGCCCGGGAAAACCGATTCTGCGCGGAATACCTGCGAGAAATACCTCCAGAGCGCTGCGTAAAGAATTCGGGAAAAGCACCGCGACATCAAACTGGCCCGCTTCACGGATCCGTTTGGCGACCTGCGCCGGCTTTTTCTGATCTGGCGAAATGGCGATTACTTCATCGGCGAGCGTTGCTTCGCGCCAGAAACCCGCCAGTTTTTCCGGAGAAAGGATCGTCACATGAGCATCCGGGCGGCCCCGGCGAAAAGCTTCCATCGCCGGAGCGCTCATCACGGCATCACCCAGCCAGTTTGGTGATCGAAGTAAAATACGGAAAGGTTGCAGCGGTTCACGCATGGATTCCGGCGGCAAAAAAATCCCACGCTTGTAACGGTCGAGCAGAAAATTAGGCTTGGGAGCTTTCCAGCGGTTATGGACCCAGAACCAATCTTCCGGCTGGTGCCGGATGGCAGCCTCCAGCGCCTGCGTGAGCCGGTAATCGATTTCTTCGGCGCTGAGTTCATTTGGACCGCAGATTTTTGTATAGTTTACCGCCCACCGGCCGGCTTTTACGGTTCGCATTCCGGCAAATGCCACGATCGTTTCATTGTGCGTCGCCAGAATCCCTGGCAGGGGTGAAGTGGAGGCGAGGCGGTTGAAAAAAGGCAGCCACCTTCCCTGGTCGCCCGCGTGTTGGTCGATGAGAATGCCGACGCCATCACCGCGCTTCAAAATGGTATTGGCTTTGCCCATTTCCCGCCCACGTTCAATCGCGATCAGTCCGCGGCGCGAACGCGTGCGCCGGATATGCTGGTCAAACGCTTTCCCCCGCAGGCGCTGATAAACAAATGAACCGGTGTTGCCGGTGTAAATGTGGGTGGCTTGGGAAAACAGTTCCCATAGAGACAAGTGGGAAACACCCAGAACGCTGCCCAGCTCGCGCGGATCAGCCTCAGTTTTCGGATAAGGTCCGCCTTCCAGGGAAACCAGTTTTTCGATCTTTTCCGGGCGCATCGATTCAATGCGCAGGCCGCTCAGCATATTTGCGCCCAGCCGGCGGAAATGCCGGCGGCAAAGCTGTCGCCGTTCTCTTTCTGAGCGCTCCTCATCCGGAAATGCGATGCGTAGATTGCGCATGGCCAGCGTCCGGTAGCCGGGCAGGAGAAAATATGCGACAGCCCCGAGCGCCTCTCCCAACCGGAAAATGAAACCGACAGGGAAGAGCGAGATCACCCAAAGGATCGCCCGAAAAACTAGATAAAGCGCGAGATCCATTTATTTCCAATACATCTCGCGGATGGGATGATCATCCAGACGATTGCCCTGAATTCCGCCCAGTTTATCAGCGTGATAGAGCTGCACGCCCACGTAATAGTAAATCGGTGCGATGACCGCTTCTTCCTCAACCAGAAGAGTCTCGGCTTCGCGAAAGATCTCGAAGCGCCTTTCCTGATCCACCGTGGCATTTGCCTCGGCGATCAATTCGTCATAGCGCCGGTTGGAAAAGCCCGTGCGGTTATTTCCATCCCCAGAGATAAACATCGCGAGGAAGGTATTCGGGTCATCATAATCCGCGACCCATGAAGAGCGGCAGAGATCATATTCCAGTTCCGTCATGGAGTTCAGGTAAACCTTCCATTCCTGTTTCTGCAGGCTGATCACGACGTTCAGTTCCTTTTCCAGCATGGCGGAAAGTTCAACGGCCACCGCCGTATCGATTTCTTTGTTGTTGTAGAGATACTTGATCTGCGGAAAACCGCGCCCGTCCGGATAACCCGCTTCCGTCATTAATTCCCGCGCTTTCTCGGGATCATAATAACGCCGTTCCGGCGGATCATAGCCTCCAGCCCCGGGCGGGGTGAAACTGTAGGCAGGTTCTTCACCCAGCTTGGTGATGTTGCGGACAATTCTTTCCCGGTCAATCGCCAGAGAAAAAGCCCGGCGCACACGCGGATCATTGAAGGGCGGCCGCGTGCAATTGAACCGGACAAAATAATTTCCGAGAAAAGGGGATGAATGAAAGTATGGCTGCTTCGAAAGTGGTTCGATCAGGTTTGGCGGAATGCTGCTCTTATCCAGACTCAGGTCGGCCTGTCCGGAATGGAAAACATTGATCATATTCGTCGGCTCTTCCATCGCGAGAACATCAACGGTCTCCAGCGCGACATTTTCCGCATCCCAGTAATTCGGATTCTTCCGCAGACGGATACGGTCATACAGTCGCCACTCTTCGAGCAGGTAGGCGCCATTTGTCACGATATATTCCGGCTTGATCCAATCCTCCGGATGGGCCTCGACCGTTTCACGATGAACCGGGTAAAGGGTCGGGAAAGCCGCCAATTGGGCAAAGAAAGGCGTGGGACCTTTCAGGGTGACCTTCAGGGTGCGGTCGTCGATTGCCTCCGCGCCGACCTGAGAGAAATCGGTGATTTCGCCTCGAAGATACGCTTCCGCGTTTCTGATGAAAAACAATTGGGACGCATAGGCGGCTTGGGTTTCGGGGTTGAGCACACGTTTCCAGGACCAGACAAAATCATGTGCCGTCACCGGGTCGCCGTTGCTCCAGACCGCCTCCGGCCGGATACGGAACGTCCACTCCAGCCCGTCCTCAGAGATCTCCGGCATGTCCGCCATCCCCGCCTCCACTTCTCCCGCTTTATCGCCCCGCAACAGTCCCTCAAAAAGACATTGAGTCACCCGAAACTCAGGCTGGCCGGTGATCAGAGCGGGGTCGATCGTCTCTGGATCGGTCCCGTTCAGAAAGGTCAGGTCCGCTTCATCCCAGGCCTTGCCGCAACCGGTCAGAAGCAAAATGGTAACGCCCAGGCCAAAACCAGTGAACCAACGGAGCGGACTTTGTGCAGGAGCGGACTTGTCGGAAACCATCATTACCCGGCAAGTTTTCTGCATGCCCGAACAGGATTCAAGCTCTTCACCCGCCCAAGGCCGGGTCAGTGACAAATATGTGGCCCTCAACGATGCGCTGCATGATTACGTGGTGCGCCATTGCACCCACCGCGAAGCGGACGATCCGGTCCTGCGTGAATTGCGTGCGGAAACGGAGAAACTCGGCTCGATCAGCCGGATGATGATCAGTCCGGATCAGGCCAGTTTCATGCGTATGCTGACCAGCCTGCTGAATGTGCAGACAGCCATAGAGGTGGGCACCTTCACCGGCCTCAGCGCCCTCAGCATGGCGCGGGGACTGGCGGAGGGCGGGCGGCTCTATTGCTTTGATGTCAGCCATGAATGGACGGGGATCGCCCGGAGATACTGGGAGCGCGCCGGGGTGTCAGACCGCATCACCCTAACCATCGGCCCGGCGGCGGACACCCTGCCGCAGGTGCTGCCGGGGCATACGGTGGATCTCGCTTTCATCGATGCGGACAAGACGGGCTACGATTCTTATCTGGAGCTGATCTTTCCTCACATGCGGACGAATGGCCTGTTCATTTTCGATAACATGATCCAGGCCGGGCGCATTGTGGAAGCCGAGAGCGGCGGGCACGAGGACAACCCGTCCGTGCAGGCCATCCACGCGCTGAACGAAAAACTCGCGGCGGATGAGCGTCTGGAGAGCGTCTTTCTTACCGTGGCGGATGGCCTCATGCTGTGCCGCAAAAAATAGCGGACTGATTGGCGGACCGGGACAGGGTTACCCTTGTTCCTTGGCGGTCTTGTCCATTTTTTCGAGCTCGTCAGCGCTGGGTGGCGCCTCATCATACGCCACGCGGAACCCAAGATTCCGCGAGGAAACGTGCGGTAAGCGGTCGATCGTACGCGCGGTCGTCTTAAAGGCATCTTCATCAGTCATATCAAAGGCGCCGCCGCGGATGACGTAGGTGGGAACTTCCCCCAGCTCCGATTGAAACTGCTCCGGTGTGCTGGTCCATTCCATCACATTTCCTGCCATGCCATAGACGTCGTATTTGCTTTCGTCGCGTTGCAGAGCATCCACCGGCGCCATCATCCGATAGCCATCATGGTCTCCTTTCTTAATTGATGGATCCAGGTCGAAGTCCTTGCCCGTGTTCGTGCGCTTGGAATCAAACTTATTTCCCCAGGGATAGGTGCTCCCGTCTGTGCCCCGAGCCGCTTTCTCCCATTCCAGTTCAGTGGGGAGCCGCCCGCCCTTCCAGTTGGCATATGCGAAAGCGTCATACCAGGTGACATTGAAGATGGGCATATCCAGATCCATTTTTGAGACGCTCTGCCAGGGGCGCTCGTCCTGAGCGGTCTTGAGAATATTGGTCCAGTCCTCCGGACGCCCGTCCCAGCCGACGGGAGCTTCGGGATGTTTCACCTTCAGGAGCAGCGCGGGGTCTTCCGTAAGCGCTTCAACAAAGCGGGCATACATCCCGATCGAAACCTCATACTGATCGATGTAAAAGCCATCCAGTGCCTGCTCGGTCTCTTCTTCTCCATACAGGAATTTTCCCGCCGGTATCTCAACCCAGGCCGCGCGATAATCTGTCGCTTTGGGAATGCTGAGAAGCTTCCAGACAACCAACACGACAATCGCGAGCAGCGCCAGAAAGGTGCCTGACGATGCGATGAGCAGGGCGCGCCGCTGCCTTTTGTGCGCTTCTTCCAGCGCGGTGGGAACGCCGGTCGCCCGGCCGGTGAGTTCTTTGGAAATGTTTCCGCGCGCTTTCTGCACACGCAGTTTTTTGAGTTCTTCCAACAGCTCCGACCAGCTCTGTGGCGCGCCTTCTTCCTCAGAGGAAAGGAAGCGGTAGCCGCGGCTGAATTCTGTCTGGCGGTCCGGTTCGATTTTTACCACCGGCCGGAGAATATCCGCCAGCAGCTTCATCTCTTCCTTGGGCTCGGGAATGCGGTCGGGCGTTTCAAGGGCCGGGTTGGCCATCCGGACCGCTCCCTTTGAGCTGACGTAGATGGCTTCCGCGCTGGGGGCGGAATGAAAGGTCTGCTGGTGATGGAGATAAGTGTAGGCCTCCGCGATGGTGCGCACCACGGCCAGGGCGCGACGGTCATCCAGGAATTTACCTGCCGCCGCCATGTCCGCGAGGCTCTCCCCTTCGGCAAGCTGCTGTGAGCAGAAATAGAAATCTCCTACGTGACCCGCTTCATAGACGGAAAGAATGTGCTCGTGCTCCAGCTGTGCCTTGGTCCGGGCCTGGTCAAGGAAGGCGTCCACGCTTTTGCGGTCCAGCTCGTGCTGGCGCTTCATGACGACCAGTTCCACCTCGCGGTTCATACTGCCTTGCACGGCCCGATAGAGGTGACCCCAGTTATCCGTCCCCAAGTGTTCCTTGATCTGATAGCCGGCCAGTTCACAGCCCGCCAGAGCGGCGGGATCTTCTGGCAGCTCGGGTTCAGCTTCCTGCTCGGTGATCGTCAGCCCTTCCGGACTAACCGTCTGGTGAGCTCCGCCCCCAGCGGAGGGAGCCGGAATCTGGAAGGTCGCTTCCTCTGCTTCCGGTTCCGGCTGTGGCAGTTGCGCGGTCGGAGCGGTTTCCTCCGCGGGAGGAGCCACTTCCGGGGCGAGAGATTCACTGGCTTCCTGCATGGGCGCGCCCTCCTGGGTGGACTCCGTTTCGTCCTCCAGAATCTGCTGGGCCTCTACGCTGGCCGCGGCCGCGGCGCCTGCATCCACTTCGGCGGCCGGGGCGGGATCTTCCCCGTTGAGTTGGGAAATGGGCGGGTCACCGTACTCGATCGCGTTGAGCACGCGGATGATCATTTCCGCGGAAGGTGGCTTATAGAGAAAGGAATGCCCTTCGATGTAGCCGGCATATTCTGACATATCGTAGCCGGACATGAAAACTACCCGCAGGTTCGGGTTCCGTTCCTGGACCTGGGCGCTGAAGGTGAAGCCGTCCATGTCATTCATCACGACTTCCGCAAAGAGCACATCCACATCCCGCCTGGCGCGGGCAACTTTCAGGCCGTCCTGCGGGCTTTTCGCGCGCAGCGCCTGGTGTGCGGTTTCCCGGTCGATAATGTCGGCGATGTGCTGGACCATCTCCAGGTCCTCGTCACAGATGAGAACTTTCATGGGGGTGAGGTGCTATGCCTGCCAGAGTGCCTGGCTCCAAGGTTCGCGATGAGATGAATGAAGGTGGATAAATGAGTTGATACGGACGCCGGTCCGGCCCTAACGCAGGCCCAGCTTTGCTCCGGTCTCGCCGGGCATCAAGTGCAATTCAGCCACACCGGGCGGATTGACGCGGGTCAGGGCTCAGGGTTCATCCGGCAGACGCGGGGGCGGCGGATACTCACTGAGCAGGGAGGCTGGTTCCGCCTGAAAATCCTGCAGAACGCGCCCGTAATAAATGCGTGCGATGTAGCCGTAGTAATCGCGCCGTTCACCGGTGCTTTCGGCAATGGCGGGATCGAGCAGATAATCCACTTCAAGGATTTCTTTGCGGTCCGCGCTGTTCCAATCCGCCGGCAGACTGACCCAATGATAATCCACCGTGGCCAGGGTCTGGTCGAGATACTCGTCGTTGATGGATTCGTAAAAGAGGATCTGGATGTCCACGTCCATCGGAGAAATCGTTTCGCCTTCCTTGGCCACGACTTCCAGACGCAGGGTAAGGAAGGTTTCCCCGTCAGGAGCCTGATTGTTTTCCTTCACAATCGATGAGAACCCCATGACGGACCCCGGCGAGGTCCCGATGCCTGCTTCATCCAAGGTGCCGTCCGCGCCTGCGCCCACGCCACTTTCATCTCCGGCCGCCAGCGCCGTGCCGCCGATAACGGATTCACCGCCCAGACGGCTGACGGCCAGATCGTACAGCGCCCCCTGAGTCGGCCCAAGGCCGCGCAGCTTTTCCCAAGTCTTGCGCGCCGGGTCCAGATTATCCATTTCCTCATAGATGACCGCCATCTCCGCAAGGATCGGCCCATATTGCGGATGCATGAGATGCGCTTCCTTCAGGCGAAGAAGGGCGTCTGGATAGTTGGCCTCCAGCCGCAGGGAACGCGCCTGATCGAGCATGGCGGACACGGCCACGAGCGTGCCGCCTTCCAGCAGTTTGTCCGTCAAGGGAGCCGGGGACGGCAGGCCGGTATCTTCATCTACCTCCACATCGTCCAGCGCGGGCGTCGCGCCCTGCTCCAGTTCCGCAGCGCCGGCCGGGGAAATGGTTTCCAGGCCGAGGCGGTCCAGCTCATAAACGCGCCAGATCAGCACGAAGAGCATGACCAATCCCGCCACCACGAGGAACCACATCGCGCTGACAAAGGTGCGCCCATACCGTTGCTGGGGCAGGAGCGATCCGTAACTCATAGCTTGATCTTAGTGGAAGGAAGGCAAAGAGCGATCAATAAATGCGGGCACGCGCCCATTCTTTGTCCGCATAAATAGTTCACGTCAGAAAAATATCTCAGTGCGGTGACGGCAGGTTTAAATTATCCTCCGCACTGCTCCCGGATTCTCAATAGCCTCCCGTCCGCGCGGCATCAAACGCTGCCCCCAGATAATCCAGTGTATCCATCGGAAGCAGGGTTTCCTCCGTGAACGGACCGTGACTGATCGCGATTTCCGCCGCCCGCCCGCAGAGCCAGGCCGCTTCCCGTGCACATTGATAAGGCTGTTCCGGTTTCTGCCCCAATAACCCGGCAATCACCCCGGTAAGAATATCACCGCTTCCGCCGGTCGCCATGCCTGGATTACCGGTCAGATTGAAACTGATTTCAATCATTCCGCCTTGATTACTGCAGATGATAGTTCTGGAACCTTTTAGCAGTAAGGTTGTGCCCGGTCTTTCGGAAATAAAATCTGTCGCTGTATCAATTCGTTCAGGTGGGTGATCGCTCCAAAGCCGTTTCATTTCGCCCGGGTGTGGTGTTAAAACCCGATGTCCTTTGCAGTCCGACATTGAATCTTTATTTCTCGAAAGCAGATTCAGGGCATCAGCGTCCACGACGGCTGGCCCGGTAAACTCACGGATCAGATTCAAGATCGAATCGGACGCCACGGGTTGAGGGCCCAGTCCAGGTCCGATTGCCATGGCGTCCAGATCCAGATCCAGGATGGAATGAAAATCTGTCACCGGCATCACCATGACTTCCGGTGGCGTTGCGATGGCCAGCAAGGGATAAATATCCTCCGTAACAAACAGGGTCACCAATCCCGCACCCGCTCTCAGAGCGGCCGTGGATGTCATGATCGCCGCACCTAAGAAACCCGGGGAGCCTGCCACGATGCCCACTTTTCCATAGACGGCCTTATGGCTATCGAATCGCCGCCGGATGCCCGGGGCATTTATACGGTATTCCCCGGTCAGACCACTGGAGAAATCGATATCTGACTTATCGAGGTCAGAAAATTCTTCCAACGGGATAACGGCCAGCCGGCCCACATAATTCGGGGCGTCATCATGGAAAAGAATATCTTTGGGATAGCCGACGGTGAGGGTCAGATCAGCTGTCGTCCCTATCGACGAAAAAAGACCGGTCGGAGCATCCATCGAGACGGTCAATGATTCCGCTTTCACCCGGGCTAGTTCGTAGAGAGCACCGGCAATCGGGTCGCGCGGTTCACCCGCTGTCCCGATGCCCAAAAGTCCATCAAGACAGACCGGGCGATTAAACCCATGGATTCTTCGCAGATCGCCCGGCTTTAAATCGCTTAGATCGGACAGGGAAACGACCTCTGTTACCGCTTCGAGTTCCTCGAGTTTTTTTCTCGGCAGCTCCCGCATTTCTTCACGCGGATAGGCCAGACGCAGGCCGATTTTCCAGCCGTTATCCTGGGCCAGGTGCCGTGCAAGGACGAAGGCGTCCCCGGCATTATTTCCTTTGCCCGCAAAAACAATGGCGCTTTTCCGGTCCGGCGGGAGGAGTTCGCGTAACGCATCGGCCATGCGAGCGCCGACTTTTTCCATGAGACTTTCCGGCGTGGCAAGGCCGCGTTCGAAAACGCGCTGCTCAATCGCTTTCATCTGCTCAACTGAGACGATCATAAATGTGTGAATTAGATACTACTAGGGCAATTAATTATCCCTGGGTGTAGGCGCGGGCTACCGTCGCGACCCAGACCTTTTCCGCTCCGGCCCGGCGCAAGCTCTTGGCACATTCATTGACGGTCGTGCCCGTGGTGTAAACGTCATCAACCAAGAGCAGCCGCGCACCCGGCACGCGAGCGGCCATTCCCCAGCGCAGGTCAAAGGCGCGCCGCAGATTACGCAGCCGCTCACGCCGGGTCAGTTGAGTCTGCCGCCCGGTATGACGGCGGCGGACCAGAGCGCTCCAGACCGGCACCCCGCGGGATTTTCCCAGTCCCCGGGCCAGGAGGGCGGCCTGATTAAAACCCCGCACCCGCTGACGCAGCCAATGCAGCGGCACCGGCACGATGGCATCAACCCGCTCCCCACACAGCCGTTCATCCATCCAGACTTCCCGGAGCAAACTGACCAGCGCCTTCAGGTTCTGCATGCGCCCGTTGTATTTAAAATTATGGATCAGCTCGCGGACCAGCCCGGTGCTGATGCAGGGGCAAATCGCCGCTTCAAAATAGAGCCGGCGATGAGCGCAATAAGCGCAACGCTCCGGGCTGGCGTCCATTCGGCCGTGGAACGGCTCCGCGCAGGTTTGACAGAACGGCTCCGTCAGCCGGGGCAGATCCGCCTCACAGGTGGGGCACAGTTCACCAGCCTCTGCTGGTGCCATGGTTCCTCCGCAGGCCGGACAACGCGGCGGATAAAGCAGGCTCAGGCTTGCCTGCCCGGCATGTTGCAGTCCCCGGGCGAGAGATCTCATGATTTGCGTGTCCATTGACGGGGAAAGATGATGCCAGAGCCGAGGGAAGGTTGCACGGTCAGAGTGGGGGGGCAGGACAGGATCGCGGGTTTGACGCGGGGGATCTTCCCCGCTAAGGGAGAGTGCTGGCTCAACGCCGGGGGAAAATGATTCCCAGCGGCGCCTCAATTTTGCTGACCCTACCGCATGGCAGACCACATTCCCGAACCGACCTACGCGCCCGAGACCGAGGAAAAACGGCTGCGGATGAAAGCGATCTCCCAGAAGGACGCGGAGAAAATGAGCCGCATGGAGCTGATCAAGGCGGCCTGGAAACCCTACAAGCGGTTCGTTGGCTATATTAAACCTTATCGGAAGCGATTTGTAATCGGGTTGATCTTTGGTGTGCTTTTCGGCCTGACCAATGGGTTGCTGGTCTTTACCACGCATCAGGTAGCAAAATCTATTTTCGAAGATAATGCACCGGGGCAGGAAACCTCGCAAGATGGAACATCAGCCGAGGCGGGCGCGACGGATAAAGGACCGAGCAAGAAGGACATCATCGAAGCCGCACGCTCCGGCGAGGGACCCGGAGCAAGGTCGGGCGGGGGTCAGGTCCAGCAGGTGATCCTGGTATGCGGGGCCATCCCGCTGGTGATGGGGATTCGCAATCTATTTTCCTATCTGAATATCTACAGCATGATCTGGGTGGGCATGCGGGTCATGCAGGATCTGCGGCGAGAGTTATTTAATCACATCATCACGCAATCGATGGATTTCTTCGACAAAGCGAAAGTCGGAGAACTGGTGCAGATGGTCTACTCCCGCACCCGGGTGGTGCAGCAGGCTGCTACGCAATTGGCGAGTGACCTGGTCAAGCAGCCGGTGTCCATTCTTTCGGCGCTGGGGTTTATGCTGTTTATCGACTGGAAATTTACCCTGGTGATGTTTGCGCTGTTCCCGATATGTCTGATCCCGGTCATCATCCTGGGACGCCGGGTGAGAAAACACGGTAAAGAAGAAGAAGAAGTCGGCGGCCATCTCATGGTTGTGATGAATGAAGCCTTCAGCGGGGTGCGCATGATCAAGGCCTTTGCGCGGGAAAATTATGAGTCCAAGCGGGTGGAAGATTCCAACCGGCAGATGCTCAATCATATGCTGCGCTGGCGTAAAGCGATGGAAATGGCGGGACCACTGGTGGAGGTGGTCGCTTCTACCGGGGTGGCGCTGGCTTTGGCCTATGTCTATTTCTTTGATCTGCCGCTCTCCAAATTTCTCGCGCTCAATGCGGGATTGATTCTGCTTTATCCGCCGCTGAAAACGCTCAGCCGTCTGCATATCCTTCTGCAGAAAGCGCTCTCCATTTCGACCAAGCTTTTTGAGATTCTGGATACGCCGGCGACGATTACAGATTCCCCCCATGCGATCGATCTGAAGACGGTGAAAGGTGACATTACCTTTGACGACGTAAAATTCTCTTACCGGCCGGATACACCCGTTCTGAAAAATGTGAACATCGAGTTTGCGGCGGGGAAATATCACGCGCTCGTGGGACCGAGCGGGGCGGGCAAAAGCACGATTTTTTCGCTTATTCTGCGCAGCTATGAGGTAAAAGGAGGCGCAGTCCTGCTGGATGGCTACGACGTGAAACAGCTCAAGCAGAAGCAACTGCGGGAGCATATCGGTCTGGTGAATCAGAGCGTATTTCTTTTTCATGACACGATTTACGAAAATATCCGCTACGGAAAACTGGAGGCAACCGAGGAGGAAATTCATGCCGCGGCCGAGCGCGCCTTTGCCCACGACTTTATCATGCAGCAGCCTCAGGGCTATGACACGGTCATCGGTGATAAAGGCTGCCTGCTTTCCGGGGGACAGCAGCAGCGGATTTGTATTGCGCGCACCATTTTGAAGGATGCCCCGATTCTATTGCTGGATGAAGCGACTTCGGCGCTGGATTCCGAATCCGAGGAGAAAATTAAATTGGCGCTCGAAGAGTTTTGCCAGGGACGCACCGTCATTGCCATTGCGCACCGGTTTGCTTCCCTTCAGCGGGCGGATAAGATCATTGTGATGGATCGCGGAGAAGTGGTCGAGCAAGGGACGCACGAGGAACTTTTGGGCAAGGGCGATGGCCAGTATTCGCGGCTTTACAATCTGCAGAGTCTTCAGGCGGTTCTGGAATAAATCGTTTTAAATCTAACTTTCTCTCGCTCTCACACGAAGATGAAAAAGCTCGCCCTCCACTGGAAAATCCTGATCGGCATGGCGCTTGGCATCGCGGCCGGGTTCACGGCGGCGATTTTCGATGAAGCCGGAAGAGATTTTGTCACGAACTGGGTCAAACCCTTTGGCACGATTTTTATTAATCTGCTTAAGGTGATTGCCCTGCCGTTGATTGTTTCCGCGCTGATTACCGGGATCGCTGACCTGAAGGATCTGTCAAAATTCAGCACGATGGGCGGGCGCACGGTGGCGGCTTACCTGATTACCACGGTCATTGCGGTGACGATCGGTCTGCTCGCGGTGAATATCATTCAGCCAGGAAAACTGATCACGCCTGAAACATCGGAAAGTCTGCAGGAACAATTTAAGGTGGGCGCGGAAGAAAAGATTGCCCTGGCCGAACAGCAGAAAGGAAAAGGTCCGCTCGCGCCGGTCGTGGATATTGTGCCGAGTAATATTTTTGCGGCAGGCAGTGATAACGGCAATATGCTGCAGGTCATCTTTTTCGTGATTCTTTTCAGCATTGCGCTGCTCATGATTCCGGAGGGACAGGCCGAGCCGGTCAAAAGTTTTTTCAAGGGTCTCTATCATGTGACGTTAAAGGTGATCGATATGATCATGGCGGTTGCGCCGATTGGGGTTTTTGCGCTGATGGCCGCGGTGGTAGTGGAAGCTCCGGAGCCCGGTTTATTCACGGCACTGCTCGGATATGGATTGACGGTGCTGGCCGGGCTGGCCGCGATGGTTTTTATTGTTTATCCGTTGGCGGTAAAATTTTTTGCGGGGCGGGATTACCCATTTTTTCTCAAAGGCATCGCGCCTGCGCAACTGGTCGCGTTTTCCACCAGCTCCAGTGCGGCCACGCTGCCGGTAACGATGGAGCGGGTGCGCGATTACCTGGGTGTCGATGAAGACGTGAGCAGTTTCGTATTGCCCATCGGCGCGACGGTTAATATGGACGGGACCAGTTGCTATCAGGCGGTGGCGGCGGTGTTTATCGCGCAGGTGCTGGGTTTTGATCTGAGTCTGACCACTCAGCTGATGATTATTTTAACGGCGACCTTGGCCTCGATTGGTTCCGCGGCGGTGCCCAGCGCGGGCATGGTCATGCTTGTGGTTGTGCTCGGGCAGGCCGGTATTCCGGAAGCCGGACTGGCTCTTATTTTCGCCCTGGACCGGCCGCTCGATATGTGCCGCACGACAGTCAATGTCACGGGCGACGCGGCGGTCAGCATGATCATCGCCAAGTCCGTTGATAAACTCCATGATCCGGAAGAGCTTCCGGCCCTGCGCGGGGAAACGGTGGAGGGCTCTAACGCTGAAGGGGTGCAAGGTCAAAGCGCCAATTGATGGGGTGATAGTCAAAGCGTTCGCCGGAATGATCCGCCGCGGTGACGTGGCCCAGGCTGGGGAAGGTAAAGTGACACCCTGCGAAGGCGATCTGTTCCTTGGCCAGGCGACGCAGAACTTCGACGGAATTTTCCGCGGCCTGCGCGGGGAAGGTATCATAGGTGGTGCCCCAGCGCGGATTGTGGGTGCCAAAGCTGTTCAGGAAAGCGGAGTCCGCGATGAACTCGAAGACCTGACCGGTTGACTCGAGCCGCACCCCTACGTGCCCTGGGGTGTGACCCGCCATGGGGACAAATTTTACTCCGGGCAAAATCTCTGCGTCCATTTCCACGCCATGAAGTTTTCCGGCGTCGCGGGCGACGGCAAGGACGCGCTTGCCGTGGTCAGCGAACATCGCTTTGAAATCACCGGGCATGGTGGACTTGGCGAGGTCGGGCGTGCCGTCCTTCCAGAAATCGATTTCGGGGATGGTGAAAATGTGGGCAGCGTTCGGAAAAGTGAGGGCATTGCGGTCTGTCGTTATCAGCCCGCCGATGTGATCCGGGTGACCGTGCGTGACGAGGACATGAGTGACCGAGTCAGGGGTGACGCCCGCCCGGCGCAGGTGCTCGAGTTGCTTCCCGGCGCGAGGAGGCAAAACCGGGCCGCAGCCGCCGTCGATGACGAGACAATCGTTGCCGCGCTGGATCAGCATGGTGCTGCAATGCGTGGAATAGACCTCCTGCGGCAGGGCATGGGCCTCGAACTGGGCACGCGCGGTGCCTTCATCGGGAGCGCGGGTACCGTAAACCGGATAAATGGGAGCGGAGTCAAAGGTGCCATCGCTTACCACGGCGGCGGTGAAATCGCCCACTTGAAACCGGTAAAATCCCGCGCCCTGCCGTCCTTCAACCTCGCTCGTCATAGGGGCGCGATGATGGGGAAATTCACCCCGAGAGCGAGACAATTTTGAATGCTAGACCGGCGGGGAAGATTCCGCCTTCCCCTCTTTTGTTTACTATTCAAGCGGGGTGGGACACCCTATTCAACCCACATTGACATCGTCCCACCATTCAGTCATACTGGAATCAGAATAGGGAGTTCACGATGGATCAACAAGTTCAACAGCTTCGACCGGACTCAAAGGGCCGCATCACGCTTGGCAAACTGGCGAAAGGCGTCAGCAGCTTCCAAGCGCGGCGCATGGACAACGGCAGTATTATCCTTGAGCCTTTCATCGAAATTCCTGCCCGTGAAAAGTGGCTTTTCGAGAATGCCGGCGCTCTTGGCGCGGTGAAAGCAGGCCTTGAGCAAGCCGCCGCAGGTGAAACGCGCTCACTAGGCAGTTTCGCCGAATACGCGGATGAGGACATTGAGTAGCCCGTGCCCTTTGCTCTCAAGTTCACGCCCCAGGCTGAGGCGGATTTGAAGTCACTTGAAGAGGACAACAGCCTCAGCAAGCGTCTTAAGGCCGTCCGGAAAGCGCTCGGCCACCTGGAAATCAACCCGAGGCATCCTGGGCTAAACACTCACAAGTACAACGCCCTCTCCGGCCCTAATGGCGAAGAAATCTTTGAAGCATACGCCGAAAACAAAACGCCGGCCGCCTACCGGATTTTCTGGTTCTATGGACCGGAGAAAAAGGAGATCACAATCATCGCCATCACGCCGCATCCTTAATGCGCGATCAGTTTGGGCACAGGGCCCGCTCAAATCTTCGTAACTCCTTGATAATCATGGCGACCCATAGGGGATTCGAACCCCTGTTGCCGCCGTGAAAGGGCGGAGTCCTAGGCCGCTGGACGAATGGGTCTCTGTTGATTAAGAACGTGTGCCTCACTGAAGGGGAGGCATGCCGCTTCAAGGTTCCCCGGCAAAAGCTGGGGAAAGGGAACGTAACCCAGCCGGAAGCCTTGGCAAGGAGATTTTGGGAGAGATTCACCATGGGATTGGATTCCGGAAAGCAGGGCGGTGGCAGAAGAAACTGGCCTTAAGGGGACGGAAGGGGAGATGATGACGGCGCTATGACTGGTTTGATCCTTGCCATCCTTGTTTCCACGATCGCGATTATGCTGACGGTTACCATTCACGCGGAGACGATGTCTGTGCTGATGCGGCGGATCAGGGCTGGAAAGTTAAGGGGCTCACGCCTTCTGCACCTGTCGATTTACGGGATGGTGCTGGCGCATCTGGTGGAGATCATGGTTTTCGCCGGGGCGTTTGCGCTGGTGAGCGCGGTGACGGAGGAAGGAGGGCTGATGGGCGAGCGGTTTGGAGAGGATTCGGTGGATTATTTTTACTATGCGGCAGTGACGTACACGACGCTGGGCTTTGGGGACATCACGCCACACGGGGGAGTGCTGCGGGTTCTGACGGCGCTGTGCTCGCTGGTCGGGCTGATCCTGGTGGCGACGAGTGCGACGTTTCTGGTGTGGGGCATCCAGCGGTATCTCTCCGAAAGGATTGGCCCGGGGGAAGAAGGCGAAGGAATGCGCCCTGATCCGGCGGGCTTTGAGTAAAGGGGGCGCCGGGCCGGCGATGGGGATGTCATTGGCTGGCGGTGGAAGTGGTGTCAGTTTGTCTATTTTACCGACCGTTAGGTAAAATAAAAAAGAAAGGGGTGAAGGGGGCTAGATTGGCTCAGGAAGGGGCTGTGCGTATTTTACCGAACGTTCGGTAAAACGGAACAAGGCCGATTTGAGGGAGACGATGAGGACGGCAAGGGGTGAGGTATTGGCGGCAGTGGCGAGGAGTTGAGGGGCGAGGGGCTGGCGGGTGAGGCTTATGCATGCGATGGGAAAGGCGGGCCCGGGCTGGGTGATCAGACGGTGAAGGAGGGTGACGGCGCAGTGCGGACAGAACGATGGCTCTTGATCAATATAGCCGCCAGAGAGGGAGGACGCGACACGTCCGGAACGTCCGGGACGTTCGGGCGATAAAAAAATAAAAAAATGGCTCTGAAGCAGGATCCACCCGCTCCCGGGGTGAGCCGGAGCGAGCCGGTCAGGGGTCAGTAACCGGGGATCTCGATTTTGGCGGGAAAGTCCGGGCAAAGCGCGGAGTGATCGAGGAGCCGCTCCGGGCTGTAGAAGAGGATCTGCCCATTTTCAAGGACGATCCAGACTTCGTGGGCGCCAGCTGCAAAGTAGAGATTGCGCTTCCGGTCAAGTTCAGCGGTCGTGTTGGTGGGGGAAACGACTTCCACACAGATCTCCGGGGCGGTTTGAAAGTAGTCATTGAGTTTATCCCGATCCAGGACAGCGCGAGAGGCCCAGGTTACATCGGCCGTCTTCATGCCATCGGAAGTCATGATGGCTGTTTCCACATGGGGCATTCCATCAGGAAGCTTCAGGCGGAAGAGATGAGCCAGTTCAGCCTGGGCGCCAGAGTGTTTTTTTCTATGGGGGCTCATCGTGACAACGCCTCGGGCGTCCGTCTCCACCTTGTAAGGCAGATCCTCAAAGCCGGGGTGCGCACAGATTTCCTGCCATGTCATCATGGTGAACATGGGTAGCACAGATTTGCCTGCACTGGCAATCAGGCTGAGGCTGAAAAGATCCAGCCTGAAAAAAAAAATCGAAGGCCCGGCTGCTCGAGAAATAGGGGACGGGAGTTCGGGCAGCCGAGCCTCTGAGAAGGAATGGTCAGTTCCGAGCGAGGATCAGTTCGCGAAAATCAATTCGCAGCTTGAGGGAGGCTGGCGGACACTCGCGTTGAAATCAAGGGAGAATCCGTGAAATTTCGCAAACTGCACGGCACACGGGCATCAATTCGTCAGGCGCTGGGTGCGGTCATTTTCATGGGGTCGAGCGCCTGGTTGATCTCATCGACGGACGCGACCTGCATTTCCTGACAGAGCTGGCGGACGGTTTTGCCTTCGCTGATGCTTTTCTTGGCGATCTCTGAGGCTTTGTCATAGCCGATTTTTGGGGCGAGGCTGGTGATCATGCTCATGCTCCATTCGATGAGATCGAGGCAGCGTTCTTCATCGACAGCCAGACCGGCGAGAAGTTTTTCCGTGAAGACATTGGCTCCGTTACTGAGGAGCTCGATGGACTCGAGGAAAGCTTCATTCATGACCGGCATGGCGACGTTGAGCTCAAAGAGCGAGCCGACCCCGCCGAGCCCGGCGGTGGTGACGGTGGCGTCATTCCCGATGACCCGGCAGGCGACCTGGATAAGCGCTTCACAGATGACGGGGTTGACCTTACCCGGCATAATGGAGGAGCCGGGCTGAGTGGCAGGGAGCTGAAGTTCACCGATGGCGCAGCGCGGGCCGGAGCCGAGCAGGCGGATGTCATTGGCGATTTTGCTGATGCTCACGGCGATGGTCTTGAGCAGGCCGTGGGCGTGAACAAAGGAATCTTTGGCGGCCTGGGCTTCCGGATGATTTTCCGCTTCCTCGAAATCGATGCCGAGGGTGTCTTTGAGAAGGGCGCAGACGCGGCGGGCGAATTCCGGGTGGGTATTGATGCCCGTGCCGACGGCGGTGCCACCGATCGGCATATTGAGGCGCATGAGGTGATAGACATCTTCCGCGCGCTGACAGGAGAGCTCCGCCTGGCGGGCATAGCCGCCGAAGACCTGGCCGACGCGGATGGGGGTGGCGTCCATGAGATGGGTGCGACCGATCTTCACGAGGGCATCCCATTGCTGTTCCTTGGCCTTGAGATCATCACGGAGGGCCTGGAGGGCGGGCAGGAAATGGTCCTTCACGGCCATGGCGCCGGCGATGTGCATGGCGGTGGGGAAGGTATCATTGGAACTCTGGCCCATATTGACATCGTCATTGGGATGGACGCTGCCTTCCTGGCCTTTGGCTCCGGCGCCGAAACCAAGGCGGATGTTGGCGAGGTTGGCGATAACCTCGTTGGCGTTCATGTTCGTCGAGGTGCCTGAACCGGTCTGGAAGATATCGACCGGGAAATGCTCATCGTGCTGGCCTTCAGCGACTTCGTGAGCGGCGGCGATGATGGCGTCGGCTTTCGTTCCGTCCAGCTTGCCAAGGTCACGGTTGGCCTGGGCACAGGCGGCCTTGAGGTAGCCAAAGGCGCTGATCACGGCCGGGGCGACGGGCCGGTAGGAAATGGGAAAATTATCAACCGCGCGGGCGGTGCTGGCGCCGTAGAGAGCGCTCTGCGGGACCTGCATTTCTCCCATGGAATCACGCTCGACCCGGGTAGGGGCGGGGGAAGATACGCTATTGTCACTCATGTTCGTTTCCAGTTCTGGCTAGATTGAGGTGGGCTTGGGCAAAGTAGGACTTTGTGCGGACAGGTTGTGCCGGGAGGCGTGGAGGGCGCAAGAGGAAACCGGCCGGGGCCCGTCACGGGTTTTCCTTGCCACGAGGCAGGGCGTCGCGATAGTTCGCAGGCAGGCTCGCTTGCTTGAACGGTGCCTCCCGCGCCCGGTCCAAGTTGGGCCACACAGTTCGGCCATGGGAAAACTATTCCGGACTCACTGACTCCAAACCAAAAAGAACTACTCCAGCCGGCGAAGGCCTGGCTTCTCACCGTTAACAAATCCAATGAATAAACTTTCTATCACCCTTCCCCTGGCTGCACTGGGCGCAGCCCTGGCTTTTCTCACCGGCTGTATTGAAGCCCGGGAGACCATCATGCTGCAGAAAAATGGCAGCGGCACCTATGTCTATGCTGTGGGCATGATCAGTGAATCACCCTTTGGCGAAGGCGGTCTGGAGGGTCTGATGCAAGAGGGCATGCAGGCTCCGGAAGCACCCGCGGCAACAGAAGGCGGCGGCGAAGATGAGAGCGGCGCAGCCACCATGACCCCGCCGGCTGGTGAGATGGGTGACATGGATATGGACATGGGCGAAATGCTGAACCCGGATGACGTGAAGGCTGACATTGAGCAGATCGAAGGCCTCACCTTTAAGGGATCCCGTGAATTTGAAGAGAACGGCAAAAACTTTGTCGAAGTCAGCATTGATTTCGAAAGCCTGGATAAACTGAAGGGCCTGCAGGGCACCACGCTGGACCCGCAGATCGGTGAAATCACTTTCACCAGCGAAGGCGGCAACATGGTGTATACCCGCAAGATCGAATTCCCGAATGAGGGCATGGAAGACGCGGACGCTGACCCGATGCAGAAGCAGATGATGGAAGCGATGTTCGCGGATGCGAAGTTCGATTTCACGGTGACCTTTGAAGGCGAAGTGGTCGAGTCCAACGGGGAAGTCGTGGAAGGAAAATCCGCCAAGTGGTCCTATCCGGTGATGGAACTGATGGGCGGCAAAGTGGTTGAGCAAAAGGCGGTCGTTAAATAATAAAAGATTCGCCAACCGAAGAAAACTTTGGCCGGGAGGTCCGATTATCTTTCCTGATAAATCCAGTGAAAGTTCGGCTCCCGGCCTTTTTCATTTTTCCTGTTAAGTAATCTATTTATTTCGAATCTCGAAGGAAAGCGAAATTATGAAGATCCGGACGGCATGGATGGGAGGACTGGGACTGACCGCACTGAGCCTGGGGCTGGCGGGTTGTTTTACGTATGAGGAATCTCTGAAGCTGAACGCAGATGGGAGCGGGGAAATCACGACGGGATTCGGGGTGACAAATGATCTGGCGGATTTTGGCGAAGGTTTCGCAGAAGGATTTATGTCAGAGATGGAAGAATCCGTGGAAGAGATAAACGAGGACATCGACGAAGCCGGCGAGGCGGCGGGAATCACGGGCGAGAACGAAGCAGCCGATACCGAAGCGACTGAAGCGGAGACGGCGGATACCGAGGAAGAAACCGGGGTTTCTGACTTGAGCGGGCTGGAAATGGATTGGGTCAAAGACGCGGCGGAAGAAACCGAGGGTCTGGAATTTATCGAGCAATCCTCCCGCAAAGACGAAGAATTCACCTATAGTGATGTGCGCCTGAAATTCGATAGGTTGGATGTTCTGACGGTGCTGGATCAGGGAGAAGACCGGCAGGCGATGGCGGACGACATCACGGGGGATGGGCAAAACGGGGAAGCGCCGGAGCTGGACGAGATGCAGCTTTACCAGAACATCAGCTTCGAGAAAAATCCGGACGGCAAGGGTTATAAATTCAGCCGGCTGATCATCAATCTGGATGACGAAGCAGGAACGGAAGATGAGGAGGCCAATCCGATGGGGGAGGCTTTTGCGATGATTCTCCTGAAATCCATCATGGGCGACTCCTCAATGTCCTTCACGGTTGATTTCCCGAGTGAGGTGACAAGCACCAATGGCAAGATTTCTGAAGAGGACCCGAGTATCGTGACGTGGGAGTACTCTTTTGTGAATCTGATGGTGAAAGGTGAGTATGAGATGGTCGCGGAGATCGGCGCACCGGAGGAAGAAGCGGGCTCGGCAGCCGCACCTGCGAGAACGGAAAATCCGGCGAGCAATGAGTGATCAGCAATAACTGCGCGAGCAGGCGCTGGTGAAACGGACATGAGCCGGCAGAGAAAAATGGGAGCCGTGGCCCGGGGCATCCTCGGCGCGGGGGTGTTGATTTGCCTGCCCGGCTGCCTGGATTACCGGGAATCTCTCAAGCTGAAGGCTGACGGATCAGGAAGCATCATTGTCGCCTACGGCGAGCTGGAAGATTTCGAGGGGCTGGATCTGGGTATTCCCAGCGCGGCTCCGAAATTAACCATTTCTGAAGCGCAGGCCAAAGCGGAGGGCGTAAAAGGCGTCGAATTCGTCCGGCTAAGACAATTTGAAGAGAATGACACCGTCTACCATGGGGCGGAATATAGATTTGAAGATTTGAAGAATCTGCGGGAGCTGTTTGAAAAGGAGCGGTATGTCAGCCCGTCCTATACGCCGTCTGAGGAAGAAATCAGTGACCAGATCGATTTTTATGAAGATATGCGTTTTGATTCGCGAGGTGGGCGATTTATTTTTTATCGAAAGATCGATCCGATTCCGCTGCAAAAAGCAGAGGAACTGGAGGACATGAACGATCTGATGGCGCAAAGCATGGCGAGTTCCATGCTGGCGGGCTATCGTTTGAAATTTGAAGTAACCTTCCCCGGGCGGGTGCTGAAAGCGAACAGTCCACGAATTGATCACGCCGAGCGCAAAGTGACCTGGAATTTTGGGCTGGACCAATTGCAATCAAGGGAAGGGCTGGTTATGCGAGCGGAAATTGAAGATCTCGGCAATTCGCCGATGTATTTCTTCGGTGCCGGGGTGATTGTCGCGCTAAGCGGTGTGATGGGAGGCGCCATCTTTCTGGGGGCGCGCTCGAGACGTCTGGCGGGGGAAGCGAGAGCGTGGCGGGAAGCGCAGGCCCGGAAGCAGACCTTGCCACGGCGGCCATCCCCGGAGCCCGGAGCGCCGTAAATGGGTCGTTGCCACCGGGCACTTTATGGACCAATCTTGCGGCGCGATGAATTCCCAATCCATTACTGAACTGGCTCACGATTATGTCCGTAATCTGGTTCCCTACGAGCCGGGCAAACCGATTGAGGATGTGGCGCGGGAACTTGGACTGGCCAAGGAGGACGTGGTTAAACTGGCCTCCAACGAAAATCCCCTGGGGCCGTCTCCCAAAGCGGTGGAAGCGATGAAGGCGGCACTGGAGCGGGCGCATTTTTATCCGGACGGAGGCGGATATTATTTACGGGAAGCCATCGCCAAGAAGCATGGGTTGAAGCGTGAGAACATTGTCCTCGGAAATGGATCGAACGAAATTATCGAGTTGCTGGGGCACGGTTTTCTTGGAGAAGGAACGGAGGTGATCACGGCGGATCACGCCTTCGTTGTCTATAAATTAATGGCTACGCTTTTCGGGGCTCAGACCGTGGAGATTCCGGATCCCGGGTTTGTTCCGGATCTGGAAGCGACACTGGCGGCAGTGAACGCTCAAACGCGGCAGATATTTATTGCGAATCCGAATAATCCTACCGGCACAATGGTTGAGCCGGAAAAGATTGAGGAATTTATGGAGCGCGTGCCGGAAAATGTAATTGTGGTTTTTGACGAGGCATATTTTGAATTTCTGCCCGAACCGCTGGACACAGTCCGTTATATTCGAGAGGGCCGGAATGTGGTGATGATGCGGACATTTTCTAAAGCGCAGGGGCTGGCGGGCCTGCGGATTGGCTATGGATTGGCACCCGCGCATCTGGCGGAGATTTTGCAGAAAGGCCGTCAGCCTTTTAATGCGAACGCGATCGCGCAGGCGGGAGCGATTGCGTCCCTGGAAGATGAAGACCACATTGTAAAGACAGTCGAGATCACCAATGAAGGGCGCGCTTATCTGCAGGAGCAATTTACATCGTTGGACCTGCCTTTCACGCCCAGTTGCGCGAATTTTGTTCTGGTGGATGTAGGCGACGGTGATGAAGTGTTCAAGCAGCTCATGAAAAGGGGGATCATCGTGCGCGCCATGAGGGGCTATAAATTGCCGCAATGCATTCGAGTCAGTGTTGGCACGATGGAACAGAATGAGCGCTTCATCGCGGCGTTGCGTGACCTTTTGCAAAAGAAAGCGGCCTGATGCGGGAAAGGACCGAACGGAACGCATTTCTGATCCTGGCGGGAATCTATGTTTTTCTGCTGATGATCGTTGTCGTGTTCGGGGCGCGGGATCATTGGCGCTACCGGGAAATTGAATCGATTCACTGGCCGACGGGAGCGGGTGCGATGGGTGAAGGAATTCTCCATACCTTGCCTGAGGAGTTTGATTTTTCGACGGAACTCGCAACCTGGGGCGCTGTGCCTGTCTATGCCGGTTCATTTAGCACAAAGAAAATGACCGGGGACGATCTGATTCCGCTGCCACCTCCAGGTGAAGGAGAGCCGATGATTTTTCTGCTGCCTGGTGCGGATGGCGCGAACTATAGTGCACCGGATCCGGACCGGCATTTCCTGAAAGTTGGGCGGCAGGAATATCTTCGTGTCCATCAGGGCATGGACCATATACCGCCATTTGCAGTTGCAGAGCGCTCGAAGTAGAATCCGGTGAAGCTTTTTCTTGCGCGACAATACATTTCGGCAAGATTTCCCACTATAATCTGAGCCCCTTTGATTGATATGGATTCCTCCTCGCTCTTGGCGGACCGTGGAAACGCGGAAGAATACGCTCCGAATCTCTATGATTATCAGGGGATTGCGACGGGTGTGCGCCGTTTTGAGGACGTGACCGCCGAGCATATTGCACAGTTTCACGAACGCGGCTATCTGGTGGTGCATGAGGCCTTCAGTCGCGAGGAAATTGACCAGTGTATTGCGGCCTTTTTAGAGTTATTGGAAGTCCCGGAACCGGAATTTGAGCTGATGTATGAAAAGCGCGCGGATGGCGTGGATATCGGTTCGCTGCCTGCGGAAGAACGGCAGGATCATGTGCGAAAATTCATGGGCTTCGTTGATCACCATCCCACGCTGAGAAGTTTTGCCAGCCACCCGGAAATGCGCGCAGTGGTTCAGCAACTTATGAACGGCGAGGAGCCCGTGCGTTTCCAGGACATGGCTCTTCTCAAACCGCCCGGCGGCGGACGCGAGAAACCCTGGCATCAGGATCTGGCCTACTTCAACGTGCCGCCGGAGACCTGCGTCGTCGGGGCGTGGATAGCTCTGGACGAAGCCACGACGGAGAATGGCTGTATGATTCTCAGTGCGGGTACCCACCGCGACGGGCCGGTGGTGCATTTCAAGCGCCGCGATTGGCAGATCTGCGATGATCAGGTGAACCATGGCGATGTGCTGGCAGTGCCCCTGAAGCCGGGAGGCTGCCTCCTTTTCCACGGCCTGATTCAGCACGGCACACCGACAAACAGATCCCAACTGCGCCGTCGCGCCGCACAGTTCCACTATCAGCCAGCCAGAACGGTCTCAACTTCACAGGAGGAACGACTGGCGGTGTGGGGAGCGGAAGGTAAGGACGTGACCTGTTAATCTTGGCCCCGGCCAAATTAGAAGCTGGTCAGATTTCCGGTGTCCTCGCCATGGTAGGGTGTGCATCGCAGCCTTAACGATTTTCAGGCGGACTCCGCGGAGGCCCCGCTGCGAGGAAAGTTGCTTATGCTCGCATTGGGGGCGGCCTTCCTGACCTTGGCGCGCTCCATGACTCAGTTCATTGGGCCGCTCTGGGCCGCAGCTGATCTGGGGGCAAATCCTGGCCAGTGGGCTTACCTAATTTCCATGCGCTGGACAGGGGTCTTTCTGGCGCTGATCCCGCTGGGGCTGCTGGCAGAGCGGGTGGGGTCGCGGCTCGGCGCGACATCTGCCCTGGGTATGGCAGGCTTGTGCCTGATCATTCTTTCCCAGTCGAATTACGCCATGGCGCTTTTCATATTTCCGGTGGCGGGGGCCTTTATCAGCTTCGGCTTCGTCACCACGAATACGCTGGTCCAGGAAATCAGCGAGAAACGGCGTGCGATGGTCAACAGCGTCTATCGCAGTGTGGGCGCGATCACCGGGATCGTGGCGCCGATCGTGGCGGCTTTCATTTTCAAAATGACCGGTTCGTGGAGTTGGGCGCTGCTGAGTGCGGGAGTGTGCATGCTGGGCGGAGGCGTGGTTTTCTCCCTCTTTCCGCGAGAAGGCATCTCCAAAAAGAAGAGTATGCTGGAAGCGCTGCGCACGATGAAGTCGACCGGGCTCAACCGGAATTTGCGCCGATATCTGTGGATTGATCAACTGGCCAGCTTTGCTCTACTGCCGCTGATCCTTTTCACCGCCCTTCGGGTAACTGAAGAGCTGAAAGTGGGCGAAGGCACTTGGAGCGTGACGGCGACGTTTGGCGGTTTGCTTGGGCTGATCATTGTCCTCGCAGCGGGCCGCTGGATCGATAAGCTGCCGTTGGGGCTGAAGGGCTTCACCATCGCAGGCTGGTTTGGGGGAGCATTGGCCTGCGTTGTCGCGGGAATGTTGGAGTCACCCGCGATTGTGCTGCCGGTCTGGGTGATTGGCTTCGGGCTGAATAGTGTGGGTTCGATCACCTTTCCTCTCTGGCTGGTGAAAACTGGCGGAGTGAGCGCGTCCACTTTCACCCTGCACAAGTTGACCACCGCGGCGGTCAACGCGGGAGGCATGGCGCTCTATGGTTATCTGGAGCAGTTTACCGGGATGAGCCCCCTGATGATCGGCGGGCCCCTGTTGAGTGTCTTCGCGGCGTGGTTGATCTGGAGGACGCAGGATCAGACTCCTGCCGAGGTGGAAAGCTAACGGCCCCAGGCTTCATTCCGGGCGTGGCGTGGCGCCTGACCATAGACCGCTTTATAGCGCTTCGAAAAATGATAAGGCGTCGAGAAACCGCAGCGGAAGGCGATCTCAGAGATGCTGAACCCGGTTTGAATGAGGAGCTGGTGAGCGCGTTCCAGGCGGACCTGCCAAAGAAAGTTCATCGGCGTGAGGCCGAGGTGCTTTTGGAAGAGTTTGCTTACATGCTGCGGCGTGACCCCGGCGGCATGAGCCAGATCCCCCAGACCAAGAGACATGCCGAAGTCAGACTCGATGAGCTGCCGGGCCCGGCGCAGAGGCTCGGGGAGCGGCTTCCGCTCCTCTGAGGTAAAGGCTGGTCCGGGGTCGCCTTGGGCTGCGCGGATGGAGTGCACGTATTCCCAAAGACAGGCGAGGCCAATGGAATCGAGAAAGCCCGGCAAAGGGTCAGGCACGGCGTCGGCATTTTCATTGGCAAGACGACGATTGAGGCTTGGGCCTCGAGCGAAGGCCAGGTCAAAGAGCGATGCCATGCGTGCCGTACAGGCGAGCGGAGCTGGAGTCTGCGGGATAAGATCACGCAAATTTTTGGGAACGGAATCCACTCGAAGCTCACACCAGCTATGGCGGGTGGGTGCGTCGGGGCAAAACGTGTAGGTCTGCTGGCAGGGCGGGGTGAGAATCATCGTCGCCTCCTCCAACCGAACGCGGACACCTTCAAAGCGCAGGATGCTCGGTCCCTCGTGTAGGACAAGCAGCTGGTAAACGGGGTGGAAGCGGGGCCCGCAGGAACCGCCGGGCTGATAGGTCACATCTCCGAAGCTGACGTGGTTACTTTTGCGCAATAGATGAATCCTGGATATGTTTTTGATCTCTGCAGCCATTTATTTGCGAGAAAGAAGCGCTATTTTGCCGCCATGACAACTCTCAACCCTTCCCCCACCTCTCTCCCGACCAAGTCCGAAACAGCTGCGGAAAGGCTGGCACGATTCAGTACCTGGCCGTCTGATGGGAGCCTGCCTCCCGGATATACTCATTCACCGATTTCAACGGAAGACGTGGAGTTTTATAGGGAGCAGGGGTTTCTTGTCGTGCTCGACGCATTGTCCCAGGCTGATCTCAAAGAAATGAACGATGAAGCCGTGGCTATTTGCCGGGGTAAACGTGGCGAGTTGAAAAGTGGGAAGGAAATTGATTACTCCCAGTTTGAAGGAATGTCCGATGATGAGGTGATTTCCTATTTTCTCTGCATTCATCACGTCCATAAATTTTCAGATACGATGAAGCACCATCTGGCTGATGATGCGATGGTGGACGTCTTGACCAAAGTAATCGGGCCCAACGTCAAGTGTATGCAGTCCATGCTTTTTGTGAAAAGCGCGGGGAAACCCGGTCAGGCCTGGCACCAGGATGAGGACTATATTCCGACGCGCGACCGTTCCCTGACCGGAGGCTGGATTGCGCTGGATGATGCAACGATTGAAAACGGCTGTCTGTGGATTATTCCGGGTTCTCACCGGCGCGGCATTCTCTGGCCACAGTATCCGCATGTCAGTAAGGACTATGATTGTGCGCTGATGAGTTATGATTTTCCTTATGAAGAGGAACGCGACGCGGTCCCCGTAGAAGTGCCGGCGGGAGCGATCGTTTTCTTTAATGGCTATTTGCTGCATAAATCTCTGCCGAACCGGGCGAAGGGCGGATTCCGCCGGGTTCTGGTAAATCACTACATGAGTGCGGAATCTTTTCTGCCGTGGGGCAAACCAGCGGACACTCACTTCGCGAAGCACGATTACCGTGATATTATCATGATTGCGGGGGAAGATCCCTACTCGTGGAAAGGCACGGAAGATCTGGCCAAACCCTCTGTGCGCGCGGATGGCAATGGCGGTTGCGGAGACGGCCGGATGGAGCTGGAAGAATGGAGAGAAACTGCTGACGTGCAGAAGCGGGCGAGAGTTTGATTTAATCCATCGAAAAGGGAGGACGGCTCGATTTTACTTTCGAGAGTGGGTGCTCAATGCTATCAACCCATGCATGATGATTCGAGATGACGGTGGGGCCGCCCGTGAGCCACAAACAGAGGAACTGACGGCCGATTTTGTCGTGGCCGGAGGAGGTCTTGCGGGCACGTGCGCGGCCATAACCGCGGCTCGTGAAGGGCTGAAAGTAGTGCTGGTCCAGGATCGTCCGGTTCTAGGTGGAAATGCTTCTAGTGAGGTAAGGCTGTGGACTTTGGGCGCGACCTCGCATATGGGAAACAACAATCGCTATGCCAGGGAAGGCGGGGTGGTTGGGGAAATAATGGTTGAGAATCTCTTTAGAAATAAAGAGGGTAATCCGCTCATTTTTGACACCATTGTTCTGGAAAAAGCGCTTGCGGAAGACAATCTCCGTCTCCTTCTGAATACAATTGTCTACGAGGTCAGAAAAAGCGGCCTCGATGAGATTGCATCCCTCGTTGCCTATAATCCGCAGAATGCGACGCGTTATCTTCTGAACGCACCCTTGTTTTGTGATGCCAGCGGTGATGGAGTGGTTGGGTTCCAGGCGGGGGCAGCCTTTCGGATGGGGGCCGAGAGCAAGGAAGAATTCGGCGAACCTTTTGCGACGGATGAAGCCTATGGCCATCTGCTGGGTCACAGCATTTATTTTTATTCCAAAGACGTTGGATATCCGGTCAAATATTTGCCGCCGTCTTTTGCTTTAAAGGATGTTCCGGATAAGATCCCTCGTTACAAGCAATTTAAGGCCAGCTCGCAGGGTTGTCAGCTCTGGTGGATTGAATATGGAGGACGGCTTGATACCGTTCACCAAACGGAAGAGATTAAGTGGGAGCTTTGGCGAATTGTTTATGGAGTATGGGATTACATCAAAAATTCAGGAAAATTTCCAGAGTCTGATACGCTGACTTTAGAGTGGGTTGGCCACATTCCGGGGAAGCGAGAGAGCCGCCGGTTTGAAGGGGATTACATCTTAAAACAGCGTGATGTTATTGAGCAAATCGGTCATCCGGATGGGGTAGCATTTGGAGGATGGTCGATTGATCATCATCCCGCGGACGGGGTCTACAGTGATCTGGCTGGGTCGCGGCACGGTCATTCCCGCGGTGTCTATGCAATTCCCTACCGGTGTTATTTCAGCCGGAATATCAGCAACCTTTTTTTGGCGGGCCGCATCATCAGCGTTTCTCACGTAGCATTCGGAACGACACGCGTGATGGCAACCTGCGCGACGGGGGGGCAGGCTGTTGGGATGGCTGCGAGTTTATGTCAAAAATATAGTTGTCTCCCGAGGACGGTTACGAAACCGGCCCTGATAAATGAACTGCAGCAGAAGCTGTTGCTGGCTGGTAATTTTATCCCAAAGATAGCACTCCACCCTGAAACGAATCTTGCGAGGTCGGCGAAGCTCAACGCGTCTAGCGAGTATGAATTTGCGGGTTTGAAGGCAGATGGCCCACCACGGCAATTAAACAGTGATTGGGCGCAAATGGTGCCCGTGCCGGCCGGAATACTCCCTCAATTTAGCTTCCGTGCAAGCATCAGCGAGAACACCGAGCTAAGCGTGCGGATTTGCCGCAGTGCAAAACCTGAGAATTTCTCGCCGGACATTTGCCTGCATGAACAGAAAAGTGAGCTTTCGGCCGGGGAGAATTCCGAGATTGTGATCAATCCAGGAGGGGCTGCGATGGAGGATGCGGGATTCATTTATATTTGCTTTGAACAGAACCCCGCCGTCACCTTGCATACCACCTTGAACAGAGTATCTGCCACTTTATCTCTGGAGAAGAGACATACCCAGAACTTAGAACCGGAAACGGGTGTTGAGAGCTTCGATTTCTGGCTGCCCCAACGGCGGCCCCTTGGGCATAATTTTGCCTTTAGGTGCGATCCGCCGCTCAAACCATTTTCTCCTGAAAACGTTACCAACGGTTTTACGAGACCGCATCAACAAGCGAATTGTTGGCTGGCAGAGGACAGCGATAAAGACGCATCGCTTGTTTTGACCTGGCCAGAATCTGTGGAGGTGCGTCAAGTGGATCTTTTCTTTGATGCGGACTATGACCATCCGATGGAAAGTGTGTTGTTTGGGCATCCGGAAAACGTCGTGCCATTTACGCCGAAACACTTTCAATTAATAGATGATGAGGAACGTGTGATCTTTGAGGATGAGAACAATCATGAAGGCTGGCGGAAAATCGTTCTCGATCAGTCTGTGGTGACGGCCCGCCTGAAAGTAAGGATTCTTTCTACGCACGGAGGGACACCTGCCGGACTGTTTGAAGTGGTGATTTCCGGGGAGTAAATGGTGGCTTGCTGACGGGGCTCAATCACATGCGGGATGGTGCCATTCTCCGGATCCACCATGTACCCCCACCGGTCGATTAAGTCCTGTTCAGTCATGAAGCTGTCTCTCGCTTCAGCGCTTCCTAACGGCAGAATTCGTCGAGCCTGGGTGTGCTAACGTTTGAATTATCCGCGTAACCCACGGCTTGGGCACGCCATTGATCTGTAAGAATAAACAGGAGATTCAGGCGGCTGCTCATTAGTAGATCATCACAGACCTCCCGCCAGTGAAGCCAAGAAGAATCGCTCACTAACGGTATGTTCCCGCTTTCACTTGCGGAGATGGCTTTGCGAGACCTGATATTGAGCGAATGAATTCCAACTCGATTTCCCCCGAAGCCTGGGAGCTTCTCCGCGGTGCCTATGATGCCCATGTGCATACCGCGCCAGACTCTCCACTGCGCTCTCAGAATGCGGCGGAGTTGCTGCGTGATGCGCGGGAGGCCGGGATGGCCGGAATCGTTTTGAAGGGTCACGCTTTCCCGACCGCTTACGCCGCAGCAAACCTCAATGCGCTGCACGCCCATGATCCGCAGGCGCCGGTAATGTTTGGCTCTGTGACACTGAATCCGGCAGTGGGCGGAGTGAACCCACTAGCGGTCAAGGCGGCCCTGGACGCAGGTGCGACCGTCGTCTGGATGCCCACGACCGGGTCCCGGCGGCACGTGGAGTTGTGGGGGAAACCTGCTCCCTATCCGCAGTCCCCCCAGGCACCAGAAGGAATGGTGGTCCGGAGGGCAGATGGTTCATTCATCCCGGAGGTGGATGAGATCATTGACCTGATCAGGCAGCATGATGCCGTGCTGGCAACGGGGCATCTGGATGCGCCGGATGCGCTCGAGCTTGCTCAGCATGCAATTGAGAAAGGCTTGAAGCGAATGTGGATCACCCACGCCAGCGAGCAGATTCCCGGAATGACCTATGAGCAGCAGCATCAGGCGATCGCGCTTGGCGCCTGGGTAGAGCACAGCTTGCTTGCGGCCACGCCACATTGCCCAGGAAACATTACGATCGAGGAGTTCGCTGGTCACTTGAAGGCGGTCGGCCCGGAGCGAGTGGTGCTGGATACCGACTTCGGGCAACCCGGGAACGGACCGATCGTGGCAGGATTTGCCCGACACCTGCATCTGCTTCTGGAGCAGGGCATTCCCGCACCTCATCTGCGGATGATGATCAGTGAAAATCCGCGCGCTCTCCTGACCTCACGTCAGCCCATAACCACCGGGTAACAAAGGCTCAGGCGTCCACTTTTTCAGGGAGAGAATCACCTTCTTTCCAGAGGGGATCAATCATGAGGGTATGGCGTTGCAAAGGAAGGCCGTAGGAGCCCCGGCGATGCTGAAGGTCCACCATCTCAACGGCTGCGCGGCAGCGGTCCAGAGGAAAGCTGGCGGTTCCAGCGACCAGACCCAGTTCTTCAAGCTGTAGTCCCAACGTGGCCCAAGGCAGCGAAAGTAAACTGGAAGGCAGTCCATCCCGCAACGAGGCGATGGAGGTGAGCAGCGCTTCCGGTTGGAAATCTTCAATGGCCGCGGCGTCTGGGTTTTCGTCCACGCAGGGAAAGTCAGCCAACTCAAGGTCCGTCCTTTCAGCTTGGGTAATGAGAAATCCGGCACGTTGCCGAATCACGGTGGGGCTTCGGCTGGAGAGGCTGCGGATGAAGGCGATGCGCTGGTAGCCTTTGTCCGCCATGCTGGCCAGGGCAAGCCGGGTTCCGGAAAAGGCATTGTAAAGAACCCGGTGCGTAGGTGACCGGAAACGGTCCTCACCCGCAGACACCCAGACGAAATCGTCCCAGGCCAGGCCGTGCCATTCAAAGTCATCCGCCACCGCCTGGTCGGTGATGCGTCCAATGAGCACGCCACGCACGCCCATCGCCCGCAGCCGCCGGTTTACATGGCGTGCGCGCATATTCCCTTTCACCGCGACTGCGAGCAGCTTGTAGCCCCGCTCCTCGGCCGCTCCGGCCATAAGCTCGAACTCACTGTCGTTGGCAAGGTCGTTGTCAGACTCGGCGTTGGACAGGAAGGCAAGGCTGACGAGCCGCGGCTTGTTCTCGGCCTGTTCCAGCCACCGCGCCTCAGAGAGGGCAGAGGCGATGGGATTGGGGCGGTAGTCCAGCTCCTCCGCGATGGCGCGGATCTTCTCCGCGGTGAATTCATTCACGCGTGGATCACCGCGCAGGGCGCGGCTGACCGTAGACTTGTGGACGCCAAGGCGATCGGCGATGGTTTGCAGGACGGCAGGCATAGAAACGGGGGAAGGGGCGCCGACGCGGCTACAGTGAAGAGGGCGAAGGGGTTGGGCAAGAGAAAGGAAAAAGAAAGGCTTGATGGAGAGCGGAATACAACTGGTAGCAACTATTTTCTCTTGCTTGGGGACATGTTTAAGGATGGTTCACGTATCCCTGCAACCGGTTGAGCCAGCTCTATCCTCCTCATTGTCCCGGCCCGCTGCTGCAAATCCCAAAATCTCCCAAACTTGTGAAAATCCTTTACCTGCTCTGCGCTGGCTTTTTTGCCATGTTCAGTTCCTTCGGCAAGTCGCAGGCTGGCATCATCTCCATCGATGGTGCTGACTTCGAGTTCGCCGATTACTCCGCGCTCACGGGCGGGGAATCGTTCTCATCGTCCACAAAAAGCGCTTCTCTGGTTCAAATGAAAATCGAGCGGGGTCCCTCACCGGTATGGTCGACGGGCGGAGGATATACCGGAGCTGGGACAGAGATTAACTATGCCCAGGGCTCAGGTGCTGCGTCTACGGTTGAAGGAGCCTTAGCCAACGGCGCCTATATATCGGTGGTTCTTGAGACAGAGGGAATCAGCGATGAATACCTTCAGATCGATTCAATTGAAGTGGATTTGCGGCGCAATGGAAACGGGGCCGCGAACAACTACCAGTGGGCCTATTCCGCTGATGATAATTGGACGACGGCGGACTTGATCGGTGCCCCAGTCAGTGACCTCTCAACAGATACGTTTACACTCTCTTATGCCTCAGCGGATCCTGCCATCAGTGAGGCGGCAATGAATCCGGAACTTCGTCTTTATTATTGGGATAACAATGGATCGGTTGGATCAAATGGGAATACACACATAACCCGAGTCACCGCCACATATTCAACGACGGAGGCTCCAGAACCCGGGCCTGATCCAGATCCAGATCCGGATCCAGAACCGATTGATGAGCCGATGAACATCGTACTAATCGTGGTGGATGATATGGGTTTTTCCGACGTGGGCTGCTATGGTTCGGAAATTCAGACGCCGCATATTGATTCCCTGGCCGCGCAGGGGTTGCGTTTCACAAGTTTCTATAACCGCGCACGTCCTTTTGGTAAAAGGAAAGCGGCCTCGAGTTGCTTGGTCATATAATTTTCGCTAATACCGCAGCCCATTTTTGGCCCTTATTAACCGCGGGAATATAATCTGCGTTCAAAAAAATAATTTGTGACGGCGTTTCTCGCTGTCCTTTTGATGTGTAACTCCAACGCAGTCAATACGCTGGAGAATCTCAAGAAAAGCCAGTGTCGAGCCGGTCATGCGTCTGACCGGTAAGGAGATGCGTCACCCGGTTAGAGCGTCGCGACAAACGCTACGCTATCTCACAATGCATCAAATTATGAATGAGACTACCATCAAAGGGAATTGGAACGAACTCAAAGGAAAACTGAAAGCGTCCTACGCCGAGCTTACAGACGATGACGTTAATTATGACGAAGGACAGTATGATCAGCTTGTTGGCCGATTGCAGCAAAAACTAGGCAAGACCGAAGATGAGGTCCGGAAGATCCTTGCTGATCTCTGAGCAAATAACCTGAACCGCATAGTCAACGTAGAAACTCAAAAGAAAGAATAAAATGCTATATTACACAGTCGTTTTCTTTATCATCGCGCTAATCGCGGCCGCGTTCGGTTTCACCGGGGTGGCCGGAGCTGCTGCGGGGATTGCCAAGATCCTGTTCTTTATCTTCATCGTGCTTTTTGTGCTGAGCCTGCTCTTTGGTGGGCTTCGTCGTAAATAATGCTTTAGAACATGCGATGTTGTAAATGCTGAATCCTTTATATATATGAAGAACTTTTTTCTTATTATCGTCGGTGGTTCAGGCGGGCATAGTTATTTCAATAAGCACCGGCTTTCTTACTGGAACCGGTCATCCTCTTCGTCGGGCGGGTCAATATCCTCAGGTTTGGAATAGTCTTCATCTCCCATTTCATGCCGGAGGGTGTCGATGAGCATTTCCTGAAGGCCCGCGTAAAATCGCAGTTTCACCAAGGCCATATCCCGAGGGTTCTCCGGGTCTGCTACCATGAGGTCTTCCTCCATATCTTCTTCGGAAAAACCGTTTTTCTCGAAAATCACCAGACGTGCCTGATTCATGCAGCTGAGCCAGGCATCAAAATGTGTCCGGGGTATTTTGACGGCGTGATAGGTAGGATGCTCCTCGCCTTCTTTGTCTTCTGGCTTTTCTTGGGTGTTCTGACTATCTGAGGCTATTTCCGCTGGGTCGTCCTCTGCCATGAGATCGGTATTATTTGTGTCGTCCGTATAAGCAATAAGCTGGACCTCCTGAAGGGATTCCAGATCCCGGCGAACCGTCTGCACAGCTGTGAGAAAAAGGTGTTCCAAATCTGGCTGGATATATTCCTTCCATTCCTGATTGATTTCTGGATCTGCGGTGATGCCGCCGGTGGGATCCTGATAAAGACGGCCGTGCGCTTTCTCATTACCTTCGGGATCCGCTTCATCGGGCAAATCCCGGACGATATCGAGGGTGAGACCTTCCAGATGTGAAAGAATATAAGTCTGCGCGTCAATCTGGCCGAAACTGATAAACATAGATTTTACTCTGAAGGCTCCAACGTCGCCAGGAGTTGATATCCGTGCAGTTGTTCCACGTAAAATTCCGCTTTTTCCCGATGGCCTGACCAGACAATGGAACGGCCCTGATGATGCACTTCAAGCATATGTTTACGGGCACGATCGGTTGAATATCCAAAGATGCGCTTAAAGACCATCGTAACATAGCTCATCAGATTTACCGGATCGTTATGGACGATGACATTCCATGGTGGAGCGATGGCTTCCTCTTCATCAGTGTCCTCACCGATCTCAATCTCTGGCAGGGTTTCTGTTTCCGCGCCGGAGACCGCTGCGGCGTTACAGACGGCCAAGCCGGCCTCGCGGCTGCTGTTAGAGGGGTCCCGTCGTTGATGATAGTTTTGCGTTTTTTGAGGAGAAGCCACCATAGTTGCCGGATGCGCTGCAATGGCCTGAACGGAGTCCCTGACAAAAGCCTAAAAGCCGGACCTGCCGTCAACTTCAGCAGCTTAGGGATGCGGGTCAACTGACCTTTGCGGCAAAGTCATGATAAATAATCGTTCCCTGCTCACTGTCGTTTCTCAGGGACTTCACGAGATGGCCGGTGAGATGCTCAAGGGTATCCAGAAAAAGCTGATGCCCCTGAAGGGAGGCATGACGCCAACTGACGGCCATCCACTCATGGCGCAGATAGCACAAAAGAGATTGACGGATAGGGAAGCCAAAAACGGCACATTGCAGGGCATAGAGGGTAGCGAAATGCCCCGCGAAATGACCGGTCTCATGCCAAAGGGTGAGTTTGTTGATCATTCGCTCACCCTGGGCGTTGCTCAGGCAACCCAGCAACTGCTGGCCGGCTTCCAGGCTGGATTGTCGTGAACGGGAGGATAAAACCGCGCCAATCTCCGCATCCAGGTCACGAATTTCCCTGGCGTAGCCCTGTGCCGCGTAACGCATGACCCGTACAAGACGGTCGAGCAGATGAGGCTCAAAAACGTTTGTCATCCAAAGCTGCCAGGACTCTTTCATGTCCAGCCCCGGTGTGGGCAGAAAGGTAAAAGCGCCGCTCCGGCCAGGGCGGCCGGGATCACAGATCCTCATGATTCGTGAAAGCAGTGGATCCTCCCGGCCCCGGGCCAGCTCCGCCTCAACGGCAGCTACGGGCTTCTGGCAGGTCTTGAATTGTCGCGAGGAAATCATCTTGAGGCCGAGCTTACCATACCGGCGAGTCCTTTCAAAGTGCTTCCGGTTTTGCCCGGCGCGATAGCTTAACATCCTTTACGTTGACGGTTCTGGGCTGGCTGTCGAAGCTGTCCACCTCAATGAGTTTTCTCCGCCCAGTCATTCGCGCTCTTCAACAGCGCGAGGTCATTGTCCTGCTGCTTGTGCTTGGCGCGACGGCGTTGATTAGGGTGAGCTTGCTCTCCCGAACGGTAAATCAGGAGCAGGTCTTTTACCGTGACCAGATCCTCTTTCTGGACGCGGACTCTTTCTCCCGCATGACGCGGGTCAAGATGATCCTCGAGACCCCTGCTCTTCTGGTAAAGAGCCATGACTTTGAGAATCACCCGAAGGGCACCCAGCCGCATACCACGGCGATCTTTGATTATGCGATCGTTTCCCTGCAGCTGCTCCTGCGGCCCTTTTCGGATCGTGCCACCGATCTTGCCGGCGCGTGGATCTCTCCGATTTTAGGCGCGCTCATGTGCGGCTTTCTCTTCTTCTGGGTCTGGGACCAGAAACTGCGTGATGGCTGGATCATGCTCGTGCTGGCCGCGGTTTCTCCGCTTTTGGTGCAGGCGACGCTGCTGGGCCGGCCAGACCATCAGAGCCTCATTCTTTTCACCTTGGCTGTGGCAATCTGCAGTGAGATCGCCATTATTCGGGAACCTCGCCCGCTGTGGCAGGCCTTTGGAGGAATCGGCTGGGGACTGGCGATCTGGACATCGCTCTATGAGCCAGGAATTCTCTTTGTGCTCTGCGGGGCGCTGACCGCGATTCTGTTTCCGCACACCCTGCACATCCGCCACCGTTTGATCTTTTATCCCACCCTGGGGGGGATCCTCCTGCTGGCCCTGCTTATTGAGGGTATCCGTTTGAATGTGCCTGGCGCCGGAGAAGACGCCGCTCTGTTCTCCGCCTGGTCGAAGTCCGTGGCAGAATTACAGTCACTTGGGTTCGCCACTCTGGCCATGATGTTTACCTCTGTGGGCTGGAGCATCCTGCTTCTGCCGGTCTTGCCAGTGGCGGCCTACCTGCTTACTCAGGACCGCCTTGCCATCTGGACGGGAGTGCTGGCTCTGGTGACGCTTATTCTTGCCTTCTGGCAGCTGCGCTGGAGTTTTTACGCGGTGCTATTTTTTGCGATCTGCCTGCCCTGGATGCTTGCGATGTTTCCGCGGGCCTGGATGGCGGCGGCGTTTATTTTTCTCCTGAGCGCATACCCCATCGCCTGGCAGTGGGATGCTGAACTTTTCCCGGAGATCTTCTTTGAGCGACAGGCGGAGGATTCACGAAATGAGCGTTTCTCGAATCTCCAGAGCGCGTCATGGATAAAGGCTTCCGAGCAATCTGCGCAGCTGAGCGGAGAAGGAGAGGAAAGTGACGGCGACACGGTTCCCCAACCGGACAGCCCGGGTTCTATTCTGGCGCCATGGTGGATGAGTCCGGCACTGGTCTACTGGTCGGGAGAACCGGCCGTCGCTGGCTCGTCTCATCAGAGTCTGTCAGGTATCGCAGATAGTTTTCGGTTCTTTGCCTCACCAGGTTTTCTGTTTCCAAAGGGTGATTTTGATCCACTGAAGATCCTCATGGAACGTGATGTAGAATGGATTGTGCTCGATGATCCGGAGCGCATCACCAATCAGGCGGCCATTTTCTTTGGGAAAGACTTTAAAGTGCCCAACACGCCAGTTGCGAAAATACTCTATTTTGAGAACGAGCTCGCCCCTGACTTTCTCCAGTTACAGTATCAGGACAGCCTGCTGAAGCATAAAGTACTTTGGGTTGACCGGGCTCGGTTAAGAGAATTCTATCACCAGTTGAGGAGTCAGACTGCACCCCGTGAGGAATCTCCGCGATAGGGTGGCAGCTCGGCGAATGAGGAGAGGAGTAAGCTGTTGGTTTTCAGTTTCTTATCATGAAGTCAGAGTACGATTTTATTGTGATCGGTGGAGGGAGCGGTGGATATGCTGCGACCCGCACGGCTGTTGAAGAAGGGCTTAGCGTTGCCGTGATCGAGGGCGGCGAACAAGTCGCGGGCCTTTGTATTTTGCGCGGCTGCATGCCCAGTAAAGCGCTCATTGAATCAGCCAATCGGAATCTGACGATTCGCCGGGCGCGGGAATTTGGCTTGCGCGCGGACCTTGGAAAACCGGTCGGTCACGAGATAATCGCACGGAAAAACAAATTTATTGAGGATTTTGCGGGCTATCGCCGTGGACAACTGGAAGCTGAAAATGGTTTTGATTTCATTCGAGGGGTGGCCCGGCTGGATGGCCCCCGTCAGGTCGTTGTGAAGCTGCGAGAATCAGGAGAGGAGATCCGGCTCAATGGAAAAACCATCTGCCTCGCGACGGGTTCGGTTATTTCTCAGCCTCCGGTCCCGGGCCTTGCGCAAACTCCTCACTATACAAGTGATAATATATTATTCCTCGAGGACCTGCCGGAATCCGCGATTGTTCTGGGTGGTGGCGCGATTGCCGTGGAAATGGCGCATTATCTGGAGGGGCTGGGCGTGAAGATCACCTTGATTCAGCGTAGCCCGCATATTCTCAAGGAAATGGATCATGATCTATCCGAGGTTGTCGAAAACGCTTTTCGCCAGCGCGGAATGAAGGTCTACACTGGAACGAAACTTCAGCAGATCCAGAAAAGTGGGAGTGACGGAGTGAAAGTAGAATTTCTGCATGGCGAAGAGGCGGTCACGGTGGAGGCAGATTTACTCCTCAACGCTCTCGGGCGCCGTCCGGCGACGAACGGTCTGGGGCTGGACGAAGCCGGGGTAGAAATGGAATATGATCAGATTCAGGTGGCCAAAACCCAACAATCCTGCACGGTCCCACATATATTTGCCGCCGGTGACGTCTGCGGGCCGCACGAGGTGGTGCACCTCGCCATTCAGCAGGGCGAAATTGCCGCGCGTAATGCCGCTCGTATCATTCGCGGTAATGGTGAAAAACTGGAAGAGATCAGTTACCGCATGAAAATCTTCGGGGTGTTTTGCGAGCCGCAGGCGGCCATTGTGGGTCTGACCGAGCAGGAAGCGATGACGGAAGGATATCCGCATAAAGCGGCGAAGTATCCCTTTGATGATCACGGGAAGAGCCTCGTGCGCGGAGAGCCGGAGGGTTTTGTCAAGTTAATCGCTCATCCGGAAACCGGTAAAATTATCGGAGGCGCCGCGGTGGGAGCAGAGGCGACGGAAATTATTCACGAAATTGCCGTGGCCATGTACTTCGGAGCAACCGCGCTTGATCTGGCGAAGGTGCCGCATTATCACCCGACACTCAGTGAGATCTGGACCTATCCAGCGGAGGAATTAGCGGGATTGTGATTAGTTAGCTGATCTCATTTTCCGGCATATTCAAAGACCTGAACGTCAAACATGCTTTCAAGGCCGGGCTGAGTATCTTTCGGTATCAATAGATATCTTGACCTGATCTGTTCGAAGATTCGCCAGTCCCCTGGATCATTCGTAGGACCGCCGCAGACGACCAGGAAAAGCAAAGCGCCTTCAGTCTCGGCCTTTGTCGCAAGGTCTTCCCACTCCTCCATACTCTTAATTGATTTAATGTCCGGATCATAGGAAGCGAATTGTTCCGCACTGATTCCCAGCGAAGCGGCGTAAGCGTTCGATGGCACGATAGACGCCGCGCTCAGAGGCTGGCGATTATGAAACATCTGGTAGCGAGCTGATTCCGCATAGAGCGCAATGGCCATGGCGGCAAAAATCATCATAATGCTGAAGGTGAAAATAGTTTGTGCCCGAGTTGAGTCTGCTTTTTCGCGCTGAGCAAAAACAGATCCCCATTCGAAAGCTGCGAAGACACAAAGCCACCACGGGACAACGGTATATAATAAATACCAGCTGTAGAGCCAATGACCGTGGGTGGCGTTATGTTCAAAGGCAATAACCGCTGCAAGTAGAACACTCAGAATAAGACCGCCGATAAGTGCTGATCTCTTGAGAAGAACGGTGCTCCCGATCACAATCAGAACGCTCAGGCCAGCGAGGATCGCATATACCTGAGCGTCGCCGCCAACGCGTGACACCAGATCGAATGGAACGCTGTCGGTCCGCCACATCGTGCCGATCAGCACATGTGCCAGAACGTCTTGGAACCAGCTGAGCTGCATTTCCCGGCGAGCGACTTCATGAGTGGCCAAATAGACCTCGGTTTGTGGAATGCTCGGGGCGTAAATCAACAGAAACACGCCCGCCGAAATGACATTGGCCACCACCCAACGCGGAGCCTGTCCTTTCCAAAACTCAGGACTTTCATGCCATTTCCATGCCTTGTAATGAATCAGCAGATAGAACCCGAGAAATAGGTTTGACGCGATGGCCACATAGACCGCTCCGGGGAAACTCAACACATATAGAAACTGGCAGGCGGCAAAAGCCAGCCACCATCGCCAGCGGCCCGTGCGAACGGCGAAGAGCAGGGAAAGCAAGGCCAGCAGAATAAAGAGCATCATCAGGGCATACCCACGTCCTTCAACGGTCCAGCGCAATACCCAGGGATGCCAGGCGATTACGGCGCCGCCAATCAGCGCCGTCCTGGGAAGCCCGGCGAGGGCGGGCAAAAGAATCAACGGGACAATAGCCAGCAGCCCCCCAAGGTAGGAGGGCATCCGGAAGGCCGCTTCACTGAAGTGCAAAGGAGACCGCTCATCGCCGCCTGTTGCCCTCCAGATATCCAGGCTCAGCCGGCCAAGGATGCTGAACGGGATGTGATTATTGACTCGATTGAGGAATATGACCTCGTCCCAATCGGTTGGGTCAGCCATGAGATTGTCCGCTCGAGGCTCCGCGGGTTCGCCCCATGTATAACGGCGCAACTGATACTCTTCGTCATTCCAGAGACTATGTTCCAGCCTCGGTGCCCGCTGCAGCGCGGTGATCGCAATGATCACGATGAGCAGGACCCAAAACGGGTAGCGGTTTACGGCCAGCCATCCCGTCTTTGCCTTCTCTGGGATGGCGGGGAGAAAATGGCCATCCACCGGCCGCAGCCAAAGGCGCATGGCAGCCAGCAAGCCCAGGGAAATAAAGATATTCACCAGACAGGCCCACCAGATGCCGAAGCTGATCAGGTCCTTGAGTTTCGGATTTTCCTCCCTGGCCAGCTTGACTGCCACCTCTGTATCCCACGGCTTCTCTATTTCGATCAGTCCCCACCCGCAGAGGACGGCGCTGATCAGAAGCAACGAGGCACAGACGAACACCCGCCAGGGCTGCTGCCGAATGTAGTCACGCGGATAGAGCTCCAGCTTTCTTGGCAACTTCAGCATCAGCGCAGGTAGTCCTTGATGCCATCAGCAATGGCGTCAGCCAGTCTGGCCCGGTGGGAGGCCTGGCCCGCCTGCCGTCCTTCATAAGGGTGGGTAAGGTAGCCGCACTCCACCAGAACGGCGGGCTGGTAGTTTCGCCGGAGCACCCGGAAGCGGGCATACTTAATCCCTCGGTCTCTCAGACCGGGCACCTTGCGAAACTCTTCCGCGATCTCCGCGGCAAGGCGGCGGCTCTTGGACGAGTAGTAATAAACCTCAAAGCCCCGGATCCGGCGGCTGTAGGAGAAGTTGAAGTGGATACTCACGAAGGCGGCCGCACGCTTCCGGTTGGAGATATCCGCCCTTGTATTCAAGGGGATGAAGTAGTCTCCGCGGCGGGTCATAACCGTTTCAATGCCAGCTCGCCGTAGCTTCTGCTCGACTCGCTGGGCGACGTCCAGGTTGGCCGTCTTCTCATTGATCACCCCCCGTGGACGTGCTCCGGGATCATGTCCCCCATGGCCGGCATCAATCACTACTGGCTGCGGGCCAAAACTGCTGCACCCGCTGAACCCCAGGTAGAGACAGGCGATTCCCCCTGTCAACACCATGCGCCTGAGATAAGGGAAACCGATCGTAAAAACCGCTCTCATAAACTGCCGTGCACTCTGTCAGCGTCCGTCCTTCTGCCAAGGTGAAACTTTCTTGGCCACTCCCCGTGCCCACGGTTGACGCCCCCGATCACCTCCCCTATGAGCTTGCCCCAGCAGTGTGACAAGTTTTCTTCTTCCCTGAAGCCGATGTGTGGGATTTTCGGATTTACAAGGATTGAGCAACCCGGGTTGCTCCAGCGCATGGGTGACGTGATCCGGCACCGCGGGCCGGATGGAGAAGGGTTTTTTGAAGACCCGGATGCCGGTTTTTCCATGGGCATGCGGCGGCTCAGCATTATTGACCTGCAGGGCGGCTTTCAGCCGATCTATAATGAGGACCGCTCCATAGCGATCTGTTACAATGGGGAAATTTACAACTACATTGAGCTGGCTGAGGAGTTGGCGGCCAGGGGGCATGTTTTTGCAACAAAGTGTGATACAGAAGTCATCGTCCATGCCTATGAAGAGTGGGGCATGGATTGTCTGCAGCGTTTCAATGGCATGTTCGCCTTTTGTCTCTATGACAAAAATCAGCAGCGCCTATTTTTCGCCAGAGACCGTGCGGGCCAAAAACCGTTTTATTATTGGTTCAATGACGGGCGCCTGATTTTTGCTTCGGAAATCAAGGCGATCCTCAAGGCAGACTGTGTCGAGCGCCAGTGCAATCGCGACGCGATCGACAGTTATCTGGGGCTGCGGTATGTGCCCCAGCCAGAAACTCTCTTCGAAGGCATTTATGTCTTACCCTCGGCGCATGCCATGACCCTGGATCTGCGTACAAATGACCTCAGGCAATTCCGCTATTGGGATTTGGATCTGACCAGGAAACCGAAGGGTGGTGAGCCATACTATCTGGAGCGGCTGGAGGCCAATTTCGAAGAAGCCTTACGATTAATCGTGCGCAGTGATGTGCCTGTCGGCGCCTATCTGAGCGGGGGGGTGGATTCCAGTCTGGTCGTCGCGATGATGGCGCAGAAAACGAGCCGGTTGAATACTTTTTCCATCGGCTTTAATTCGCCTGTCGATGAAACGGCCCAGGCAAAGGAGCTGGCGGGAATTCTCGGTACGACCCATCATGAGATCAATATCACGCCGGATGACTTCGACAAACTGCCAGATTGTATCTGGCATTTGGAGCGGCCGATTGGCGATGCGCTGATTCTCGCCTATTATTTTCTCGCCCAGACCACCAGCCAGCATGTCAAAGTCGTGCAGAGCGGTGAAGGCGCTGACGAAGATTTTGCGGGCTACTCCTTTCATAAGATCATCTTATGGACGGAGCGCTACCGCCGCCTCGTACCGAAGATGCTGAACCAGGGCATCGTCACGCCCCTGCTGAACGCCGTGCCGGTCGAACTGCTGGATAAACTTTTTTCCTACCCGGCATTTCTTGGTGAAAAAGGCAAAGCCAAAACGGTGGACTATCTGCGCCATTTTCATACCCGAAACCTGAATGAGAGTTACGTCGCGCTCAAGGCGCTGTGGGACTTGCCGGAGCGCGAAAATATCTATGCCGGAGAAATGCGCGGACTGGCCACCAACGATTGGATCAAGCGGCCGCGGGACCGGCGGGGGGGCTTCCTGAACCGGTTGCTGAAGCTCCAGTTTGACGACTGGCTCCAGGATAACCTGCTCCTCCGCCAGGATAAGAATACCATGGCACACAGCATCGAACTGCGATGCCCTTTTCTTGATCACAACATTATGGAGCTGGCCTTTGAAATGCCCGGCCACTTAAAGGTGAACAGGCTGACAGATAAATACATCGAGCGTAAACTTGCGGCGAAAGTGCTTCCCAAACGCAATGTGAAGCGCAGCAAGGTGCCATTTTATTTTCCAGTTGAGTTTTTCTATGAAAATCCGAAGGTCAACGAATTGATTCGGATGACGCTTGATCCGGCGCGCGTGAAAAAGCGTGGATACTTTGATCCTGCCGCTGTCACTCAATTAGTCTCTGAAATGCAGAATCGTGAATTTCTGATCGTGAAACAGGTGATGAGTCTGGTTATCCTCGAGCTCTGGCACATGATCTTTATTGATCGTGAGTTCGGTTTTGAGTGAGCGATGTCGATCCGAGCTATCGATTCACCGCGGCGTTTTCTCTGTCTTCTCCGAAACAGCTCCGCTCGGGGCCCGTCCGGTTGTGCTTCTGACCGGGCGGGAAATCTTGCTCGGCCAGTAAAAAATCCCTTGCAGTCGCCCGGTGGATCAGGCCGAAATGTAGATGCTATGATCCTTGTTACCGGTGGTGCTGGTGTGATGGGTTCGCGTCTCGTGCGCGGGCTCGTCGAAGAAAAGGGCGAGAAGGTGCGGGTGCTCACCTTACCAAATGATCCGTTTGTTTCGCGGCTTGATGGCTTGGGCGTGGACATCCGCTACGGCGATATCAGCGATGCCTCCTCGCTCGCGGGCCTCTTTGATGGTGTAAAGACGACTTATCACCTCGCGGCCATCCTCATTCACAAGAACCCGGAGATGTTTGAGAAGATCAACGTCAACGGCACCCGTAACATCCTGGAAGGCAGCATCCAGGCTGGCGCCCAGCATTTCATTCTGGTTTCCTCCGCCTCTGTCGTCTATCCCTTCACCACCCCTTATTCCATCAGCAAGCAGAGGTGTGAAGAACTGGTCACCGGCCAGGATAAGATCAACTACACCATCGTGCGCCCAACGTTGGCCTATAACGATTATGGCGGGGAGGAGTTCGTGATGTTCATGGATTACCTGAAGAAATATCCCATCGTGCCCTTCATCGGCTCCGGACGCGCCCTCAAGCGCCCCGTTCATGTCGATGATCTGATGCGCGGTTTTCTGGCCATCCCGAACAACCCCAAAAGCTACGGCAAGACCTATGCCTTCAGCGGCGGCGAATCCATCTCCATCTGGGACCTCGGCAAGCTCATCCTGAAGCACCAGAAAGCGGAGAGGCCCTTCATTCCTATTCCCATTCCCGTTTGCCAGATAATCGAGTTTGTCATGCGCAAGACCATGAAGAAGCCGCCCCTGACGTGGAACGCCATCGCCGGTGTCATGCAGGATGCCAATCTGGACAATTCCCAGGCTGGGGACGACCTCGGCTACAAGCCAATCGGGATCCGTGAAGGCTTGCAAAAGTGCTTTCCGATCTGACGGATTACCCGCTCTCGCCGTTTTTCTTCGTTACCGGTCCTACCGCGGTCGGAAAGACGGAGGTCGCCGTGCGGCTGGGGGAGGTTTTACAGCAGCGTTCGGGCGGAAATTGCGGGATTGAGATCATCAGCGCAGACGCCTTCCAGGTCTACGCGGGATTAGACATCCTCTCCGCCAAGCCCCATGCCGAGCAACGGGCGCGGGTCCCGCACCATCTCGTTGGCGAAATACCTCTGAACCAAAGCTACTCCGTGGTGGATTTCGCGCGGCAGGCCCGCGAGCGGATGAATCAACTCGCTGCCGCCGGGAAATGGATCATCGTCACTGGCGGCACCGGCTTCTACCTCCGCGCTCTCACCCATCCGCATGCGGATGAAATGCAGCGGCTGCCCGGGCCTGATCCCGCTCTGCGCGAGGAGCTGCTGCAGCTCAGCCCGGAGGAATTGCTTGCCCGCCTCCTCGCGCGCGATTCCAACGCTGACACCCTTCTTGACACCAGTAATCCGCGTCGCGTCCTGCGCGCTCTTGAGCTGGTTACTCAGACGGGCCAGCCCCTCGCTGAGCTGTGGTCGAGCCGTGCGGGATCGGGCGCCTCACCGTCCACATCCTCCACCATGTGGCCGGCCGCGCAAGGGGTCATCCTCGAGCGCGACCGCGAAGACCTGCGCGAACGCATCGACCGCCGGACACGTGAAATGTTCGCTGCGGGGGTTGTTGAGGAAGTCCGTGGAGTTCTCGAGTCAGGCCTCGAGCTCAGCGCCACCGCCCGGCGCATGATTGGGCTGGAGCCCATCGAGCGCCTGTTGCGTGGTGAGATCTCAGAAAGCGCCTGCATCCAGCAGATCACCACCGTCACCCGCCGCTTCGCGAAACGTCAGCGCACCTTTTTCCGCGGACAATTTGCCGAGGTAGCAACAGTGCGATTGCGTGACGAGGAACAAGGCTCGGACGAATTCATGACAGAGCTTGCCTCCAAAGCGTGGCAACACCTGAGTGACGCATCCTTTTCTGCTCGCTCTGCCCCGGCGAATCCTGATAGCCCTTGAATCCAGGAACCACCCGGGAATCGAGCAGGTAAGTAAAGCGCTATGGCTACGTTGTATAAAGTGTGTGAGATGGCGACCGAGACCGAAGTCGAAGTACGTGAAAACGGGCGAAAGATTGATTCCTATAAGGCGACCCCTAAGGGCCGGGTGGAGGTTGAGCTTAGGAAAACTTCTAATAATACGATTTCCGAAGAGGACGTGTTCGATCTTGTAGATAAAGGTTGGCTCGTTGGAAAACAGGGAAAACCGGTTACCCGTATTTTTGGTTGTTACAATTACAAAGGCGGAATTGGTAAGACGGCGTTAACGGCGGGCTTAGGCATGGCGCTTGCCGAATCAGGCAAGAAAGTCCTCTTGATTGACGCCGATCCACAGAGTTCGCTCTCGATTCTTTTTCGAGGACACAAACAGTGGCATGAGGCAACGGAAAAGAAGAGTTCGATCTGGGAACTCTACGCACCCTTAGGCGAGAATAAATGTGCGGGGATCGGTAATCCGGACATTATCAACCGGATCGTGATTGATACAGGGGGGGGCTTCAGCAAAGGAATGTTACACTTGCTCAGTGGCAGTCTCAAAGTTGCACAGATTGAGTCCTCGCTGGCTTTTGCTGTCTTTGATGGGAGAAAACAAGGTGGTGGAATCGCGCTTCAAACCAGCAGTATCAAGGTCTTTTTTGGCATTCCAAATTTTGCGATAAAGAATAAATATGACTTTGTGCTCTTTGATGCTCCACCCTCGTTTACTCTCACCACCATTGCGATCATGCTGATTGCTGATGATTTGGTCGCGCCAATCGATGCGGACTTGGCCACCTTCTATGGATTGCGGTTACTTGATGATCTGACACTTGACCTGATCGATAAAAATGAATTACGTCCTTCCGCGAGAAGGGAAAATGCCATTGAGGCTTTCTCGAGATGCACATACGTTGTGCCATCCAAATATGATGAGCGGCTGGGAACGGAAACAATCGAAGCCATAAGGGACCAGTGGGACTTCATGAAAGGGCAGCCGCACTGGAAGAATATCCTAAAGGCAAAGTTCGTTGAACCAGGTATTCCCTATAGTAGCGACCTGGCAGATAAACTTCGGTCTGGTGCCCCGCTTGATATTATGAAATTGCCTGAGTTTGAAAACTTCAGGAAAACCTCCAGAGCCATCCTTGGAATCTGAGCGTCAAAATCGCTGCTATGCCTCAATCGTCAAAAACTCCCCGGCAAGTTTCGCCGTCTCGAAAAACTGAGCCTAGTCCCTTTTCCCAGTTCAACACGAATAAGCGTGAAATTCAGAAGGCGGAAGCCGCCTGCGAGAGAAAGATCAAGGCCTTTTGCGAAAAGAATCGAGAAATCGCAGTGGAGGTAGGCGTCGATATCGACACTTTGAATAAGTGGTGGCATGCATGGAACGAGGAAAAAGCGGTATCTACTTTTGTGCATTTTGCAAATGCTCATGCTTCCAAAGATAAGGCTAGCGACGAAGAGGTCCGCGACCTCTTGTCGAAACCAAAACAGAAATGGGCAGAGGCCTTAAAGGCCGATAAGAAACGGCGATTGTTTAAGGCGCTTGGATGTCTTTACACCGCTGATGCGTTGACTCTCCTGACTAAGCGGGCGAAGCTACTGGACATGGGTTGATCTTTGTTGCTCCTGTTTCCGCCTCCTGTTCCACCAAACGCTTTCCCCGGCAAATAAGACCAGTGCGGTCCAGACGATAACAAACCCGACGGCGCGCTCGGGCGGGAAGGATTCGTAGTAGATAAAAACCCCGATGAGAAATTGAAGGGTCGGTGCGGTGTATTGAAGCAACCCGATGAGGCTGAGCGGAATGCGGCGGGCGGCGGCAGCAAAGAATAAAAGCGGCAGAACCGTGACGACGCCGAGGCTGAGAATGAGAACTGTTTCGCCCAGGTTCGCCCCCAGCCCATGCCCTTGACCTGAGCGGTTCAGGAAGATGAGCGCGACGACCGCTACCGGCGCGACCGCGAGCGTTTCCAGGGTCAGACCGGGCACGGAGGTGAGCCGGGTTTTCTTTTTGCAAACGCCATAGGCGGCAAAGGTCCCTGCCAGCGCCAGAGCCAGCCAGGGAAATTTCCCATACGCCATCGTAAGATAGACCACCCCGACAGACGCGATCCCCACCGCGATCCATTGACCGACACGCAGCCGTTCATTGAAAATCAAAACACCCAGCAGCACGCTGACGAGCGGATTGATAAAATAACCCAGGCTGCCTTCCACAATCTGATCGCTGACCACCGAGTAAATATAAAGTCCCCAGTTCGTCGTGATGATCGCGCCCGCCAGAGCCTGGAGGCCGATGATCTTTTTTTTGCCAAGATGGTCGCGGATTTCTCCCAGCCGCCGGTTCAGCGCCATCCAGAGTAAGAGAGTCAGAGCCGACCAGATCAGCCGGTGCCAGAGCACCTCGATCGCTGGGAGGGCATCCTGGAACAGTTTCCAGTAGATCGGCAGCAATCCCCAGAGTCCGTAGGCCGCAAAACCAAAAGCGATACCGGATGGTTGCACCGCATTCGGGTCAGGCGGCACAGCCGGGGCCGGAGCTGGCGTGCCGGGCGTGGAGGATGTTGGTGAATCAGACAGGCCGAAAGGGTGACACGAATGAGATGCCGCGGCAACGATCAGGCCGGCCCCTGGGGCGCTCACCGCTTGATGCGTTCATCAGTGATGATAAATTGTTCTTGGCGCAGCGCAGGGCTCAGGTAGCTTTGTATCCCCAACCGCATGGAAGAGGAACTGCAACAGATCGTCGCGACGGGCCAGATCAGTGAGGCGGAGGGCGAGAAGCTCTCCTCACTGAAACCAGGCTGCTACTGCCTGCACAAAAGCTGGGGCTTCGGACAGATACGGGAATGGAATCTGCCCGGCAACCAGGTGCTGATCGACTTTGACGGCCGGGAAGGTCACAAGATGCAGCCGAAATACGCCGCAACCAGTCTGCAGCCCTTGCCGGAGGAACACATCCTGGTGCAGCGCGCCACCAGACCAGCCGAGCTCAAGCAGAAGGCGATGGAAGAGCCGATCGAGGTCATGAAGACCCTCTTGAGCAGCTATGGCGGCCGCCTTTTCGCCGATGACATCACCGGGATCCTGAAGCCCTCTCTCTTCGATGAGAAGAGCTTCAAGAAATGGTGGGACTCCACCAAAAAGCTGCTCAAGAGCGACGGTCACTTCATTGTGCCGGCCAAAAAAACGGCGCCTTTTGAGCTTCGCGAAAAACCTCTCTCGCGTTCGGAAGAGCTGGTTGAGCAATTCAAGAGCGCCCGTCAGCCGAAAGCGAATCTGTTGGCGGTTGAGGAAATCCTGAAGAACAAGGACGAGTTCGAAGACCCGCTCTTTGCCCTCCAACCGGTGGTCAGCGCGCTCGAGACGATGGCCGTCCAGCAGGAGAATCTGCATCCCTCGGCCAGCTTCGAGTTCATCGTGGCGCGAGATCAACTGGTGGAACTGTTTCCGGAACTGAAGGCCGGGACGGACACGATGAATCTGCCGGAGCAACTCCGGAAACACGAGGCAGCGCTCGGCGAGATTATCCCGGAGATTCCGGCGGCTCGACAGCGCGTCATTCTCAACGCTTTCCAGCCGGCTTTTGGCGATGATTTTGTGCGCCGCCTGCTGCAATTGATTCCTAAATCACCGAGCCGCACGGTATCGGATATCAACCGTTTGCTCAAGGAAACCGGGCAGCAGGAAGAGCTTTACGACTACATCCGCCACGTCATCAGCACGAGCACGGCCACTTCGGACCTGCTGTATTGGGTCTTTAAGGAGCGCAAGAAAGTGAACCCGGACCTGCTCGGGCCAGAAGTGCTCAAGAGCGCGTTTTCTGCCCTGGAAATGGATCAGCTCAGCGAGACCCGCCGCGGAGCCAAACTGCAGAACCTGATCTTCGATGATCTCGAACTCATCGCTGAGCTTCTCGATGGCGCGGAGAAGTGGGAAGCCCGCGAAGTCTTAAGGCGGTTGAAGATGTCACCGGCCTTCGATGACCTGACCAAGCGCAGCATCATCGGTCGGATTCTTAAGCTCCACCCGGAGTTCCAAAATATCATCACCGGTGATGACGAAGGCCGGGAAGGCGCGCTCATCGTCTCCTGGGGAAGTCTGGAGGGGCGCAAAAAAGAATATGATGACCTGGTGAAGAAAAAGATCCCTGAAAACAGTAAGGAGATCGCCATCGCCAAAGAATACGGGGACCTCCGGGAGAATTTCGAATACAAAGCCGCCAAGCAGATGCAGGCCATCCTGCTGCGCCGCCGGGCGGAGCTTGAGCAGGATTTGAAGCGCGCCAAAGGAACGGACTTTGAGAATCCGGATACCTCAAAGGTCTCGATCGGGACCACCGTTGAAATTGAGGATACGGAGACAGCTGAAAAAGAGACCTTCCACGTGCTGGGCGCCTGGGACGGTGACGTGAAGGCCCATATCATTTCCTACCAGACCGCCATGGGGCAGGCATTGATGGACAAGACGCTGGAGGAAGTGGTCGAGCTGCCGACGGAACATGGCACGACCCGCACGGTAAAGCTGCTCAGCATCAAGGCCTGGAAACAGGACGAGGCCGCTTGACTAGTCATGGCCTCGTTTCGTGAGCGCCGATTTGGCCGGAAAAAATCTCTTTTTCCTTTTCGCGCCGGGCCAGTCAGGTCCTAATCCCGGTGTGCGTTCAGCTGCTGGAGAGAATTGAGCCCGTTGTTCGGCTGAATGACTCACTCCATCTGCCAATTTACCAATCTCTCATTTTATCACTGTTTATGTCCACTACACGCATCGCATCGATCAAAGCACGTCAGGTTCTTGATTCCCGCGGAAATCCGACCGTGGAGGCAGATGTCCTCCTGGCTGGAGGCGCGCTGGGGAAAGCCCTTGTTCCCAGTGGGGCCAGCACAGGCGAAAATGAAGCCCTGGAACTGCGTGACGGCGATAAGTCGGTTTATCTCGGCAAAGGTGTGACCAAAGCCGTGCAATCGGCTAACTCCACGATCACTCAGGCCCTGGTGGGCATGGACGCGCTCGATCAACCGGCCATTGACCGGAAAATGATTGGCCTCGATGGCACACCGAATAAAGGCAATCTGGGGGCCAACGCGATTCTCGCCGTCTCTATGGCCACAGCACGGGCAGCGGCTCTGCAATTGCGGCTGCCTCTTTATAAGTACCTTGGCGGCATCAATGCCAAAGTCCTACCCGTGCCCATGATGAATATCATCAATGGCGGGGCGCACTCAGATGCTCCCATCGATTTTCAGGAGTTCATGATCATGCCAAAAGGTGCGCCCAGTTTTCGGGAGGCCCTGCGCTATGGAACGGAAGTTTTCCACGCCCTGAAAAAAATCCTGCACGACCGCGGACTTTCCACCGCAGTGGGTGATGAAGGCGGTTTTGCGCCTGATCTGAATTCTGCGGAAGACGCGCTGGACGTCATCGGACAAGCCGTGGACGCTGCCGGATATAAATTCGGTGAAGACATCTTCATTGCCCTCGACGTGGCGGCCAGTGAGTTTTGGGACAGGGAAAAATCCCGTTATGTCTTCCATAAATCGGATAAATCCGAGCGCACGAGTCAGGAGATGGCCGATACGCTCAAATCTTTGTGTGACCGTTATCCAATTATTTCGATTGAAGACGGCTGTGCCGAGAATGACTGGGATGGCTGGAAAATGCTGACAGATGCCATCGGAAAAACTGTGCAGCTAGTCGGGGATGATCTCTTTGTGACTAACGTGCAGTTCCTCCAGAAAGGAATCGAGCTCGGCGTAGCCAATTCGATTCTGGTCAAAGTAAATCAGATCGGTTCACTGACCGAAACGATGGACGCCATTGAGCTTGCGACCCGTCATCAATATACCTCCGTCATCAGTCATCGTTCCGGGGAGACGGAAGATTCGACAATCGCGGATTTGTCAGTTGCAACGAATGCCGGGCAAATCAAGACCGGTTCACTGAGCCGAACGGATCGGATTGCAAAATATAATCAACTGCTTCGCATTGAAGAGGAACTCGGTGACACCGCGCAGTTTGGTGGTAGGATGAGATGAGTTGAGTTACTCTTACTATGTAAATCCCAACCGTCGCGCCCCGCTTCGGGATGAGCCGCGCACCAACTGGTGTGCCCTGAACCATGGCCTCATCTGGGTGATTCTGCTTTGCTCCGGGGTGATTCTGTTGCGGCAGTTTTCCAGTGCATGGGAGGAAAACGCGCAGGTTGATCAGGTTCTATCGGATCGGAGTAGTCTGGCGGAAGCGGAGGAGCGGCGAAATTACGAGTTGAAGACGGAGATCGCGCATCTGCTGGACCCGGAAGACCGTGGTTACCTGGAAGTGCACGCCCGAGAAAAGCTAGGTCTGATGCGCGAAGGCGAAGTGATCGTCAACACCGAGAGCGAAGCCATCGCCCAGGAGCGGGAACGGGAGCGGCTGCGTATCATTATGCGTGACGGCGGAGAGGGCCAAGATTGAGGGGCCTGCGCTTGCGTTCAGGTTAACGGACCTCAGCGCAGAAAGCGAAGCAGCGCCAAGCCGCCAACCGCCAATCCGAAGATGATCAGCATGATGATCGCCGTGACCCTCCAGAAGTTCTCCATGAAGGAACGCTTCTCTTTTCCCTCGCCGAATTCTCGAGCGATAAACTTCTTGTAGTCAAAGTCATCCCAGCACGGCAGATCCAGACCGTCGTAAACCGCGCGTAAATCAGCGATCTCCTCGGTATCCATTTCCTCGAGATCAATGTCCTCGTCTTCCGGCCACGGCTTAGTGCGGCCAGAGTGAGAGTCACTGTCCCGGGGATCATTCCAATCATCCCGGCTGGAGGAAGACATCAACTCATCATACAAGCCTTTGGAAGGTTGTCATCCACATCCGAAGAAGAAAAAAGCACCTCCTCGCCATGGGTTGCTGAAGGCAGTTGTGAGAATGCTTTTTGCTGCGAATGGTTAGCCGCATATGCGAATCCTGGTTATCGACGACGAACGTGCGGTTCGCCGCTTGACGACCTTGGCGCTGCAGGAGGCAGGGCACCACACACAGACGGCGGAGAACGGGCAGGAGGCACTGGACAGGCTCACGGAGCAGCACTATGAGGCCGCCTTCCTGGACTTGCGCCTGGGATCTGAAAGCGGCCTGGACATTCTGCCAAAGCTGTTGGAGCAGGACCCAAAGCTGGATGTGATTGTCTTTACCGCCCACGCTACGATCGGCAGCGCAGTGGAAGCCATGCGCCGCGGGGCCTTTGATTATCTGCAAAAGCCTTTCAAGGCGGACGACCTGCGGCGTGTCCTTCACCAGTTAGAAAAGACGCGCCAACTCCAGGGAAAAGTGGCGCAGCTCCAGGAGCGCATCTCGGAAGAAAGTCCCCGGCACGACTTTCAGTCAGCTGAACCAGCCGTTCAGGCTATGCTGCAGATCGCTTTCAAGGCCGCGGCAACACCGGCGACGATGCTGATTCTAGGCGAAAGCGGCACAGGCAAAAGTGTTCTCGCCCGGGCACTGCATGAGCGGAGTGATCGGGCTACGCAGACGTTCATGACAATCAGTTGCCCGAGCCTTTCCCGCGAACTTCTTGAAAGCGAGATGTTCGGCCATGTCAAAGGGGCTTTCACCGGCGCGGTAAACGATCACAAGGGGAAAGTTTTCGCAGCAGACGGCGGGACGCTCTTCCTGGATGAGATCGGTGAATTGCCTCTGGAAATTCAGCCTAAGCTGCTGCGCCTGCTTCAGGAGCGGGAATATGAGAGGGTGGGGGAAAATAAAACCCTCCGCGCAGACGTGCGCATCGTCGCGGCCACGAACCGTGATCTCTGGCAATGTGTGAGTGAAGGGACGTTCCGGGAGGATCTCTATTACCGCCTGAATGTGATCAGTTTGCGGATACCCCCTTTGCGAGAGCGTCCCCGGGATCTGCTTCGCTTTGCGGACAGTTACCGGGAATTCTTTGCTGCCCTGACCAAGAAACGGGTGAAGGGCTTTTCCCCCCAGGCGTTGGATCAGCTCACCGCCTATTCCTGGCCCGGCAACCTGCGGGAGCTTCGCAATGCGATCGAGAGAGCTGTGATTCTCGCCAGCGGTGAATTCCTGGAAGTGCCTGATTTGCCCGAGCAGGTGCAGGGAGTAGCGGTGGAGGGTTCGCAAGGCCGGGCCGGAACCCTCATGCTGGGGGGTCCGGTCTCCCTGAAAGATCTGGAGGAGGAGCACATTCGTCGCATTCTTCACCGCAGCACAAATTATGAAGAGGCCGCGCGAATTCTGGGGATCGATATTGCGACCCTTTACCGGAAGCGAAAAAAACTGAATCTGGAGTAAATGAACCGAATGGCTGCGCCGATTCTCCAAAAGGATCCGGCCTTAGTTCCGCAGCAAAACTCTTCCCCATGCTCACCCGTCGACTGTTTTTTATTTGCCTGGCTGCTTTTCTGCTGCACGCGGCGACGGTGGCAACCGCATGGTGGGTTACGGCCAGGCAGGAGGCGGATCTGAACCGTGTCATTGAGAAGAACATGGCGAGCGTGCTCCTGCTGCTTGACTTGCGCTCTGAGGTCGCCGGCATCAACGCCGATTACTTTTTCATCAATGAGGATGAGGAGGGGCGCAGTCGGTACACGAGCTTTCTGACGGCAGAAAACATTCTGACCCCGCTCATGGACAGCCTGAAGGCTGCCAGCCCTTCCAAGGATGAAGATGTCCTCGTCGAGCGCCTGGCCGCTCTTGTGACAAAATACCGTGAGACCTTCCGTGAGAAACTTCGGGCGGAAAAGGAAAGGCGAAAGGCCCGGGCCGAAGAGGCTGAGGGAACAGCCAGTGGGCTCGTGGAAATGGAGGCGGACACGGACAAATTCAATGATGAGATCAGGGAGATGACTTCCCAGATCTCCGCCATGGCCGGCGAACTCCTGGCCGAGCACCAGCGGAGTATGGCCCAGGCTCGCATTGAAGTGGAAGAGTTGCGCCTGACCGCGGCCAGGACGGTCGGCGTCTTCAGCCTGGGCATGTTGCTGCTCTTCATCGCAGGCGTTTTTTCTGTTCGGTCATTGCTTAAGCGCCCCGCCCGCGACCTCTGCGCTGCGATGGATGAGCTAAGTAAGGGAACGCTGCGCAACATTATGGCGAAGGCGGACGGATCGGAAGTCGGCCAAATCGCGACGTCCTTCAACCGGTTGATTGCATCAATGTGCGCGAGGGACTCTGAATCATCACAAACCATTTCTCGGCTTCATCAGAGCATGAAATCGACGGTGGCATGCTTTCCGGACCCGGTCTTCGTGGTGGATGATCATGGAGAGATCATCATGCAGAATCCGGCCGCCCAAGACTTGCTCAGCCGCCTCGATATGAGCGGACGCACACCAAGGGAGGTCAGGCAGAAGGTGAAGGCAGTCATTGAATCCGGGGAGCCGCTTTCACCTGCTTCCCTGGATGAGGCTCATGTGCTTCCTTTTGACGATCAGGAGCACCATTTTCTGCTGCGGATAACGCCCATGCCGGAAACGCCCGGCTCCAGCAAAGGCGCGGTGGTAATCCTGCAGGACGTGACGCAGCTCCGCCAGCTGGATCAACCGGGATCCGGCTAGAACGATTCAAGGGTGTAAAGACCGGTTGTGGCGGCCCAGGCTTCCTTCAGATCCATGCGTTTTTCCTCGTGGCCCGCGCCCCACGAGTCAGAATAAAGGATTTCTGATGTTTCCAGGTTGTAGCCGATGATCAGACGCATATGGCCTCCGAAGGCCTGTTCCGGGATGCCTTCTTCCTGAGCGATGCCGATGTAGAGAGTCCAGAGCGGTGGGATGCCTTCCGCGATGTGGCTTTCGATCGCATTCACGAAACGATTCATCCCGGATCGGTCCTTGGCTCTGGCCTCGATAAAAGCCTCTTTATTGTAGGACGCGTAAATCGCATCCAGACTGAGAAAGGTGTCCAGATCAAGCTCCAGCAGGTCTTGACGGCGGGCGAGCCGGTTGTAGTCCTGCGTCATTTTGCGGACGGCTCTCTCGTCCAGCTCCCAAATGTCTCGGGTTCGAACCCGGAATTCCCTGCTCAGATCATCCAGAGCTTCCTTCATTTCATCGCGGGAAGTGCCTCGTCGCCCGGTCTGGGCCAGTTGAGCGAGGGTGTGTTGGTCGATATCCCTCTCGTAATAGCGCATGACCCGTTCCGCGGTGGCGACCGCGCAGTAGCCTTTTTCTCCCTGGTCCACCATGGGAATGCCTTCCAGGACGACATCGCCGTTATCACGCCTTGTGGGTTCGCGGACAATCCTGGTCGAGGCCCGCTGCTGATCCAGTCTATCCAATTGCTCTTCCAGTAGCGTTCTGTCTTCCGCTGGGGGACTTATGCGCAGGTTGACATATTCGGGGCGCGCTTCGCCGCTTTCAGTATCGAAGGAACGGGAGAGAGCGGAACGCATCTCATAGGTCGCATTCGGTTTCAACCAGCGGGCAATGAAGAGGTTGCGTGCTTTCCTCTCCCTTTCACTGACCTCGCCGAGCACTTCGACGAGGGCCTCACCCACTTCGGTGAGAAACTCGTCGAACTCTTCACGGTTCATCGGTTCATCGGCATCTCCTACGCTGTAGAATGAGACAAAGACCTGGGTGAGGGCCTCTTCGCCGTCTTCATCAAAACGGACGATGGTTTCCTGAACCGGGATACGGCCAAAGACCACGCCATCGAGCACACTTCGGGCAGACTTTTTGGCGCTGGACTGCCATTCAAATCCAAAATCCTGGAGGTCGCGGACGAGCTCAGTTTTTGGACGGCCAAAAATCTGTTCGTGAGTGAAGGGCTTGGCCAAGTCCAACTCCTCCGCCTTGAGGGACGGTGGGAGTGTCAGAATGAGGGCTCCCAGAAAGAACTTCCAGTTTTGGGACATAGGAAAGTTGGGTTTGCAGAGATGGCTTCAGGAATCTGTTTGTGGAGCGAATCCTTTCCCCCTACACCACCACTACTCAGGCAGTTCGGCGATTGTTTCCAGATCCATCCTGGGTAGAGGTGGTGAAAGTTCTTCGTCTTCCCCGGCGGTCAGTCCGCCGGAAGTGGACGGCTGAGACGGCGTGCGGAGGAATAGGTCCGCGGCATCTTTTCCTGCCAGTCCTTGAGGGTAGTCTCCACCGACGAAAACTTGCCAGACTGTGACGATGAGTCGGCGGGAAATTGGGTCAGTCCGCCAGCCTGCGGCCAGTCCATCTGGGCGCCACCGGAGCATGGGGCGTTTTCCCTCGAGCCAAAGGCGCGCATCGTCCAGTGAATTGAAACTCTGAAAGCCTTCTTCGTACGCGAGCCGATCGACTTCGTCATGTGGTTTCCAAATCGGGCGGTCCGCGGTGAAGGAAAGACCCCGGCTGCCATACCACTGGGAGGAGCGGGGACGGGTAAAGACGCGCCGGCTGGCACCGGCCCAGGTAAACGTGCGCTCCACCCCTTCACCCGCTTCCACTTTCAGGCTGCGGCCATCCTCCCCGCGGATACGAAGGGTTGCCCCGGGGAGAAGGACCCGCTGGGTGAGTGGGGGAACGGCCCAGTCACCGGAGGGGGCGGCACCATCGAGCTGGCTGGATGCTGAGGGGCTGGTGCCGAGAAAAGGGATCTTGGGAGCGCCGATGCAGCCGGGGAGTAGGAGGCAGAAAGGGAGGAGGAAAAAAAGCGCGGCGGGCCGCCGAATAATTAAACGTTCGTTCACGTCTGCCTTTTCTGTAAGCGCGAAAGGCTTTTCCAACTCAGAAACACGCTCAATCACGCTTCGGTTCATTCCAGTAAACATCACCAAAACCAAATCAACCACACCACCTCAAAAGGCATCAACAACAACCCATACCTAACCGAGAAAACCAAACCATGACCAACACCATCCGCAAAATCACCCTGGCTGCCGCCATTGCTGGCGCAGCATTTTTCTCCGCTACGGCGGCCGGCGCGATCGGCCATCGCAGCGGGGTAGACGGCCCGGTGAGCGCTCTTGATCAAAGTGCCAATCGCCTTCTGCGTGAAGCCAACATCGCCTACGACCGTCTGAGCCCATGCGACCAGCGCTCTTATGCCAAAGCGCTCCACGTCATCCGCAACTTCGAACAGGACGTCGATAATCTGCGCGCTGCCGTGCGCCATCCGGGACACGGCCGGATCGTCCGCGCCCTGCGCGAAGTGAACCACGGCTTCGCTCAAGTGGAGCGGGTCCAGAATCACTACCGGCTGAACCGTCATATCCAGGCCGCCATCAACGACGCCCGCTCAGACCTGCGCCGAGTGAATACGCTGGCCCACCTTTTCCAGCCGGTGGAGACCTGCGGGCTGTAAGGGCCTGACACAAGAACTCCCCAGATTTTCTCAGGGGCAAACGCGAGAACCGTGGGGCGGTGGGTTGCAAGTGTGACCTGCCGCCTCCGGTATTTTCACTGTAAAGCACGCGGAAGACGGTGAGCGGACAAAAGTGGTTGCGCCAGTCCGGGCCCGCAACCACTGTCCCGTCACGAAAAATTCTGATGTTCCCCCAACAGTGCCTTCCGCGACCGACCGGCCAACGATGATCCGAGTTGAAAATCTTAACAAGCGCTACCCGGGCACCCTGGCGCTACAGGATGTAAGCTTTCGGGTGGATGAAGGAGAAGTGGTTGGATTTCTTGGGCCAAACGGAGCGGGTAAATCCACCACCATGCGCATTCTGACCGGCTTCCTCCCACCGACCTCCGGGCTTGTGGAGATTGCGGGGCACGATGTTTTTACGGAATCCATCAGGGTGCGGGAACGCATCGGCTACATGCCTGAGGATGTTCCACTCTATCAGGACATGCGAGTGAATGAATACCTGCAATACCGCGCTACGCTGAAAGGGCTGGTAGGAAAGCGGCGCAGGATACGAATCGGGGAAGTCGTTGATCTTTGCGGCCTTGAAGAAGTGCGCCGAGCCATGATCGGGAATCTCTCGAAAGGTTACCGGCAGCGGGTTGGACTGGCGGATGCGCTCGTGCATGAACCTCCCCTGCTTATCCTCGATGAGCCAACGATTGGTCTGGATCCCAATCAGATCCGGCAGGTGCGCCGTCTCATTCGTGAATTGGGGAAAAAGCATACCATCCTGCTATCCACTCACATTTTAAGCGAAGTGGAAATGGTTTGCGACCGTGTCCTGATCATTAATCGCGGCCGTTTAGTGGCTTCTGACACGCCGGTGAACCTGGTGAAGCGGATTCGGCGAGCTGGAGGCATTCGCCTGGAAATCAACCCTGATCAGAGTGCCGCAAATCCCGAGGAAATCCTGGAACAATTGCCCGGTGTGAGGGATGTGACGGAAGAGCAACCCAATGGGACGCCACTGACCGGCGGATGGAAGCGGCTTCGTGTGCGGGTGGAAGCCGAACGGGATATGCGGGAAGACTTATTTGGTCTAGCCGCGGAAAAAGGTTGGCGGCTCCGGGAACTACACCTCACGCAGGCTACTCTGGAAGACGCCTTTGTGGAACTAACAAATAGCGAGGAACTATCCAGCTAAGCTATGCGTGTTTTCCTGACTCTGTTAAAGCGAGAGCTCAGCGCGATCTTCTGGTCGCCCATCGCCTACGTGGTCGCAACTATTTTTCTTTTTATCTGCGGCTTGGGATTCATTGTGCAGATCTATCAGTATAACGAAACCGATGATCCGAACCTGAGGGACGTCACCTTACTGCAAAGTTTTTTCGGCAACGGGTTTTTCTGGTTTGTCCTGATCCCCATGTTCTCCCTCATTACGATGCGTCTTTTCTCTGAAGAGTACAAGCTCAAAACGATTGAGCCGCTCCTGACGGCTCCGGTGAGGGACTGGCAGGTCCTGCTATCGAAATTCTTTGGGGCCCTGATTTTTTACGGGCTGCTCTATGCCCCTGTCTTCAGCTATTTCTACATAATCTGGGAAGTTGCGGGAGTAAGCGCGGTGGAGTCAAGGGCCGCGTTTTGGGGAAGCTATCTCTTTCTTCTGAGCAGCGGCAGCATTTTCATCGCAGCCGGTTGCTTCGCCTCTGCACTTACGCGAAATCAGGTTGTGGCCGCGATTGGATCATTTTGTTTTTCAATCATTATTGTCTTGGGCGGGTACCTTTTTCTGTCTCTGCAACCGGAAGTTGCTGCCCGAAACATTGAACTGCTCGTCTATTTTGTTATGACTGAGCATATCTATGATTTCTCCCGGGGAATCATTGATACACGCCCCCTCATTTTTTACTCCAGCGTAACCGCGTTTTTTCTTTTTTGCGCCTATCAGGCATTTCAATACCGGCGCTGGCGGACCTGATTGTCATGCGGGGGCACTTTTTGATCCACTTTTACCTTTATTTTCAAAGAGATGGCAGAACAGGAACTGGAGAACTCTAAGGAGGCGACTACTCCTGAGCCGGCGCAGCACGTCCCGGAAGAGGATTCCGAAACTTCCAAAGGAAGAAATCACAAGATCACTCGGAGTGGAATTGCCTTTTCCGTTTTTCTTCAGTTGGTTCTGGCCTTCGTATTGCTGGTCATCATCAACATCGTCAATTACCGGCATTACGCCCGGGTTGATCTGTCACGAGAGGGAAACTATGGACTATCTCCAAAATCCCGCCGCATTGTGGACAATCTTGATGCAGAAGCCAAAATTATCGCTTTTGTGCGAGTTGATTCTCCGGTTTACCGGGATCTGATTGCCCTCCTAAAAGAATACGAATACGTCGACCGAGACAACATCGAGATCGAAGCGGTTGATCCCAGCCTGGCTGGCGCGAGGCAGCGTGACCTCGTCGCGCAATATAGCATCAGTGCACGCGAGGATGCCGTGATAGTCTCAATGACCAGTGAGGACGGGGAGGAGCAGTTTAGGGCGATTCCTACGGAGGAATTGATTGAGGTAGAACCCGGGGAGGAAACACCGGATCAACGGCCTCGAGCGGATCGGATCAGTAAATTCTGGGGCGAGAGCCGAATTACTAATGCGCTCATTGAGCTGTCGCAGGGAGAGCGCAAGAAGTTATATTTTAGCCAGGGCTATGGTGAGCCATCGGTCGATGTGCGGGATGGGGAGCTATCAGAAATTATCTCCGCGCTCGGCCGGGACTACGTGGAAGTGGAGGGGCTTTCTCTCCCGGAAATCAGTGAAATTCCGGAAGACGCTGACGGGGTCTGCATTGTCTCACCGAATCTGGAGCTTCATGAGGACGAACTAGTAAAGCTGTGGGAATACTGGAACCGTGGTGGACGGCTGTTTTTTGCCATGTCTCCCCAAGAGGAAACCACCTTTTGGCGTGGCTTTCTGGCTGAGAACGGAGTCAGAGTAACCCAATACAGAATTCTCACGAAGACTGGGCCGATGGCGGCGCAGAAAGACATCTTAGTTGATCTGGGCAGCGAGAATCCGGTGACGGGCCGGCTGGGTGGGCTGAGGTGTTTTTTTCCTGGCGGAACAACCGCCATTGGTGCAGACGAAGGGACGTTGCGGCGCCGAGGAAACGTCATGCAGTTTCTCGCCTACGCCTCCGATTTATATTGGGCAGAGAAGAACTACCAGCCGGAAGGCGGCAATGAGTTTGATGAAGGAAAAGATGATCGCGGCCCTTTAGCGGTCGCCATAAGCGTGGAGTCCATCCGGGCGAGGGGCGAGGAAGGTAGTGGTCGAATGGTGGTGATAAGTAATGCAGAGTTTTTGCGTGACGGAGTCGTGGAAAAGCAGGGCGCAAATATGGATCTATTTTTGGCAAGTATCAATTGGTTGCTCGACCGGGAGGATCTGATAGAGATTGGGCCACGCGAAAAGACGGATCATCAAGTGAGACTGGATAGCATGCAGGCGAGCAGCATCTGGTGGTTGACGATTGTAGGAGTACCCGGCTGTGCCGCTTTCCTGGGAATTGTGATCTGGTTGCGGCGACGCAAGTAGCGCTTTGCCTGGCCAAAGACACTGTGTTTTAGCGGTTCACCGCACTGATTTAATGACGAAATGAACCCTCGCATTACGAAAATTCTTGGCTTGCTGGTAGCGCTCGCGCTGATCGCGCTGGTCGCGCTGGAAATGACCAAGGCACCCACGGACGAAGACCGGTTGATGTGGTTTGATGCGAGCAAGCTGGAAACGGTCACGATCGAAAACTCAGGCGTCGCGATTGAGTTTATGCGTGCGAATTATGCGATGCCAATAAATGATTGGCCTGATAAACGCCGTCCACTCTGGAAAGTTACTTCACCTTTGGAGGACTATGCGGACTCCGACGCTGTCGATGACTTAGTTGAGCTGCTGTACACGAACAAAGTCATCGATTGGGTGAAGGAAGTTGACGATACTAAGTTGAAAGAGTTGGGCCTGCTCGAGCCGCAGCAAAGGCTGGTTCTTGGACTCGGCAAGGGAGAGGAGAAAGAAATCCATTTTGGAATAACCACCGCATCGGACGACGGCGTTTACGTGAAAAGGATTCCCGGCGGAGAAGTTGCCCTTGTGGGAATTGGCCTACGCGATGCCGCCCTCAGGGGGTTAGACGAGTTCAGATATCCAAAGGTGCAACCGATGGAACCGAGAGCGGTGGATTATTTGGAGGTGAGTCGCCCGGCTACGGGAGAAAATCTGGAACTCAAACTGGAGAATGGATTCTGGCGAATCAGGAAACCGCTACAGGCCCGGGGTAAAAACCAGGTGGTCTTTGAATTAATCAGTTCCCTTACACAAGCAGCCGTCATCACTTTCTCAGAGGACGTCCCTCAGCCGGAGACGGAGGATCAGAATACGACCATCGTGAAACTGGATGGCGCGCTGATGGAATCACCCGTGATCGTTCGCATCCGGGAGGACGGTTTTCGGAGTCCATCAGGCAAGAAAGATAAATCGAGTCGCCCGGCGGAATCTGGGGGTGAAATCGAAGAAAAGCGTGCTTCAGCCTGGTTGGAAGTGGAGGGACGGCCGGGAATTTTTGAAGTAGATGAGACGGCTGCGCGCCTTGCTCATGTTTCGGTGGATGAAATGCGCGACAGATCAATCGTGGGTATTCCCGCCGCTGCGATTCCCTCCTTCACGATTTCGACGCCTCCGGACAAACCGGGTGTTGAAATTACTCATCGGGCGGATGGATGGCATGTTACCGATCTGGAGCAAGGAACGATTTTCCGCGCGGATGACGATATGGTGCGGCAATTCCTGACGGGAATCTCTCAAGCAGACGTGGCTGAATTCCTCAGTGACGTAGGCACGGAGACAGAACGATACGGAGTAGATATGCCCAGCTACGTCATTGAAATGAAGATCAACCGGGAATTGGTCATTGAATTACTCAAACATCGCGCGCCGAACATGTCAGCGCGACAGATGGAGCTGGCTTTGGAGGAAGTTCCTGACAAGGAAATCGTAAAAGTGGGTGACAACGCAGATCAAGAGATCGGTGGCCGCTATATTCAGCTGCGTAGGGAGGGTGCGATTGCGCGAGTCGATCGTGAGGATTGGCTGACCCTGCTGAGCAGCGATGTATTGCCATGGCGATCCCGTGCGGTTGAGGCGGTCCCGCCAAAAATGATCAACCGGGTTACGTTCGAGATAGCGGGACAGGAAACCTTTGCTGTTGAGCGGACAACGCAGGGTGTGTGGGATCTGAAGACTATTCCGGCGAACATGAGTGAACGCCTATTAATCAACGCGCTGGAAAGCCTATCGATCATTCGAGCCGTTGAATGGTCATCAGATAAAGTTCACGCAAAACACGGTTTGGACCGTCCACGGCTGCGCGTGACGTTGGAAATTCTGGGCCGGGAAAAAAGTAGAGTCTTGGAGGTAGGTAATCACTCTGCAGAGGAAGCAGGTCCTTACGCTCTTCTTCAAGAGGTTCCTGGAGTATTTGTTTTGAGTCAGACCCAGTACGAAACGATCACGGCCCCATTCCAGTTCTTCGAGGAGTAGTCAGCCGGCTAGATCCTTCGAATTTGCCAGCGGAGAGTGAAGAAAAGAATCACGAGCAGGACAAGCGTAATGCCGTTCAGCACGACGAGATTGATGGTCACAACGTCGAATTCTCTTCCGAAGTATCGCTTAATGGTTCCGAAGAAGACGTTGATGTGACGCTGACGGCGATAATCAGTCTGCTCGATATCTGCTTTGATCATGAGATCTTCGATCTTCTGATTAACGAAATAGCTCTCAGCCAGGTTTTCATCACGGCCGCCGGAGTATTCAATCTGCGTATCCAGCGGCGCGTATGGATGGGGTTCACTTAAAAAGGCCTCCACCTTATCAAGGCGTCGCTTGACCTGCCCGGCCGAGCGGCCGCCGAGCCCATTGAGGTAAGCAGCCAATTCTTTGTAATGGCTGAAGAGGCGCTCATCTGTCTCGGTCAGAACGTCTTTCTCCTTGTAATAGTCCAATCGTCTTTGGATCTCATTTTCCACACGAGATACTGGGTTGTGTTCACCCTGTAAAACGACGAGAGCTTCATAGGACCAGCGCATCGGAATAATTTCGCAGATCGGAGGGACTTGGAGGTCGCTTCCGCGTTCCAAAGGTGGAGGTGGTCCACCATCGGCGGATTTTTCGGTGATGTAACGCTGAAGGCGGGTTATAACCGGCCAGTCTGTATTCATTTCTTCATATTTAATGAGGGCGCCGCCCAGAATAATCTGTGGGATAAGGATCAGAGGAATGACATTCGCGGCCGTCTTGCCGTCGGGAGCGAGAGAGGAAATGAGAAGGCCGAAAGCGACCCCGCAGAACGCCGTCAGGCAGCAAAGCAGCAGGTAACTCAGAAACATGCCCCTGACTTCCAGGATGTAGTTGGCAATGAGCACGAAGAGCGCGCACTGCACCACGGCAAACAGGGCCAGGGTAAAAAACTTCGAGAATATATAGTAGACGAGGGGAAGATACAGATTCCGTTCCCGCTTGAGAATTTCCCGGTCCCGAATAATGTCATCCGAGCTGTTGGTCAGGCCAAGAAACATAGAGACAACCAGCGCCAGAAAAATGTAGGTTGGAATATGAAAAGAGGAGGCAAAATCATAGTCAGCCGCTTCTGAAAAGCGAAGGAAATGGCCGATAAGAAAGGCGAGAACGGGTGCGACAATTCCCGTGATGGCAAGATTGGTCCGGTTGCGCAGTTTTCCTGTAAATGTCCGAAAAAATACAGCCGCAAACCGAACGAAGCCGTCCCGAAGCCGAAGACGAAAGGGCGTCGCCAGCCGGGATTTTTCCTGCCGGCGGGGAGAGGAGTCATCCTGTTCCGCTATTTCATTGACCTCGCGTAAGAGACGGTGGGACTCGTATTTATTTCGCCAATAGTCCGGGGAAAAGCGGCGGGCCGGTACGCGCTGACCATCTTCATTCTCCTCGTATATAATCTCTCCGCCAAAATCGCGTAATGGACTTTCCAGAACATCAAAAACAAACTCCGGCTGCATGGGACTGTTCGTGGACTCATCCGCCACAAATCGGTCGGCCAGCTCCTGCATTTCTTCGTCTTGTGAGAAATACTGCAGCATCTCCGCCGGTGTCCCGTGGAATACAAGACGGCCTCCATAATCCAGGAGGAGAGCCTTGTCGAACATATGAAAAAGTTTTGAGCTGGGCTGATGAATCGTGACAATTACCACCTTGTTGTGGGTCAGGGTGCGAAGAATCTCCATGATATTCTCGGAGTCCTTCGAGGATAGACCGGAGGTGGGTTCATCAAATAGATAAACATCGGCGGCGCCGAGTAAATCCAGACCCATATTGAGGCGCTTCCGCTCACCGCCGCTCAGAATCCGTTTTTTAGGGTCAAAGGTGAGAGCATTCTTTCGCTCCTGAAGACCAAGCTCAGCTAATTTGCTGTCAACCCGCCGTTTTCTTTCTCTGACTGTCAGATGGGGTGACCGAAGGGAGGCCGCAACGGAAAAGTTCTCTCGCACCGTGAGGTAGGGGTCAAAAGAATCTTCATGCGGAACAAGGGCAATGTAAGGTGCCAGTTGTCGGCGATGCCTGAAAAGATCCATGCCATCCAGCAGAATCTTGCCGTCATCCGGCCGTAAATAGGCGGCTAGTGAATGGAGCAGCGTGCTCTTACCTGAGCCGCTTGGACCCATAATGCATAGCATTTCACCTCTCTGTGCGGAAAATGAAATCCCATCCAGAGCGACCTGATTCTTTCCAAACCGGTGACTTAAGTCCCGGACTTCAATGCGGCGGATGAAATTTCTTTCCTCTTCGATGACCCGCTCCGAAAAATTACAGCGCAGACCCTGGAACTCACTCAGCTGAATGACATCACCGTCCACGAGCAGGGCGCTTTGCCGGACCGGCACGCGGTCAATCATGATCGGTCGGTCTGCTTTGAGGACCTCTACCCGGCCATTGCGCTGATCATAGTCACACTGGATGCGCAAAAGAACTTCTCCGCCAGGGGAGGCAGACAGAAGAATATCGCCCTCTTTTAAGGCGGATGGATTATTGGACACAAGATATTCAGTTTTGGACGCCGTTAAACGTAACGGACTACCCATTTCTCGTGCCCGTCGCCTCAAGTCACTCAGGTCCAGTTCCGTGCCATCCGGGAAAATCACGCGGTCGTCATGATTCACCTCTACTTCCAGGCCTTTTCTGAGGCCAATTCCGTCGATCGTCGCGCCGGTGTCCTTGAGACATCTGATCTGCACGCGTAAACCGAACCGAATATAAAACTCACTTTCCCTCGTTTGGTCCCTTTCGAGGCGCAAATGCCTATCCTCCTGCAGGCGCACATAGACTTCTTGCAGAACGATATTCTTTTTTGCATTGAAAAAGAATATCACGTCCTGGTGAGCAATGACCTTTTCGTTGATCACGATTCGCTCGGAAGGAAATAGGCGGCGGAATTGTCCACGCGGTAGTACCCGGCCGCGCACGAGAACTTCCTTATCCGAAAGATTACGTAGTAGTATAAGATCTTCGAACCGATAAGCGACCAGGAACTCATCGGCATCCAATTCCCGGAGATAAATATCCGCGTCTTCGGACCCACCGGAGATCAGGACCTCAAAAGGACCCGGGACATTTTCCCGGCAATGACCGCTGGCCAGACAGGCTTCGTCGGTGCTGAGCTGATTAGAAATCTCAATCGCTTCGATCGACATGTCCAACTGGGACATGAAGGAGTAGTAAGCCATGACCTGTTCCTGACGCGCACCCGCTTTATTGATCAGGTCGTAGAGCTGCACCCCTAGCATGATCTTGCGTTCAGGGCTCAGGCTGCGATTAAGCTTTTGCGCAATACGGGTGAGATTTTGTTCCTCGTGAAGAGCGCGAATGTAAAGGTCGCGTAACTCAGAATATACGGCGTCGGGATAGTCGTAGCGAAGGAACGACAACGTCGAATCCACCTCGGCTTCTAGAAGCACCCCGTCCACTTTGGCGAATTCCGCCAAAACCTCGATCATCAGAGGAAGGAAGCTTCCTTCCTCTGCGCTTCCGTTCCGGCGGCGCAGCCGGTCCCAAAGACGCTTCGGCATCCCAAAGAGACGTCCCGGCTGGCCATTTCCTGTCCGATTGGAAGGGAGAGCGACCGTGCGGGCCTGTTTTCTGCCTTCCGTCCCTTTCTTCAACAGTGAGATGGAAAACATGCAGAATGCGGAGTGGGACAGTGAAAGACACAGTTTCTCCGGCAGGCACCAAACTAAACCGCCCTACGGCACCTGAGCCTACCGGAACGCAGTCAGACTATACCGCGAACAGCCTATATCACAACACCGAGGTTTTGGCCGCTTTCCGTCGGCAACTGCTTTATCCCTGCTGCTGCATGGCCGCGACACAAGCCTTACCAGAGGCTGCCGAATGGACCCTGGTCGCTCAGCTGTCGACCATGTAGATCAGGTCCGTGCCATTGTAAGTGACGATGCCGGTCGCCAGATTATCATCGTCAATCACCTCATCGATCCGCTGCAAAACCTGTGGATCAGCCGTTACATTGGCGAACCCAACCATCGGTTGGTTACCGACGACGTCATAGAAGAAATTTCCGCCGATCACCGTATTTGAGAAAGTTTGATTTTGCTGTCGAATCATCCCTTGAAGTTCCACCGGAAAATCAGTTGATAGGCCACCTGCCGCAGGATCACCGATTAATGGGAGGCGATTCGTTTCGGCATGGAATTTGATGATAGCATCTTCAAACGCCTTTAGGTGAGCGGCCGCTTTTGAAGCCACCGCAGTCTTGTAGGCTCGCAGAGCGGCCGGGACAGCGAGGGCCCCAAGCAGAGCAATGATTGCGACAACAATTAGTATTTCCGCCAGAGTAAAACCCCGGCTGCGTTTTTTCCGCGGGTGTGGTGATTTCATGACCTTGCGAAGAGGGTATGGTAAAAGTATACAAGTGCACCTAAGCCGTCCTTGACCATTTTGCAAGCCCTAGGTTGATTTCTTTCTGCTTCTGCCTGATGCTCCGCCGCCTATGCCGAAACGTCCGGGCTTTGGTCAGAAAAGAGCTCCATCCGCTGCCATAAGGCAGCCATTGTTTGACCTGAATCTCGAGCAGGAGCAGGCGGTGCGCCAAGTTGAAGGCCCGGTGCTCATTCTGGCCGGGGCGGGCACAGGGAAAACGCGGGTGGTGACGGCTCGAGCCGCTTGGATGATCGATCAGGGCATTGATCCGAAGTCCATCCTTGCCGTCACCTTCACGAACAAAGCCGCGCTCGAGATGCGCGAACGTCTCGTCACTTTGGTCAGCCCGGAGGAAGCCAGGAGCGTTACCATGTCGACCTTTCATGCGCTGTGTCTTCGGGTGCTCCGCCGTGATGTCGGTGCTTTAGGTCACTATAAAAACAACTTCAGCATCTACGACCAGGGAGACCAGCTTGGTTTGCTGCGCAAGATCATCGTGCGTGTGGCAGGCAAGGACGGATCGCTCGATCCCAATACAGCCAATGCCCTGATCAGTCGGGCCAAAGGGCAACCCGGTGATCCCTCGGACCATCCTGTGATCCAGCGTGATCCACTACTTCGAGAGATCTTCAACCGCTATGACGACGAGCTCCGTCGCTTCAACGCGGTGGATTTCGATGATTTGCTCCGACTGACCTTGCAGCTTTTCAATGAGCAACCGGAGAAGCTGCAATACTGGCGGGACCGATTCCGATATCTCATGGTCGATGAGTTTCAGGACACGAACCGGATGCAATTGGAAATCGTCGTGAAGATGGCAGGCCCTGCACAAAATGTATGCGTGGTCGGTGACGATGACCAGAGCATCTATGGCTGGCGTGGCGCGGAGGTGAGCAACATCCTGGATTTCGAGACCCACTTTCCCCAGCCGACAGTCATCAAACTTGAGCAAAACTACCGCAGCACCAGCTGTATCCTGCAAACCGCCAATGGCCTCATCCGCAATAATCCCCGCCGCCGTCCAAAGGAGTTGTGGAGTGCCCTCGGGGAAGGTGAAAAGGTGCGGTTGATCGCCATGCCAGATGATAAAACGGAGGCGGAGTTCATCGTTAACGAAATTTGTGCCCGGCAACTCAGTGGCGAAGTGCCGTGGGAAAGTGTAGCTATCATCTACCGGACGAATGCCCAAAGCCGTTTGTTGGAAACGCAGCTGCGCAAATTGAATGTGCCTTACCGGCTGGTAGGAGGGAAAAGTTTTTTTGATCGCCGAGAGGTCAAGGATTTCCTGGCCTACCTGAAGGTGCTCATCAATCTCGACGATGACACCAGTCTGCTGCGTATCATCAATACCCCGGCGCGCGGAATCAGTGACGCGACCGTGCAACTCGCCCTGCACTACAGTGTTGAGCAGAAATGCAGCCTGCATCAGGCGCTTATCGCTCCTGCCTTACAAACGGAGCTGGGTGACCGGGCAGCCAGCGCTGTCTCCCGCTTTCTCGAGTTCGTCGATGATTATGAGACCCGTCTCTTTGCTTTTCAGGCGGACTACGCGGCGGTCATGCTGGATATGATGGAAGCCTGCCGCTATTTCGATGACCTGAAACGGTCCTGTCGAACAGCAGAAGAAGGCGAGGAACGGGAGCGTGCGGTTCGGGAGGTCATCAGCGGATTGAAAGATTTTCAGGAGTCATCTCAAGGTGAACCTCGCGAGTTTATCGATCAGCTCAGCCTGGACAGTGACTGGGCTCAGCGCAATAAGGATAAGAAAGAGCAAGGTCAGGGCGTCACCTTGATCACGATGCATGCCGTTAAGGGTCTGGAGTTTCCCCACGTCTACATTATTGGGCTCGAGGAAGGCATATTGCCGCATACCCGTTCGAAAGAGGAAGGCACCATCGACGAAGAACGGAGGCTTCTTTACGTGGGCATTACCCGCGCTCAACGAACTCTGGCCCTGACTTACTGCCATTCGCGGCGTAAGCACGGTGAGGACATGCCCTGTCATCCGAGCAGTTTTCTGGATGAACTTCCGGAAAACTGTCTGGAGGTGATCGATTATCATGCCTTGCAGGCGGCCCCGGCAGAAGAAGATACAGCCAGGAACCGCTTTGCCCTGCTGCGCCAGATGATGGAATAGCCTGAACATCTCAAGGGGAATTCCGTTCGACACCCAGGGGCCAAACCCACTAGCCTCCGGTATGGATCTTCTGCTTGCTGCTTCGACTGCCGGCGCCGGTGACAAGGTGCATCACGCTTTTACCTCTCTGGACTGGTTGGTCGTCGGCGGATATCTCGCGCTGACCACCTTCATCGGCCACCTCCTGCGCGGCAAGCAGTCCACCATAAAAGATTTTTTTGTCGCCGGGAGGTCCCTGCCTTGGCCCGCCGTTTCTGGTTCGATCATCGCTACAGAGATCAGCGCCTTGACTTTTATCGGAGTGCCAGGACTCGTTTTTGCCTTGGGAGGGGACTTTACATATCTGCAATGGGGTATTGGATCCATTATCGCCCGGTTCATCGTGGGGTATTTTTTCGTCAAGACCTACTATCTGGAAAATATCTACAGCCCCTATGACTATGTCGGGCACCGGCTGGGAGAGAATTCAAAAAGATTGATTACCAGTCTTTTTTTCGTCGGATCCATTCTTGGTCAATCCGTGCGCGTCATGGTCACTGCCATTGTCCTGACTACAGTTACAGGTCTTTCTTTCAACTGGTGTGTCTTTATCATTACAGCCTTTGCCATTGCATGGACTTGGATGGGCGGAATGCAGACGGTGATCTGGACGGATGTCGTCCAGTTTTTTGTGTTTATTATCGGTGGAACCGTTTGCCTCTTTGTGGCCGTCAGTACTTTGGATGGTCAATGGAGCACCTTCTTTGCCTCAAACAGTTATCGTCCGGTGGAGCTCATCCCAGGCGGCGGTGCAGTCTACAATAGTTCCGCAGCCATTCAGACGGGCTTGGTTCCCACGTTTGACTGGGGGAGGTTCACTCTCTTTGATCTACGCTCTGATCCAGCCCTGAAATTTACTCTCTGGGTCGGGATTTTCGCCATGCCATTTCAGAATCTTACGGCTTTTGGCACGGACCAGCTGAACGCCCAGCGGATGTTCTGCTGTAGAAATGAAAAGGACGCGCGCAAAGCGATTATCTTCAGCAGCGTTAGTATTCTGGTGACTGGATTGATGCTCTTTGTCGGCGCCGCCATGGTGGCATACTTTATCCAGCATCCCCCCGCCGGAGCAGAACTCAACCTGTTTGAAAAGGGAGACGACTACGTTTTGCCGGTATGGGTCACCACGGTTCTTAAGCCAGGACTAAGCGGGCTCATCCTGGCAGGAGCCTTTGCTGCCGCTATCTCCAGTCTGGATTCTATCCTCGCGGCCCTGACCCAAACGAGCCTTTCCCTCATCTATGGGCGGGACAGGTTAAATGACCCGCAGTTTGCCCAAGGTATGCTTCTTCGCAGCCGCCTGACAGTTCTCTTATGGGGACTTATCCTGGGAGGATTCACGGTCGGATTGGCTGCCCTGCAAGAAGATAAGGGCGTTATTGCCCTCGCCTTCAATTTGAACAGCTACACCTTCGGAGCCATGCTGGGTATTTTCCTCCTTGCTCTCTTTCACATACCGGCCCGCTTCAGTTGGATCTGTGTTGGGACTGTGCTGTCTGTTCTGCTGGTGATGTTCCTGCTGGATGATTTTTGGCTTCTACTCGAGTTTTTGAACATCATCGACTCCAAGGAAATCGTTCCTCGGCCGGACATCGCTTTCCCGTGGTTCTTTCCGATTATGTGCCTTTTTGTTTTCGGAGCCGGCTGGTTCAGCGCAAGAGGAAGGAAGAGAAGGGCACACTCTGCAGAGTGAGAGAGTTTCGGGGAACGGCAGTTCCAGTCTCACGGTGAATTGTTACAGCCTTGAAACAATGCAGCTCGTTTAGGCTCAATCACTTGCCTCAGACCCCACCTCCAAACTGTTACAAAACTGCAATATTCTCACTTTTGAGATGTGATTCATTGCCTGAAAATTTTTTCTGCCCCGGAGGGTTGAGATCATGGGTCTCGGCGGGTTTCCAACTCTGAAAACCAAAAATTAGCCTTGTCTGAGAAGGTCCTCCGGCTAGTGTCATCTTCCACAACGCCGGATCATTTGAGCCTTCCAGAAAAGGGCTCAATGAATTGTGAATAACTTGTTTAGAACCTGCCGTTTCACTTCTTCAACCATAGCCCTGCCCAACCCCCACCGCTTTTAATTTTGGCGTCTCGATCGTAGAACGGGAGGGCGCCACCACCGACTCGAGAACAGGACTTAGGCTTACACAACAGCTTGATTATCAACGCTTTTTCGGTCTGCCGAAATTTACGAAGTTTTGATAACGCTTTCATTTCCTCGTCTCTCACGGTGTTTGGACATCGCTGGATAAGAATGCAAAACGGCATCATTAATCTAGCCACGCTTCGGCTGTGGATAAATTCGTGATGCAGAATCAATACCGCGAAATCTGGAAGACGATTGCTGACCATTTACGGTCCGAAATCGGAGAAGATAACTTCAACCGCTGGTTTGTTGCGGTTGAGATGGAGCAGCTTGATGATGAGCAGCTCGTGTTGGCCGTTCCCAATTCAATCCACGAGTTTTTCATCGAAAGCAATTACCTGCCAGTTCTCAATAGTGCGATTGCTAAAGAGCTCGGGAACAGCAGAATTGTGGCGTTCCGTTACACGACGGTTCAGAGCAATAATGCGGATGGTTGTCTTGAGGATGGAGCACGGCCAACCACCGGGCTCGACGGAGAAACTCTCGAGGAATCCGCGCAGGCAAACCCTCGTGCTGCTGGCGTCCAGGAAGGCGTCGTCTCTTTAAGTGCAGCAAGGAGTGCGCGTTCCTCGGTGAGCAACCCAGTTTTGTCCTCATCTCCTTCATGCGAAGAAGCCGGCGAGATTGCCCGCAGAGCAGACATGCATCCAGACTACACCTTTGAGGAATTCGTCGTTGGACCTTCAAATGAGTTCGCTCACGCGGCCGCCCGAGCCGTCGCGACCACACCGGGAAGCTGCTACAATCCCTTCCTCATCTACGGAGCCCCGGGCGTTGGAAAGACTCACCTCATCCAGGCTATCGCCATTCATGTCATGCAGATGGCACCGAAGCTGAGCGTGCGCTATGTCTCCAGCGAGGCTTTTGTAAACGAATACATTGAGGCGCTCCGGGATGGCAGTTTGGTCAAATTTCGCAACCGGATGCGCAAGGTGGATGTTCTCCTGATTGACGATATCCAGTTCCTTTCCGGGAAAGACCGCAGCCAGGAAGAGTTCTTTCACACCTTTAACTCCCTGATGTCAGGAAATCATCAGATCGTCCTCAGCTCTGACCGTAATGCCCGTGAGATAAGTAACCTCCAGTCGCGCCTTATGAGCCGTCTCGAATGGGGGCTGACCGCAGAGCTCTATGCTCCGGATGGCGAGACACGCCACGCCATCCTGCGCAAGAAGGCCGCCCGGCTTCAGGTTTCCATTTGTGATAAGGTCCTCGATTTTCTTGCCAGCCGCATCACTCGCAATGTGCGCCGGCTTGAAGGAGCCCTGAATCGCGTCGCCTCCTTCATCTCCCTTAATGGTGAGGAACGGGTTGCGGAGGACCTGGAGGAAATCGTGAGGGATTACCTTGTCGACGAGGCCGTACAGCAGGTCAGTGCCGATGATGTCCTCAATGAGGTATCCCGCTACTATCAGGTCCGCGTTCAGGACCTGAAAGGTCCTCGCCGTCCGGCCAAGATCGCTCGATCCCGGCAGGTCGCGATGTATCTCACGCGTGAGCTCACAGACCTCTCCTTAAAGGAGATCGGGGCGGAATTTGGTGGGCGCGACCATGCCACCGTTTTGCATGCCTGCCGGACGATTACCCGTCTGATGGATGAAGATGAGCAGCTCCGGCGCTCCGTGGACTATCTGCGCAACCAACTCAGCTCCACCGCGTGACTCTGGATTACGCCCGATTCTCCAGAAAATTGCTCGTCAAGCGGCCTCAACCAGACAATTTGTGGGTGGCCGGTTGACGGACCGGCCAGTTTGCGGCATACGCAACTTTGCTTCGCGACAGCTTTGTAACCTGTTCGCGTTGCCACGTGTTCATCCTGTCGCTATCATGAGTATTGAACTGGAGGGCGTCCGATCCCAACACCCGGCATGAAGTTTTCTGTTAATAAAGAGCGGTTCCTTGAGCGATTGCAGTTGGTTCAGAGCGTGGTTTCCACCCGCAGCACCGTCCCTATCCTCTCAAATGTCCTGCTGGAAGCCTCTGACGGCTCCCTCCAACTCACCGCCACGGATTTGGAAGTCGGCGTTCAGGCGTCCATTGACGCGGAAGTGGAAACGAGTGGTTCGACAACGCTTCCCGCAAAGCGCCTGTTGTCTATCGTCAAAGAACTGCCTGTCGGCACGCTGACGATTGACGTGAACGAGTCCAATGTGGCGACGATCGACTCAGGCACAGGTACTTACAAAATCAACGGGCTGGCCAAAGATGAATTTCCGCCTCTCCCCGTTTTTGAAGAGTCTGCGCAATTCACCATTCCGCAGAAAAGTCTCCTGGAAGGATTTCGGCGGACCTACTATGCCAGTTCCACGGATGAGACCCGCTACATTCTCAACGGCGTTTACTGCGTCTTTGCGGAGGGTAAGCTGACCCTGGTTGCGACGGATGGCCGTCGCCTCGCCCTGATGGAGGTTGGACTCGAAATCGAGCCGGCCGAAGAGCTGAAGATCATCATTCCTTCCAAAGCCGTTTCTGAGCTTCAGCGTCTGCTCAAGGACGAAGGCGAGGTTCAAGTTTCCGTCACCCAGAACCGGGCCGCCTTTGAACTCAATGGGGTGCTGCTGGTAACCCAACTGGTGGACGGGAATTATCCGAATTACCGCCAGGTCATTCCGTCAGAGACCAAGCACCGGGTGAATCTGGAACGGGAAACCTTCCTCAACGTTCTCCGTCGAGTCGCGTTGCTGGCCCAGGACAAGAACAGCATCGTCAAACTCCACTTTTCTGAAGATAATCTTGAGCTTAGTGCCGATGCTTCCGAGATCGGTGAAGCCCGCGAGAATCTTCCCATCATTTACAAGGGAGAAGAGTTGTCGATCGCCTTCAATCCTGAATTCGTCATGGCTCCCCTGAGACATCTCTCCGATGACGAGGTGTTTCTGGAGCTGATCGATGGAATGAGCCCGGGCGTTCTGAAAACGGCTGAACCTTTCCAGTATGTCATCATGCCCTTAAGAATTGCCCGTTGATGCTCAAGCGGTTTTGCACCATTTATGAAGGGAATCTCTCCGCCCCGCTGCCCATTGCGAACGACCACCTCCGCCCCGCTACTTCCTCAGTCTCAGACCCAGCCTCCGCCTCATGACCCTGGATGAGTTCATTTCCTCCACCCAATCTGACCAGGATCCTCCATCCGGCCTCGGTCCGCTCCTGACCGCCATGTGGTACTCGCGGAAGGGAAACTGGCATCGAGCCCACGAGATCTGTCAGGACATTGCTTCCACGGATGGTTCCTGGGTCCACGCCCATCTTCATCGCGAAGAGGGTGACCTGAGCAATGCCGCCTACTGGTACAGCCGGGCCGGTAAGCCGGAGGCAACGAACTCCCTGGAAGAGGAATGGAAAACCATTAGCGCTGCCTTGCTGGAGAAAAGCTAAAGGAAAATCCCGCGAACGACTTTGTCCTTCGCGCAGATCACCATGACTGAAGTCGAATTCAACTGTCCCGAATGCAAGGCCAACCTGGTGGTGGATGAGCGTCACTTCGGCTCTGAGATTATCTGTCCACGCTGCAGTCAGGAGATCCGCGTGCCGTTTCTTCGCAGGATGGACGGAAGCGCGATGGGCGGTGCCGCTGCCTCTACGGAAAGCGGAAGTTCTCTGCCTGGCCAGGGCAAGAATATGCAGGATGCCCATGAGAAGTTCCTGCAGCGCCGGAGGCTGCGGCGTAAGGAGGAACGCCGGAAACGCCTGCTCCATGCACGCAAGGCGATCCTGGTAGGGGCGCAGACGGATGAAGAAGAGCCGGCCGTCCTTTTCCCGTGCATCACCTGTGAGCAGTCCCTCATCTCTGAGCACGCACTGATCGGTCTGGATGTATATTGTCCCACCTGCGGTCACGCGGTGGAAGTGCCAGATCCTAAGGATGAAAACTTTGGCGTGGACCGCCGGGGCCGGGAGATTCAGTCCGTGGAGATTCTCCAGCAGCATCACGCCAAGGCCGTCACGATCGAAGACGTGGCCGACGGCAGCCCCATTCCGGAGCCTGGAATGTTGGCTGGCACCGGTCTGCTGCCGGCCGTAGTCAGTGAGGATGGCCGACTGCTCTTAGGCATGGCACATCTGCAGGAAATGGCGCAGAACCTGCAGGGCTTGCCCGGTCCGGGACAACTAGGGGGAGGCTCGAATCCGCGCGGCGGGGGACTGGGAGGACCTTATAGCGGGCCCGCCTCATCTTCACCCGCGCACAAGGCGGCACGCGTTCCTGGTGCCCTTAAGACCCCCATACGAAACATCCGCGAGTTGGTTGATGCGGAACTGGAGGATTACGATGACTTTCCCGTTGCCCGAGGTCTGCCAGCGACTCCCAAAGGTCAACGCACCTCGCTCGGAATGCTTATCGGAATCGGGGCGCTGGTCGCGCTGCTGGCGGCTTCCGTGTTTTTCGGTTTGCGCACGCTGGACCGAATGGCCTCCAAAAAGGATGGGATAGACGCACCCTCCCCTACTGTCGCGACCGATCTGAACGAAGATGAGATGACTGAACCTCGGATCCCCGAGGACATCTCCGATCTGGAAACTCAGCAGATCAATTTGAGCCCGGAGGAAAAAGACGCCGCCCTGGCGACTGTGCGCCGTTATCTGATCGCCTCCAACTGGAAGGAGCGCCTCCAATTCGTACGGATGCCCAATCAGACGGAGCCTCTCATGGCCGAGTATTACCGTGGTAAAGCTGAAGGGCCCATCACCTATGAAGAAATCAGCCTGATGTGGTCCGGTGTGATTCGTGGGACTTTTCTGGTTTTGATCACGGTGATTGATACGGACTTCCGTGAACTATTCTTCACCCTCGAACGGGTCGGCGAGAACCAGTTTCTGATCGATTGGCAGGTCCTTGTCCAATACAACCCAATGACTTGGGAAGAGTTAAAGGAGGTCCAACCGAAAGAACCGCTCAACTTTCGTGTTAATCTGACACAAGGAGAATACTATAATTTCCAATTCAGTGATGAAGAGTTTTATCAGTGCTATGAAATTCGGACGCGTGAAGAATTCACCGGTCTTTACGGCTATGTCCGCCGGGACGCGGACTTTTTTGATTCCCTGGATGTCCGGGATGGCTTTTCCAAACTGGCCATTGTGAAGCTGAGATATCCCGATGAAGTGCAGAGCAATCGCGTGGTCGAGATTGTCGACTTTGTACAGCCTGGGTGGATCGTGTTTTCCGCGGACCTTGTGGAAGAAGTCGCGGAGCAAGCCGCGCGGCTGGAGGCAAGCGCCGCTGGTGAGGGCGAAGAGTAAATCCTGACTCTTCCATTGCCCTGAGCAGTGAAGTCGCTACAGTCCAGCGTAATGGGCTGGTTGCGTGTCCCTTCAGGTTTTCCCTCAGGGAATGATTCACCAGCGCGTGTGCGCCCGGTCCGCCCATCATTCCGGTTCCTTTCCCCTTACTAGATGAATTCTGACTCAGTCGCCGAAGCGAGCGAAGAAAAGGACATCACCTTTTTCTGTGGTATGTGCGGTAACTCCCTGGTGGTTGCGCGTGAAGGGGCAGGGGTAAAGGTGCCTTGTCCGGTTTGCCACGTGACCTTGACGATACCGGAGGAGAGCCAGGTCCTTCCGGAAGACGAATCTCCCTCAAGGGTCGCAAACCCAAACCACACTGAGGACTCGACGGATTCCGGAACGCCTATGAGTCAGATTCAGGTGGACCGGCTGGCTGAAGCGATCCTGGAGCGCGCGAAGAACCCCGGCCTTCCTACGCCGGAACTGATTGAGCGCGAGGATGGTTCCACGGATATCTCATTTCATTGCGGCAGTTGCCGGACGCATCTCGTCGTGGATAAACGCGGTGGCGGTCTCACAATTTCTTGCCCTTCCTGCGCCAAACCTTTGCGGATTCCTGACCCGAATCAGGCCGAACTTTTTCTCTCGGACGCCCTCGCTGCCAGCCTCGCCCGGGCCGCGCGGGAAAGAAAGGTGCAGGAGCACAAAGAATTGACCAAGCTGCGCCAGGAGCGTGAGCGCAGGCTGTTGTCCGTGACCCGGATCCCCATCAAACCAAGAAAACCTCCGCGCAGGGGGGAGGTCGTAGGGGGTGAATCCACCGAAGAAGAAGACGGAGAGGCTGAGGGTGAACGTGCTCACCGCGCGCTCAAGCCGCCCCATCGCTTCACCTCACGGGCCGGTCTGTCAGGAGAGGATTCCCTGGCCCTGCGCAAACGCTTCAAAAAACGCAATTCCAGTTTGCCTGCCCGCTTGCGTTCCACCGCTTCGGCTTCAGCCGTGGGGAGAGATTCTGAAGAGGCTGAGAGCGTGGAAGTTGAAGATGTCTCGATCGAGCCAAGCGATTCGCTCGGTTCTCCGCCACAGAATGAAACACCAGCTGCAGAGCCGGAATCCGCCTCCGCGACTGTTTCCCCCATCGCATTGAGCGGAGAAACTCCGCGTGCCAGATCGACGCCCGTCCCGCTCGCCGAGGCCTCTCGCACACTTCAGACCTCCGCGGATAGCCAGCCGCCTTCATCCCGCCGTCCTCCGCGAGGGATGCTGGTCATCTCCAAGCAAACCCTCGCGATCTGCATCGTGATTGGGCTGGCCGTGGTGGGGATTATCTTCTGGGTCATTTCCGCTGCCATGACCAGCCAGTTGGAACAGAAAATCGCCGCTGAAGCAGACGAAAAGGCAAAGGAGAAGGCTGCGGCGGAAGTCCAGGCAGAGGCAGAGCGTGATAGCATCATGACCAGTTTTGATGAAATCGAGGTGCCTCAGGAGGAATTGGATGTGATTCAGGCGGTCATCCGGGAGTATGCCTCAGCGTCAACCTGGCAGGATACCATTGATTTAATTCGAGATCCCCTGCGGGTCACCACTCTGATGGCATCCTACTATAAGGAGAATGAGTACGAGCCCATTCCCATTCATGAAATCAGGATTGAACGTGTCGGTAAACTTGAGGATACCAAGGTTGCTCTTTGCGTGGTTGTGGAGGACGATAATTTTCTTCAACACGGTTTTGTCCTTGAGAAGGTGGATAACACCTACAAAATCGATTGGGAAACTCTCGTCGAATTCAATCCTTACACGTGGGAAGAGTTCAAGGATGAGCGGCCCTCCAAGCCTACGCCCATGCGGGTAAATATTTTCCCGGACAATTACTACAACTACCTATTCAGTGACCGGGAAGAATATCAGAGCTTCAAGCTTTTCAATAGCCGTAGCGAATTTATTGGCATTCACGCCTTTCTCAAGCGGGAGAGTGAAGCCTACAAACAAATGGAAACCGTGGATTTCAGCATCCCGTTCTCGTGTATCGTTACCTTTAAGTATCCTCAAGGCTCAGAAGACTCAACCACCGTGGAGTTGGTCGAATTCGTTCAGGCCGGGTGGCTTGTGCGATGAGGCAGGGTATGGATCAGTCCGGCCGCTTCCTCCAGAGAATAGCCTGACGGCAAGGCGGAAACACGCGGGCTGTTACGGTGCCCAGAGATGACCAGCCTGCTTCGTCAGCAAACCTGCGTAACTCTGGCCTGGTAAACGCCCGGCGGATGGACATGCGCGCATCCTGTTGGCTGAGCGGGTGGCGCATGAGAGTGAGGGTGAGCAGGTCAATAAGCGCACAGTTTATCCGTGAGCGCACGAGGTCACTGATCAGAACGCAATCAGAAAGAGTGGCGGCGTTTTTCATGACCGCAATCGCGTCCTGCTCGGTGAAGTGGTGCAGCGCGAGTGAGCAGATAACTGCATCATATGGTTTCTTATTTTCTGGCCCCGGCTGATAAATACGCGCGTCTCCTTCCAAAAAATGAACTTGTGCATGATGGCCATGCCACCTTCGGGCCAGTTCGAGTGTCCCGGGATGGAAATCAATCGCGTCAATTTCAAAGGAAACGTTCCTCTTTTGCCCCCAGGAAAGAATCATAGCCGGTATGTCTCCGGCTCCGGTGGCCAGATCAAGTATCCTAAAGCTGGCTCCGGATTGGGCGAACCATTTCCGTAGATAGTGCCCGACGATGCGATAACCGCCGAAGGCCCGATTCAGCCATGTCAGGTTTCGCAGGCCCTTTTCCAATTCAGTCTCATCTACCCCGGGCTCATCCATCCGCTCCGGAATAGCGGGATCATACTGCCTTTTCATCCTGCCAGATTAATGCCAGCATGCGGCCGGTTCTTCCTTTTTCGCGACGGTAGGAATAATAGAGGTCTGGATAAGAGGCGGTGCAGACCAGATTATCCATCACATTTTTCTCGGGAACACCGGCCTGCGCGCACTGATTCCGGATGTCAGCCGCAAAATCGATTTCATAGTGCGGTGGCCGGATGCAGGGACTCAGCTCAACATAGAGGTCATTCGGATTGGTGCCATAGGTCGCGGTCATTTGCTTAATGAGCTGGGACGCGATAGCCGCTTCCGTTCCTTTCTTTCCGCTGTGAGCCAGTCCGATGGCCCGGCTGACTGGATCCCAAAAATAGATAGCCGCACAATCGGCGACGTGTAAACCCATGACCAGGCCCGTGGCATTTTGAGAAATCAGACCATCCGTTTCAGGAATAAGCGTTTCCTGACCGGGCGGATAGCATCCTGGCTCCAGAGCAGCGATGGAATTTCCATGGACCAGGTGAGCGACTACCAGCGCGCGACCGCTCAATCCCAAAAGAGCAAGGCATTGCTGATGAGTGGCGGCCAAATGTGCCAGCGCAGTCTCACGATCTGCCACAACATGGTTGTCGAGCGATGGAATCCGCCGGATGAAGGCAGCGGAAACGCCCGGCTGGCAGTCGATGCCGCGTGGCCGCTCCATGAATTGATGCAGGTCCAGATTGCTGATGTCCGTCATAGGCCTGACGATGATGCCACAGCTTTGACGCACAGGACAGGATGAAGTCCGGCCAGGTTTCCTAGGCTTCCTGGAAGAAATTGAAGATCTTCTGATAGATCTCGACCCAAGTGGATTTCTCGCTGTCCGTCAGCGTATCCATGAGGTGCTCCACGCGGGTCATGATACTGGACCGCACCTGTTCGACGAGGCGTGAGCCTTTCCGCGAGATCTGCACCAGCACCTTGCGCCGGTCCTCTTTGGAATGCGAGCGCTGCACGTAACCCAGCTTCTCTAACCGGTCGACTAAACCCGTCGCAGCGGCGGTGCTGTGGCCCATGCGTTTGGCGATCTCTGACATTGTCAGCGCCTGATCCTCCTCCAGATGACCCAGCAGGAAGAACTGCACGAAAGAGACGCTGGACTGAGACAACTCCTTGGCCAGATCGACAAGGAAATACTGATGCACACCAAGGATCATCTCCGCCAGATCGGTCGCGCTGGCTGTGGGGGGTGCCGAGCGCTCTTCTCCGCTGCCGGCAGCGCGAGGGGCGCTGCGGGTCGAGTCATGGGAGGGGGAGCTCGCCGTCTTTCCCTGGATGTTAAAGGCCTTCATGGGGCGGGCGGCAGGTGCTCCACGGGGTGAAGCAAAGTGCCGGTGCTGCGGTGAATTTTACCTTCGCCGGGTCGTCCCGCCTCATCAGTCCTGCGCTTCTGGGACCGGCCATTCTCCTTCTCTCGCGCAAGAATCACCTGCAGCGGGAGTAGGCAAACGGTCTGGTCACGGAAGCGGCGAAGGAGCCGAAGGAGCAAGCGGCTTCGGATACCGTCAACTTGCCAAATTCATTTGGAAAAGGAAAGCTTTTATCCGCACGAAAATTTTATGCGCCTTAAGAAAAATCTGCAAATCCGATTGACTATGACGGTCTTTGCGTGTGAGCCCTCATCGCTGCCCTGACTTTTCGAAACCAGTATGAGCCACCGAAATTCTGGCGCAAGTTCTCAATCAGTGTGGTGGCATCTTTGAGGTCGTTTAAGACCGCGAAGACGGTTGAGCCTGAGCCACTCATGAGCGCGGCATTCACCTCCGGACGATCGCGCAGCCAGGTTCGCAAGGATGCCAGGGTGATAAACTTGCCAAAAACGGGAGGCTCGAGATCGTTGATCAGCTCCAGATCCAGGCCCGTTGTCCGCTGCGGCTCCCGCGGAAAACCACTCAGGGTTGCGCCGTTGGCGTAGGATCGATAGGCCCAAGGAGTGGCGACAGCAAAGGGCGGCTTGATCAGGAGCATTGGCAGGGAGGAGACCCGATCAGAAAAACTGGCCGGATCGACGATCTCACCTCGCCCGCGGCACCAGGCGGGAGCGTCGAAGAGAAAGAAGGGGACGTCTGAACCAACGCGGGCCGCAATGTCAGTGAGATCGTCAACCTCCAACCGGTTGCCGTTAAAGTGGTTCGCCGCCTTCAATGCCGCCGCCGCGTTACTGCTTCCTCCGCCCAGTCCCGCCCCGCTGGGAATGTTTTTCTCGAGGTGAATGCGCATCGCGGGGAGCGGAAAGCCGGTCACTTCTCTAAAGGCGGTCAGGGCGCGGCGAACGAGGTTGGTCTCATCACAAGCAATCCGCGGATCGCTGCAAGTCAGCTCAACTTGGGACTTATTGGTGGCCGGGACGGGCTCGAAGGTCAGAGAATCCGTCAGGTCAAGAGGGACGATGGCCGTCTCAAGCTCATGAAAGCCATCGTCGCGTCTCCCTTCAATGCGCAGGTGCAGGTTCACCTTGGCCGGCGCCGCATATATGAGCTTTCCCTGATCCAATTTTGCCTCCGCCATGAGGAGATCAATTATCGAGCAATCCCTTTTCGCTCAAGACCTTGTCGAGGTCATCACTACGGCGTGAACCCAAAGAAAGCGCTTTGTTGTAATGCTTGGCGGCAAGAGCAAGGGAAGGAGGATCCCGGCGGGAGTAAAGCACGGCGAGATTGAAGTGCGCGTCCGCATATTTCGGGTTGAGGGTGATGGCCTTACGGAGCTCGTCTTCAGCGGCCTCTGGCCACCCTTTTACCGCGGCGGCGATTCCCAGAAAGTTATGGGCGGTCGCGCTCTTGTCCTCAATGGCCAGAGACTTGCTCAGGACCTCAATGGCCTCATCAATCTTGCCTTCTTTGAAGTAAACGATTCCGAGCGTCTCGTAGGAAAATGCGTCTTGTGAGTCAACTTCAATGGCTCGGGTCAGGACCTCTTCCGCCTTGGTATTCCGGTTTGTTTTAAAATAGACAACGCCCAGATTGGACAGCGCGAAGACGTTGTTGGGATCTTTCTCGAGCATCTGCTGGAAAAGCTTTTCAGCCTGTTCAAACTCCTGGCGCTGGAAATGACGGCTCGCTTCGCGGGCGAGATCGACCTGACCCGAGTCCAATCCGGCGGGAGCTGGGGAAGACGTGCCGACAATCGGCCCGCCCAAAGGCGCTCCCTGATTGGCTGGGGCAGGGGGAGATTCCAGGTCCAGTTCGAAGGGATCTTCCACATTGATCACGGTGACGGCACCTGGCCCCATCATGAGAGGGTCTGCCATGGCGACTGAGGTGGCGCTTTCTGTTTCCTCCGGGCTATGGCTTTCCTGAGGGGGCTCAGTCTGCTGCTGACTGGCAGCGGATTCTGTCACCGGCGGCTGCCGTTCGGCATTTGCCAGGGCGATCTGAGCATCTTTGCGTTCCAATTCACCCCGCAATCTTTCCAGCTCCCTTTTAAGATTCTCATTCTGGCGTGTGAGCTTGGCTACCCGCTCCGGATCGCTCTGTCCGTCAGCATCTTCCTCAATGGGGTCCTGGAGTTGTGCCATCCGCTCATCCATCTGCTCCTGGAGGTTCTGTTGCTCTTCCTCCATCTCGGCCATGCGTTCGTTGGCTTTTTCAAGTTTGGCGACGAGCTGCTGGCGCTCGTTTTCGGCGGTCAGGGCCCGTTCCTTGGCTTTGTCGAGCGCCTGTTGCTCACTTTCCAGCTTTCCTTCAACAGTCTGCAAGCGAGCTTCCACTTGAAACCGGGAACGGAGCAAGCGCTGCGCTTCCTCCTGCAGCTTTGCGTTTTCTTTGCGCGCCGCCTCCAGTTGCGAGACCAGATTTTCGGCTTCCTCCTTCATTTTGGCGTCGCTTTCCTGCCGGGAGGAGGTCGAGGCGGACTTTAATGCGGCATTTTCCTGCTTGAGAAGTTTGATCTCTGATTGAGTGCGGCGCAGGGCATTATTGAGGGTTTCAATGCGGCTGCCCAAGCTGTTCTGCCCTTCTTCACCTTCACCCGCGGCAATCAGCAACTGCCGTCCTTCCTCGAGGTCAGCCCCTTTTTGGGTCAAGGAATCCGCCCGCTCCTCTGCTTCCTCCAGGGCATCCTGGGTCTGCGCAAGCTGAAGCTGGAGTTTGCCGACTTTTTCGATGGTCTTCATGCGGTCCTGGCCGGCCAATTCCATGCGGCGCTGGTATTCCTCCAAGCGCTGCCGGAGCAATTGCTCATCCTTCTCGGATAGATTGCCCGGTTCGCCCGATTCCTCTTCGTGAAGCCGTTCCTGTAGATTGCTGACTTCCTGATTAGCCGCGGCAAGCTCCTCCTGGAGCTTTTCGATCTGCTGAAGGGATGTTTCGTGCTCCGCCGCTTGAACCTCCAGGCGTTTCTCAACTTCCGCTAGAGCGGTCGAGTCTTCGCTGGAGGAATAGGATCTGGCACCGCCATGTTCCTCCCGGCGCAGCTCCGAGATCTGTTTTTTGAGTTCTTTGTTTTCGGCAACCAGATCTTTTCGTTCCGAAAGCAGCCGATCAAGGCCAGCAGAGGCAAGGGTTTCGTCTTCGACTCCGAGCGCTTCACGCAAGGACCGAAGTTCTTCCCGGGCTGCCTTGAGTTCAGCGAGCTGCTTTTCAGTTTCCTCATCACTGCTCAGTTCAAGCTCGCTCAGGCGGCTTTCAGCTTCTTCCAGCTCCGCGGTTTTCTTTTCCAACTGTTGCTGCATCAGGGTGAACGCCTTGGACTCGGCTGCCTGTTCATCCCTCACTTCATTCAGTTTTTCCCGGTAATGACGGGCTTCTTCACGCAGCTTGTCGATGTCCACCTCTTCGTGGTCGTCGCTGATCGCCACGGCGAGTTCGGATTCTGCCTGCTGAAGACGCTTTTGGAGGTCATCATTTTTTTCCCGGCTCACAGCCAGAGCTTCTTCTGTCTCGGCCAGGGTCTGCCGGATGCTTGAGAGCTCTTTGGCTTCTACGGAGGCGGAAGAGCCGACTGCGGTGCCTCGATCAGGCGGTTTGACCGATTGAGCCCGGCGAATCTCCTCCGCGGGCGGTGTGACCGAGGAGAAGACCGCGACTTCCGAAGATGAGAATTCCCGCGCCCGAGAGCCGGATTGCTCAAGACCCTTCAACTTCTGCTGAAGGCCACCGATCCGCCGCGCCACGGTGGCGTTCTGATATCGTGGAAAATCTTTATGCAGTTGGCGGAAAAGGGTGAGGGCCTGCCGGTATTCCAGTCCAGCTTCCTGCGGTTTGCCTTCTTCCAGGAATTGGTCACCCCGCCGGGTCAGCAAATCAGCCTGGAAGAGCTGTTGTGACGCCACCTCGTTGGCGGCGGCGGAGAAAGCAGCCGACAACCCCAAACCCACGATCAGAAATGTGGTGTTCCAGAAGTTCATTGAATTGGGCCGCCGTGGACTTCGGTTCAGACCCAAAAAGGAGCCAGGTGTCTAGGTTGTAAATGGGCGGGCGCGCGAAAAGAAAAGTATGAAACCAGGATCTTAGCCGAAGAATAAGGGGAGGGCCGGTCAGTGTCAAACTACGTCGGGGCCAAAACATCAGAAAATTGACTGATTCCCACTACATATACAGCTTTAGCGGATGCTTCGCCCTAAATATGGGGTAATCCTCGAAACAGACTGCCGTCTCTTGCCACCCCTCCGGCTAGCTTTGGCGAGGGGCAAGCAGGTAGTCCAAAGGTCCGGCCTCGTATTTGTAGCTCGGATACTCCTTGGCGAGATCCCCGCGGATGCTTTCCGCTTTGCCACGGTCACCGCAAAGTTCATAGGCTTTAGCGGCCCGATGCATCGCCTCCGGAGTGATGCGGGGATCCAGATAGGTCAGGACAACCGAAGCGTAGCGCTTGGCCGCTTCGCAGAAATCACCACTGGCGAAGTGGATATTCCCTTTCATAATGAGCGCTTCGCCATTGAGAGTGCCGCTGGGATAGAGACGAATCGTTTCGTCCGTTTCATCCATCGCCTTGGAGTATTCACCTTGTCCAATGTAAGCCCAGGCTCGGTGTAAGTGGGCCTCAGCGACATTCCTGCGATTTTCTTTCTGGCCTTCGGCGAATGTATCGATGGTTTCCAGGGCCTGATCAAACTCTCCCAGTCGGAGTTGGGTGATGGTGAGATCACGCAGCATATTGGCGTGGGCAGGAGTTGAAGGATCAAAACGATTATTGGATTTAGCCAGGCCAAAAAAGCGCTGGGCCAATTCATAGCGTTCCTGATCCAGATAAGTTTTGCCGACCCAGATCAGGATATCGACGGGGACCTGAAAGGTGCGCTCCACCGCATAATAATCCTCAATTTCCTGAGCCAACTGACCGACCCGTTCGAGTTGATACAAACAGCGAATAATAAAAAGGCGGGCATTTTCTCCATAGGCTTCCTCCGCCAGTTTCGCGGCCTGTCGGAAAGCCTCAATCGCTTCTTCAAGGTGCTCGGCATCTTCGGATGCTTCACCGAGTTCATAGAGTGCCTTGGCCTTATACCAGTTGGCCTTGTCCGCATACTCCGTTTCCGGATACTCACGCAGCAGTTGGCGGAACGAATCGATCATTCCTTTGGTATTTTCCTGCTGACCTTGAATCAGTGCACGGTTGTATAGAGCGCTTTCGCGTGCTTCGCCAGCTTCCGGGTAATCTTCGATTAACCTGGTATAGTCCTTCACCGCGAATTCCAACTTCTCTTCTCTCAGGTAAATCTGAGCTCGTTGCAGCATGGCCTGCGGGATCATTTCATGATCGGGATAAGTCTTAATAAATTCATTAAAACGGCGGACGGCCTCCGGTAACTCTTCCAGCTTCAGAAAACACCAGGCCTGGCGATACGAGGCCTGAGCTTTGACGGCCTCAGGAAGTTGGGAGCCGATAATCGAGGAGTAGGTATAGGCCGCTTCCTCATATTTCTCACTCAGGAAAAGGATTTCGGCTTTCAGGAGATAAGCGCGGTCCTGCCACTCTTGTGGAGGACGCTTGGACAAAAAGCGGTCAATACGTGGGACGAGATTATCTTCACCCATCTGATAGAGGCTGAGCAGATATTGATACTCAGCTTCCGGCGCCTGAGGGGAGTTTGGATAATTTTCGAAAATGGTAAGCAGGATCTTGCTGGCCTCATCATTTTTTCCCAGTCGGCGATGGGCTTTGGCCGTTAAGGTCAGGAGTTCGACCCGCTGATTCCCGCTGAGCACTTGCGAGTATTGATCATACCGTTCGATGACCTTCTGAAATTCTCTCTGAGCATATAGCAATTGCATGATGACCTGCGCGGCCTGAGCGTGCCAGTCACGCAGGCCAGGGTTTTTCAGGACCTCTTCGAGATAAGTCACGGCCTTGTCGGCCTGACCGAGTTCCGCGGCAATCAGGCCCGCTTCCAAAACGGAGTCGGAGCGAACTTCCTGATCAATGTTTTCGTCCTGAATCAATTCCTCAAAGGCCTTAAGGGCCTCTTCTTTCTCCCCGGAGCGGATAAGAATTCGTGCCAGAGCAAGGCGAGACAGGTCACTGTAGGGAGTGTCCTCTTCTCCCTCGGTGACTTCACGGTAGGAATATTTTGCCTCACCCGGACGGCCGAGCTTTTCGAGCGCGCGCCCAACTTTAAAGCGGGCAGTGAGAACCAGCTTCTCATCCTCCATTTGTGCCGCGGCTCGCCGGAACATAGGCAAGGCGCCTTCAAAGTCACCATCCCGGTAGTAGAACTCACCCAGTCGGAACGCCGCCCGGCCAAAAAAATCTCCCTTTTCAAACTCGCCAAGCAGACCCTCATAGAGTTTTCGCGCCTGCGCCTCATCACCCATTTTCAGAGCTGACTCACCTGCTCGATAATAGGCCGCTGCACGATTGCTGCCCTGAGGAAATTGTTTCAGATAGGAAACATACTGATCAAAGGCCAGTTCCCACAACTGGTTGGCATACATCCCATTGGCCCCGGAAAACACCCGCTCCTCAGCGGAAGCGTCATCCCCTGCGGGAGCTTCCAGAACGGAACCGTCCTCCTCCGGCGATACATCCTCCGGGGCCAGCTCGTCGATGCGATCGTCTTCGCCGTCCTGATCCTCCACCCGTTCTGCCCGGCGAATCTCAACGTTCTCCGGCAACTGAATCGTCTGCGGCGGCTGAGAATCAGCCAAATCTTCGTCCTGTCCTTCCCCTGACGGCGCCACTGGAATCGCCCGGGGCACCTCGCCAGGCGCCGGCTGACCGTGCAAGGCCGAAGCGGGGACAAAAAAACCAAGCGCGCAGACAAGCCAGAGGGCAGGCATTCCGGTTCTTCCGCCGCCAAGGCCAATGCTGAAAGAGAGTTTCAGTTTCACCATCTTGAATCTTAATCGTCTTCCGTCTTGGCGCTTCGATCTTCTTCCGCTCGAAACCCGGCACCAAAAAACCGGGAGTTAACCCGGCGACTGCTAATCTGTATACAGGACTTTACGGAAAATGCACAACTTCCCTTCTTCATTGGACGCTTCTCTCAGGCGGGCATTCACGGAACCGGAGAGTCAGGATCCCGGGTCGCAAAGGCAACATTCCAAATCTTGGCCTGATGGCAGATGTCCAGCACCCGAACGATGTGCTCGTACTTGGTGTTCTCGTCCCCGCGCAGGATGATGGGTTGATCTGGATAGAGCTCGGCGAGAGCGGAAAGTCTTTCGAGAAGGTCGCCGGGAGACAAGGTTACGTTGTTAACCACTATTTGGCCTTCCGGCCCCACGTTGACGATCAGCTCTCCCTTGGAGCGCTGATCCGTTTCACCTTCTTCCGCGGCGGGGACGACGATGTTGAGTTCGGTTTCCCATCGCGCATACGTGGAGGTAATAATGAAAAAGATGAGCAGCAGAAAGACCACGTCCACCATGGGCGCGAGCTGAAATCGTGTCGGCTCAACCTTGCTCTGCTGAAACTTCATGATCGTGCGGTGAAAGGCGAGGGGTGAGCGCTGGAACGATCAGAACACATCCTGAGGGGCGGCCACAGGGACCTGGCTGGCGGACTGCCGTACCGGTGGTTCAATCGGACGGGCTGATACCTTTTTCTTGTGAGATACAGCAAGCAAGGAAAGGATGTAGGTGGTGGAAGACTCCAGATGCGAGATGAGCCCCTGCACGCGGCCCCGGAAAAAGGCGTAAAAAAGCATGGCTGGAATGCCGACGAGCAGCCCTGCCGCGGTGGTCACGAGGGCTTCCGCGACACCTTCCGCGATGGCCATGTGCCTTGCCCCGACATCGACCGCAAGAACGTTGAATGATTTGATCATGCCAATAACCGTGCCGAGCAGCCCCAGCATCGGTGCAATGGCGCCGATATCCGAGAGGTAGGTGATCTGCTGATTGAGCGAGCTGGCCTGGCGGGCGCCTTCCGCTTCGGCGACTTCCTTCACGCTCTCAAAGTCCGCGTCCGGATTTTTCGTCACGAAATCGATTGATTTGCCCACAATCTGCGAGGCGGCCTGGTTGTTCTGGTTCGTCATCCGAAGCAGACCCAGATAATCGCCTTGCTCGATCAGGCTTTCCGCGCCACGCAGGAACCGGCCGGATGCAATACGCGTTTTGGTCAAGGCCACCAGGAAATAGAAGACGAGCATCACGCCGATGATGGAAAGCACCAGAAGGGCGCCCATGATGATGCTGGCACGCTCCAGGGCTTTCCGGACGAGGTCCCAGACAGATTCCAGAGCAGGGCCTTCTTCGTCCTCACCGGCCGGACTCGGGAGGGGTGGCGCCTCGCGGGCAGAGCTGCCATCCTCTGACGCAGAATCCGTTGCGCTGCCAGAATCCATCTGGGCAGAGGGGATGGGGATGGAGGAAACTGAGCTGAAGGGGCTCTCATCGGCGAAGGGGCTGGAATCCAATAACCCGATCTCCACACCGTCACGAGCCGGTTCAGGGTCCTCCATCACGTCGTCGGTTGGGGCCGCTTCATCATCCGGCGGAAGGGCCGGCTCGATTGAGGCAACCGGTTCGGCATCTTCATCCGCCGGTTCGGCCGGGCGACTTGCTGACGACGACTCGCCTTCCTCAGCGGGAGGTGTAGCGAGCCGGACCGCGCTTGCTTCGATTTCTTCCAAGCCCGGAAACTGCTCATCCGGATCCAGAATGTCATCCAGCTCCGAACTGGAGAGGGCGGAGTCATCCGCGGTTTCCGTCGCGGATTCAATCGCTTCGTCGATGAGCTCGTCATCCTGAGCTTGGGCAGGAAAAACCGGAGTCAGGATAAAAGGAACTGAAAACAGCACCGCGAGGAGGAGGTGTGCCGCGCGGCGCCGGGAATGGTAGCAGTTAGTTTGACGAATCTCCAAAACGTGAGTGACAGGTGAACGGGTTGAAAGGAGCAGCGGGAGGTGTGAACAGTAGCCTGGGTAAGAAAGTAAAGGTGGCGAAGGCTAAGATGTTTCCGAAGACAATGCAACCTTCAGACCGGCGGGATTGATCATCTGTTCAAGAGGGTAAAGCAGCGGCTGGCCGCCCGTTTATTGTTCCATAAGCAACCGAGACCGAACTCATGGCGCAAGGAATCCAGAAAGAAAAACCTGATCTCAACAAAAAGCTGCAGGAGGTCCCTCACAAGCCCGGCGTCTATGTCATGCGTGACCGGCTGAACCGGGTTATCTATGTGGGGAAAGCGCGGGATCTGAGAAAGCGGGTGAGCACCTATTTTATGCCTTCAAAAAGGCTGAAGGCAGATCTGAAAACGCGCGCTTTGATTGACTCGATCTGGGACTTTGAGGTTCACACGGTCAAGAGTGAGGCGGAAGCCGTCCTTTTTGAAGGGAAGCTGATCAAGGACTACCGCCCGCGATATAATGTCAGTTTCCGCGATGATAAACGGTTTCTGCTGGCGAAAATCGATCTTGATGCGCCCTGGCCGAAATTTGCCACCACGCGGCTGCGCAAAGATGACGGTTGCCGGTATTTCGGACCTTTTGCCCACTCTGGCTCACTGCGGTCGACCCTGAACTGGATCAATAAGCAATACGGCTTACGTTCCTGCCGTCCGGTGGAGCCGGGAGAGCAGGACTATGCTCATTGTCATAATGATATCATCAAGAACTGCACCGCCCCATGTATTGGGAATATCACGAGGGAAGAGTACCTAGGGCGGGTCGAACAGGCCTGTGAATTCCTGGAAGGTCACTCCCACGAGATGATCGAGAGCGTGCAGAAACAGATGGAAGACGCCGCGCAGAAATTTGACTTCGAGAGGGCCGCCCAGCTCCGCGATATGCTGGATGACCTCAAACGAACGACGAGCAAGAAAAGAAAATTCACCCATGCGCAGTTGCCCAGCGCGATTAATCCGGAAGAGGACCTTCAGGTGCTGGGTGAGGCACTAGGCTTACCAGGTCCGCCTGAAGTGATGGAGTGCTTTGATATTTCCAATATCTCCACGACGCATGTTGTCGCATCCATGGTGAGCTTCCGCAACGGGGTGCCGGAGAAATCAAACTACCGGCGCTACCGGATCAAAACGGTGAAAGGCCAGGATGACTTTGCCAGCATGGCAGAGGTCGTGCGGCGCCGTTATTCGAGGGTGCTGCTGGAGCAGAAAGAGCAAGCTGGTGAGGAAACGGAAGATTCTCAGGAATCACCGATGGAACAAAGCCGCCGTCTGGCGAGGGAGGAGAGCCAGAAGAAAAGCAAGACTCGTTACGTGCGTCTACCAGACTTAATCATCGTCGATGGCGGCAAGGGCCAATTAAGTTCCGCGTGTAAGGAGCTGCAGAAACTCGGCCTGTCAGAGCAGCCGGTCATAGGTCTGGCTAAGCAGTTCGAAGAAGTATTTCGTCCAGGCTATGATCAGCCGCTGCGTTTGCCGGAAGACTCCGGGGCGTTGCGGTTACTGCAGCGCATCCGTGATGAAGCGCATCGCTTTGCCAATACCTACCACCGGTTGCTGCTGAAAAAGCGGATGGACGAAAGTGTCCTGGATGATTGCCCGGGAGTGAGCCCGCGCCGGAAAAAGCTGCTGCTTGAAAAGTTCGGCTCGGTGGAACGCCTGCGTAAGTCCGAGCCGAAGAAGATCGCGGAAATCGAAGGTATCAGCGAGAATTTTGCGGAAGAGGTTTTGCGCTTCCTGGAAGAGCGGGCAGTGCGGCTCGAGAATAAGAAAGATCAGGCCGAGTAAGGAAGGCGAACCTGGGGATCGAAGACGATGCCCCGGCCAAAAGGGAGGCTGAAGCGTAAAAGCTTTTGCTCATGGCACAGTCGCGTTCATCAAGATCATCACCCGCAGCCAGCCGGAAAAGGTTGCGCAACCTCAACATCATCCTTGGTGATCAGCTCGATCACGAGTCCGCCATTTTCGATGATTTTGATCCAGAACAGGACACGTTCTGGATGGCCGAAGTAGAGGAAGAGCAGGAGCATGTGCGCTGTCACAAATTGCGCATTGTCTATTTCCTGACGTGCATGCGCCATTTTCGGGACGGCTTGAAAGAGAAAGAGCTGCCCGTCCATTATCATGAGTTGAATGAAGACAGGCGGAGAGACCGTGGCAAAAGCTTTGCCGGCATTCTCAAAAAAGACCTGGCGGAACTTCAGCCAGAGAGGATTCGCGTCGTCCGGCCGGGTGATTACCGGGTACGCGAAGCGCTCGAGAAACGAGCGGCCGACTCCGGCGTGGAGATAGAGATTTTACCGGACAGGCATTTCTATCTGAAGCTGGAAGACTTCAACAGCTGGGCCAAAGACCGCAGGAGTTTCCTTTTGGAGACCTTTTACAGATGGATGCGAAAGCGCACGGGCATCCTTATGGAGAAAGGAGGGGACCCAGTTGGGGGCGAATGGAATTTTGATGAGAACAACCGGGAGACTTTTGGAAAAAAGGGACCTGGTCGACTTTCAGCATTGCCAAAATTTCAGCCGGACGAAACCACCAAAGCTGTCTTGGAACTGGTGCGGAAGCGGTTCAGTGATCACCCGGGAAAACTGGGAGACTTTGATTTACCGGTGACCCGGAAAGACGCGAAGAAATACCTTGGGGACTTTATCAGCAAACGGCTGGCGGATTTTGGCACCTATCAGGATGCCATGTGGACAGAGGAGCCATTTCTGAATCACTCCCGTCTTTCTCTGGTCATTAACAACAAGCTGCTGAACCCGCGTGAGGCGGTGGACGCAGCGGTGAAGGCCTATGAACAGGATACGGCGCCACTGAACAGCGTGGAAGGATTCGTGCGTCAATTACTGGGCTGGCGCGAGTTTGTCCGAGGCATTTACTGGCTGCGCATGCCGGAATATGCCGGGCTTAACCATCTCAAGGCGCACGATAAGCTGCCGCCGTTTTACTGGGATGGCAAAACGGACATGGAGTGCCTTCGTCAATCCATGGCGCAGGTATTGGAGCACGGTTATGCCCACCACATCCAGCGTCTCATGGTGCTGGGATTGTTTGCCCAGGTTTACGGTGCAGATCCGCATGAGTTTCATGAGTGGCATATGGCGATGTATCTGGATGCAATTGACTGGGTGAGTTTGCCGAACACGGTCGGGATGAGCCAATTTGCGGATGGGGGAGTGGTTGGGACCAAGCCATATTGCGCGAGCGGCAACTACATCAACCGCATGAGCAACTACTGCAGGCACTGCCCTTATGACCCCAAGAAAGCCACAGGAGAGGAAGCGTGCCCGGTTACGGTATTTTACTGGGATTTCCTCGCCCGGCATGAAGAGAAGTTTGCGGATAACCGTCGCATGCTGTTCCAAGTCCGGAATCTGCGGCGCAAGGATAAAAAGGAGCTGGGCGAAATTCGTGATCGCGCTGGGGAGTTGCGCGCGGCGTGGGGCGGCAAAGAAAAAGCGGAGACGGCCTGAACCGTCCCCGCTGTTGAATTTGGAGCGCTGGATAAACCTCTGCCCAGATTACTTCTCCAGGGCGAAACGTCCCGGAGCCACGCGCTTCACGCCTTTCAGGGTGTGAATACGTGCGTAGAGGTTTTTGCGCGGATCTTTAGCGGTGAAGACATAACCGTCTTCGTTTAAGCCGTCGTGAATCTCCGCTACTGACATAGGGTCATTGGAGCGTTGCAGGACCTTGATGACGGCATCACCCAACGGTCCGGAAGGAGACTTTGGGCGTTTTTTTCCTTTAAGCGGTGAACTGCGAGTACCCGGTTTTGGTCCGCGTTTTTTCGGGGTACTATCAGCCGCCGCTACTGACTTTTTTGCGGGACGCCCCCGTTTTTTTGGAGCTGCGTCTGTGCTTGAAGCCGTCGCCGCTTTTGGCGGACGGCCCGGTTTTTTACCACTGCCAGCGGGACGGCCGGGCTTTTTACCGCTACCTGCGGGACGGCCCGGTTTTTTACCACTGCCAGCGGGACGACCGGGTTTTTTAGCAGCCGGACGGCCAGGCTTTTTACCCGAGCCAGCAGGGCGGCCGGGTTTTTTAGCAGCCGGGCGGCCAGGCTTTCTGCGGGTCGTCGTAGATTTAGCCGGCGTGCTGCCGGAGAGAATACCGTCCAACTCTTGATTGAGCTGGTCGATCTGTTCTTTGATCTCCGCAGCGCGGCGGAGATTGTCTGCTGGAATATCCATAAGAATACAAGTGAGCTAAGTGAAGATGTTTCTTTTGCCTAAGCTACACTGCCTATAAAGGAACTTGAGAAAGCCAATGCAACATTTTTTTTCCAAATAAGAGTCAAAAACCGAAAAAAATTAGCAAAGAGGGCCTGACGCCGCCGTTTATAGGTACTAATTCCACCTATTTCAAATTTTAACGTAGTTTAAGCAATACGGCGCGAAGGCTGCCCTGACGGGGCTCCGCAGCGACCACAGTCTTACCGTTTGCGTGGAAGTTCGGGCAAAAACGGAAGGTGTAAGGGAAGCCTTATTTGAAGCCTGATAACCCTGAGAATGCTCCCTTGCCTTTCCCCGGTTCGTCTCTTAACAATGCCGCCATGAGCAGTGGGATGTTTATTGAGACCTTTGCCCCGGGCCGGGTCGAGTTGCTGGGTAATCATACGGATTACAATCAGGGATTCGTCCTCTCTGGAGCCATTTCCGCCGGAGTTACCTTGAACGGCCGTGAAGCTGGAAGCGCCGAAGGTGCGCATTTTCAGTTGTCATCAAAAGATTTCCCGGATGCGCTCACGGTATCCGCAGATGATTTGGAAAGCCATCGGCGTGATCACTGGACGAGTTACCCCCTCGGTGTAGCCCGTGAGTTGATGCGTGCTGGTTTTAAGCTGCGTTCTTTTGAAGCAGAGATATCCAGTGATTTGCCAATCGGAGCCGGGCTGAGCAGTTCCGCAGCCTTGGAGGTTTCAACCGCAAAATTCCTGCTCACCCTGATTGACCAGGAGCTGGATAACCTGGAATTGGCTAAACTTTGCCAGCGTGCAGAAAATGAATACGTGGGCATGAATTGCGGTTTGCTGGACCAGGTATCGTCCGTTTTCGGCAAAGCGGATCATGTGATTTACCTGGACTGTCTGTATGAGACAGTCACCACCGTTCCCGTGCCAGGAGGGGTGGAAGTGCTGGTCTGTCACACCGGCGCACCGCATCGGTTGGTCGGTGGAGAATACAATGAGCGGAGGGAACAATGTTTTGCTGCCGCGGCCAAACTGGGAGTTTCCAGCCTGCGAGAGATTGATGGGCTTGATGAACTGGAAAACCGCGCGGCGGAACTGAGTGAATTGGAATTGAGCCGCGCCCGGCACATTGTGGGGGAAAATGAACGGGTGCAAAGAGGCATTGAAGCCCTGCGAATTGAGGACGTGGCTACCTTCGGGCAGTTGATGTTTCAGTCTCACGAAAGCTCTCAGCAAAACTTTGATAACAGCACCGCCGAATTGGATTTGCTGGTCGAGATTGCTAGAAAAACGGAGGGCATTTTTGGTGCACGCCTGACCGGAGGCGGGTTTGGGGGGGCAATTGTCGCGATTGCTGCGAAAGAGAAAGCCAGCCAAATTCAGGAACAGCTGCCCCGTGAATACACAGCGCGGAGCGGTCACCGGGGCAAAGCCTACCTCTTTCGCCTCGCAGATGGAGCACGTGTGCTTTCCTCCTGAACCATTTGTGCGTAACCTTTCAGGGGCGTATCGCCGGATGAGATCGGCTCGAGTCCACAGAAGGGAAGCACTTGCAAAACGGCGATGCCCGTAGCCTTTTAGACTGACCGTTTATGTCTCAAGAGATCAAACCCTTTGACCTGCCTCAGGCCCAGACTCTGGGCGAGAGGATGGTCGAGTCTTACCGCCGGGTAGGCGCGATCAACAATATCGATGGCGCAAATCTTCCTTCGAAGAAAGCGATCGCCCGGATTTGTGAGCGGCTTTTACAAATACTTTTCCCGGGCTATCACGATGATGAGCCATTGCCATCCGCGGAGGTGCCATCTCTCACCGCATCACGCATCCTGGTTGTGGCTGGGCAATTGCACCGGGAGATGTGCAAGAGTATCCGCGCCTGTGAAATGGGAAAACAGGTGGAAGGCAGCGCGGAGGAGATGGTGACGTGGTTCCTGGAGCAATTGCCATCTGTCCGCGAGATTCTAAAGACCGACGTGCAGGCTGCCTACGAAGGTGATCCCGCCGCCGTTTCCTATGCGGAGATCATTCTTTCCTATCCTTCCATTGAGACCATCTCCATCCAGCGGCTGGCTCACCTGCTCTATCAGAAGCACGTGCCGCTTCTCCCCCGGATTATGACGGAGTGGGCGCATTCCCGGACTGGGATTGATATCCATCCAGGAGCAGAAATTGGACCCTACTTTTTCATCGACCACGGGACGGGGGTGGTCATTGGGGAGACGTGCCGGATCGGCTCCCATGTGAAGCTTTACCATGGAGTGACCCTGGGCGCGAAGAGCTTCGAAAAAGACGAGATGGGTCGAATCAAAAAGGGCGGAAAACGCCATCCGAACGTGGAGGATCACGTGACGATTTATCCGAATTCGACCATTCTGGGCGGTTCAACCACGGTGGGATACAACAGCACGATTGGAGGGAATGTCTTTCTCATGCACTCTGTCCCGCCGAATACGCTGGTATCCTATGAGGAAAAGCAGCTAAACTTCGTCGAGAAGAAGCCAGGGAGCGTGCCGCAAAACACCCCTCGCGCTGAGTCATTCGGCCCGATGGAGGAATGTGCCGAAAAGACGTTGAACGGCTCCCGCAATGAAACTGCCTGAGACGGAAAGCGATCAGGCTGCAGCAGGATGAGACAGGGAACGCTGAAGCTCAAGCGGCTGGTCGAGCTGATCGACCGGCGCGAAGTTATGCCGAGGGCCTGGAAACTGGATGACCAGATGACTGCGGAGGCATATGCCTGCCTCACGCCGCACCTGCCTGAGGAGCTTCTTGCACGGGTAGAGGTTTACTGGAATCCTTTGTTGCGCACCTCAGCCGGTCAGGCCCGCTGTCACGAAGCCCGTATTATTCTGAATCCTCGGCTTATGCAGGAAGCCGCCGAAGAGACGCGAGTGACCTTTCGCCACGAGCTGGCGCATGTCCTGACCTTCTGCCGCCATTTTCCCCGGAATGTCAGCCCGCATGGCCCTGAGTGGCAGAAGGCTTGCGCGGACTTGGGGATCGCGGGAGAAGACCGCTGCCACCACCTGGACTGGCAGCGGAGGCGCCAGAAGCGGCGCTTTGTATATGTCTGCCATAAATGCGGTGCAACCTACCCGCGAGTCCGGCGTATTGCCAGGAAGGTCGCCTGTGCGGAGTGCTGCCAGCGCTACAACAAGGGCCGGTTCAGCTCGCGTTTCCTGTTGCAGGAACGGCGGCTGGCTTCCAGTGAAGCCTGAGAGAGGGCTTTTAGCAGCGTTCCATTGACGTGTGCTTCAGACAAACCTCCGCCAAGATCTCCGCAAACTCGGCGACGGATGTGCCGGGCGGAGGAATCTCCCGATTCACGCAGGTCATTTCGACGCCTGCGAGACCACATGGAATGATGCGGTTAAATCCGGCGAGGCTATCTTCGGTGATATTGATCGCACAGCCATGCATAGAGATCCATCTGCGCACTCCCACACCGATGGAAGCGACTTTCCGGTTATCCACCCATGCGCCGGTGAGTGACTCATGCCGATGTGCGGTGAGCTGATACCGGCCAAGCGCCGAGATGATGGACTGTTCAATCAACCGCAGATGCGCGTGCAGGTCGCGCCCACGTCCGCGCAGATCAAGGATGAAGTAACCGACCAGCTGGCCCGGCCCGTGGTAGGTTGCCTGGCCGCCTCGATTAATGATTTCCACGGGAGCACTTGCCTTGTTTTCCAGCAGATCGAGGAGGCTGCTTTGATCTTTTCCACGGCCGATCGTGTAAACCGGATCATGCTCAAGGAGTAAGATCGTCTCTGGGGCTTGGCCGCTCAGCACCTGTTCCGCGAGGTCATTCTGCAGCGCCAGCGCTTCTTGATAAGGCACACGGCCCAGCCAGTGGCACTGAACTTTTTCCTCCTGGTGGATGGATAGGCTCATAATGTTTATACGATTAGAGCGTCGCGGCTATCCGCCCTGCCGCGGCATTCGCGCCGGACATCGCCCGGGCATGGGTCAAAGCAATGGCCAGGGCATCCGCGGCATCCGGAGGCGGAGTTTCGGTTAATTGCAGCAAGGCACGGACCATGAAGGCGACCTGCGATTTATCTGCCGCGCCGCGCCCGACCACGCTTTGCTTCACGCGTTTTGGCGCATACTCATAAATTTCCAGTCCCGCTTCCGCGGCGGTCAATAGAGCCGCTCCCCGGGCGGCGCCCAAAGTGATGGCGGTGCGAAGACTTTGCACAAAGATGACTCCCTCAACGGCCACGCAATCCGGTTCGAACTCAGTGATCGCCTGGCGCAGGGTCTGACTGATTCTGACAAGGCACTCGGATTGGCGCAATTTTGCCGGGCAGTGAATCACCCCGTGCGCCAATCCTTTCTCAGGGGTGGGCGTGCCTTTTCTCGCTTCAATAATTCCATAGCCAGTCCCACGCAGGGAGGGATCAATGCCGAGGATTCTCATGCCACTCCTAATTGATCCAGATGATGGATACAAATCTGGGACCATGTCTCAAAGTGTTCGCGATTCTTACGAAGTTCGTCAGGCGCTTCGAACGCAAGGTCCAGGATGTCTGTTTCCTTGGCTTTGATCTCAGCGGATTCGAGATCAATCATGTGCACCACCCCCAGATGGACACGACCCACGTCCGTTTCGTCATCATTAAGTAGAGCCGCCACGCGGTGGGTGTACGGCTGGCGAATTTCCAACTCTTCCGCGATTTCCCGCCGCAGCGCTCTTTCGTAGGCCGCATGGTCCATGGAGATATCTCCGGCGCTGGCATCGAGTGGATTAATGTGCCCTCCAATACCGATCGAGCGCTTTGCGTGCAGCCTCGCTTCCCCGCCGCCTTTTCCTCGCGTGTATTGGAGGATTCTTCCCGCGTGCCGAAAGATGGCGTATGGGATCAATTGCTTAAACGCAGGATCGTCCTCGGCCAACGAGCGCCTCATGAACTGGTTCTGGCCGGGCTCAAGGAATTTCTCGAGAGCTTCCTTTGCCTTCTCCACGCGCAGTCCCTGAACAAGCCCGATTTGCTCGAAGAGAGCACGCGGGATGACAAGGACCTCTTCTTCGTGGCGGATAGAATCATTGGCGGCCGAGGACATGCCGGAGAGTAGCGCGCAATGATTGCACCGCAAGGAGAAGCCGCCTCCGAGGGCACTATGCCATCTGCATAAAGCCGATGGGAAGACCGCTGCTCACGGAATAGAAGTTCCCGATATTCGGCAGTATATAGTCGAGATCTCCCTGCGAAACGCCGAACCAGAGTGCGAGTTCGCCAAAAAACTCATCGCAGGAGAGACTGGGGATGAGACGTCCGCGGCCCGCATCGAGCGGGTTATCCGTTTCCATGTCCGGGTAGTTCCCATAGATCTCCCGGCCATTAACGCATCCGCCCACGACAATCTGGTTGCCGCCCCAGGCGTGGTCAGAGCCACGGCCGTTTGAGGTCAAAGTCCGGGCAAAATCTGACAGGGTGACCGTGGTGACCTGTTTCTCGATTCCCATTTCGCAGGTTGCCTCAAAAAATGCTTTAAGGCCGTCCGCAACGATGGGGAGCATTTCATTCTGGTTGTCGAGCACCTCGTCGTGGTGATCCCAACCTCCGAATCCAAGGAAAAAGGTCATCCGCTTTTTACCCAGCGCCTGACGAGCGCGAATGACTTGAGCGATCGCTTCGAGTTTGTTGCCGAAGTCGTGATTGGGGAAAGCGGCATTTTGGAACCCGGTGCCAAAATCAACTCCAGCGCTGAAAAACTCATGGGCTCCTACCGCATCCCGCGTGGTATCGGCAAAAGCCTTTTCGTAGAGATTGGCATACTCCAAATCGAGCTGATGATTGATGGTGGGCTTGTGAATATCGCTCATGGGGTTTCCATTCTGCGTTTTCAGCCCCGTGCTGCCGTTTGTGCCGATGGAATATGAGAAAACTTCCTGCCCGGACTGCCAGACATTGCTGCCGGACAGGGAAATATTCATGGAAACCTTGTCACTGGGGTTTAAAGTGTGCACCAAATCCGCCATGCGCCCGGCCCAGCCGATGCCACTGCGTGACTGGGGGATGGAGGTTTGCCATTGTTCCTGCGCATCGGAGTGAGAAAAGAGACCGAGAGGCAGGTATTGACCGGCCTTATATTGCGCCTTGGTGATCGGCTGAATGAGCGTACCGACATTTGTGATAAAGGCGGCATGACCATCATCAAAGAGTTGCTTGAGACTGCCCATGCTATGGTGCAGTCCCAAGGTTTTCTCGGAATAGGAGAGAGGATTTAATTGCAGGAGATCCGCCGTAGACAGCGCCAAATCCGTGCGCACCTGCTGATAAACCTGATGCTCGGCAGATCCATAGGGAGCGAGCATGTTATAGGAGTCGTTTCCACCGAGCAGAAAAATGCAGATCAGCGCTTTGAAATCCTCTTCGGAGGGACTGGTCGATTCCGCGGCGGCCGCTCCAATAAATCGCAAATTCAAGAGGGAATTGACCAATGACGCTGTGCCCACGGCAGCACAACTGGCTTGACCGAGAAATCGCCGCCGGCTGATCGTATTTGAGCCGCCCTTTCGAGGCGGCAGATCCGTGGAAGAAATGATCCGAGGGGATGACGGTTTCATAATTGAACAGCGAACGCAGGTGAAAGGACGATGAGATGCACAGCAATAAACACCCGCTCGTCCGGTTCGGAAGTGGGAATAAGATTAACCCTGTCCCGGACCAGCTGAATTTGCGCGGGCGGCATCCGGTCATAACAGAGTTGACGATCGAGATGAGCAATTAAAGCAGAGCAATCCTGCTGTTGGGCAAGGGCAATCTCCGTGCTGAAGTCAAAGACGACATCGTCTGGATCCGCACCGCCTGAGCCCCAACGGTTCAAGTCACCCTCGATAGAGTCCCAGTAATAATTGGGCGCTTTTACCGCGAAATCAGCGGTCGTAATCTGGAACTCTGGCCCATCCAATTCATAGTCCCTCAAAACGCCGGGAGGACGATATCCTGGCAGATAGAAGTTAAACACACTGGGTGAGCTCAGCGGCTGCATGTTGAAAAAATTATCGAGGTAGCGGAGAGAATACGAGCCGTCCCGGGCGGAAGCATTGAAAGTTCGAGCCAGCCTGACGATGCGACCGTAGGGCTCCGTGAGCATGCCGTGCATGGGATCCTCCAGGCTGGCGTAGTCGCGGGCTTCCGGGTCGAGCAGAATGGCTTTGATCACGGCTTTCATGTCACCGCGGACTCCGCTTCCATTGTTATTGAAGGCGGCTGAGACGCGAGAAATATAGTTAGGCGAGGGGTGGGATTTAACGAGGCGCTGAATTAAGAGTCTTCCGATGAATGGCCCGACATTAGGATGATAAAACAAATTGTCCATGGCGTCAGACAGATCCTGATCTCCGCCTTGATTGGCTGGTAAATGAGTCTTATGGCCGACTTGCAGAACGGACCGGACCAACAAGGTTTTTGCACCCATGTCATGGTAACCATCATCGATTTCCATGGGCTTGAAGAAGGTGCCGCCGTAATTAAAGCTGGTTCTGTCGGCCAGAGTGAAACCGGTAAATACTCGCGCAAATTCGCGAATTTGGTCATTGGTATATGTAGGGACAGGCTGCCCATTTCCATCCAGGATAAGGGATCCGTCCATATTCAGTTCCACCGTGCCAATACTGAATAACTGCTTCACCTCCCGGGCATAATTCTCATCCGGGAATGTCATCTCCTCTTCATTGGCGGGAAGATTACGCAAGTGACTTAAATATAGCCCCATCGCGGGGTGCCGGGAAACGTCTTCGAGCAGCACGCGATAGTTTCCGAAGGAATTATCCAAGAGCATGTCATAATAGTTAAGCATGCCCCTGGGGTTGTTATTCAACCCATTCAACGCATCGGAGATTACGAAGATCTGACTGAGCGCATAAGCGACTCTCTGGCGGAGGGGATCACTCGCGGTCATGACTACCTTCCACCAGGCGTCCGCCTTATGAGCGCCATACTGCAATCCGGGAATTGACTCGAAAGTCGGCTGATGCTGCGTTTGAGGCTTGGAAAACTGTTCATCGATCCAAGCCTCGTATCCGATTTCCATGACTCGCTGAATATCGGCTGCAACAGGTCCGAGCGTGGCCTGACACAAAAAGCGGATCGCCTCCTCTTCACTGGGCAGGCCATTATTGGCGTCAGCGTCTTTTATCGTCACGGTGGCTGACGCCGGACTGCCGACGGTGTAGCCGGTGCCGTTCTGCAGAGTCAGCATAACAGTTTCATTATTGTCAGAGACAGCGTCTTCCAGAGGTTTGACCTCCACCCAGGTTTCGCTTTTGCCGACCGGAAACACCGCCGTTCCACCAAGCGGTTCATAATCTGTGCCATTTGTGGCGCTCCCGCTGATGGTGAAATTAACTGCCATCTCATTCAAGCCGCCAGAGCGATGGATCCGAAAGACAGCCGGGTCCCTCCAATCCTCTGAGGTTTCATGATCGATCAGGCCTACCGTGATGACCGCAGGTGCGGTCTGTCTGGCCTCCACCGTGTTGTCATCCCTTTCAGCACTTCCATAGGAGGTGCGGTCATTGGGGTTGTAGAGCAACATTAACTCTTCCCAGTCATAAAGGCCATCCCCGTCCGTATCCGTATCAGTAACCTTTACGTTAAAAAAACCTTCACCAACCGAGTCCGTCAGAAACGTCATTTCCTCCCCTGTTCCATCCAGAACTTCGCTAACTGGCTGCCAATTCGGAATCGCGACCGTTGCGGTGAAGAAAACCTGGTAGACCTTGCCCTTCACGCTGTCCCAGCTGACCAGAATTTTCTGAGCACCTTTCTTTTCGACGCGCGCGGAGATAAAGCTGGCCGCGTTCATAGGATTGGTCGCAGCGGCTGCTTCGTCCTCGTATGTGCGGCCATCCATATCTCCATCGGAAGATCTGCTTTGCGGCCCGGACGGGTACATCATATCAAAGACATCGCTGATGCCGTTGGCGGGAAGCTGGTCCAGTTGAGCGCTGGCGGGACTGCCGCAGAGAAACAACAGGAGAGAGGTGAAGAGACACGCATTCAGCGCGATTTTCATGGCTGGTATCTGGGGGAAGGGGTGGAAGGCTGGAAAACAAACAAAAAAGGCCACAAGGATTGGCAGAGCAAAGCTCAATCCGGGTGGCCATATCACATTGAGACGCAATCTGTAGGATTCGTCAAATTCATAATTCCTGGAACCATGATAAGCCGAGGTTGTTGCGGTCTACTCTTCAGATTCCGGTAAAAAGGCACCCGTAGCGTCATCAATAGGCAGTCCCGAAGCGTCGGTTTCGCTCTCGTCTTGGCCTTCATCCGGGAAAAGTCCGTCTCCCGGCTCCTCAAGGGTTTCATCGTCAGTTGCCAAACCGGGCAAGGCGGCTCCACCAGCGCCTTCACGATTTCCTCCCACGTAGAGCCGGAGCCGATTGACTCCAGGGGTGAGGATCGCCCTATCAGCCGCGGCGGCGTAGACCTGTTCCAGCGTTTCGAGTTGCAGGCGAAGGCGGAAGAGATCCGGTTGTTTCTCATATTGCTCGCGGATGGCGAGAAAGGACGCAGCCTCGCCGATGACTTCATTGAGAGAGCTGACCGCTTCCGCCCGGGCCCGTTGCTGAATGCGATTCGCGGTGCCTTCCGCCTGGAGTTCCGTCGCTGCCTGATAGGAGAACGCTTCATCACGAGCAGTCCGGGCTTCGACCTGAGCATTATTCACTTCACGAAAGGCAGGCAGCACTGCGAGGGGCGGACGCAGTCCCTCAGTCTCGAGGGCAATGAGCCGCACGCCTACTTTGAGGTGATCAAGAGTTTCCTGAGCGCGTTTAAGAGCCGCCAGTCGAAACTCTACCTGCCCGGTCCCACTGAGGATATCATTCACGCTCATTCCAGCCAGAGTGGTAGTCGCGGCGTCCAGCACGGTGGCGCGTACGGCCTGCTCCGGAGCCGCCACGTGCAACGCATAGGCTACGGGATCACTGATCTGGTAACGGACGCGCAACGGGCCCTGCATGATGTTACTGTCACCAGTTAGCGAATAGCCGTCATCAATCGGGTGGAGCGTCTGACCTTCCGCAAAAACCAGATCTGTGGAGTCTTCTGAGGCGAGAAGCGGGTCATCATAGAGCGGGGGCTCCTCAACGCTTACTTCGCCGGGATCTGTTGAAATTTCAGCTTCACGCGCCTGCCAGTCCAGGATGTTAAGCTCCTGGACAGTCTGCACTGGAACTTTTATCACTTCGTCAATCGGACGCGGGAAAGCGGGCAGAAGCCCTGGGCCGTGGAGTTTCGGTTGGAGTTTACCGAAGCGCAGGACGAGCGCGTTTTCCTGGGGCCCGACCACCCGGAAACCAGACAGGGCATATCCGGCCAGAGCCAGAACGAGGATCACGCGAACCGTAAAAGCCAGCCAGCGGTGACCGGCCGGGTTGATTTCGTCAGGGCTGGAAGGCTGGTCTTTGGCGGACATAGCGAGCAGTTCCCGGGAGGATAAGCCCGGCAAGGTTTTCGTTTGATTAAACGGGGAACTGCGTGTTCATGCTAGAAAGAGATGGACATTTTCATGCAGAAACTCGCACTCCGGCTTCCCCGCCTCCAGTGGCTACGGCTACCGGGCTGGCTGGGCCTGGGCTTCGACGGGGTCTCCCCGGTGATGCTTGGGGTGCGGGAAAGCATGCGTTGATCAAGGTTTCCCAGTAACGCCGAGTTATAAAATTCACCGAGCCCCGCTGAGGCCCAGCGCTGATTGATGCAGGATTCCTGTCCTGTAAGTCATTCAGCGCTTTTTTGTGTCCCTTTGCCGCGAGTCCCCTCCTGACGATCAAGCCGCCTTTTCCTTTGTTTTCCCAAGAAAAATCCTCACCATCCCAAGTTCACCGAAGCCCTGCCCATAGACGAAAATGATGATCAAGCCACCGTCACAGAAGTATCGGCCTGTTCCCCGTTTGCCCTTGCCCGACCGGCAATGGCCAGACCGCGAAATCACCGCTCCGCCAATCTGGTGCAGCGTCGACCTGCGCGATGGAAATCAGGCTTTGGCCGTGCCGATGAGCGTAGATGAAAAGCTGCGGTTTTTCGAAGTGCTTTGCAAGATCGGCTTCAAGGAGATCGAAGTTGGTTTCCCCAGTGCTTCTCAGACGGAATGGGAATTTACCCGCCGTTTGATTGAAGGGAATCTCATTCCAGATGATGTTCGCATCCAGGTGCTGGTGCAGGCTCGTGCCGAATTGATCCGGCGCACGATGGAAAGCCTGGAGGGGTGCAAGCAGGCGATTGTGCATGTCTACAATTCTACCTCGCCAGCTCAGCGGCAGCAGGTTTTCGGTCAGGACGAATTTGGGATCAAAAATATCGCCGTCAACGGGGTATCTCTTGTGAGAGAGCTTTTGCCTGCCATGGGTGCGACGGATATTTTGCTGCAATACTCTCCAGAAAGCTATTCCGCGACCGAGCCGGAATTTGCCCTGGAAGTCTGTGAAGCGGTAATGGACGCGTGGGAGCCGACGCCGGAACGGAAAATGATTCTCAATTTGCCGGCTACCGTGGAAATGTTCACGCCTAATCAGCACGCCGATCAGATCGAGTGGTTTTGCCGGAACATGACACGACGTGATTGCGCAATCATCAGTCTGCATACGCACAACGACCGTGGCACGGGCGTTGCGGCTTCAGAGCTGGGGTTGCTGGCCGGGGCGGATCGTGTAGAAGGAACGTTATTCGGGAATGGTGAACGGACGGGAAATCTGGATATTGTGACTGTTGCGCTGAATATGTACAGTCAGGGCGTGGACCCTGGGTTGGATTTCAGTGATCTCCCTGCGATCCGTTCCGTCTATGAAAAGTGCACCCGCATGTCCGTGCCGGAGCGGCAGCCGTACAGCGGGGATCTGGTCTTTACCGCTTTCTCCGGGTCGCATCAGGACGCGATCAATAAAGGTTTCCATTGGCGCACCAGCGGCAAAGCCCGAGAGCACGATGAAGACATCTGGTCTGTGCCGTATCTTCTGATTGATCCGGAAGACATAGGTCGCAGTTATCAGGCGATTATTCGGATCAATAGTCAAAGCGGAAAGGGCGGCGTGGCCCATGTGCTGGAGCGTGACTATGGTTATGAATTGCCACGAGCGATGCATCCGGAGGTTGGAGCCGTGGTGGGTCAAAGGGCAGATGAATCCGCTCGGGAACTAACCAGCCAGGAATTGCGGGACCTTTTTCATCAGGAATTTGTCGAAGTGAAAGAGCCCTATGAACTGGTGAATTTCCGGACGGAAACCATAGGTGAAGGAGATGACGCGATCATGGCTCTCTCCGAGATTCGATTGCAAGGTGGGGAAACCCGGCGCATTCGCGGGACGGGTAATGGGCCGGTGCAGGCTTTTGTAAATTCAATCCGCGAAGCGTTGGGAGAACAGTTTGAATTTCTGAACTATCATGAACACGCACTTGGAGCCGGGGCGCGGGCGCGGGCGATTGCCTATGTGCAGATCAAGCCGGAAGGGGCGCGGTCGGTCTTCGGGTGCGGCATTGATCCGAGCATTGATGTTGCTTCGATCAAGGCAGTAATTTGCGCCCTGAACCGAGCGAAGCGTCTGAGTTGAGCTTCAACTGCAATCTCACATGAAATCATTCCGCGAAGAACTATGGTTTGAAGTGCGTCAACGGCGCGAGTTGATAAACATCACTCCACAGGTAGAAGACTGTTTACGGCGCAGTGACATTCGAGAAGGGCTTTGTCTGGTCAATGCCATGCACATCAGTGCGAGCGTTTTTATCAACGACGATGAAAGGGGTCTGCATGCCGACTTCGAAAAATGGCTGGAGAATCTGGCCCCGGAGAAGCCTCACAGCCAGTATGCGCACAATGTAGGTGAGGATAACGCGGATGCACACCTGAAACGAACGATCATGGGCCGCGAAGCGGTCATCGCAGTGACGGACGGGCGGCTGGACTTCGGTCCGTGGGAGCAGATTTTTTACGGAGAATTTGATGGAAAACGGCGCAAGAGAGTCTTAGTGAAAATAATCGGGGAATGATGGGCACTCGCCCACGGAAGGGAAAGACTATCTTTATCTATGACAAGCGCTGACTCGTGGCAAAGCTTGCGCCAGGCGCTTGCTCTTACTTTACTGACGTCTCTCATTTTGGCTGCGGCAGGCTGTTCCAAGCCGCGCGAGCTGATGCCCACGCCGGCAATCTACACCGTGGCAGGACCGGCGGTGTTTGAAAATGTGCCGGAACCTCTGCGAGATGATGAGGCAACGGTCATCTTCGCCACTGACCGCGTGCCGGTTGATCTGGCCGAGGATGGAGAGGCGGAGGGAGAGTATTTTACCTGGCGCCGGTCTCAGTCACTCATTTATGGGACGGCGACCGTGAAGTTCAATGGCGCTCCCTCCTGGGAGAAGCTGGTGGAGGCAAGCACCACAGACAAAAGAAAACCTCCCGTGCGCTTGACGATCGGCGAAGTCAAGGAGCGGGTGCATTTTCCCGAGACCCCGCTTCCGTTCGTGACGGGGCTGGATGGCCGACAGATTTTTGATCCCGAAGCGGTCAAGGCAGAGCGAGAAGCAGAGAAACGGGTTCACAAATTATTGGATGAATTTCTGGTTCACGCTGACCGAAAAGAGGCTCTGGTTTTTATTCATGGTTTCAACGTCCCCTTCAACAATTCAGTGCTGGACATTGCCGAGATGTGGCATTTTGGAGGCCGGGAAGGAGTGCCTATTGTTTACAGCTGGCCCGCGGGCAAGGGCGGAATTACCGGTTATGCCTATGACCGGGAGTCTGGAGAATTCACCATTTATCACCTGAAAACATTCATTCGTGCCCTGGCCAGACATCCGGAGATCAGGCAGGTCAACTATATTGCTCACAGCCGGGGTGTCGATGTGCTGGCGAGTGCCTTGCGCGATTTGGAGATCGAGTCAAGTGCCAGCGGCCAATCGGCACGCAGTCGGTTCAAGATCGGCCAGGTAGTCCTTGCGGCCCCGGATATGGATATCCAAGTGGCAGACCAGCGTTATACGGCGGAAGGCATTCACCGCGCCGCGGACCATTACACGATTTACTCATCGCCGGGAGACAAAGCGCTTAATCTGGCCAATTGGTTTTTCGACAGCATCTACCGGCTGGGGAGCCTTGATTTTTCTGAATTGGCGGACATCGAAGATACGGCGGCCTTTCTGGACGAAATTCCCAATGTTGACCTGGTGGAGGTGGATGCGAAAACGCGGGGTCTGGGACACAGTTATTTTCGATCCAGCCCTGCCGTCAGCTCAGATATTATCTTGCTGCTTCGCTATGGTCACGGGCCAGGAACGGAAAACGGGCGGCCGCTTAAACCCATTTCGACGCACATTTGGGAATTGAACAGCGGATATCCTTTTCATAATGACTACCGCGGGGAAGCGGAGTGATCTGCGGGGTCACTTCGGATCGGCTTCAACTTTGTCTTCTTCCGTTCTTACTTCCCTCGCCGTCAAATAATACATGCAGAAAAGCAGCGAGGCAGTCCGGTAAAGCTCCGGATTATTCGGGCTTAATGACACCGTTGGAAGGGACTGGCCATTCCTTAGGGCATTCTGAAGTTCACCCTCTTCACTCCAACTCAAATCGATGATTTCGTAGGTGCTTTGCATCGGGCGGTGAATCCGCCCGACCTCATCGATTTTCAGCATCGTAACCAGCAACCTGCCATCGGAGGTGAGCTTGGCAGCACTAGTGCCGTCAACTGCGACGACTCCGTCCGAGGTGAGTGTGCCGACTCTTTGTTTTTCGACAACGATCTCACCGTCTTTGGTCAATTGGATCTTCCCGCCACCTTCCAGGCTGAGGGTTAGCGAATCAATCCTTGAGAGAACCTTCGGTGCCTGCTTCTTCCGATGAGGCTTGGAACGGACAAAACCCTAAAACGAGGGTCGAGAAGGAGAATAGTACAAATGCCGATTTCATTCGGGCTGATTCTCTACTGATCAATGACGGCGCCAATACTTTGGCGGCGGCGTTGCTCTTCTGACGGGCGGGATGGATTCAACTCATCACCCATGTGCATGAGCGGAAGAGGTTGTGGGCTGTCGCTGTCGATGAAATAGATTTTCGCGGAAGGGCTGTTCGAGATTTCCTTCAGTGCTTCCAAGGCCTGCAGTTGCAGGTAGGCCGGGTTGTCTTCAATGGCTTTGTTGAGTGCCTCAATCTCATAGGCCCGCGCGTCTGCCAGAATTTCGCGCTGCAGCTTTTCCTGCTCAGCAGCTTCCTTCGCAGCTTTGGCTTTCTCAACAGTCTGTTGTTGCTCCGTTTTGAAACGTTCCAACTCGACTTTCTGCCGTTCAGCTTCCTGTTCGCGTTCTTTCTTGCTTTCGATTGCGCTGACAATCTTGGGTGGAAGCCGCACGTCCCGGATCAGGACGGCATCAACAAGCATGCCCTTTGGCGACAGAAACTCGGAGAGTCCTTCCTCCATTTTAGTCTGCAGAATATCCTGAATCTCATCCTTAAAGAACTCTTCGGCTTTTTCGATTCGCTTACCTTGCTCCCGTAGCAGTGAGCGCACTTTTGGGATGAGGTGCACCCGCTGCATGTCCTCAAAGGTGCCTGTTTCCTCTTTGATCTGCGGCGTGAGACTTTCATTGAGACGCCACTGCACGCTTACCTCCACAGAAGTGAGCAGTTGGTCCTGTGATGGCACCTCAATGCGCTCCTTGATCGTCTGCATTCGGCAATCGTAATCGGTCCAGCTCAGCAGCGGATTAACGAAGTGAAGGCCCGGCTCGTAGTGCTGATCCTGGACTTTGCCGAAGAGATCCGCCACGCCAGCATGGCCGGGTTCAATCACTTTGAAAGAGCTGAATGCCAGAATAATCAGGACGACGGCAATGAAGCCGACGAGAGACAGCAAAACGAGGGAACGCACAGACATATTATTCATACCAATGCAACGCGTAGCACGGCCTGACGGACCCGCCACTAAATTCCGCCAAGTCGGCAGGAGGTTGACTTCAGCCGGGACCACGCATGATAGTCCCAGCCTCGTGGGAGAACCCGCCCCTATGCGATCTTGCAGCCTCAACCTGCCACTATGGAAAGCAGTCACGCCAGCCAGGAAGAATCGTTCGTCGACCTTGAATTGGACGAGCACGACGAGGACGAGAGTTCAGGAGGGAATGGCGGGAGAGCAACAGCCAGGGAGCGGGAATCCCCCATGGCGGAAGACCTGCCAGACGGCGGCGAAGACGTCTTGCGCTGGATCGCCGGGCAAAAAGAAGAGATGGTCGAGCTTCTCCTGAAGTGGTGCGACACCAATTCAGGATCAGATAATCCTACCGGACTGCGCCGGATGGCTGACCACCTGCAGGCCGCCTACCAGTCCTTGCATGGTCATGTGAGCCGGATCGAGTTTGACCGCCCACAGGCTTCCCAGTCCCAGAGTTTCAGTTTCCAGGGCGGCCCAGCCCTCAATGTGCGCAGTGTCTGCCGGATGGGTCCACGTGTTCTGCTCAGCGGCCACATGGATACGGTCTTCGGAGCCTCCCATTCATTTCAGCGAGCCAAGCTCAGCGATGACGGACGGCTTATCGGCCCCGGGGCGATTGACCTCAAAGGAGGGTTGATCGTCATGCTTTATGCTCTGCGCGGGTTCGAGCGCTCACCCTGGAAAAGCAATCTGGCCTGGGAAATCCTCATCAGCCCGGATGAAGAAGTGGGCTCCTTCGCGTCGCTTTCTCTCCTGAAAGAAGCGGCCAGGCGCAACCAGCTTGGTCTGGTCTACGAACCAGCGCTGGAAGGAGGAGCGCTGGCCAGCTCCCGCCCCGGCACCGGAGATTTTCAGGCTCAGGCCTTTGGTCGATCTGCTCACGTGGGTCGGGATTTTCCCCGGGGGAAGAATGCCATTGAAGCGCTGGCGGATTTTGTGGGCAAGGTGCAGAGCCTCAATCAACTGATACCCGGTGCCTACTTCAATGTGGGTAACGTGAGCGGTGGCGGCCCGGTTAACGTCGTGCCGGACTATGCCCGGTGTGAGTTTAACATCCGCATCTCCGAGCTCGATCAGGCAGGCACCATCGTCAGTTATCTGGACGAGTGGGTCGACAAGATCAACCAGCGGGAAGGCTTTATGGTCTCTTGGGAAGGGCATTTTGATTGTCCGCCCAAGCCAATGACCCCAGAGACAGAGGCCGCCCTCACAATGGTGCGAGAAGTGGCCGCCCGGCAGGGACTGAAGATCACATGGCAGCCGACCGGCGGCGTGTGCGACGGCAATCATCTGGCTAATGCCGGTCTGACGACGGTCGATTCCATGGGGGCATGCGGTGCCGGGATGCATACCCTGGACGAATTTGTTTACATTGACAGCCTTGTTGAGCGAGCTCAGCTCAGTGCCCTGCTTCTCATGGAGCTGGCCTCAGGCCGGATGCAGTTGCCTTGGCTCCGCCTTCTCCACGGTTAGTCTGCTCTTCAGCCTTCATTTTCCGCTCCATGCTCAGCCTTCGGCCACTCATACGCCCCGTTCAGGAAGAAGATCTCAGTCATCTTTACGGGCTTTCCCTCACCATTCAGGATGGTCTGACGAATCTGCCATCGAACAAGGAATACCTGCAGCGGCGCATCTATGATTCGTTGAGAGCTTTTGATTCGCTGGTTTATCAGCCGGGCGGAGAGAAATATCTTTTCGTCCTCGAAGATCAGGTGACCGGTGAGGTCATCGGGACCGCAGGCATTATTGCCAAGCTCGGAGGATTTCGTCCCTGCTACAGCTTCGTCATTGAGGACGAAAACTATACACACGCTCCGCTCAGCTTTGACCGCAACCTTCCTGTTCTCAAGCTGAAAACCTATCACGACGGACCGGCGGAGGTGTGCAGTTTCTTCGTGCGATCCAATACCCGTGGCTCAGGGGTGGCCCGGCCCCTTGGCCTGAGCCGATTCCTTTTCATGGCAGCTTTTCCCCAACGTTTTGAAAGCATGGTGATCTCTGAGATGCGTGGCTACATCAATGAGGATGGGATCAGCCCCTTTTGGCAAAGCGTGGGCCGCCACTTCTTTCCGATTGATTTCTGGGAGGCTGATCTTTTCCGGGGAATGGGCAATGAAGAGTTTATCAGTGACCTCATGCCTCGACACCCCATCTACATCCACCTGCTTCCTGCTGAAGCTCGCGATGCCGTGGGCCGGGTCCATCAGCATACCCGTCCGGCGCAACGGCTGCTCCAGTACGAAGGATTTCAGAGCACCCGGGAAGTGGATATTTTCGATGCAGGCCCGCTCATGCGAACGCCGCTCAACCGGGTCCGAACCTTTCGGCTCGCACGTCATGTTACTTTGGGCGAAATCGTGGATAAAATTGACCGGACAACGGTCTGGTTGATCTCAAATAAAAACCTGAATTTTCGAGCGACCGCGGCCCGGTTGCTTTGTGAAGATGGCGTGACTGCCACCCTGGAGGCTGAGACCGCCGAATTGCTTCAACTGGAAGTTGGCGCACCACTTATTTTTGCCCCGTTGAAGTAATTTCCGGGTAGTTCCGTCAGAGCTGCCAGATCATGCCCCTGCATTTGCCTGCGGCGAGATCAATTTGCCCAGACCAGCCCGCTCACCCTGAGTTTTGACGGTCGCGGCTGAATCGATCCATAACAAATAATACATTCTCAATATCACAACCGCTGAACTGATGAAACGTTCAACTCTATCTCGTGTAAACGCCCTTCTGACCGCTGGCCTAACGGCGCTGGGTGCACTTACCGCCCAAGCCCAGAACCCGGCCGCGAATGAGACCTCCGTTGCGCCCCAACGTGCGATACTCATTCTGGATGGCTCGGGCAGCATGTGGGACTCCGTTGATGGAAATGCCAAGATCCTTATTGCCCGCCAAGTGATTCAGGATCTGGTGAAGGATTGGAATCCCAGGGTCGAGCTCGGCCTACTCGTATATGGGCACCGGGAAAAAGGAAATTGTGAGGACATCGAGCTCATGATTCCGCCCGGCCCGGTCAATGCTGAATACTACATGGAAGTGGTGAGCTCGATTAATCCCAAGGGGAAAACCCCCTTAACGGATTCCGTCATCGCGGCCGCTGAATTTCTCAATTTCACCGAAGAAAAGGCTACCGTTATTCTGGTGAGTGACGGTATCGAGACCTGTGACCGTGATCCATGTGACGCTGCTGAGATGCTCGCGCAGAAAGGGATCGACTTTAAAGCGCACGTTGTCGGATTTGATTTGTCCGCTGAAGACCAGAAAGCAATTGAGTGCCTTGCAACAAACACGGGCGGGAAGTTCCTTGCGGCAAAAGATGCACCTGAACTGCAAAAAGCTCTCACTACCGTCGTGGAAGAAACGATTGCGGAAGCCCCCGCTCCGGCGCCCATTCCAGAGCCGCAACCCCAACCCGAGGTGGCAGAAGGTGAAGGCGCGATTGTTTTCCAGCCTTTATTGGTTGAGGGAGGTGAAGTGGCGAAAGACGCCTATTTCTACATTGATGAATTTGAGAAAGACCTGGAGGGAAATCGGGCCCGTGTCACGAATGGCGGCGGTCCAGAATTCAAACTGAATGCAGGGAAATATATTGTGCAGGCCAAATGGGGTGAGGCCTTGGTCCAGAAAGAAATTGAAGTCATAGGAGGAACCCGCTTGGAGATACCGGTCATTTTCAATGCTGGAATTCTCAATCTGACTGCCCGTGCCAGCAGTAACAGTGAGACGGTGGACGCCTATTACTACATTGACTCAACCAAGACCGATCTGCAGGGCAACCGTGAACGCATCGCCAACGGTGGCGGCCCTCAATTCAAGCTTCCAGCCGGTAAATATCTGATTCAGGCCAAATGGGGTGAAGCTTGGATTTTAGAAGAAGTTGAGGTAGCCGCAAATAAAGCGGTCGATTTCGAGTTCGATATGAATGCCGGTATTCTCCGCTTTGATGCCGTCACGGATACAGAGGGAGACTCTGTGACAGGTGATACCTATTTCTACATCCTTGATCCTAAGCCGAATCTTAGGGGCGAGAATGAGCGGATCACGAACGGTGGCGGGCCTGACTTTATTTTGCCGGCGGGAAAATACCTCGTCGACGCAAAGTGGGGAGACGCCTGGGCCCGTGTCGAAACGGAGGTGACCGCAGGTTCGCTTAACGAAACAACGGTCAACCTGAACGCAGGAATCCTCGTAATTAATGCGAAGGACAGCAAGGGCAACCTCGTTGACTGCTACAAATATATCTACAAGGCTGAATCTAATCCTGATGGTTCACTGGAGAGAGTGACCAATGGTGGAGGAAGTGATTTCTACCTGCCTGCTGGCAAATATATTGTTGACGTCAAAGAAGGCGAAATGACCGGTCGCGCAGAAATCGAAGTCACGGCTGGCTCCAGAGTTATCGGTGAGGTAACGATTGGTGGGTAATGGCCCCGCCAGATTGCGTAACGTACGAAGGAAAATTAATCACGCCCCGGTGCGCCTTGAGCGGCCGGGGCGTCCTCGTTCAAGGACGAAGCCACATGCCTAACTTATGGCGCAGTGCAGGGGTAAGAAGCACGCGCAGTTTTTCTCCCGCCGCCAGTTCCACTTCTGAACCATCGGTTTGGTGGAAAAGGAGCCGCACCTGACAGGGACCAGGATTGGCGAGGCAGAGGTCATAAATCGTTTCCAGATCATCAATTGAGGCGTGTTCGCGCTCCAGTACGATTCTGACCGGAGTAACTTGCTGAGCTCCTTCCAGGCTGGAAATTTCATCTGGATAGAAATTCACCTCATCTCCGCCACGCTTGCTTCGCCGCAGGGTGCCGGACATTGCTACAACCTGGTTCTCGATGATCAAATCTTCGTAGCGTTCATAGGTTTCATTCCAGATGGCTATCTCCTGAGTGGCCGTGAGATCTTCCAGATGCACGATGGCAAAAGGTTTGCCGCTGGATTTGGCATACTTTTTGTCGATGTGAGTGAACATTCCCGCAACTTTCAAGCGGTCTCCCGTTTCCTGTTCCAGCAGCGCACGGAGTTGGACATAATTCTCCATCTCAAAGAGACCCCGGTAATCGTCGAGTGGATGCCCGGTCACATAGAAGCCGAGCAGACTTTTCTCAGCTGCGAGCACCTCCTTTTTACTCCACCGGTCATAATTTTGCGGTGGCCGGGCGACTTCGGTTTCCATTCCACCACCGTCGTCCAAAGAATCGAAAAGTGAGGCCTGCCCGCGTGCCCGGTCCCGGTGAGCGCTCGCCGCGGAGGCGACAACCTCCTCAAGGCATGCCGCCATTTCATCGCGGGGCCGACCAGTAAAGTCAAAGGCACCTGCTTTGATCAGGCTCTCCAGAGATTTTTTATTAGCATGCCTTGTGTCGACACGCCCGCAGAAATCCTCCAACCCCGCAAATCTCCCGCTGGTCTGACGTTCCTCAAGAACGGCGCGCATGGCATTTGTGCCGACATTTTTGATCCCGGCCAATCCATAGCGAATTTTTTCCGGAAAATCTTCATCGGGAAGAAAATCCAGGCCGCTTCGGTTCACATCCGGGGGTAGTATCTCGATACCCATCCGACGGCATTCCGTGACAAAGGACGCGATTTTATCCGTGTTGTTGACCTCACTGGTGAGCAAGCCGCACATGAACTCGACCGGATAGTTGGCCTTAAGAAAGGCGGTGCGGAATGAGACCAGCGCATAAGCCGCGCTGTGACTCTTATTAAACCCGTAGCCGGCAAATTTCTCGAGCAAGTCAAAGATCGCGTTAGCCTTGGCTTCGGGGATGTTGTTCGTTTCCTGGCAGCCCCTGATGAACTTTGCCCGCTGCTCGGCCATAACGTCCACTTTCTTCTTGCCCATGGCTCGGCGAAGTAGATCCGCTTCGCCCAGGGAGAAACCAGCCAGGACATTGGCGGCCCGCTGGACCTGTTCCTGATAAATCATGACGCCATAAGTTTCACTTGCCACTTCTTCGAGGAGCGGATGCTCGTATTTGACCTTGGCACCTTTCTTCCGGCGAATGTAGTCATCAATCAGATCCATCGGGCCCGGGCGGTAGAGGGCGATCAGAGCGATAATATCCTCAATCCCTTCCACCTGAAACCGCCGGCAGAGATCCTGCATGCCACCGGACTCAAGTTGGAATACGCCCGCGGTTTCGCCCCGGTTCAACAGCTCGAGGGTCCGGCTGTCCTGATAGGAGATCTCTTCCAGATCAAAATCCGGTTCCCTTCGTTTGATTAATTTAACCGCGTCATGGATCACTGTAAGAGTGCGTAGACCGAGAAAATCCATCTTCAACAGGCCCAGACTTTCCAGAGGTGCCATCGCATATTGCGTGATCACCACGTTATGCACTTCACCATTCTCATCCCGCGCCTGTTCTGCCTTCAGCGGAATAATCTCGTCAAGGGGCCGGTCGCTGATGACGATGCCTGCCGCGTGTACTCCAGTATTGCGGGTGATTCCCTCCAGATTTTTAGCATGCTCCCACAATTGAGCGGTATTGTCTTGCTTAAGAGCCTCCTTCAATTCCGGGCTCATTTCCTCCGCCTTTTCCAGAGTCATCTTGAGCTCGTTGGGAATCATTTTCGCAATGCGGTCCGCCTCACCATACTTCCAGCCCATCACCCGGCCCACATCGCGGACTACGCTTTTTGCTCCCATCGTGCCAAATGTCACTATGTGCGACACATTCTTGTCCCCATATTTTCGCCGCACATATTCGATGACTTCGCCGCGCCGGCTCTGGCAAAAATCAATGTCGATGTCCGGTGGACTGACCCGTTCCGGATTCAGAAAGCGCTCGAAGATCAACCCGAAGCGCAAAGGATCGAGATCTGTGATTCCTAAAACATAGGCAACGAGCGATCCAGCGGCTGACCCCCTTCCAGGCCCCACCGGGATTTGTGCGTCACGTGCAAACTTAATGAAATCATGCACGATGAGAAAATAACTCACAAATCCCATTCTCTCAATCACGCTCAGCTCGTAATCCAGGCGTTCCACAAGACCTTTGTCTGTCGTCGCACGTTCTCCATAACGCCAATGGAGCCCCTGTTCACATAACTCGCGCAGATATCCTTCGCGTGTCTTTCCTGGCGGAGGATCGAATTCTGGATACTTATTGGATGTATCCATCTCCATTTCACACATCTCTGCAACGAGCAAAGTATTGTCGCAGGCTTGCGGCAATTCAGCAAAAAGCGATCGCATCTCCTCCGGGCTTTTCAGAAAAACCTCTGTCGGGTAATGCATCCGTCGCTCATCAAGAACTTGCTTACCCGTCCCAACGCAGATCATGACATCATGAGAAGCGTGATGTGCTTTTTCCAGAAAATGCACGTCGTTCGCTGACACGAGGCCCAGATCCAATTTCCTGGCCATTTGAACAAGGTGCCGGTTGTTGCGTACCTGCTGCTCCAGGCCGTGATCGTGCAGTTCAATAAAGTAGTGGTCTTTGCCAAATACGTCACGGTGCCAGCCCATGATCTGCTCCGCGCCACTGAAGTCGTTTCGCTCCAGCGCCTGATTTACTTCGCTTTGCAGGCAGCCGCTCAGGCAGATCAAGCCATCCGCATGATTGGCCAACAGTTCGTGATCGATCCTCGGGCGATAATAGAAACCATCAAGGTGCGCCGTTGAAACGAGTTTTACTAAATTCTGGTAGCCGGCCTGATTCTTTGCCAAAAGCGTGAGATGCTGAGCGCTTTTTGCTTCCGGGGTTGCCTTCCGGTCGGTGTGGCTCCCTTTTGTAATGTAGGCTTCGCATCCGATGATTGGCTTCAGGCCGGCTTCCTTTGCCGCATTGTAGAACTCCACCGCACCAAAGAGATTGCCATGATCGGTCATCGCCACGGCCGGCATACCCAAGTGCCTCGCCTTATTCATCAGGGCATTGATCCGCACTGCGCCGTCCAGCAAAGAGTATTCTGTGTGAACATGGAGATGGACAAAGGAGTCTGTCTGATTGGCCATGGATGACCCTACACCATGCCGCCCCGCATGAGCAAGCTCAGGGCCTTAGAATGGCGTTTTCATCTCCCGTTGTGCTTGCGACCGAGCCTGAGATTTTTCCTGATAACTTTTGCAGATTTCTTTTACAAACCCCTGACAACTCGTTCAGAGTCTTTGCGTATTGTTGCCCTGCCATGAAGAACAAACCCAAGCATCCTGTCTGTCATTTAACCAATGCAATATTCAGCTCCCTTCTCCTTTGTCTGGTCAGTGGGGGGGCAATCGCTCAAATGAGCGCTCATGACGGAGCCAAGATCGGCTATATCGAGGAATTCGCCCTTAGTGAGGATCGTGAGAAAGCCCTCGAACAACTGATTCCCGGGTCCGAGGATTACTACTACTATCATTGTCTGCATTATCAGAACCTCGGCGAGTATGATCAGGTCGAGCAATTTCTGGATGATTGGTCCAAGCAAATGGGTAACGGTGAACCGAGATGGAGGGAGATAAAGAATCGTCAGATGCTCCTTCGATATGAAGAATCCCCTGAGACAACGATTAAATTTTTGACGGACAAATTCCGGCCAAACCTGAACCATCAACGCTCCGTCCCCGGCAGCCGCTCAGCGTTACCCAGTGAACTCGATGGGTCGATTTTTTCGTGGGACAGTATTTACAACGCATATTTCCGTAATGTCAGCAGCTTTAGCCGTGCCTCAGATGAAGCACTCCCTAGACTCCTGCAAGAGGACCTTTCCGAATCTCAGTTGCGGGATTTGCTCCGGCGTTTGTCTCGCCCGGACTACCCGGGGGTTGAGTCTCTCGTGCGCCGTGAACTAGGTGATCGCAACTCCGGCGGGTTCGGGTCGCTTCCTATTCACGAGAAACTTTTGCTATCTCAGATGGATGCATTGTGGGAGCAAGATGGCAGCTTGCTGAGCGACGAACAATTTGTCGCCCAATACTTGCAGAGACTCGCACCTCCCGACGGGGTGAATATTTCCAATGATGAGTCAGCGCATGATGCCTTTCTCATGAGGTTGGAGGAGTTCACCTCAAAGCTGCCACCTGTCTATGACAGCCTGAAAGCGGAAGTCCTCTACAATCGCCTGCAATTTGATCACGCTCGCGGTATATACAATAAGGAGAAATTTCTCACTTATCTTTCCCTCCCTCGTCCTCAACTCTATTATCAGAATGTCCTCTCTACCGCGCGAAATCAGAAGGACTTCAAGCAACTCGCCAGCTTCAACCGGTCTTTGCAGGAGTTTGAGTTTCTCCCGATCTCTGAGGAAGAAACATTGGTTCGCGACTATTTGCTCGAACTTCTCGTTGAGGCGGAGGATTATTCTGAATTCGAGCGTTACCTGAAATCTGATTTTCTGAGAAAACTCTTTGCCGAGGCGAAATTGCTCGCTGGCGTCGGTTCATCAGAGGAATGGTTCAGCATGTTGAGCGCGGAAGAGTTGCGTCAGCTCAAAGATCGCGTCGACCTTGAGTTTTTGCCGTCCAATCCAAAAGAATTTGCCCGGGATGATACCGTCTCACTGGAGCTCAGAATCAAAAACGTCTCGACTCTGATTGTCCGCACTTATGAAATCAATACGGACAATTATTACCGGCAGAATCTCGACCAGATTACGACGGCGGTGGATCTTGATGGACTGGTCGCCAATGAAATTCAGACTTTTGAGTATAATGAACCTGCGCTCCGGCAGTTTGTTCACAAGTTTGATTTTCCCAAACTGGAAGGTTCCGGTGCCTGGATTGTCGAGTTCATCGGCAACGGTAAGACCAGCCGAGCCGTTGTGCGCAAGGGGCGGTTACAGGCAATTGTTGAGAGCACGGCGGCGGGCCAGGCATTGTATATCTATGATGAGAAAAACCAGCCGGTCAGCAACGCCTCGGTCTGGATCAATGGACAATATTACACTGCCAAAGAGGAAACTAATGAGGTCTATGTGCCTTACTCCAAGCAACCCGGACGCACGCCGATAGTCATCAGCGATGGGGAGTTTTCTTCGCTCGACCACTATCAGGCTGAGTCTGAGCAATATGCCCTGAAAGTCTCCTTTAATGTGCTCAGCGAACAGTTGGTAAGAGGCAACGAAGCTGAGGTTGCAATCCGCCCCCTTTTGACCGTGAACGGTAGGCCCGCGCCCATCGAGCTGCTTGAAGACGTGCAATTGGATATTCGCGCTGTCACAATGAATGCGGAGTCAACTTCTACGGTCGCGGATCTGGAATTGAAGAATGATGCCGAAACCGTTCATCGGTTTGTCGTTCCGCCTGCTTTGCGTTCGCTCTCCTTTGAGTTGCGAGGCAAAGTGACTCGATTGTCCGACGACGAAGAGGTCTCTTTATCAGACGCAGATCGTTTGGAGGTGAATACCATCAATGGCGCCCAGCAATTCGCCTCTCTTTACCTCGCAAAAACCACGGATGGATACATCGCGGATGTGCTTGGAAAATCTGGCGAACCACTGCGCCGTGCTCCGGTCTATCTGAATTTTGAACACAAATGGCTCGCCGGTGGCGGCCTTTCCGCCGCTCTGCAAACAAATGAAAAGGGTCAGCTCAAGCTGGGAAGCTTGCCGGGTGTGACAAAAATCAGTTGGCGCATTGAAAGCGAAGGTAATCCGTCCTGTGAAATCACGCTGACTCCAGGAAATGTTCATAATCCGCTTCCCGATAGAATACAGACCCGAGCCAACGAGGAGGTATTGATACCCTATGTCCGGGTCGCTGATGACGGAGATACTGTCTCACTCATTTCACTGCGCGAAGGAGCTTTCGCTGAATCGATCGAGAATGGTGTGCGGATTGAAGATGGGTTTCTGAAAATCTCCGGATTGCAGGAAGGTGACTATTCTCTTTATCTTCGTGACCGTGGCCATTCATTTCAATTAAAAGTCGCGGCAGGCGATCGTTCCGGCCGATGGATTCTCGGGAGCTACCGGCATCTGGAGTCAAGCCCGGTTTCACCCTTGCAGATCGTTTCTGCTCAGGCAGTCGATGACAGAGAAGTTGAGATCCAGTTGGCCAACTCTAATGATGAGACCCGCGTTCATCTTGCCGCCGTTCGTTATCTGCCACGCTTGCTTCCGGAACTTTATTTTGAGGCCGACGCCCGATTTCTGGCCGACACCGCGGTTTTCCTGCGGCCGCGTGTCTCTTATGAGTCTGGAAGATTACTCGGGGAAAAATACCGCTACGTCATTGAGCGGCAATATGCGAAGAAATACCCAGGCAATCTCTTGCAGCGTCCCTCGCTTCTCCTCAATCCCTGGGAATTACAGAGTACTGAAACAACAGAGAGAAAAATGGCCGCGGGTGAGGATTTCGCCGGCGAAACGGAAGCCGACGAAGCGCTCTTGATGGAGGCAGCCGCTCCTCCAGCTGAGCCCGGAATTAGCTTGATGTTCAGCCGGCATGGGGCGTTGGATTTTCTTGAAAGTCCCGCGGCCGTCCTGACAAACCTTGTTCCTGACGAAGAAGGGAAAGTCCGGGTCCCGATTGCAAATCTGGATGGCAAGCAAATGGTGCGCATCGTGGCGGTGTCCGGCAAAGGCCGTGTCATCTATGATCTGCCTTTGGCACCCGCCGAACTTCAGCCGAAAGATCTGCGTCTGCAAAAGAGCTTTGATGCAGAAATTCATCGAGCGCAAACTAAAGGTGCAACCGTTTTGGAGGCAGGCAAGACGCATACTCTGATTGATGCCGCCCTCGCGGATTATCTGGTATATGATGATTTGGGAAAAGTCTTTCAACTTCTTCAAACCCTTCTCGAATCAGAAGAGTTTGACGATTTCTCTTTCCTGCTGGAATGGCCCGATCTCAGCGATCAGGAGAAGCGGGAGAAATATTCAGAGTTTGCCTCTCACGAACTTCATTTCTTTATCTATAAAAAAGATCGCGCCTTCTTCGATCAGATTATTGCCCCCTATCTGGCCAATAAGACGGACAAAACCTTCCTCGACGAGTGGCTTCTGGAAGCGGATCTCGATGAATATCTGGAGCTGCAGAGTTACCAGCGGCTCAATATCTTCGAACGTATCCTGCTCGCAGAACGCATGGGCGGCGCCGCGGCCGAGGCTATCCAGCGCGAAATCGCTGAGCTCTACGAAGTTAACCCACCTGATCCCGGTTATCTGGAAACTCTCAATGACACTGCGCTTTTTGGGCAGGCGCTCGTCTCAGATGAATCTATTGTTGGGGGGTATCTCGCATCGGAGACCGGTGATGGTGCGGGCGGTCGGACCAGTGACGTTGCTCGGGATCGGCTAGTGACTGATATCCCTCCTGGCAGTGGTTTGGCGCAGGTTACACAATCGGAGTCCGCTTCCGCCGCTCCTGCCCCCATGTCTGCTCCCGCTCAGGAAGAGGGCGTGCTCTTGCGCCTTCAGAGGGGGCTTTCAGATGACAACGAATCTGAGCGGCGAGCTCAGGTCCTTCAGACCCGGGAAAATATAAAGAGCAAAGAAGGGCAGCTTTTCCGCCAGATTGATAAGACAAAAGAATGGGCAGAAAATAATTATTACGAACGGCCCATCGCAGAGCAGAATGCCAGTCTGATCACCGTGAGTGGTTTCTGGCGTGACTATGCCCAGCATGGAGACGGCCCCTTTTACAGTGACCGTTTTGTGGAGGCCTCAAGGAATTATCATGAAGCGCTCCTCGCACTCGCTCTCCTGGATTTGCCTTTCAAAGCGCCGGAAACCGAAACAGAGCCTGATGGCAATGATTTAAAGATCACGCCGGGTGGACCTGCTATCCTCTTCAGCACAGACTTGGGCCCTGCCGAGTTGGATACAGAGAAAAAAGACTCTCTCTTCGTAAGGCAGAACTTCTATGCCTTATCCGAGCCTTACACCTATGATGCCGAAGGTCAGCAATCGTATAAATACATCTCAGATGATCTCCTGACCCACGCTATCTATCTCAGTCACGTGGTTCTGACCAACACCACCTCCTCCAACCGTAAAGTGACCGTGCTGGCGCAGGTGCCAGAGGGAGCCATTCCCGTGGGGCAGGCCCGGTTTACCGATGTCAAGGAGGTAACTCTCGCGCCGTATTCCGCCAGCGTGCTGACGCAAGCGTTCTATTTTCCCGCCTCGGGCGAGTTCCCGGTTTATCCCGTGCAAGTCTCCGAAGATGAAAAACTCATCGGGTTTGCGGAAACCCTTCGGCTCAACGTTGTTGATGAGCTGGACACAACAGACAAGGCCTCTTGGGAGTATATCAGCCAGGTCGCTTCGGATAATGAAGTGCTGGAGTATCTTAAAACGTCTAATCTGCGCCGGCTCGATCTAGGCCGGATCGCTTTCCGCATGCAGGACCAGGCATTCTTCAATCGCACCCTTGGTTTTCTGCGAGATAACTATGTATATGAGGCGAGGCTTTGGGCCTATGGCCTGAAACATAATGACCGGCAAGCAATTGAGGAATATCTTAACTATCAGAATGGCTTTGTTGACCAGTGCGGTCTGTATTTGGAAAGCCCCATTCTGAAGATAGACCCTGTCGAATGGAATTTCCACCAGCATCTGGAGTATTACCCCCTTATTAACATCCGCGCCCATCAGTTGGCGAGTGATCCAGAGATATTTAACCCCCGCCTCCTCCAGCAGTATCAGAACCTGCTGCGGGTGCTGACCTATTATCCGGCCTTACAGGAGGATCACCATCTGGCGGTGGCCTACTATATGTTTCTGCAGGATCGAGTGACGGAGGGGCTCGCCTTCCTCGGAGCGGTTAGTCCGCAGGACACAGAAACTGAGCTGCAGCACGACTACTTCACGGCCTACGCCTCCCTTTACACGGAAGATCTCGACTCCGCCAAGGCTCAGGTAGCCAAATATAAGGAATTTCCCGTCAATCACTGGCGCAAACGCTTTGAAGAGGTTGGCCGTCAATTAAAGGAAATCGAAACCGGAGAACTGGATGACGAGCGTCTGAACGGTCGTGACGAACAGCGGCGTGAGCGTGAGCAGCTTCGCCAAGGCGCTCGTCAACCTAAGTTGAGTCTGACTATGGAAGGTCCAACTGCCATCGTTGAATACTCCAATGTCGAAAAGCTGGAGGTGAATTATTATCTCATGGATGTGGAGATGCTGTTCACCAGCAATCCATTCTTGGTATCCAACGGTTCAAATGGAGAAAACAATGAGAGCCGGGCTTTTTCGATTATCCGGCCAAATCGCACGGATGAAGTGAGTCTGGACGCCAACGAGGCGTCGATGCAATTTGAGGTTCCCGGTGAGTTGGCCAACAAGAACCTCATTATCGAAGTGTCCGGTGCTGGCGTTAAAGAAACCACGACCTACTATGCGAATAGCCTGCGCGTCGAAACCTCCGCCAACTATGGTCAGCTTCAGGTCCGGCACCGTCGTGACCGGAAATCTCTCAGCAAAATTTATGTGAAAGTTTACAGCCGGGAGCGCGATGGCAATATCCGGTTCTATAAAGATGGATACACTGATCTGCGTGGCGTTTTTGATTATGCTTCGGTTAGCAGTAACGCACTTGATCGCGTGGAGAAATTTTCCATTCTCGTCCTGAGTGAAGAATATGGTGCCGAAGTCATTGAGGTGAACCCACCTCAGCGCTGACCTGGCTGCCCTTATCTAGCGAACCATTTCTGGGGGGAAACGACGGGTCCGGCGCTTCGGCGCTGGGCCCGTTAGTGCCTCCGAACGCGTTGCCGCTGGACTGGACAACCCTGCTGCAGCATGGCAGGGTCGCAGTCATCCCGGGGCGGTTGAGGTATGCCCCGAATACGCACCCTCGTTTTCGTCATCATCTCTTTAACTTTATGCAGGAACTGATCTCGCAATTGCTGGATCGTCATGATCTGTCTCAGGAATCTACCCGCTCTGCCGTAAATCAGCTCCTCTCTCGGGAAATCCAAGATGAGGACAAGGCGAGATTCCTTGTTGCTCTCCGGGAAAAAGGTGAGACTCCCGCAGAGATTTCGTATTTTGTCGAAACAATCCTGGAGCATTCCATTGATCCGGGAATTCGACAGAGCCAGCTTTCAGGACCGGCCATTGACATTGTGGGCACAGGTGGAGATCGTTTGAATCTATTCAATATCAGCACCACCTCGATTTTTATTCTCGCCGCCGGAGGCGCGATCGTCATTAAACATGGAAACCGGGGTATAACCTCAAAATCTGGCGGAGCCGATGTCCTGGAGGCTCTCGGCATCCGGATTGATCTGGACCCACCACAACTCCGGGAATGCGTTTCACGGGTTGGGCTCGGATTTATCTTTGCCCAGAAATATCACCCCGCCTTCGCCGCCGTGGGCCCGGTCCGCAAGCGTCTTGCGGAGCAGGGCATCGCGACGATTTTCAATAAGCTCGGGCCCTTACTCAACCCTTCTCAACCCGATTATCAGTTGGCTGGTGTTTTTACGGAAGATCTTTTGCTTCCCTACGCCGAAGTGCTTCGTCATTTGGGCCGGAAACGTTCGTGGATTGTTCACAGCCGTGTCCCCGGCCGCAACGGCGCCGATGAGTTAACAACTCTCGGAGTCAACGCGGTGACAAAGTTGGAGCGAGGCGAAATCTTGGAGGACGAAATTGATCCCGTCGATCTCGGTTTCGGCCTCGCTTCCATTCAGGAATTGCAGGGCGGGGATGCTCAGGCCAATGCACGAATTCTGCGGGGCATCCTCAATGGCGAAGTCGTCGGGCCGAAACGCGATACCATTTTGCTCAATGCTGCCGCCGGATTTGTTGTTGCGGGGCTGGCTGAAAGCCTGGCTGAAGGCCTCGATCGCGCAGCCACCTTGATCGAAAACGGTGAGGCGGTGCGGAAGCTTGAAGAAATGCAGGCCTTTCAACCCGCCCTGGCGTAAAACGGAAAGAGCGCACACATCATGGGACGTTTTTCGTACAAATTGGAGCGAATGGTCGCGAAGATCGCCATACCCGGCCTGATTTACTATATCATCGGGTTTAACCTGCTCGTTTTCATATTGGGGGCAATGAACCCTGAATTTATCCAAACCCTCTTTCTTAAGCGGGAGCTTGTCCTGAAGGGAGAGATTTGGCGCCTCATCACCTTTGCCTTTGTCCCACCCACTGACAGCATCATTTTTATTATTTTTCAGATCCTCCTTTTGCTCCGCTTCGGAACAGCTTTGGAGGCAGAGTGGGGGACGACGCGCTTTAATATCTTTTTCTTTTCTGGCATGCTGGGCACAATCATTGGCGTGATGATCTTCGGCGGAATTGATATCACTGGTATCTATCTCCAGCTCTCGATCTTTTTTGCCTTCGCAACTCTCAATCCCACCTACCAGATCCTCGTCTTTTTTGTTTTACCAGTCCAGGTCCGCTGGCTCGCGCTTATTGCCGCCGCAGGAGTTGCGCTCACCTTCCTGGCTGTTTCATTTCCTCAGAAGATCGCCATTCTCGTTGCTTTTGTGAATTACCTGGCTTTCTTCGGCCCCCAAGCTCTGAAGAATATTAAAGAGCGCCGCAAGATCTCAGCGCGGCGAACGGAGTTTAAGGCCAAATCCATTCCGGACCAGGAGCCACTTCACCGCTGTGATAATTGCGGACGCACCGATGAGAGTCATCCGGATCTCGAATTCCGTGTCACGGCAGATGACAAAGAGCTGTGCGTAGAGTGCCTTGCTTTGCGCCGCCAGGAAGAGCAGCTCGCCACCGAAGAGAAATAGTAAAACCGCCAGGGTGGATGTAAGCCGGATTCTGTTCCTGGACCGGGCGGTCCAGGCAGCGATCATTTATCTATGCGACTAATACCCGGGCTTCGTCAGGCAGGCGGCCCTCGCCCTGTTTGTCTTGCACCGCATGGGGTTTATCCTGCCACGGGCCTTGCGGCGCCGCGCGGTGAGCTCTTACCTCGCCATTTCACCCTTACCACCAGCACCGAAGGCGCCAGGGGCGGTTTATTTTCTGTGACACTATCCGTCCGCAATCGGCTTGCGCCATCGCGTCCCGCGCTTTCACGCGGCATGCTGCCTTGTGGTGTCCGGACTTTCCTCTGCGCATTGCGGCGCAGCGACCGCTCACCACCCTGGCGGTTTTTTTAAGATAAGATGGATTGTCCAACCCCGCAACCCTGGCAACCACCCCTCCATCATCCTCTACGCCGTCGCGGGCGTGACGCCCAGACCAATCCGAAAATCGCCCCCGCAATAAAGGCCCACACCGCCGCCTGCACGGGTTTAGCCTCAATCTGGTGCTGTGTCTGGACCCAGCATTGATCCACCACGTCCGTTACCTGGCGGGCGGTTTCTTCCGCCTGCGGCGTCAGGTCCGCATAGGAGACCTTTGCCATGGGAGTGGCTCGCGCCGGCGGTGTTACGCTCGTCGTTGTCATGCGCTTCTAAAGAAAATTGACCACCGGCCAGCGTCAAGCCCGCGCCTCTTCGTCGAGCACCTGACGCAGCAGCCGGTAAAAATCGTCATGCCGCGCCACGGCTCGGCGGAGTAGCGTCTTCATGTTTGCCACGTCATGGATGTTCATCGTCATATCCACGCTCAGCACAAAGGCGATCATTTCGTCATTGGTTTTCACATTCGGACCGATGAGGCAGACAAATTGCTCCCTTCGGCGTTCCAGGCCCATGTTAACCAGAAAACCAAGGGCTTCGTTTTCCTCAATCTCGCAATCCTCAATGATCTCGAAGAGCAGGATCACGTCATAGGTCTGCGCCGTCAGCTTCGCGATAATGTCCTCAAAGGTCGACCCGACATGCACCTTATAATCCAGGGCGTGCATCTGTTGCGCCATAAACTCCTGATAGTCCTGCAGGTCACAGCAGATAAGACATGTCTTATCCCCGGGCTCGAACATATCCATTAACTCAGGACTCATGGCGTAAAGGGATCTTTCTGGCTAAAGGGTAGCTCTTTTTAGTGGTGAGGGATGAGAAATCCGAGCGGGGCTCGGCTCTCTCGCTAGACATTGCGCTGGGCATCCAGCGAGAGGCCGGAAGAAATATCCGTTTTGCCCGCGAAAGCCTGCTGATTTTTGTATCCGTCGATCATCTGGCTCAGGCGGCCTTTCTTGGTCGCATAAAGATCGGCCGTATCCTCCGAGACCAGCCCCTGCTTATAGAGATCAAAGAGACACTGGTCGAAAGTCATCCAGCCAAAGGGATAACTGTCGGCGATGATGTCATAGTAGTTCCGGTTTTCTGTCTCTCCCATCATGATACATTCCTTCACCCGCAGGCTCGTGCCCATGATTTCCTGGATCGCAATCCGGCCTCCGCTTGTTCGGGGTGCAAGACGCTGCCCAACAATGAAGCGCACGGTATCAGAAAGGCGTTGCCGGACGAGCGGCACCTCATCCTTCTCAAAGAAGCCCAGCAGGCGATTGATGGATTGACCAGCGTCAATCGTGTGAAGGGTGCTCAGGACAAGGTGGCCCGTTTCCGCCGCCGTCATCGCAATCTCCACGCTATCCCGGTCCCGAAGCTCCCCGACCAGAATCACTTTGGGCGCCTGTCGCAGCGCTGCTCGCAGCCCACGCGGAAACTCATTAAAGTCATGACCCAATTCGCGCTGCGTGAAGGACGCCATCCGGTGCTTGTGCACATACTCGATTGGATCCTCCAGAGTCACAATGTGCCCGGCCAGATGGTTGTTGAACTCGTCCAGCAGGGCTGCGAGAGTCGTCGTCTTGCCACTGCCGGTCGCGCCCGTGATCAGAATCAGGCCATTCTTCTCGCGCACCATCTTCTTGAAGATCGGAGGCATACCCAGCTCGTCCAGCGTCGGAACACGCGTAGCAAGCAATCGCATCACAATCCCGATGTTGTGCTGCTGACGATGGATGTTCACCCGAAAACGCGCCTTGTCCCCAATCCCATAACTGGCGTCCGCCGAACCAAACCGCACAAGGTCGCGGAGCAGGCGCGGATTTCCCCCGATCATCACCATGGCCATCTGCTCGATCTGAATCGGGGTCAGTTCCTCGATGCTGGGGTTCAGGGCCACCGGGTAAAGCGTCCCAAAGGCCTCCACCTGCGGCGGGCGACCCACGATAAACATCAGGTCAGAGATCCCTTCCCGGCTCTCCAGCATCGCCTTGATGATGGCGTCCCATTCTACCTTTCTCATGACAGCGTCTCAGGGTTAAAGCAGTCCTGCGTCCGCCCCTTCACCTTATTCATCCCAAGGCTCGGGATCTTCTGACAGGAAGGGGCGGAAGGTTTTCTTGTTGATGGAGTGGTGATAGGCCTGCTCCGGTGAGATCCGCCCCGCTTGCAGATGCTCCATGATTGAGTCATCCAGCGGACGGTTTCCTTTCTTTTTACCCACCTGAATCATCCCGGGAATCTGGTGAACCTTATTTTCACGGATCAGGTTGGCGATGGCACTGTCCACCACCAGGATTTCCAGCGCCGCGCAGCGCCCCGGCTTATCGATCCGTTTAAACAGCGATTGTGCGACGACGCCCTTGAGACTTTCAGAGAGCCCCGCCCGGATTTGGTTCTGCTGATCCGTTGGATACACGTCAATGATCCGGTCAATTGTCTTTGCCGCGCTGGGAGTGTGCAGCGTTCCCAGCACAAGGTGTCCCGTCTGGGCCGCCTCCAGGGCCAGACTGATCGTTTCCAGATCTCGCATCTCCCCGACCAGAATGATGTCCGGGTCCTGCCGGAGTGCACCCCGTAAAGCCGCCGCGAACGACCGCGTATGAACGCCCTTCTCCCGGTGATTGACCAGGGCCTGCTGGCTCACGTGCACAAACTCAATCGGATCTTCGATCGTCATGATGTGTTCCTGCCTGTGCAGGTTCGCGTAGTCCACCATCGCAGCCAGGGTGGTTGATTTTCCAGAGCCAGTTGGCCCGGTAACCAGCACCAGCCCGCGCCCCAGCATCGCAAAGCGTTTCAGGATTGGCGGCAGCCCAAGCTGCTCAACCGACATGATCTTACTCGGAATCAGCCGGAAAACGGCGCCCACTCCCTTGCGGTGACTGAAGAAGTTCACCCGGTAACGTGCCACGTCCGGGATCTCATAACCGAAGTCGACGTCCCCCGTTTCCTCGAACTCCTTGATTTTGAATTCGGGCGCGATCTCATAGAGCATCTCTTTGAGGGTGTCATTTGCCAGCACCTCATACTCCACCCTCTGCAAATTACCGTTGATCCGCAGAATAGGAGTCTGTCCAGAGACCATGTGGAGGTCTGAGGCCCCCATCTCCTTCATCGCCAGGAAGAACTTATCGAGCTTCGCCATACGCTATAATTACTAGATAAGCTTCCTTCTTTCCTGGCTTTTCACAAGGCGAAAACCTGTTCATGAAAAGATGAATTGAATCAATCGCTCAGCCAGCTAGCGTCAGCCAGGAAAGTTCAGGCATCTCAACCCAGGTTGAAGCGTAAAGATCCCTCATGGACCGCTATCCAAAGAAACTCCAGGATATCATCGATCTTTTCGAAGTTCTTCCCGAACCCGAACGGCGAGAGAACCTCATCGCCTACGCTGATCAGGCTGAAGCGTACGAACCCATCGAAGGCCAGCCTTACGATCTGGAGGATGTTCGGAAGGATGAGGAGTGCACTGACACGGTCGGCATTTTTCTGACGGTTCGTCCGGATGTTTCAGATCTCGATCCGGCACGCGGCCACCTGACGTTCAGGGTCTCTCTTGGCCCGGAAGTGCAAACGTTGACCCGTGCCATGACCGCCATTCTCTGCCAGAGTTTTGAGGGTGAGACCCCTATGAGGGTTATCGATCTGCCCCAGGATTTTGTGCCTCGTATCATCGGCCAGGATCTGGTTCGTGCCCGCAGCCAGACCGTCTATTACGTGCTGGGCAGGATGAAGTCTGCCTGCCGCGTCTACCTGGACCGGAAGCGCGCTCAATGATGCAATCCTGGAAAGCGACCCCGCTCGAGTAATCTTCATGCCTGTTCTCTCCGCCGAGTATTCCGAGTTTGGTCCGCCTGAGCAGGTGCTCAGAATTGTTCAGCACGATGATCTGTCTCTCGCGCCGGGAGGCCTCGTCCGGGTTCGCATGCTTATGGCACCGGTCAATCCGGCTGACCTTAACAAGATCGAGGGAAAATACGGCATTAAACCGCCCCTTCCCGCCGTGGCCGGGATTGAAGGTGTCGGTGAGATCCTTGAAGGTGGAGAATCCACCGGACTTTCTCCTGGGACCCGCGTCCTGTTGCCGGCGGATGTGGGCACGTGGCGTTCAGAATTGATTACCACAGGGGATCAGCTCATCGCTCTTCCGGATGGTGTGCCACTGGAAGAAGCCGCCATCCTCAGCGTCAATCCATGCACCGCTTATCTCATGCTGCGGGAGTTTGTCGCGCTCCAGCCGGGGGAATGGGTCATCCAGAATGCCGCCAACTCGAATGTCGGGCTGTGCGCCGTTCAGATCGCCAAAGCGCAGGGACTCAAGACTCTGAACGTGGTCCGCCGAAGCGAAGCCGCGGAGATGCTCAGGTCCTATGGCGCGGAGCACGTCTTCCTCGACCACGAGGAGGAGCTCATCCCCTCCGTGAAGGCAATGACAGGCTCTCAGCGCCCCAGGCTGGCGTTGAACGCCGTCGGCGGTGAAAGTGCGCTGCGCTTGGCCAATTGTCTGGCTTCCGGTGGGGTGCATGTCACCTATGGCGCCATGGGCCGGGTCCCTACGAAGATTCCCGCCGGTCTGCTCATCTTCAAGGACATCACCTTCCGGGGTTTCTGGGTCACCCGCTGGAAGGAACAGGCTTCGCGTCAAGCGGTGCAGGAAATGATCAACGAGCTTGCCGGTATGGCCCGGATGGGGCAACTGAACAGCGAAGTCGAAAAGATCTACCCTCTGGACGAGATCACAGCGGCCGTTCGACATGCCTCCCAAAGTCAGCGCAGGGGCAAAATCCTTCTCGATCTGCGGGCCATGCCCTAAACCTGCGATTCTTCATTATTCGCATTTCCATTCCCGTTCCCGTTTTCCCCGTTGCTGCCTTTGGTTTCCTGGCGCTTCTGAAGGGCTGAAGGAAACTTTGTTTCCTCGTCGGATTTCATCCGGACGGGCCGGGAACGGTGGATTGCCTCTACGATCTCCCGGGTATTTTCCGCCTCCATTATTTCGGTGCGCGGCTCATGATCAGAGACCATGCGAGCGATTTCACCCAAGGTCGCCAGATGGCGTTCCCGGTGATCCGGCGGGCTGATCAGAACGAAGAGCAACTGCACCGGTTTGGCTTCTTCATCTACATAGGGCGCTGGTTTAGCGAGCCTTGCCAGCCCGCAAAGACGCGTCGGCAAGCCATCGATCATCGCCTGCGCCACCGCGCTTTCATGTCCAAGGTGGGTTGGATGGAGCCGTTCCCGATTGAGTAGGTCTTCGGTAATCGCTTTGGCGTCGATCTCCGTGTAGCGGCTCGCCATTTTCTCCACCACCGCGGCAATTGCTTCGGGAATATCGACTTCTTCCAGATCGAGAATCAATCCAGGTTCAAGCGCTGCGCTTAAATAATCCGCTTCCCGGCGGAGGCTGATCCACTCGATGCGCCGGCCTTCCTTGGCCCATGCCTTGAGCTGCTCCACCTTCGGATCGATTCTCAGATCATCGTCTACCACGGCCAGGAGCGGGCGGCGCTCCCAGAGTTCGTCCAGATTCACCTGTGCATGGCCAGGTTCAGGCTTTTCCAGTTTTTTCCGGCTGATCCGCGCCTGACCTTCATTCAGCTCACGCACGATAAGCGATGGTTTGGCCAGCCGGGTCCACACGATCTGGCCGGCATGCCCGGGTCCTTCTTTCTCGATTCCCTGGCCGGAGTGCCAGCGATGCACCCGGTCGGCCCCAAAGGCCTCACTCCAGCGCTGACAGAGCAGAGAATTAAGGTCTTCGTTGTCAGTCAGCGCCAGGAGATTGCCGATGCCCTGAAGCTCGCCGCGCTCCTCCAGCGCTGCCACATCCCGCGCGTCGGTGTAAAGCGCGCGATAGCCGGCCGCGCGTGCTTCGCCGACTGACTTGCGGTTGCCGTCGACGAGCAGCACCGGCGCTTTAGCTTTTTCCATAAGGAAGCCTGCGATGATCCGGGCAAAAGGATGCGCTCCCACGATGAGCCAGCCGCGCGGCGCATCTTCCTGCAGTTTCAGCAGCTTCGCCACCCAACCCGCACTCAGGCCCTGGAGCACCACAGTGCCAACAATCACCGAGTAGGTGAAGGTCTCAAGAAACTGCGGGTCTGGTTCAGGAACCGCATAGTCCGTCACCGTCTCTTCGATCGGCGGATCTTCCTTGCGTGCCTCGATCTTCTCCTTGGCCGCAAGGGTAAAAAGTGACGCGATGCTCGCCGCCACAATCCCGCGCGGTGCCACCCAACTCAGGAAAGCTTTCTCCCGCCAGGTCATGGACAGTCCGGCGGAGCACACCCATACGCTCAGCGGCCGAACCACGAAAAGAATGACCCCAAGCAGGAAAAGGCCCTGCCAGCCGAATCCCGCGAATTGGGCAAATTCGAGACGCGCACTCAGCAGGATGAAAAGGGTCCCGATGAGCAGGTCGACGATCTCTTTCTTAAACGTGCGGATTTTCTTCAGGGCTTCCATGCCAGTCGAGCCCAGGGAAAGGCCAGCAACGGTGACCACGAGCAGACCGGCTTCGCCCTTGATCGCTTCGGCCACTCCAAAAAGCAGCGTCGCTGATCCCAGGGTGAAAACGTTGAGGAGATCATCCGCGACCCAGCCGCGCTTTATCGGAATCGCAATTAACCTTCCCCCGATGATTCCCAGAGCAATACCAACGACAATGCGCACGAGCAGATTGCTCCAGGCCATCGTGCTCATGCCTTCAACCATCAGCTCAAAGCAGAGAATGGCGATGAAGGCGCCGATTGGGTCGATCAGGACCGCTTCCCAATGCAGGATGTGATGGAGATTGGCCTTCACCCGGATCCGGCGGAGAAGTGGGGTGATTACCGTCGGGCCAGTCACAATGGTCAGACTGGCCGCCAAAAGGGAAAAGGTCAGCGGCAGACCGAAGATGAGAAAAATCGCCAGTGCGCCTCCGCCCCAGGTAATTGCTACCCCGATGTAAAGCAGCCTCCGGATGATGGTGGAGGTGGACTTGTAACCGTTCAGGTCCAGGGTCAGGCCGCCCTCGAACAGAATGATGCCAACAAAAAGGGCGACTAATACGGACAGGGTATCTCCCAGATCCGAAGGCTTGACGATGCCCATCATCTCTGGACCGAGAATGACGCCGCCTGCCAGCAGCAGGACGATACTGGGCAGGCCCAGTCGCCGCGCCATCGTGATGAGAAACGCTCCTACGCCGACCGCCAGGGTCAGGGCGAGGATGAAATTCGCAGGGTCATGTCCGTGTCCATTCATGGTGACAAATCCGCTCCGCAGTCAGTCGTTTACTGTGGAACCGTTTAAAGATAGCGTGGCGAGCGGGGAATGGACGCTTCAGCTCTGACCGGGGACGACCATTAACGCATGTCACCGGCGCCGTTCTTCTTACCTCCAGCGGAAGAGCCGTCAAGCCCGCGGCGCATTGACAAAGGCGGCCATTGAATTTATCACCCCCTGCGGCTGTCTGATTTGCCGCGGGCGTTCCTTGTGAAGTTTCTTTATCACACGTCCGTTTTTCCGTCCGTTCTATGCAACTATCGATTCGACGCGGAGTCACCCTGCTCCCAATCATTCTGGCATTTCCATGCCTCATGACAGTCACCACCCGCACCCAGGCCGCTCCGCCGCAGCAGCTGGATATCGGGGATTTTCCGGCGACTTTCGTCGATGACGTCGTCGTCCCCGTGCCCAGCGAGATTTTTTCGGTCATGGAAAAGCTGGGCAAACCTGCCTGGCATCGTCATCTGCGGGTTTCTGAGCCAAAGCCCTTCAGTGAGCGTTACCGCATCTCCCTCGTTCTGGGGACGACCATCGCGGATGGTTTTCTCGCGGTGGAAGCACGGGATGCCGATGCCGTTAAGGAGATCGGGCAATATGTGCTGGAACTCGCTGAGGCCATCTCCGTGCGTGATTCTGTCCTGCCCCACTGCAAAAGCATCGTCGAACACGCAGAGGAAGCAGACTGGGTCCTGGTGCGGGATGAACTGGACAAGGCCCAGATGAGCGTGCGCCAGGCGATGGTTGAGCTGAAGGATGAGCAGCTGGCCCAACTGATCAGCCTGGGAGGCTGGTTGCGCGGCACGGAAATCCTCACCGGTCTGATCGAGGAGGACTTCAACGAAGACACCGTTGAACTGCTTCATCAGCCAGACCTCCTGAACTACTTCCTTACGCAGCTGGGAAACATGCCCGGGTCCCTTGGCGACAATGATCTGGTGAAGTCCATCACCACGCAGCTGACCGAGATGAAACCGCTGATTGACGTGGACAACGGACGCAACATTACCCTGGAATCAGTGAATCGCATCCGCGCCATCACAACCGGACTGGTCGGAAAGATTGAGGATCGCAGCGCATCCTGATGTCTTCCCTTTAGGACCTAACTGCCTGACGCTGTTGCTGCCTCTTCGCTTTTCCGCTCTCTCGCCCATCCTGGATTTTTCATGAAACACTTTCTCTACGTTTTGCTGAGCATCGGCGGACTGGTCCTGGGCGGTCTGATGATCGCCCATGCCATGGTCAATGACAGCCGTAGTCTGGCTCTGGAAGCGGCTACCCCTTACATCGAAAAGGGATATTCCATGCGCTATGAGTTCTGGGATGGAGAACTCAAGGAGAAGGAAGCCAAGCTCATCAGCCATCAGCTTTTTAAGGGGAATGAATACTGGTTCTGGTGTGCGTCAGATTATGATGACGCCAAGCTCCGCATTGACGCCTATGACGAGACTGGTCAGCTCCTGGAGAACGAAAACTGGCAGCGCGGTAACGTGGCCGGGACCAAGATTGTCCCGGATCAGACCGGCACATATTACATCCGGATTGAAATCCTGAAGGCGCCCAAGGACGTCGAGAAAGTCGTCTGGGCGCTTGCCTACGCCTATAAGTAGGGCATGCTGAAGCTCTGTATCTGCTGCGCTTCAAGCCCTGCCACTTCTGCCTGTTCCTTTCCCTCCCTTTGATGCCCCACACGGAAACGATCCATTTTGAGAGCGCCCGGGCTGTGGAGGATCTGTGCGGGGGTAACCTCAAGCTGCTGCAGAGCGCAGGGGGTGTCTTTGGGGTGAAATTCACCGCACGCGACGGCTGGGTGCGAATCGAGGGTGAAACGGAAGAGAGCGTAGCCCAGGCCCGGCATTTTCTCGATGAGCTGGACAAAACCCGGCGCAAGGGTGTGCGCATCAGTGCGCAGGATTTCAATTACGCCCTCGGTGAGGCCGGCGAAGGCAAGCCCCTCAGCATCGGCGAGCTGTCTTCCACCCGCATTCCTTCCACCGGGAAAAAAGGCTTCGTCATGGCCCGGACCCAGGGACAGCGTCGCTACATTGAGGCCATGATGGGATTCGATCTGGTTTTCGGGATCGGACCGGCCGGGACCGGTAAGACCTATCTGGCCATGGCGATGGCCGTTCATGCCTTGCGGGAGAAACGGGTCAATCGCCTCATCCTGACCCGCCCTGCCGTCGAAGCCGGTGAAGCCCTTGGCTTTCTGCCCGGGGACTATCAGCAGAAAGTTTTCCCCTACCTGCGGCCGCTCTATGACGCCCTGCATGATCTCCTCGAGCTGAAGGAATTCCAGACCTATACTGAGCAGGGCGTGATCGAGATCGCCCCTTTGGCCTACATGCGCGGGCGCACCCTCCACAATGCCTACGTGATTCTGGATGAGAGCCAGAACACCACCCGCGAACAAATGCTCATGTTCCTTACCCGCCTGGGTGAAGGCTCACGCTGCGTTGTCACCGGTGATCCGACTCAGGTCGATCTGCCCGGCCGCACGCCCTCCGGTCTCATCGAAGCAATGCATGCTCTCAAGACGGTTGAGACGATTTCCATGTGTTACCTGAAGGAAGAGGATGTGGTGCGTCACACCCTTGTTCAGGACATCATCCGCGCCTACAAGGACTACCGCAGCCCCGGCGAGCAGACGGCTTCGGCCAGTTGAGGCTCGCCCGAAACGGCTATTGCCAAAGTCTCATTCCGGTCCTAGGCTTTCCTCCACTTGCCTGGTCGAATCGTCTTTCTGAAGTTGTTTATCTTTCCGTTCCCCCCTTCCCGAGCGCTCCCTTTATCCCGCTTTCCTCTTGCGCCTCTTTTCTGCGCCGTATCCAGCAACCGATGATTGGCATTCTTAAACGGGACCAACTCGTTCGTAAGGGTTTCGCCTGCGCCAAAACGCGCCGGCGCCAGGACCAGAGTGAACTCGTGCGCTTCCTTGAGGAATCCAGCTGGACCAAGGCGGCGGTGATTGCCCTCTTTGCCCTTGGCCTGGGACTTCTCATTTTTTCCGGGCAGGGACTGTCGCTCTGGGAGACGATTGGGGACGCCGCCACCGGGAAGGATGAATATCTGATGGAGAGCTTTCTCGTCTCCATTCTCATCCTCGTTACCGCAAGCATTCAGCTTGCCATCAATCATCCGCAGGCCTTCGCGAAGAACTCACGGGTTTGCCTGATCTTCGGTGCGATTTTTATCCAGCTCTTCGCGATCAAAATCCTCACCAGCACCGGGGAGCAACACGCCGCTTTCGTGGAGAGTTCACGGCTCATTCTGCCTTTTTCTTTTGCGCCCCTCGTTCTCTCCATCCTTCTGGGGCGCAATCACGGGATTTTCGCGGCGGTTTTTGCCACGCTCTGGGGAGCCTATCTGCTGGATCAGCGTTCGTTTATCGCGGATTTTCTCCCCATCAGTCTGATCACCGGGTTCCTCGCCGTCTTTATGACCCGCCACGTCACCCGGCGCAGCCAGTTTCTGAAGGTGGGTCTGGTCGTCGGGGTGGCTACGCTCATCATGGGTCTGGCCCTTGGATTCTTCCCTCTTGATCTGGCAAATCCAGGAAAGACGAACTGGAAATCGGTCGGATTTCTCAGCCTCATTGCCATCGGCAACGGATTGTTTGTCGCCTCGGTCGTGGGGGGCATTCTGCCCTTCCTCGAAGGAGCCTTCAAAATCACCACCAGCATGAGCTGGCTGGAGCTGTCCGATCTCAACCACCCCCTCCTGCGGCGCATGACCCGGGAAGCACCCGGCACCTACAACCACAGCATGCGGGTGGCGGACCTGGCGGAAGCCGCGGCGGAGGCAATCGGGGCTGATGCTCAGAAATGCCGTGTCTGCTGCTACTTCCATGACATCGGCAAGCTGGTGAAGCCGGAATATTTCTCCGAGAACATCACGGATTTCAGTGATCCGCATCAGGACCTGTCCCCCACCATGAGCGCGCTGATCATCATCGCCCACGTCAAAGAAGGGGTGAACCTGGCCCTGCGCCATAAGCTGAACCAAGAGATCATTGATGTGATCCGCCAGCACCACGGCACCTCCCTGGTGCACTATTTTTATCATCGCGCCCTGGAGCAGAGACGTGACGCGCTTGAGCGACGCAAGTCCGGGGCGGGTAATGAAGAAGATGTCTCAGAGGTGCAGGAAGAGACCTTCCGCTACCCCGGACCGAGGCCGCGCTTTAAGGAAAGCGGGATTATCCATCTGGCCGACAGTCTGGAAAGCGCTTCCCGCAGTCTCGAGAAACCCACTCCCCAAAAAATCGATCAATTGGTGCGGGACATCATCGATGCCCGCATTGAGGACGGCCAGCTCAACCACTGTGACCTGACCCTTCAGGACATCAATAAACTGGCGGATGCCTTTCGCGCGACTCTGCAGAGCATGCTCCATGCGCGTATCGCTTATCCGCGCCGCGAAGATACGGAGCGTGAGAAAGAGAAAGTGGCGGAGATGGCCGCGGCCAACGAACGGCGGAGCGGGCGATCGTCCCCCGGCCAGAAGACCGGCGGCGCGCGCAGTACTACCCAGGCACCGGCGGTTCCTTCCACGGCGGAGCCGAAGGCCCGGGAAAATGGAGCAGCTAAACTTCCCGGAGAGAAAAGCGTGAGCGCCACGGAAAAATCTCAACCGGAAGAGAAATCCAGACCGGCAGAGCCGGAACCGAATCGCGACCCGCGTCAGACTTCGGAATTGCCTCGTGTGCGGAGTGGGGTGGAGGCTGAATCCTGACCAGCGGTGCAGAGGGCACTCCCGGGGATGGCCATGGCATTTATGGTTTTTTTAACTCCCGCAGGCTAAACTATTGACACGATTTTTCCGCGCAGGATACTTCGCACCGTGTTCAGAAGATTCAGCAGCTCAGGTAAACACGACGCCCACTCACCGGCCACCGAGTCACTTTCTGAGCAGGAAGCTCATGAAGAGGATGAGCGCTCTGTTTCTGATTTGGCTCCACCCCGGCCTCCAACCTATTCATCTTCACCCGCAGCATCTTCGCGTCACCAGGCCACGACTGATTCCTATTCTTCATCCGCAGCCATGAATTCAAATAACAACATCCTTAGTAACGACGTTTCGCTGGAAGGCTCTCTCACCTTTGGCGAAGAACTCTATTTCGACGGCAAACTGCAGGGAGAGATCAGCTCTCAGAATGGCACCCTCACCGTGGGTGAAGATGCCGAAATCAAAGGGGAGATTAAAACTCGCGCCGTGACCATTTATGGCCGGGTCGAAGGTAATGTGACCGCCGAAGAACGCTGTGAATTGAAGGCCAATTCCGAACTGAATGGTGATCTCAAGGCCGCCCGTCTCATGATTGAAGAAGGCGCGACCTTCGTCGGTAAGAGTGAAGTTGCCTCCATGGGAATGTCGCCCTCGTCCAGTGGCGGCAGTTCCGCTTCCTCCAGCTCTAAATCTGCCTCCACCTCCCCCACTTACAGCAAATCGACTGGTGCCAGCGTTTCGGCTGCAGAGCAGGAAGAAGCTCTTGCTGATGCCTAGGTTTCAGTCACGTTTCTGCTCAACGCAGAAAGTGATTGAGCAAGCATGAGGCAGGACAGGATCGAAGTAGCGTGTCCGGTATGTGAACACCGCCAGGTGGAACCTGCCGAGGTCCTCTCGACCATCTGCTCAAATTGTGGCACGTGCTACGAAATCGTGAGCCCGCGAAACGGGTCACTCCGCGATTTCATGCGGAAAACTTTCCGGCATTGGCGGCAGCGCTTCCGTCCTGATCCGCCGGAGTACCGGTGGATCACCTGTTTCACCTGTGGCCAGGCAAACCGGGTCAGTCACCGGGCATTTTCAACCGGTTGTTCACGCTGCGGAAGCTACATCCGGCTGGAAGGTATTCTGGTCGATACGGTCTTCAGCCGTGAAATCCTCACCCGCGGATGGGTTCGTATTTTGCCCGAAGGCCAGCTCAAGAGCACCCGCGTGGTGTGTCACAACCTGGATCTGCAAGGTTACGCCAGCTCAGACTTCAATTGCTCCGCAGCCTTTCATGTTTTTGCCGGAGGCCGGGCTGGAGGAGTGATCCGGTGCGGGGAACTGATCCTGGAAGAAGGCAGCTCAATCGATGACGTCCGCTTGGCCGAGGCCTACTACCTCTATATTGACAGCCGCGTTATCGGCCAGGATCTGCGTGCCCGGAAAGTGCGGGTGGGCCCCCACGGCCACCTCTCCGGTTCCGTTCAGGCGGAGAGCTTTACGGTGGATGACGGAGGTCAGTTTGATGGTCAGTTAACCATCGCCCCCATGCTGCACAGCGGTGATATGCCCGTCGCGCAAAGCAGTGAGGAGGGGCCTCCTCTCATGCTGCGTGCACCGCATGTGGATACCCGCCAGATCTTGCGTGACTTCGAAGAAGAGCGACTCGCCGCGGAAAAACGACGCCTGGGCCGTACCGATCCCTTCGAAGACGCGGAAACCGAAGAGGAGTTTTTCCGATACCGGAGCTGATCCCCTCCCTGTTTCTTTCTCAGTCCGCCTTAAGCCGCTTGCGCAGGTCCTCCATGACCACGTTGACGGATTCATCAATGCTGAGCTGATCCGTGCGCACGGTGATTTCCGGTGCCTCCGGCGCCTCGTAAGGATCATCGATCCCGGTGAAATTCTTGATCTCACCAGCACGTGCTTTCTTATAGAGATTCTTCGGATCCCGTTGCTCACACACCTCCAGGGGCGCCTCGACATACACCTCGATGAAGTCGTGCCCCCCCTGGGCCGCGATCGAGCGGGCCCGCTGACGGTCGGAGCGGTAAGGTGAAATGAAGGCCGTGATCGTGATTGTCCCCGCATCAGCCATCAGCTGAGCGACTTCGGCAATGCGGCGGATGTTTTCAGAGCGATCATCTGCTCCGAATCCGAGATCGGAATTCAGGCCGTGCCGGACATTGTCCCCATCCAGCACATAGACATGCATCCCGCGCGAAAAGAGTTCCCGCTCCACCGCGCGTGCCAGGGTGGATTTGCCTGACCCACTGAGTCCCGTAAACCACAGCACCGCTCCCCGGTGACCATTCTGATGAGCCCGCGCTTCCTTGGAGATCTTCCCTTCACTCCACGTGATGTTCGCGCTGCGTACTTCCCGGCGGCGGGAATATTCCTCGCCGGAAATGATGCCGCCACCGCCGACGTGTTTGCCCGCCATAATGACGAATCGACCCAGGGTGGGCACCACTTCATGATTGTCCATCACCAGCGGGGTGCGCGTCCGCAGCCGCACTTCCGCCACGTCATTGCGCTGGATGCTGCTGCGTTTCTCCGTGACTGCTTCCAGCGTGGTCGCATCAATGATCCGCTCGATCGTCATCAGCTCGGCGTCCACTTCCTGTGTGCCCAGCTTCACTTTGTAAAACTGGCCCTGTTCCAGAGGTTGATGCGCCATCCAGAAAATGCGCGCCTGAAAGCGATTCGTCGTAATCGGTTCCGAACCATGGTGAGAGCCGATGTTGCCGCGCTCCACGAATATCTGTTCTTTCAGGGTGATGGCGATGCTGTCCCCAGCCTGCGCTTCGCTCACGCCGTCCCGGTTCCAGTGCTGAAAGGAAGCGACTTCGCTCTCCTTAAGATTCGGGCTGAAGACCAGCTTATCCCCGACCTTCAGCTTACCGGATTGCAATTGCCCAACCAGAATTCGCCGCTCATCGAACCGGTAAACATCCTGGATGGGGAAACGCAGCACGCCATCACCGGACTCCTCCCGCGGATCGTCCAGTTGATCCAGCGCCTCCGTGATGCAGGGCCCGGCAAACCAGGAGAGATTTGCGCTGCTGCTGACGATGTTATCCCCAAGCTTGGCCGAGACGGGGATGTAATGCCGCGGTTCCACCCCGAGCTTGCCGAGGAACTCCGTGTATTCGCGCACGATTTCATTGTAACGCTGCTGGCTGTAGCCAACCAGGTCCATCTTGTTGACCGCGACCACCACCTGGTTAATGCCCAGCATGGATAGCAGATAGCCGTGACGGCGGGACTGCTCCTGCACGCCTTCATTGGCATCAATCAGCAGCACCGCGGCCTGCGCATTGGCCGCACCGGTGACCATGTTCTTGATGAATTCCTTGTGGCCGGGAGCATCGATAATCACGTAAGCGCGCTTTTTGGTGCGGAACTGGATCTGCGTCGTGTCGATCGTGATGTTCTGCTCCTGTTCCTCCAGCAGCGCATCGAGCAGGAAGGCGAATTCGAACTCCATGCCTTCGGCTTCGCTCGCACGCTTGATCGCCTCCATCTTGCCGTCCGGCAAAGAACCGGTGTCATGGAAAATGCGGCCGATCAGGGTGGACTTGCCGTGGTCCACATGTCCGACAAAGACCACCTTGAGTTTCCGGGATTCGTCACGGGTCATAATCAGGGAGAAGGATAGGTTAAATGGATGGCCGCACGGCAGCGTGAATTACATGAAACCTTTAGCGCGCAGTTTTTGCATCGCGTTGCGTTCATGGTGATCCTGAGCGCGGCCGGATCGTTCGGTTGTCTTGGTCGTGCGAAGTTCTTCGATGATCTCATCAATCGTCCCTGCCTGACTGGGCACCGGGTGGGTGATCGGATGGCAGCCCAGGGAGCGGAAGCGTTTGCCGTCCTTTGCGAAATACATGTCCGGGATCGGGATTTTTTCGCGCCGGATGTAGCGCCAGATATCGAGCTCTGACCAATCCAGGATCGCCTGCACCCGGAAGTGCTCACCCTCCTCCTTGTCGGTGTTGAATTGATTCCAGAACTCCGGCGGCTGATCTTTGTAATCCCACTGGTTCTCTTTGTTGCGGGGAGAGAAATAGCGCTCCTTGGCACGCGTCGGATCTTCATCCCGGCGGATCCCGGTGATGAGTGCGTCCCACCGGTGCTCGGCCAGAGCCTGTTGGAGCGCAAGCGTCTTCAGCTCGTGGGTTACCGTGACCGGATCGTGCGTCTCATAGCCCACCCCGCGAGCGCGCGCTTCTTCATTGATCTTCACGATCAGGTTCAGCCCATAGTGGCCTCGCGCCCATTCCCGGAACTCATACATCTGTGGAAACTCGTAGGTGGTGTCGATGTGGAGAACGGGAAAGGGGATCTTTCCGCAGAACGCCTTGAGGCTGAGCCACAACAGGACATTCGAGTCCTTTCCCATGGACCAGGGCAGGACGAGGTTGTCAAAGGCGTGGTAGGCCTCGCGCATGATGAAGATGGAATGGTTCTCCAGGGAATCCAGATGAGCGTCAGCGTCAGTCATGATCGGGCAGATGCAGGTAGGATGATCGGGGCCGGAAATGGTGTGGGGCGGAGCGTAGGTGATAGCTCGAGTAACGGGGGTCTGAGGGCTGGAAGTCAACCGAAGAGGGGAAGGACGTCAAGCGCGTAAGCGAAAATATCTTAAATTCGATAGGATTTAAGGAGAATTATGCCGCGGACACGCCACACTCACCTCGGAATGCTCCTCTTTCCGCACGCACGCTCGTCTGACAGACCTACCCCAGAACGCGCCAGCGTCCTGAGCTATTCAAAACCGCGGTCGCCGATCAGGACCGCCGTTTAAGCTGGCCTCACTGCACCACCTTCACCGGGGTGCCGTTCGTCACATTATTGAAGTAAATCATGGCCATGCGCTCCGGCATCCGGATACAGCCATGTGAAGCCGGGTAGCCCGGGAGGAAACCGGCATGCATGCCAACCCCGCCGTTAAACCTCATGAAATACGGCATGGAAGCTCCCAGAAACCGAGTGCCGGCCGGCTTGGGATCCGTGCGGACATCCACGTCCTTCACCACTTTGTTACCGGCGGCGTCCACATAGTCACCATAGAGGTTGGACCGGTGGTCCTTGCTCTTCTGGGAAATCTTGAATTGCCCAGTGGGGGTGTCATAGCCTTCACGGCCGGTCGAGATGCGGGAAACCCCCACGAGCGAGTCTCCCTTAAAGAAGTAAGCCTTCTGGTCACTGAGATCGATCGTGACCGAAGGCGAGCCCGCTACTCCATCCCCGTCCCAGTAGGAGACGTGATCTTCATCCGGCGGCAGAAACGTTGGATCAGCGACGACCCGTCCATCCCGGTAAAGCGTGCCCTCGGGCAGATTATTCAGCGGATAAGTCACGGCCGTGGTTCCGCAGCCACTGACCATGGCTGCGATGGCCGCCAGAATGATTGATGCGGTGATGGAGAGAGCCTTACGTATAGAAAACATTACCCTGAAAAGATTTGGATGAATCAACCCGCAGTAAGGTGTTGAGAGAATGCAATTTCTCAAGGAAAATATCGCGCAGGGATCGCCAGGCGGGTAGTGACATGAGGAGTGCTCTTTGCTCCATGCGGGGCGGATGCTATCTCCGGGCTCGGAATTTTTTGCCATGAAAGGAACGATCGAAAAAATCAAGTGTGACCGTTGCACCTTTGCCAACGAACCTGAACGGATCTTTTGCCATGAGTGCGGGGCACGCCTGGACCGCTCTGAATACCAGAAGGAAGTCGAAAAACGCCGCGAGCGGGAAGCGCGGGAAGCGCCGGAACGCCTGAGGAAGAGCTACAAAAAGGCCCCGCTGGTCCGCGCCCACATGGTTGCCCTCATGGTTGTGCTGGGCCTGATCACGGGGGTGTTGGTGCAGGCCTTCCGCCCGCCGGATCCCTTCGTGCAGGTGCCACCTGACGAAGGCGCCCAGTTTATGGTGACGGATTTCAAGAGTGCGCGGTTCGACGGCACCTTCAAAGAAATGTCCTACACGCAGGAGGAGCTTAACCAGCTCTTGGATGCCGGGCTTGACCCGGAAGCCGAAGACGGTTTCTGGGCCAACACGGTCAGTGACGCAAATCTGCTCCTCAATGATGGGGAGATGACCTTCACCGCGGAGCGGAAAATCATCGCGCCTTTTTACTTCACGGCCACCTTTGAACCGGCTCCAGAGGATGATGGATCAGTTGTCAAACCGAAGCACTTTGCCATGGGCCGTCTTCGTCTCCCGTCCTTTGCCGCACCCATGTTTGACCGCCTGATCGGTGATATTCCTCAATTGCTGAAAATCGGTTATTCGGAACTGGAATCCATCCGGAAAATGGAATTTCAGGATGAGAGACTGGTCGTAAACATTGGACCGGCAAGCGAAGAGGTGGAGGAAATTTTCGACCAGAGAAAAGCCGAAGCGAAAGCGAAAGAAAATAAGTAAGTAAGTGACAGGTTCACATCCCCCCTTGGTTTGAATCATCGGTTGGCCACAGATTTAATCTCGCGGGTCATACGGGCCGCTGGCCGGACCGGCGCAGTCATCGGCATAATGCTGATGTTGACGCCGTTGACCTGCGCGGAAAGCCTGTCCGCGGACGCAGATGATGGGTCTATTTCCGTCCCGGACTCCGTCATGATGGACCGGACGACAAGCCGTTCGCGCCAGTTTTCCATTTACTCCCATGATCAGAAAACGAGAGCTGTTCTCGCCACCGCTGCTGAGGATTTAAAGGCCCGCTGGCAGAACATGCTGCACCTCGGATCTGATTGGCAGCTCCCCATTTATCTTTTTGTCCATCAGGAGAATGGTTCGTGGACACCAGGCATCCGGATTTTTCGCGGACCGGGAGGACATTATCTCCGCCTGGATTTCGCGGTGGGGCCAGGCTTCAGTCCGGATGGGTTCGCTCATGATATCATCCAGCTGCTCTACTATGAATTGGCCTGCCGGAATGGGGGCCAAACGAGTTTTGGAGAACCGGATAAAGGCTCCATGACCCTTTTCGAGCTGCCCTCGTGGCTCATCATGGGGTCGATGACCCATATCCGGCAGACGCAGGCCGATTTGCCGCTGGAAACGCTTCAGCATTTGATCGAATCCGGGCAGCTCCTCACTCTGGAAGAATTTCTCGAGCAGGATGTGACACGCTTCGATGCCGCTGCCGCCCGCGTTTATCAGGTGTATTCCTACGCCTTTCTGCGCATGTTGAAGGCCTTGCCTCAGGGCGCGGACGGTCTTGCCCGGCTGGTGCGAAACCTGACCCGGGAAGAAAAAATCGATGTCGCCGTGCTCGGGCGGTATTTTCCCGCTTTGCCTCAGGACAGCGCCCGCCTTGAAAAATGGTGGACGCTTAATCTCGCACGCCTTTCTTCCCTGAGCGGGTTCAAACTTCTGACCGAGGAGCAGACTTATCATCAGCTCGACGCGACCATTTCCCAGATTTCCTTTATCGATCAGGAAGAAAAGGTTGAGCTGATCTATCATCTGCGGGCCTGGCAGGAGATCATTGAGGAAAAGGATTATAAAGCCAGGCTCGCCGCGACTCTGGAACATCTCTATCAGCTTTCATCCATCTGCCACCCGCTTTTCTCACCGTTGATCAACGATTATTGTCTCCTTCTCCAGGAATTGATTACGGAGAAGAAACGCAAGCTCCGGCGCCGTGCCGAGGAAATCGATGAGCGCCTTCGGCGCTTTGACGTCATTGCCAAAGCTCTCATGCAGCGCGGTGATAAAATGGAAGATTATCTGAATTGGTTTGAAGCCACTCAACTTGAAGAATTTTCCGGGGCATTTCGAGAGTATATGGAGGTCGCACGGACCCCGGTGGAAACTCATGAACTAAGGGATGATCCCATTACTCAATATATGAATGAATATGAAGCGGAGGCCGGACCTTCTCCGCCGGCCGGGACTTCCGCCCGCCCGGCCGATCTCCTCAGTCCGCTCGAACCTCTCAGCAGCAGCATGGAGGATTCCTGACTCTGGAAAAAAATTGATCATTCCCGGTTAGCCGTGGGAAGACGCACCCGGCGCCGGTCCGACTCCGCGGTATTTCCTGACGGAACGGTAACCGTCGGTTCATCCGGTGCCAGGACAACCTGCCCATCCCGGCGCTGAAAGACCCCGCCGGTTACCCCGCGATAATCCGCCCGGGTCCGTGGCGGCTGGCGGGTGGTCGCCATGTCGTCAAAATCCTGCACGCCCTGGGCGATGGCATAGGCCAGCCGCTGCCGCCATTTCTCCGTCGCGACAACCCGGGATTCTTCACGATTATTCAGGAAGCCGCACTCCAGAAGGACGGAGGGAATCTCGGTCAATTTCAGAACCGCGAACCGCTGGCGTTTTACCCCGCGGTCCTTTCGCTCCATGTGCGCGAGGACGGAATGGAGCACGCAGGTGGACAGCGCGAGACTGGAATTATCCACGGGATTTCCTTTATTTTTCTTGTGGTGATAAGCATGAACGGAACTGTCCATCGTACTCGGTGCTCCCTGCGGGGTCAGGGCAAAGGCTTCAAAACCGTTGGCCTCATCACTGAAGGTGGCTGAATTAAAGTGGATACTAATAAAAACGGCCCGGTCATTTTCCAGGCGGTTCGCGATCTGTGCCCGTTCCACGAGAGAAAGGAAGCGATCATCACTTCGGGTCATGACAACTTCGTAGCCTTTTTCCAAAAGGATTTCCTGGGCCTTCAGCGCGACATCCAGGGCATATTCTTTTTCCCGGCCATACCGCGATACCGCGCCGCCATCGTGCCCGCCATGACCGGGATCGAGCACGACGACATCGACGGGTTTAAGTTCCTGGATAAAATGCGGTCGCAGCGCGGGCTCGACGGTTTCGACCAGATCAAGCTTGGAGATCAGTAAATCTCCGCCTCGTTGGACGGCGGGAAAGGAAAGCCAGTGATAAACGCCATTTACTCTCACGCTGCGGCTCCCCTGAGTCACAGATAACTCCAGTTGATTTCCCAGCAGGGTGGTTTCCTTCCCCTTCTGGGAGCGATAGGTCATCTGATAAAAATTTGAGATGTCCTGGAGCTCCACATGCTCACGGCCCGCGTAGCGGATGAATTCCCATGGGTAGCGCTGCTCTCCGCCTTCGGATTGAGCGACCGCCTCTTCATCCTCCGCTGAGGCAAGCACGGGGTAAAATATCAATGACCAGAGGATCACAGCGATGCTGATTTTCCCCAGTCTCACCCATTCAGTCCGGGCTTTTCCCATCCTCAGCTGTATTGCGCTCATCGTCCTCAATGTAGCGCACAAACTCATTTTTCTCACCGAGAAGGATACATTTTGGCGCTGGACCCGGAGCATCCCGCAGTTCAAAGCCCATGATGATCACTTTCTCGCCCTGACGAATCTTGTGGGCGGCCGCTCCGTTCATGGTGATCATGCCGCTGCCCGCGGCGCCCTCCATGATGTAGGTCTCGAGCCGCTCTCCGGTGGTGATGGAGGCGACCAGCACCTTCTGGTGAGCCCAGAGATCCACCCTGCGCAGCAGGTCCACGTCAATCGTGATGCTGCCCTCATACTCGAGGTTCGCTTCCGTGACGGTCGCCTTATGGATCTTGCCGCTTAAAACTTCTCTCATGGTGAATTCGTGCGCTCTGCATGGATATGGCGCGGAAAGTTATTCACATCCTAACAGCAGGACGGCTCAGTTCTACCAAAATTCCGCCGAATGCAAGTGGCGAAAATAAAGTGCTTTAAACGGCCAGTGCAGGCTCAGCGCCATCACGGGCTGCCTCACTCATCGGCCGGAGATCGGATTTGCTGGCGCAGGAGGAGGGTCTGTATCTTTAAAGCCAGTTCATGATGGTGAAAGGGTTTGGCAATGAACTCTGTGCCGCCGGCGGCGCTGGATTTCACCCGCTTATTGAAGTCACTGATTCCCGTGACAAAAATGACCGGCACGGGCGGCTGTTCCCCGCGTTCTTCCAGCAGGCGGATTTGCTGGGTCAGTTCAAATCCATCCATTTCCGGCATCATCACGTCCATCGTGATGACGTCGAAGCGGTTTTCCTGAACGAGGTTGAGGACAATCTCACTGCGCCCGGTAACCACCGGGGTATAGCCGATGCGTTTGAGACAGTGCTTCATCGTTTGGCGGGCGGTGGCTTCATCGTCAATACACAGGATGAGCGGCTGTTTGAGAGAGGGCATGCACCGGTCTACGGCGTCGTGATGCATGATCTCGAGGGTGTCGATGGCCTGGGTGGTCGTCCGTTGCTCGGAGGCGCTGAGGTTTGTTTTCTGGGTGATTTTCTCGGCGATAAACTTTTCCAGGGCCTCCGCCATGGCATGGGCACGGAAGAACTGAGCCACCTGGGCATCCGCGGAGAAATTTGCGATGCGGTCGTGAAGGATGCGAAAACGGCCGACGCCGGTATTGCTGTGCAAAAGAGTGCGGAAAAGTTCGCGAATCTCTTCCAGATCTCGCGGTGCCTGAGCGAGGAACTTTTCCTGGAGGGATGCGAAGGCCTGCTGCTCGTGAGCGCTGAAAGAACTTCCGCTGCCCCGGCTGGGTGTGCGTTCGTTTGGGGAGGAAATGAAGGCAGCTGGCATGACGGGAATAACAGGCGTTGGATTGAGGAGGTGCGGCGGACCGTTCATGGTCCTGGGAGCATAATCTGTACCTGAACGGGGTGCTGACCGATCACGCCGCCGCGGTGGCTGACTCCTGGAAGGCCCGATAACCCCGCACCGCTTCTTCTCCCATGAAGCGGGCAAGGACCTTCGGATCGGTTTTGAGCAGATCGACGATCATCAGCCCATCGACCACCTGCGAAAAATCCGGGTCGACATTGAAGTTAAGCAGGGCGGCATTGAGTTTGAGATACTGTTTGAAGAGAACGGGAACGCCCTTGCCATCCTTCTCGATTTCCGAGACCAGAGCGGAGACTTCGTCAATCGACCGGAGGGACTGGCTGATCTCCGCTGGCTTGAGACCGGCGAAGCTTGAGCGCATCTTGAAAGGATGGGTTGGCCGGACCAGTCTGGCGAGTTCTCCGTGACGGAGCTGGTCCCGCATGAACTGCACCATCAGATTCCGGGAGATGACGTGGTAATCTCCGCTGATGCTCACGGGACCGAAGACGTAGCGGTAGCAGGGATGCTGCGCGATCCAACTGCTGACGCCGCGCCAGAGGGCGAAGAGAGAGGAATGTTTGCGCTGGTAACGGCTGGTGATAAAGGAGCGCCCCAGTTCAACCGCGGGATCAAGCCGTTCGAGGAAACCCGGTGCAAACTTGAAGAGGGTGGTGGTGTAAAGCCCCCGCGGCCCGTGGAGGGGTAGAATCCGGTCGGTCAGACCCAGGCGGTAAGCGCCCATCACGGCCTGGTCCTGTTCATTCCAAAGCACGGCATGCAGATAGTCATCATCAAAACGGTCCAGATCCCGTGCCTTACCGGTTCCTTCACCGACTTCGCGAAAGGTGAGCTCACGAAGGCGGCCGAGTTCCAGGATGAGGTTCGGGCAGGCGGATGATTCGACGACGAAGACACCCTCGGATTTGCTTCTGTAGGTGAAGGCTTCTGTTGGGAGCGCGCGAATTTCGCGCTGGATAAGCAGCGGATCCACCTCATCCGCCACCGGAGTAAGCCGGACGGCTTTAGGAGAACTGTTCCGGTCCCGGAGAAGCTTGTTGACCTGTTGCGGCGGCTTCTCCGCAGATGGGGCATCACTCTTCAGGCGCCCCTGGAGGGAATAGCAGCGGAGGCGGAGATAGGCTGTCAGAGCGGAATCCCGGTCAAACTGAGCGAGGCGGGTGGCGGGGACGGGCCGTCCGATCGCCAGACGCACCGTGCAACCCTGGCGGCGGAAAAGTTCCCGCGGAAGCATGGCCGTGCGGAGCTTGGAATGCAGCATTCCCAAGCCTTGAAAGAGAAAGCTGTTGCGACCCTCGAAGTAGACCGGCACCACGCTGGCACCGGTTCGCCGGATGAGAGCCGCGATATGATCACTCCACGCCCGGTCCGTGATCTGGCGCCGGCGGGGACGCCATCGAGAGACTTCACCAGCGGGAAAACAGCCGATCATTCCGCCGGACTGAAGCCAGCGAAAGGCCTCCCGCATGCCCCGGCGGTTTGTCTGGACGGAAGTTGCCCGCTCAAAGGGGTCAACCCCGATGATCGAGGAACGCATTTCCGGGATGGCGTTGAGAACGTAATTGGCAAGGAGGCGAGCGTCATGGGGCCTGACACTGGAAAGGAGATGCGCCAGAATGATCCCATCCAGCCCGCCAAAGGGGTGATTGGCGACAACCACGACCGGTCCTTCGGCAGGGAGATGGAGCATCTCGTCAGGAGCGACTTCATAGCTCACCTGGAGATGGCGAAGGGCGTCCTGATAGAAATTGCGGTTTTCTCCGTCGGCATCAATGGGGGTGCCAAGCCGTTCGTAGAGATTATTCAGTTTCCGGACACACAGCATCATGCCAACCGGGCCAGCGAGAAACCGCGGCAGTCCGGCATGGGTAAGCAGCTTCCCTGTCTCAAGGAGGGGAGAGGGCCGCCTGGCGTCAGTTAGGGGTGATGGATTTTCCTCCGTCATGAATAAACTCGCTTTACGCGACCTTCTGCAACGGGTCCTTATTCCGGGGGGGAAGAGGCCTCATTCTAGTTAACCGGGGAAAGCGCCGGGACTTCGAAAGGCTCAAACTCCGCATAGTCGCGCATGAGCCGGAAGACTTCCAGAGCTGAGACCGGCCGGGAGCCACGAGCGCGATTGGCGGCGCCGATCTCAAAGGCCAGCCTCCACTGGCGAAACAGGATGCGGTATGCGTCAAAGAGACTGTAACGGGAGTCGTAAATGTTAGTAGCTTCGGAGCTGACACCGTTCAGCTCGATCACGCGGACGTCCCGTGCACCCAGCCAGGCGGCTTCATCCGGAGCACGCGCATCAAAACGGCCAAAGAAAAACCCGTCAAAGGGCCGGGCGATTTCGTCGAAGAGACTCCGGAGCCTGTCCGAGATAAAACGTTCGCCATCAGAAAAGACCGCTCCACGGCAATGGGTGCCCAACTGAGTGAGCTGGACCCTTTGGCCGCTGGCAGGGACATCGAGGAGGCGCCCGGCATGCTGTCTGAAGAACCAGGGTGCCATGGCGACCGCGCGGTCGTCCTCGGTGATGAGACGGCGCAGGGTGCTCTGGCCATCACCGGTGACAAAAGGCAGGCGCTTCTCTGTGATGGAGAAAATATGCCCGGTGTCCTCTCCCGGACGGCGGTAGTAAAAGATGCCCAACTCGAGTCCCGGGATGTATTCCTGAGCAATCACGTCATCCGGGCAGGCTTCAAGATAGGCGAGGGCTTCAGTCTGGTTCTGGATCACGGCCACCCCCTGCCCGCGCTGGCCGATGTCTGGCTTGAGGACAATAGGAAAGCCAAGGTTCTCCGCAGACATGAAACTGGCGAGAACGACGGCATTCGTGCCGGAATCATTGGTAGAGGGTAAGAGTTTCCAGCGCGCAACAAACGGGCTCTGAGAACCAAGGCCCTGAAGGATCTGGCTTTTCGATTCGAAGACGAGACCTCCCGCGCCGCCGATGCCAGGGTTGGCCGCGGTGAAGAGGGTGAGACTGCGAAAACGCAGGCCCAGCCAGAGAAGATAGATGGCAACCGGTGGGTAAACGAGCCAGCCCGGCCAATACTCCCAGCGGGTGCGCCTTTGCCACAACCCGTAAAGCAACCGGCGGCCCTCATGCGTGAACATGGGGATGATGATGCGGATGATGGCCCAGATCAAAAGCACGACCAAAATCAGGCCAAGAACAGCAAAGCGCTGATACTCGGCAAGGAAATCAATCAGGGCTTTGCCCAAGATAGTAGACAGGCCCACGATCAGGGGTGTCCACAGGCCGGCGGCAAGGGCAAACCAAAGAAAGAATCGCCAAAAACCCATGCGCAGCATGCCTGCTGCGAAATAGAAAGGCAACCGGGTGCCAGGCAGAAAGCGGGTGAGAAAGATGAGAAGGGGCCCGCGCCGGCGGATCCACTCCGCACTCTGCGTGACCTGGCTTTCACGGAGAAACCATTTGACCGGTGCACGTCTCAGGGCGGCTGATCCCAGATAGCGTCCAGCGAGAAAAATAGCGATGTCCCCGAGGAAAATACCGCCCGCACAGGCGGCGAGGGCAGCCCAAAAGGGAATGACACCCTGGGAAGCAAGCAGGCCGGCGCCGATGCAGGTCAGGTCCTCACTGAGAAGCGTGCACAGAGCGAGCAGGATCGAGATGACAACCAGACCGGTGCCATCCAATCTGTAGCGGTTACGCGAGGAAAAGGACTCATTCGCCGCCGCGAGGCGGTCCGGAGTGGCCCGAGGGCGACTGACGGCCTGGCCATTTTCTGCGCGGCCGATGAAGTCGAGCATCCGGGCGGCGGCAATCTGGGGTTCCATGAAGACCATAAAATGGCCGCCATCGAAAAAGAACGTTTCGCTCTGCGGCACAATTCGGGCGTGCTCACGCGCAGCATCAAAGGGGACGAGGCGATCCATCCGGCCGTGAACGATGAGCATCGGGCCGGCATAGCGTTCCAGAAAGTCGCGAAAGGGCCGTTGATCCGTATCGCTGAAATTTCGTGCATAGGCGCGGTTGAGAGGAAAATTGTCCATCCGGTCCATCCAGCCAAAATGCGGGAGGACAAGCTCCTGGAACGTCCAGATGACCGTGTGCTGGAGGCTGTAGAGCAGGTGGTTGAGATGGTAATCACCGAGGAGTTCGATTTCCTGAACGCCGATGGCGGAAACCATGAGAAGAGATTGCACGCGTTCGGGCGCAAGATCGGACACATTGAGAATGACGCCGCCACCCTGGCTGAAGCCCAGGAAGTGTGCCTGCTCGATTTCCAGGTGATCCAGCAATTCGAGGGTGTAATGGGCGTGACTGCGGGTGGAGTAGTCAGCCACATCATGGCTGGAAGGGCCGAATCCGGGAAGGTCAGGCACAATGACGCGGCAGGTTTCGGCGAGGAGTTCAACGGTTGGCGTGAGCTGCCCGGAGAGCTGGGGGGAACCATGGATGACGACGACGACGGGCGCCTCCGGACCGGCCGACCGCCAGTCTTCATAGGCGAGAGCGATCTTCCGGCCGGTGGTTTCGTCACGCTCGCGTTCCGCGATCCAAGCACGCTGCTGGGTGTCCCGCAGAGGAAAATAACCCGGCTGAGCCGCGCGATAGAGGTGCGAGGCGATCAGGAGGGGGAGCCAAAGGAGCAGGGCAACGGTCAGCCACCTCCGTTTCCGCCGGGTCTTGCGGCGGTGGCGCTGAATACGCAGGCGGATGTTGTGAGAGGCTTCCTGGCCCTTCCCCGCTGATTCCCCCGATGGCAGATCTCCCCTCACAGCAGGGAAGCTAGGATGGCGAGGTGAACGGAGCAAGGCAGGAGCAGGATCAGGATGAATGGCGGGAAGGCGGCTGAAAAAACGGGGAGCGGGAGCAGGATTCGGGAGGAACAGATCAACTCAAGAGATGATGATTCAGGCATGTCATTTTCGATGATTTCCCACCGGTCAAGGGGGCCTGGGAGGGGCATGGATGAGGGCGGATTTTTTATTTTACCAAACGTTCGGTAAAACGAAGGAAGGGATGCAAAAGAAGGGAGGAGAGGAGAGCGTTATGGGGCGGGGATCCGCCTGGTGAGGGCATCGAAGGGAAACGGGGCGGGTCATGATAGAGGTGTTGTTTTACCGAACGGTCGGTAAAATGGACAGGGATTCGAAGCGGTGAGGAGGGCGCGGGAGGACAAGAGGGAGGGAGCGGGGATGAGGGAAAAAGAACCGGCAAGGGGGCGGGATATCTCTGCGGAACAGCATCGACCATAACAATATGGCCCGGGAATCATCCGCTGTCATCACGTCCGGGAGATCCGGGACGTCCGGGGGCGAGAAAAAGCAAAAAATATGGATAGATATTTAGGGGCGAGCCGGGGAGAGGGCGCTGATAAAAAACAAACGTTCATTCAACGAAGTTGAATGTAGCAACGGGGGGCACGGATTGACTTCGCCTGGGTTCAGGGTTCAGGTCATCGGGTTCGCTCAGGAAGCAATGGCGCCCTGGCGCAGGCGTTCCAGAACCCACTCGATGATGGCCTGGTCACCGCCGTTGTCTTCCGAGAACCACACGAGCCGGAGGAATTCGGCTGGGTGGATGTCATTTTCCTTAAGGAATTTGCGGTCACCGCCGCAGCCATACATGAACTCCGGGCTCATCTCGCCCTTCAGTTTGGCGCGGGCCTTGACGATGATGCGCGGCAGCCAGACGACACCGCCGGCCTCCAGGTCACGACCGGGCAGGTCACCGGGTTCAACGACATGGGTGCTGCGCTGCAGCCCCTGGACCTCACGGAAATAGGCCCGGCGAATGTCTGTGACCATGGCCACGGTGGTGAAGTCAGGTTCTTCCGAGCTATTCCAATCCTCGGCGTAGTCAAACATCTCCTGGGCGGTGAGACCGATCTCATCGCGAAGAAAGGCGAGTTCCGTGGTATCAAAGTAGCTGTTGGCGTCCTCATTGCCGTCGGCATAGAGCTTGACCGCCTTTTCCCACAGCTCATGAAGGCGCTTCTGATAGTGGTAGTGAGTCATGAGGGGATGTGGCGGCGGAAGCTGGCAGTGTCAAGTGACAGGGCTGACGCACGGAGACGCAAGGTTTTGCGGCAGGAAACGCTCTGTCATTGATTCCGCGGCAGCTTGTGGCAATCTAAGACCCCACCACCACGCTCCCGAGTCCTGTGCGCAGCGTCCTCTGGCTCAAAGGGTTCCCTCAGCCCAGCGATTGAGATCTTTCCAGAATCTCAGAGGAGCAGACCGCTGCCGGTGGTTCTCCGGGCCACCAGTACGTTTCATGAGTGACGAGAAGAACGAGACGCCACGTCGACAGGGCAACCGGCTAATCCGGGAGCTGTGGCCGTTTATCCGTCCATACAAGTGGATGCTGTTTGGGTCACTGGCGTTGCTGGTTCTGTCTGTCCCGATCACGAATTTTCCGCCGCTGATCTGGGCGTATGTGGTGGACAAGCTGCTTGTCTTTGAGACCGCGTCGAAAGAATTGGGCGAACCTTCTGAGGTTACGGAGTATCCGGAAGTCATCGCGAGTGCGGAGACGGTGGGCAAGGAACTGGCGGTGCTGGAGCCCCCGATCGATAAGCTCGCGGCGGCGTTGGGGGTCCTGATAGGGGTTTACCTGCTTTCCAGCATTCTGACCGCGTTTCAGAAAATGCTGATGGACCGGGTCAGCCGGTCAGTTTCGCGGGATATCCGGCAGAAAGTCTTCGGCTATCTGAGTCACCAGACTTTGAGCTATCATCACGACCATAACCCGGGGGACCTGGTCACCCGGGTGGTGAGTGACGTGGATGCGATGCATTCCAGCGTCATCAGCGCGCTGATCTCACTGATTGAGAGCTTTCTTTCATTCATCTGGGTGGCGGCGGTGGTGATCGCGCTGCAACCGATTGTGGGCTCCGCCTGCCTCATTCCGCTGGTTGGGTCATTTCTTTTCATCCGCGCATTTAATTCCAAACTGAAGACGCGCTATGACGATGTGCGCCAATCTCTTGGAAAGATTGGGGAGTTTGTGCATGACCGGCTGTCGGGAATCCATGTGGTGCAGTCCTATGCGCTGCAGGAGGATGAGGAGAAACGGTTTTGCCGGGAAACGGACAAGCACCTGAATGCGTCCCTGGGCGCGTCTGTGATGCGGAACATCTTTTTTCCGACGATTACTTTTTTTGGCTCCCTGAGTAATGTGATCATGCTGGGGCTGGGCGTGTGGTTCATCTGGGAAGGACACATGACGATCGGCATTCTGGTGTCCTACCGGGCTTACTGGTGGCGGTTACAGGCGCCCATCCGGACGCTGGCGCGGACGAGCGATATTCTGCAGAAGGCCCGGGCATCCGGGGACCGCATCCTGAACGTGCTCAACGAGCCGGTGGCGATCCGGGACAATGACGACGCAGTGCCGCTGGAGCGGCCCTATGGAGCGGTGGAATTCCGGAACGTGCGTTTTGCTTACCCGGATGGCACTCCGGTCCTTCACGGGATAAACTGCCGAATCGATCCTGGTGAATTTATTGCCGTGGCCGGGCGGAGCGGGTCGGGCAAGAGCACGATGCTCAACCTGCTGATGCGTTTTTATGAACCGAGCGAAGGCGAGATTATGATCGATGGGCGGGATTACCGGAACTATCAACTGCGCACGCTGCGCAAGAACATGGCCTTCGTGACACAGGACACCTATCTTTTTAATGAAACCCTGACGGATAATATCCGCTATGCGGTGCCGGACCGCACGGAAGAAGAGGTGATTGAGGCGGCCAAGGCGGCGAATGCACATAATTTCATCTGCCGTCTGCCACGGGGCTACGAGACCGTGGTAGGACCGCGAGGGGTCAAATTGAGCGGTGGTCAGCGGCAGCGGGTTTCCCTGGCGCGGGCATTTCTGACCAATCCACGTTTTCTCTTGCTGGACGAACCCACCTCAGCGGTGGAACCGGAAAGCGAAAAACAGATACACGATGCCATTCTGCGCCTGGCCGAGAACCGGACGACGCTGATTACGACGCACCGGGTGTCTATCCTGCAAAGCGCGCCGCGCATTTTATTTGTCTGCGAAGGGCAACTGCTGGGCGATGGCACCCATGACGAGCTGCTCCTGACCTGCGAGCAGTATGCCCAGACCTATGAGGACTGGGAAATCGAGGAAGAAGAGCTGGCCCACACGGGAGATTCCAGCGAGAATGGGACGGCAGAGAAAACTCGCCGGGAAGGAAGCAGCAGCAAGACGCCGGCGCTGGTTTAGCTGGACAAGGCTGAAAGCATGCCGAGTTTCTCAGCGATTGCTGAACTGCGAAAACAATCCGAAAATCCAAATCATGATCCCCCGTAACCCTATTCTCCAGAGATTTCAGATGATTAAGTATTTCACGCTGTTAGTTTTGTTGAGCGTGCCATTTTCAGTCACGGCCCAAGAAGAGATTCCAGAAGAGGAACTTGATCTGCGGCTTTACGTGATGGGCAACAGCCTGACCGATACCCTGCGCTATGAAGATTTTGAAAAGTATGTAGCGGAAGCAGGCAAAAAAATGCGGCTGGCGCGGTTGACCGTGCCGGGAGCTCCGATCGGCTGGCTGTGGGAGCATAATCTGGATGAGGGCGGTTTTACAACCAGACCCTACGGCAACCCCCGCCATGCATTCGCGAATTATCAGTGGGACGCCTTTTCCTTCCAGCCATTCCAGTGGAATTATGACCGGAATATCCAGGATATACCTAAATTCATGGATCTGCTCTTTGAGAATAGCCCGGAGGCTCAGGTGTATATTTATGCGCAATGGCCACATGCGGGAGATGGCGGGGATTGGACCCGGCGCTGGCTGGAACCGCGGACGGAAGAGATTATGTCCCGCGAAGAATATGAAGACACGGTGAAATGGTGTCTTGAAAATATAGATAAAGGCAAGCCGGTGAAGCTGATCCCGGCCGGGCACATTATGCATCTGCTTGAACAGAAAGCGAAAGCGGGTGAATTCCCTGGTATTTCGACGATGTGGGAAATTTATAATGACGGCGTTCACCTGAGTAACGTGGGAAGCTTTATTGTAGGCAACGCCTACTATGCGACAAATTTTGGTGAATCGCCCGAGGGGTTGGATTACAGTATGTATAACAGTGCGCACGATAAATTTGAGATTACCGATGAGATGGCGGCGATTATTCAGAAATCCGCCTGGCAGGTGGTAGCATCTCACCCGTATACCGGAGTGACGTCAGACGAACCGGTGGAGATCGCCACACCAGTGATTGATCCGGGCGTTAAGGGGAGTGAGTATTATTATGAACTGTTCGGGGCATTCGGTGGTGGAACGGCAGATGAGATGAAATGGACGGTGAGCGCTGGAGCGCTGGCAGATGGGATGTCCCTAAGCGAGAGAGGCGTTCTTCAGGGAACGCCCACGGAAGCGGGGCAGGGAAGATTCACGGTGACCGTACAGGGAAAAAATGGATCGACAGCCGAACGCGAGTTTGAGCTGGTCATTGAAGAAGATACCGCCCCGCAGCCTCGGATTCCGGGAGAGATTACCCTGAACCAGGGCGAATATATCTGGCAGGAGCTCAAGGTTGAGTCGAATAACCCGCCTATTTTCTGGTCAGCGCCTGCAGACGAGTTGCCTTACGGCATCACTCTCAGCGAGGGAGGAATTCTGGAAGGCGCGGCGGGCAAACCGGGGGAATACATTGTTAATGTCTCGGTAAAGGATGGTGATACCACGGAACCGGAGGAAGCCGTTCAGCAAATGTTCATCACGGTGAAAGAGAACCCGGATGCGCTGTTTGCGCGCAAACTGGAATCAAAACCGAACATGGATGGGAAGCCGGAGGGAGATCCCTGGGCTTTTCAATACGCTTTGGACAAGAAGGCGGCAGGTGAATCGAATAATGAGGTCAATTTTGATTTTGGCTGGTTTGAGGAAACGCTGTATCTGGCGGTGCTCGTCAAGGACGACATGGTCATAGCCAAACATCCCCCGGAGCAGGGAGATCACGTGATCATTTTTATCGACGGCAAAAACAACCGGGAGGAAATCTATAACTGGGACGACGTCGCCCTGAAGGTAAACCCGAAGGGCCAGCACGAGGGGGGACGTTTTGGTGTCGGAATTCGTGCGAGCGAAGTGGATGGTGGGTATTTCGCGGAAGCAGCGATTGAGCTAAAACGTGTCGGGCGTGATGTTAACCCAAATCAAGGAAGGCCGATCGGAAATCTGACCATCGGAGTGGACGTGATGAATATTGATGTCGATGACGAAGGGGCTGATGCAGGGAGTGCAGCGAAGCTGGTCTGGCATGGTTCCGAGACGAACATGACGGACCCCAGCCAGTTCCGGACGGTCATTTTTGAGCCAGACCCTTCAGCGGGCGAGCAATAAGACCAGACTCGTATGGGTAGGACGGTGGGCCTAATTAAATTCCGGCCATGATGGGTCCTGCCACTCCGGGTTATTCTCAAAGCGCAGATTACTGAGCAGCATGTAGACCTCGGCGCTGGTGTAATCTGGGCAAGGCGAGAGGAGCAACAACTTCTTCCATGATAACCGTTGCAAAGAATAAGCTAACGTCATCCAGGCACATCATGAAGCCTTCGAGCGCCATCGGCTGCCCTGCGGAACACGCAGAGGTCGCCGAGGACCTTTCGGGTGAGGGAAAGTCAGGCTTTTGCGCCAGGTTGATCATCATAGCACCGGTTGACCCCTTCAGTCTGGAAAAAGTCTGGTGCGACAAACTGAATCAGCAAATGTTGCTAGGCCATCAACACGTCATCAAGGAAGCATGAAGATTCTGATTCTAGGTGGCACTGGGCCCATGGGCACTTACCTGACGAAGATCCTCCAGACGCGAGCTCAAGAAATCATCGTCACTTCGAGGACAGCGCGGCCAGCCGATGGGAATATCCGGTTTATCCAAGGAAACGCGAAGGACGCGTCATTTTTAAAGCCCTTATTGGATGAGCATTGGGATGCGATTATCGACTTCATGGTGTATTCCACGGGCGAGTTCCAGCTGAGAAGCGAGGCAATTCTGGCCGCCACCAGGCAGTATTGCTACCTCAGTTCGGCCCGGGTCTATGCGAATTCAGGTGAAGCTTTGACGGAAGATTCCCCGAGATTGCTAGATGTATCAAGCGATGAAGCTTACCTGGCGACCGATGAATACGCCCTGGCAAAAGCACGGCAGGAGAACCGCCTTTTTCAGCACAAGCAAAAGAACTGGACAATCATCAGGCCCTACATTACCTACGGACCGCAGCGTTTACAGTTAGGGGTATTGGAAAAAGAGGCATGGCTATATCGAGCCCTGCGAGGGAGAAAAATCGTGTTTACTGATGCGATCGCGACACGCACAACGACGATGACCCACGGCCATGATGTGGCCCAAGGCATCGCAAGCCTGATAGGGCAGAGTGGAGCGCTTGGCCAAGCCTTTCACATAACGGGCAACGACCATGCGACATGGGAAACGATTCTCAATCACTATTTGCAGGGAATGGCGGAGAGCAATGTCACCGCTTCGGTCTGTCATATCGAACTGGAGCGGTTTCTCAGGTGCCACGGCGGTCGCTATCAAGTGATCTACGATCGGCTTTACGATCGCGTCTTTGATAATACTAGGATCAGTCAGTTTACAGACGTAGCGCTTTTTTGTCCCATTAAAGATGGCCTGATTGAGTGTTTGAAAAAGTTTCTCATAAAGCCGGCTTTTTCACCCATTAACTGGGCCATGGAGGCGGCAAAGGACCGAGCGACGAACGAAATAATCCAATTTAAGGAGATCACCCATTTCAAGAGTTTGTTAGACTATTTCAAAACACGCCTGATTGGCTTATCCTTATGAAAAAAAAATACACTTCAGAGGTCAATGCGCAAATCATCGTTTCGCTACTAAAGCAGCATGGAATAAATAAGGTGATAGCCTCGCCAGGCACTACAAATATGGCATTCGTTGCCAGTGTTCAGCAGGACTCCTGGTTTCAGGTTTATTCATCAGTTGATGAGCGCTCGGCGGGCTACATTGCCTGTGGCATGGCGTCCGAAAGTGGGGAGGCCGTAGTCCTGAGCTGCACCGGGGCGACGGCATCCCGGAATTATTTGCCTGGGCTGACGGAAGCGTATTATCGCAAATTGCCTATTTTGGCTATTACCTCGCACCAGGGTCTGGCGAAAGTCAGCCACCACATTCCACAAGTGATAGATCGCAGCCAGATACAACATGATATTGCCAAACTCAGCGTCGTTTTGCAGATTGTCAAAGATGCTGAGGACCAATGGGACTGCGAGATCAAGGCAAACCGAGCAATCCTTGAGCTGTGGCGCCATGGCGGTGGCCCTGTCCATATCAATCTAGAGACGCGCTACTCACGGGATTACGGGGTGGACGTGCTGCCCGAATACAGAAAAATTCAACGTTTTTATTTGAACAGTGATCTTCCTGCGATTCAGGCCAAAAAGGTTGGTATTTTCGTGGGTTCGCACCGAACGTTTTCCGCCGTAGAGACGCGCGCTATTGAAGCTTTCTGCGAAGCGCGAAATGGTGCTGTGTTTTGCGATCACACCAGCGGATATCAGGGCAAATTCCGATTGCAGATCACGTTATTGGCAGCCCAGACGCATTATAATTTCAGCGATATTTTGCCTGAGCTGGTTATTCACATCGGAGAAGTTTCCGGAGATTACTACATTCCGAAGCTGATAAAGAGCGAAGTATGGCGTGTGAGCGAAGATGGAGAGCTTCGAGACACCTTTAAAAAGCTGAAAAATGTGTTTGAAATGCCGTTGGCTTCCTTCTTCCGAGCCTATGAGCAAAGTGAAACCGCACCGACCGACGCGTATTGGCAGGAATGCCGGGCAATTTGCGAGAATCTGAGAACTGAAATCCCCAGTCTGCCGTTCTCTAATATATGGACAGCAAGCAAATTGTGCGATGTGCTTCCGGTCGGTTCGACCCTTCACTTCGCAATTCTGAATAGCCTTCGCGCTTGGAATTTCTTTGAAATCGATCCCAGCATCACCTCGTCCTGTAACGTAGGAGGGTTCGGAATTGATGGGGGTATGTCATCTGCATTTGGTGCGTCCCAGGTTCATCCAGACAAGCTGTATTTCCTGGTGATTGGTGATTTGGCATTTTTTTATGATATGAATGTGCTGGGCAATCGCCACCTGAAACCGAATTTCAGGATTCTTCTTGTAAATAACGGCAAAGGTGTCGAATTCAGGCAACATGGTCACGTGGCTGAGCCTTTCGGCGAAGCTGCTGATGAATTCATATCGGCGGCAGGGCACTTTGGGCGGCAATCGGCGGCGTTAGTCAAGCATTACGCGGAAGACCTCGGTTTCGAGTATTTGACGGCTTCAGATAAAGAGGCTTTTCTATCCTACTATTCGCGCTTTGTTACGCCCGAAGTCACAGACCGGCCTATGTTGTTTGAAGTTTTCACCAAGAGCGAGGAAGAAAGCCAAGCTCTGGAGATAATGATGAATCTAAGTGTCGATCCGTCTCAGAAACCGATGGGGACTATGGAATCGATGACGCGCAAAGTCCTGGGCAAGAGCGGTATCAAAGTCGCGAAGAAAATTTTAGGACGCTGATCCGCATTCTGCAAATGCACAGCGAAAACATTCAGGGGGACATGCTGGAGGGCATATACTTGTCGCAGAAATCACTGATCAATTCATTTCGGGCTCGCTCGGGTCCTGCCACTCCGGGGTATTCTCAAAGCGCAGATTGCTGAGCAGCATGTAGAGATGGCCCGTCGGGTTAGGGGAACGGTAGGCGCCCTGTGCCTCGAGCAGCCGGGCAGCCACGGCAGCCATCTGCCAGCCGTCGCTTTCCTCCGCATCCCAGGTAGGCATGGCCAGTTTTTCGAGGTCGTTATCTTCGCCGAAGTCACGCAGGAGCGCAGACTCTGAGGTGTCCAATTCATTGAACTGGTCATTACCCCACGCCCACTTCCAGGTGCCTGACCGACTGGAAAAAGATCCGAGCACGGTGACATCAGCGCGAAGCTTCACCTGCCCTTCGTCTGAGAAGGTTAATTCTCCCTTTTTCAGGTCGTAATCATAGCGCTCGTAACGGCCCACCCTGTAGTAGGATTCCAACCGTTGCTGTTGGGCCTCCAGATAGTTCCGGGACTCTTCCAACAGGCTCTCCCAAATCACTTGATTCATAGTTCCTCCTTGAAGGTTAGAGTCTGAAAGGCTCAATCCTATTTCAAATAAGCTGGAACTATGCCGGAAGGCCGGCGCCAATGGCTCAGCTGACCAGACCGCCGCCGTCAACGACGAGGATGTGGCCGGTGACGAAAGGAGCGCCCATCAGATAGAGGGTCGCGCCCGCCATGTCTTGAGGTGTGCCCACGGTGCGGGTGGGGAGCTTTTCGCGAAAGCTCTGGAACATGGCTTCACGTGCGTCATCCGGCATTTTCGCGTAAGCTTCAGTCCCGGCTGTCATCCCCGGTGAGACAACATTGACCCG
>CAZUPP010000001.1:295375-354154 GCA_964622095.1 uncultured Verrucomicrobiales bacterium
TTTTCGCGTAAGCTTCAGTCCCGGCTGTCATCCCCGGTGAGACAACATTGACCCGAATGGGGGCCATCTCAATGGCCAGTCCTTTGGCCAGTGTCTCCACGGCGGCATTGATGGAGCCTAAGAGGGCTGAGTTGCCCGGGCGCTGCGCCAGGATTCCGGTGAAGAAGACGATCGAGCCACCCTCACGAATCTGAGCATATTTTGCGCAGAGTAATTGCCCGAAAAATTTGCTTTCTGTGGAAAAACGGATGTCCTCCAGCGAGGTCTCACGGAACGGCCCGGTGCGGACAGAGCTGCCCGGTGTGGTGAGGTGATCGATGGGACCGGCAGAATCAAAGAAGGCTTTGACGGATGCTTCATCGGCGGTGTCGATGCGCTGGATAGTCACGCGGTCGCCAAAAGGTTCTGCCGAGTGACGCAGTTTTTCCTCGTTGCGCCCGCCCATGATGACGTGGGCGCCTGCTTCGACAGCCGCCTCCGCGATGCCGAGTCCCATCCCGGCGCTGGCTCCGATGACTGCGATTCGTTTTCCTGAAAAGGATGCGTATGTGCTCATATCGTGGGTTTCTGACATTTAACGAAAGCGAAACGCGCCTTTGTCATGGGCTGGACGCCGCCGGTTTCCGCCACGCGACCAGGCTGGTCCCACGGATGGAGCGAAGGTCGACCGGTTGCTCTTCGCGGATTTCGTCCAGCGCAGCGGTGACGCCTTTCCAGACGCCATAGTCATGCCAGAGAACGATGCCTCCTGGAGCGACCATTTCGAGTGCGGCGGAGGTGTCACTTTTGACCAGGTCATAGGCATGAGATCCATCGACAAAAACCAGTGAGCAACGGCCGCGCAGCCAGGAAAAATCATACTCAGTGGAGTCACCGGTCAGTTGGACAATTTTTTTCGCGGCGCAGGGATAATCATGATAACGGCGTTCCCGGGGAAAAATCCCCGTAAACCCTTTTTCTTTTTTGTCCAGCCTGTCGAGAGAGGCGCCGGAGGGCAGATCAAGCGTGTAGATGATCGCATCTGAAGGAGCATTCAGGGCGAGATTCAGCGTGGTGCGCCCATCAAAGGTTCCGATTTCCATAAGCGGCTGCCCCTTCGCACATCGGCGCGAGAGACCACAGAGGATGGCCAGTTCGCTGATGCGGATATTGCCATTGGCCTTTTCACGTTCCAAAAAGCGCACCGGGCGGCCAAGATCCAGCGAGGTCCAGCTTACCGAGGGCAGTCTTTTCCGCTGCACAAAGTAGTCCTGGCGCTTTCTCAGCCGATTTCGGAACTCCTTCCAACGGCGGCTGAGGGAGGAGGCGGGCAAGTAGATCCATTTCGCGTAAAAGGCTGCCCAGATTTCTCTCAGACCGGGGCGTCCCCCATCATTCAGGCAGATGATTTCCGTATTTCCGTAATCCTCTCCGGTGCCTGCAGGCAGTGCACCGGAGCCGCCGTTGCTCCCATCTATCCCTCTCATCCTCAGGACCTTCGACGCAGAATAGACATTCCGTCAACGAATTCAGGCAGCTGATGGGCAGGACGGTAGCGCTGGGCTGAGGCGGCGAGAGATGCAAGCGAGTTGACGGGCCGGTCTACGGGCCGCATCTTACGGCTCACTCGCGCACACGAATGGCCCGGGCCTATAGCTCAGCGGTTAGAGCAGGGGACTCATAATCCCTTGGTCGCAGGTTCGAATCCTGCTGGGCCCAGCTGATTGGGGTAGCGGGGAAGGGAGAGGTCGCCTCTTATTTGCGAGGACGTTTTCCCCGGCCTTTTCTGAGTTCTTCAGTTTTCGACTCGAGCTTGGAAATTTTTTCGTTTCGCCGCTGGATCATGCCGCGAAAGTTTTCAAGCTTATCGTCTTTCTGAGAAAGTTGCTGAAGCAGCTCCTCAATGTAGGCCTCGGCCAGATTCAATTCATTTTCAATAGCGGCCGTTCGAGTCTCCTCGAGGCGATCCAAGATGTCCCGTGGCAAAACGGGGTGTTCTGGGGATTCATATGGGCGGAAGGGCGGACTTACATCCTGAATAAGCTTTCCGCGACCGTGACTGATCCGGTTAAGTCCGTGGGTGTCCGCCCCATCCTTCCAGTATTTGCTTTCGTCCCAGGCGATTACGAGTTGTCTGCCGAGAAGATCCTGGATACCGAAAAAGATCCATCCGTCGACACCTCGCTGGACTTCTTCGGTTGGAAGAGCGCTTATGTGCTCTGTCCTGGCAGCCATGTTTAATGCCGTGGGATGCTTTCTCCAGCCTTTAATGGAGTGGGCATAGTCTGGAACAAGGCTGTAATCAAAGACGGTGACAGTCCTCGTCGCAATATGATAGAATGGCCCCTGAGCGGCCTGGACCCAATCTGCTTGATGTTTTTCGAAGAGTTGGACGGTATTTGAGAGCCTGTATGGCTGAGAGAAACAGTCCGCGGCGTGAAGCAGAAAATATCTGGAGGACGAAGAAGCGGCGTGGGCGATCCGGAGCCACTTAAGCGAAAGGGGAATCCACTCGCTCACAGGAATATATTCAATCCGCCTGCACCCGACGGCTTCCAGCGGAGCGGTATAATTTCGAAGGGATTCTTCTCCCAAAGCATCATCACACTCTTCGGCGACAATAAGCTCCCAGGGAAAGCTGATGTCTTTTTGGCGGCAGAGGCTCTCAAGGGCCAGCCAGGCAATATTGCCGGACCGGTACATGGGCAGGGCGACGGTGAGGAGAATATCAGCGTTTTTCGAATGCTCAGGCATTAGCAATCAGCTTAGGGCAGGAGCCCTTTTAGAATCATAGATAATCTGCGCCATGCGTTCAGCAGCGAGATGGTCACCATAGGCCTCCGTTGATGAACGGGCCGGTTTGCAGGCGTGAGCAACAGAGTCGATGATCGCGGTGGAGTTGGCTTCGGAAAGGCGATTCCATCCTTCATCAACAGTTTCCGTCCACTCTGTTTCTTCGCGAATCGTAACGCAAGGCTTCTGTAGCCAATACGCCTCCTTCTGCAGGCCGCCAGAATCCGTTAACACGGCCTTCGATTGCAGAATGAGGACAATCATTTCGAAATAACCGACAGGTTCGACCGGAATGAACTTATCTGTTGGGTTGAGGAGGTGCTCGAGTCCATAGGATTCAGCGCGAGCTTTGGTGCGGGGGTGAATGGGAAGGATAACGGGATGGGAGAGAGAGTGCAGAGCAGAAAGGATAGCTCTCAGTTTTTCCGGGCTATCCGTGTTTTCTGCGCGATGAATCGTGGCAAGATAATATTCTCCTTCAGGAAGAGAAATTGTTTTTTTCACCAGAGAAAGAGGGTTCTGCAGCGATCGAATCCGCTCCGTAGCCCAATGAATGGCCCCATGCATGACATCGCCAGTCAGGTGGACGCCTCTTGTTATCCCTTCCTGTTTGAGTAGCTCGACGGCTTGGGCGGTGGGGCAAAACAAGAGAGCGGATACATGGTCCGTGAGAACCCGATTAATTTCCTCAGGCATTTTCCGGTTGAAGCTTCTCAGACCGGCTTCGACATGTGCGATCGGGATCCCCATCTTGGAGGCAGCGATGGCCCCGGCGAGGGTGGAATTGGTGTCACCGTATACGACGAGCATCTCAGGCGCCTCCTGATGGAGCAGCTTTTCGGCTTCAATGATCATGGCTCCCGTCATTTCCCCGTGACTTCCGCCGCCCAGTCCCAGATTGCAATCCGGTGGCTTCATTTCAAGGTCGTTGAAAAAGACATCAGAAAGGTTCCGGTCATAATGCTGGCCGGTATGAACGAGATATTCTTCGATACCTTTTTGGCATAGGGCGCGCGAAAGCATGGCGGCCTTGATGAATTGCGGCCGCGCTCCGACAATAGAAACTACTTTCATCCGGACTTTAGAGAATTCTGATGGTTCGAATTGCCCGATGGGGTTAACCACTTGTTGAGCACACGCCTCCACTTTGGCGTTCGGCGTTCGGCTTTTTCAGTTTTGACGTTCTCTGATCTCCCGGGTGATTCACGCGATGGGCTTTGTGCCGCGACCGCTTTCCGGTAGTAATGGAGAAGCCGGTCATGTTCCAGATTAGCCTTTTCTGGACTATCCGGAGGCAGACGTGGACTTTGCGCGGCCCACTCATCTTTAAGGGTGCGGCCGGCTTTGTAGGCAATTGTTTTATCGACAAGAAAAGCGGATGCGAGGTCTGCAAGGTCATCCACGGTTGGCGCGGCGAGATTTTGAATTGCTTCGTCGTAGAGCTTCTCCAATGCGTCGACCGTTTCCCGTAAACGACAGTTCTTTCTGACGATCGAGCTGACCTCCATGGCATCAGCAGCGCTATATTGGCCAAGCCGTTTCTTAATCTCTTCCACAGAATTCCTGTCCTGCATGAGAGAAAATCCAAAATGCTCATATCGCAGGTGGACAAAGTTTTCCGTTGTTACCATAGGCCCCAGCCCACGGAGATCACACACGATCACCGCACAACCGCTGGCCAGTGCCTCCAGGGCAGCCCGGCCTTTTGCGAAGACAATATCATACTGGCTCAGAATCGTTTCGGGAGCAGATACCATCTGCTGCACCCCGGCACCGACGGCCTGGCACTCAATGTCAAGGGAGGCGCAAGCTTCCTGCACTTGAGCCAGATAATTGTCTTCGTCATGATTGGCGTAATTACTGAAAACCAGAGCTTTTCTCGGCACCAGGGGCAAATCATTTGTCCGTGGCGGGAAACGATGCAAATCCACGCCGTTGGGGATGCAGACAATACGATCCTGCGGGATGCCTTCTTCATCGCGAAGTCGCCGCAGGCAGGGGCCATCGACTGCGATCCACCGGTAGACCCAGCGGGCGCGGCAGGGAGCCTCCTGCCAGCTCTCCGTGCCGCGGCAAAAAGAAAGGAGAGCGGCCCTGGGCCAGGAAAGAGCCGCGCAGGTGGTTTCCCACTCATGATGCCCATGGATGACGTCAGGCTCCCATGGTATCGCCGCGGGGTGATCCACGACAAGGATGCCCTGGGCCCGCAAGGAGTCCGCCACTTCCCCCTGCTGAACGGAAAAAACGGCCACGGCATGGCCTCGTCCCTTCATCTCAGAGGCGGCTTCCGCGACTGACCGCTCCGAGCCAGCGGGCTTGGCCAGGGTATTGTTTGTCAGCAGAATCTTCACGAAATAAAAGGTTGAAAAGCCCGTCTGTTGCCGCTGAACTCTCCGCATCGCCCGCGGATTTCGAGGTGCAATAATGACGAATGCAAGTAGTAATAAGTTAGCCGTAATCGGTCAAGGCTATGTCGGTTTACCTCTTTCTCTCGTATTTGCCGAGACAGGCCGAACGGTTGTCGGTCTTGATATTGACCCTGTAAAGGTAGAAGCGCTTGGCGCCGGGAAAAGCTATATCCGCCATATCTCTGCCGGGCGCATTAGCGCCCAGGTGAATTCAGGTAACTTTGAGCCCAGTACGGATTTTTCACGGCTGCGTGAATGTGATGCAATCCTGATCTGTGTGCCGACACCGTTAAACCGCTATCGGGAGCCGGATATTTCTTACATCATTAACACGACCGAGGAGATTGCAAAATATCTTTCTCAAGGCCCAAAGAAACTGGTCGTTCAGGAAAGTACAACGTACCCGGGGATGACCGATGGAGAAGTTAAGGAAACTCTCGAAGCAGGATCCGGACTCAAAGCGGGGGAGGGATTTCATCTGGCCTATTCACCGGAGAGGGAGGACCCCGGTAATCCGGCCAGCCGGGTCAAGGAAATTCCAAAAATTGTCGGCGGGCTTACCCCCACCTGTCTTGACCTGGCGGTGAAGCTTTACCGGTCCGCCTTGAATAATGTGGTGCCGGTATCCTCATGCCGGGTAGCGGAAGCGACCAAGCTGACCGAAAATATATTTCGATCAGTGAATATCGCCCTGGTCAACGAGCTGAAGGTGGTCTTCGCAAAAATGGATATCGACATCTGGGAGGTGATCGAGGCTGCGAAAACCAAGCCCTTTGGATTTATGCCTTTTTATCCCGGTCCCGGGCTTGGCGGGCATTGCATCCCGGTAGATCCGTTTTATTTGACGTGGAAAGCGCGTGAGTTCGATATCCACACCCGTTTTATCGAGTTAGCTGGTGAGATGAATAACTCAATGCTGGACTATACCATGAGCCGGGTTCAGGAGGCTTTAAATCATTTTGGCAAGCCGATGATGGATTCGAAAATCCTGGTCGTGGGGCTGGCTTACAAGGCGGAAGTTGATGACCTGAGAGAATCTCCTTCATTGCAGTTGCTGAAGCGCCTGGAAAGAGGAGGAGCAATCGTCGAATACCATGATCCTTACATCCCGGTAATTACCGCGATTCGGGAGCATCCCGAGTTGATCGGGAAAAAATCCGTTCGATGGGAGGCCGAAGAGCTTGCGCGTTTTGATGCCGCACTGATCGCGACCAACCATAAATGCGTCGATCTTAAGATACTGGTGCAGAACGTCCCCTGCATTATTGATTGCCGCAATGCTTTGGGTGATCACCAGACAAAAGCGGGACAGGTTTGGAAAGCATAGTGAATCTATCGCGTAGAAATGATTGATCAGATACGAATCGCCGTAATCGGAGCAGGAAATTGGGGAATCAACCTAGTTCGCAATTGCCACGCGCTTGGTGTTCTCGATTGCGTGGCGGAAGCGAGCGAGTCTTCGCGTGAAAACGTCCGAAAAGAATTTCAAGATTTGCGCTTGCTGGAAGACTGGCGGCCTCTTCTCGCGGACGATAGGGTGGACGCGGTGATCATCGCAACGCCGGCTCCCACGCACTACGAGATTGCGCGGGCTTTTCTGGAGGCAGGGAAAGATGTTTACGTAGAAAAACCGATTACTCTTCATGCGGAAGAAGCCGAGCGTCTGCGCGATCTGGCCTCGGAACAATCCGCCGTATTGATGACCGGTCATCTCCTGCTCTATCAGCCGGCGATTCACTTCCTGCGTGACTATCTGGCGACAGGAAACATTGGCCGGATATTTTCGATTCATCTGGAGCGTAGGAACTTGGGCAAAGCGCGTTCAGCGGAAAATGCCTTGTGGAGTCTGGGCGTCCACGATGTCGCAATGATGGTCTATCTGCTTGATGCCGAACCGGTGGAGGTGCATGCGGCTGGACATTGCGGACTTCAGCAGAGAATCGAAGATAATGTGTACCTCTCTCTTCGTTTTGAAGAAGGGCCGCTGGGATTCATTCATAATTCCTGGCTCTGGCCGGAGAAGAAAAGGGATCTCGTCGTGGTGGGTTCGGAAGGGATGCTCCGTTATGATGAAATCGCTCAGCGAATCATCCGTTATGAGAAAACCATTCGCATGGCTGATTTGAGCAATGAAGATAATGGAGAGGAAGAGATTTTTCAGGGTGATGCGCAACCGTTGCGTCTCGCCCTGGAGCATTTTCTGGATTGCATCAGAAACAGGGTAACACCGAGGAGCGGGGGTGACAATGCCGTCGCGGTGGTTCGCATTCTGGAGAAGGCACAAGAGCAACTGAATCACCGGCATGGATAGCGGTCGCCCCTACATGGTTCATGAGTCCGCGATTGTTGATGAGCCGTGTGCCATTGGAAGCGGGACGAAGATCTGGCATTTCTGTCACATCTGTTCAGGGGCTGAGATTGGTGAGAATTGCAATTTCGGTCAGAACTGCTTTGTGGCTGGAGGCGTTAAGATTGGTCACAACGTGAAGGTGCAGAATAATGTATCGATCTATACCGGGACAATAATTGAGGACGATGTGTTTCTCGGGCCCTCGTGCGTACTGACGAACGTAACAAACCCCAGGTCACAAGTCGTCCGACGCGGAATTTACGAGACAACCCGGCTCCAGCGTGGTGCGACAGTGGGAGCCAACGCGACCATTGTCTGTGGAATAACGCTTGGGCGATACTCTTTTGTCGCAGCGGGAGCCGTTCTCGCCCGGGATATTCCAGATTATGCGCTCGTGATGGGGGTTCCGGGCCGGCAGACGGGCTGGATGTCCCGGCATGGTCAGAGGCTATCTCACCCGAGCGCCGAGGGAATTTATGTTTGTGCAGAATCCGGTTTCCGTTATCAATTGACAACGGATGAATCGACTGGCGTCGAGCACCTGCATTGTCTTGATCTGCCAGAAGATGAACCGCTGCCCGAAAACCTCAGAACCGGCCAGAAAACCTATGATGAGTTCCGGGCGCAGAACCGGGGCGGTTAAGTTCGCCAACATTTTCCCGATTCACGCTTACTATGCACGATTCTGTTCCTTTGCTTGATCTGGGCGCCCAGAACCTTCCTCTGGAAGATGAATATACTGCCGCTTTTCAGCGGGTTTTCCGTTCCAGCCGGTTTATCATGGGACCAGAGGTTGAGAAACTGGAAAGTGTCATTGCGGAAATGTGCGGGGCGGCGCATGGGATTGGCGTTTCCAGTGGGACAGACGCCCTGCTGCTCGCCCTCATGAGTTTGGGAATCGGCCCGGGGGATGAGGTGCTGTGTCCAACATTTACTTTTTTTGCAAGTGGCGGGAGCATTGCCCGAACTGGGGCCACTCCAGTATGGGTCGATGTTTGTCCGGTCTGTTTTAATATCGATCTGGCGGATGCGGAACGGAAAATTACTTCGCGCAGCAAAGCCATCATGCCCGTCCACCTTTTTGGCCAGGCCGCGGAGATGGATGGCTGCATGGCGCTGGCTGAAAAGCATCATTTACATGTTATTGAGGACGCAGCCCAGGCGCTTGGAGCCCGTTACCGCGGAAAATATGTGGGAACCTTTGGTGAATTCGGGACATTCAGCTTTTTCCCAAGTAAAAACTTGGGCGGTTTTGGTGATGGCGGGATGGTGCTGACGAATGACGACGAGCTGGCCAACCAGGCCCGCATCCTGCGGGTCCATGGCGGGAGGCCGAAGTACTACCATAAATTTGTCGGAGGTAATTTCCGGCTCGATCCACTTCAGGCCGCGCTTCTGGCCGTGAAACTGCCGCACCTGCACAGGTATAGTGTAATGAGGAAAGCCAATGCCGAGTATTACATCGAACATCTCGGAGCGATACCCGGTGTTGCCCAGGCCGATCCCGCAGCATGCTGCTGTCCGATCGAAAAGGCCAGCCAAGATCTGACTCAAAAAGGAGTCAAAGTCGTGCTTCCAGTAGCCTATGATCATTGTGACCATATCTGGAATCAATTCACTCTGCGCGTGATTAATCCAGCGTCGGCCGCCGAACCGGTGGCTGGAGCAGAATTGACACCACGCGACCAGCTCAAGGAGCATCTCATCGCACAGGGCGTTGGGTGTGAAATCTACTATCCACTCACTCTGGACAGGCAGGAGTGTTTTACCAATAACAGCCATGGCGGAGAAACGATCTCCGCGGCGCACCAGCTCTCCAGCGAAGTGCTCTCGATCCCGATCTTTCCAGAGTTGACCGGGCCCCAGAAAGCCCGCGTTGTCCAAGTCATCGCTGAGGGAATCCAGGGCATCTAGTTTAAGACGCTTACCGTTTGGCCGCTCACAGGTTGGCTTTTTTCCGGGCGCTAGTTGTGATAAATTTTTTCGTGAACGATTTTAACAGCGACGCCCTGAAAATTCTTCTTCTGGCTGATGATCTGACCGGATCACTGGATACGGCGTGTCCGCTGGTTGGACAGGGCTGGAGGACGCGGGCAATTTTTTCTTTCGATGAAGAGACCCCCGCGATCGAGTCTCCCTCTGCCTCAGGGATCGACTTGCTGGCGGTCAATCTGGCTTCACGTCATCTGCCGGCACGAAAGGCTCAGGAAAGGATATATTCGTTTTTTGCGGCAAATCCGTGGGCCCTGGTCAGTTCCTGTATCTATAAGAAAACTGATTCCGTCCTGCGAGGGAACATCGGCGCGGAATTGGCCGCACTTCAAAAAACCTTTTCGGGGCGCCCGGTTTTTTACGCGCCGGCCATGCCTCATGCAGGCCGTACGCTGCGAGAGGGGAGACTTTTTGTCAACGGAGATCCAGTTGAAAAAACCGCCTTTCAGAACGATCCGGAGTTTCCTGTCACCACCGGGATAGTGAGTCAGCTTCTGGCACCATGGTTTAATCAGGTCCACCTTCTAAAGCACCGAGTAGAAGGAGGAACGAATGAGCTCTCGCATGGTCATGCCTGCTATGTATTTGATGGCGAAACAGAGGATGATCTGGCCAGGACCGCGGAATTTATTTTCGGCTTGAAGAATCTGACATCCCCGGTGTTGCTCGCCGGGCCTTCCGGGGTTATTCGTCATTTATCGCGGTATCTCGGAAAGGAGTTAAAGAGGCCGCAGCCCGGTTTCGGCTTACCCAAACCTGCGGTGATTTTTTCCGGCAGCGTGACGCCGCGATCCAGAGAGCAGATTACCCACGCCAAATCCCGAGGGTGCCTTGAGTTTCCATGGGCATTCTCTGAGAAACAGGTTGTGATCAGGAGTGCGCGCGAGGCAATGGCGTTAGGGAAATCGATCATCGTGCACACGAACGCAATTGGCGGGAGCGAAGCTGATCCCCAGGCAATTCGTGAGGCTTTTTCGCGGCAGGCGGCGCAGACGATCGTGGAACTGGGATTCCCGCCGGCAATCTTTTTTGGGGGAGAGACTTCCTCGGCGATCCTAAAGAATCTGGATCTGCAAGAAGGTATTCTGCTGCGAGAGTTCGAACCGGGGGTTTGTCTTGTCCGCGCCGAGAAGAATAAATTTGAATTCGTCACAAAATCAGGCGGATTGGGAAGCGATGACATACTGGAGAAAATAGGATTATGTTAATTGGAATCACAATGGGAGATGCATGCGGGGTCGGCCCGGAAATCCTCGTGCGCAGCGCCGCAGAGAAAAGGGTTCCTCTGGGGGAATGCCTCGTCTTTGGTGACCGCAGCGCCGTTGATTTGGCCATTGAGAAATGCGATGTCACGCTGGAAGTTAATCAAGTCGGCCAGCTTGATGAGCCGCTGATGCCAGACACCCTGAACCTGATGGATACGGGACTGATTTCTGCCGGACAAATCACCATCGGTGAGATTTCTCAATCATGCGGAGCGGCCTCGGTGGAATACGTGTCCCGTGCTACGCAGGCCGCGCTCCAGGGACACATCGCGGCCTTTGTCACCCTTCCCATTAATAAGGAGGCATGTCGTTTAAGCCATCCAGATTTTCAGGGCCACACAGAGTTTATCGCGGAAATGTGCGCGACCGAGAACTACACCATGATGCTGGCCAGCCCTAAAATGATCGTCACCCATGTATCTACTCATGTCTCGCTCCGGGAAGCGATCGAACGGGTGCAAACGGCCCGCGTTCTCGAGGTGATCCGGCTCACCGCCAAAAACACTTTCCGTTTACGGCAGAGGGCCAGAATTGCCGTTGCCGGGCTGAATCCCCATGCCGGTGAGCACGGTGCGTTTGGGACGGAGGATGATGAATACATTCGACCCGCCGTCCGGCAGGCCCAGGAAGAGGGCATTGATGCTTTCGGTCCCTTGCCGGCAGACACCCTCTTTATCAAGGTCGCTGACGGCACCTATGACGCCGCCGTTTGCATGTATCACGACCAGGGTCATGTGCCCATGAAGCTGCATGGGTTTGCCGACGCCGTGAATATCACCGTCGGGCTTCCGGTCATTCGCACCAGCGTGGATCACGGGACCGCCTTTGACATTGCTTATCAGGGGATTGCCTCGATTGAGAACTTCGTGACAGCCTATGAAATGTGCTCGCGGCTGTGCCAATCACCTCAATGAAATCTGGCGTCCTCCCCCTGAGCTGCCCCATGATGCAGGGGAATGAAGCGAGGACGCGGCCATCCAACCTGTTCGAACAGGTGTATAAGGGACGCCTCGGGCCGGCTGTTGCGTGCTGGCCTGAGCAAAAGGACAGCGAACTCTCCCCCTTTTCAATTTCATGAAAATCTCTAGAGAATAGGAAAAGCCCCTTTTTTCAGTTGAACTCGAGGCAGGCGGTGGTATCCTAGTCATACACTCGGACGACCTCGATTGGACCACGAGCAGATGTTGCCTTGCAGGGAGCGCTCGTCGCAGCGTGTCCGGACGGGGATGATCGGGGTACTCTCGTCTTTCTCCTGCTGCTGCTTCCTATGAAATTTTCTTCTGGTTTCCTCGCCTTGCCGTTTTGTGCCCTTGTTTTGGGGTTTCTGCTTCCGGTTTCTATCACGCCAGGGATTAGCGCTTCGACGCTTATCACTCAAAGCATCCCCCTGAAAAAAGGCTGGAACGCGGTTTATCTGGAGGTGGAGCCGGAGGATACTTCGGTCGAGACCGTCTTCTCCGGGTTGGACGTTGAGATCGTCGCCTCCTACTTTCCTCCGGCCGCACCGACGCAGTTCGTCTCTAATCCAGACGAAGCCTTTTTTCAGCAGACAGGGTGGGGCGTCTGGTATTCTCCCGAACGCTCGGATTCATTTCTCAGCACCCTGTTTGCGGTGTATGGCCAACGGGCTTATCTGATTTATGCAGGGAGTAACTTTACTCTGGAAATCGAGGGACAGGCCATGGTGCAGGATCATCAGTGGCAGCCAAACTCCTACAATTTTGTCGGCTTTTCCGTCGATGACACGGCTCCTCCCACCTACAGTCAGTTTTTTGAGCAGTCCGAAGCACATCAGGACCTACGGATTTACCGGTTGGTGAACGGTCAATGGGTGCGCCTGAACAATCCGTCCACCACCGCGATGAAATCGGGCGAGGCATTCTGGATCTATTGCGATGGGAGTTCCGAATGGGATGGCCCACTGGATATTGAGGCGCCGTCTCAGCAGGGCATGGTCCTGTTTGGGGAAGCCCTTGAGGTGACCCTTCACAACCGTGTTGATTACCCTGTTGCTACTGAGGTGGAGATCGAGGCGGGAGACCTTGCGCTGGCGATTGTTGTCACGGTGCTGGACCAAGGTTCCAGTCAGATCCTGTCGGTGCCCGCTCCCCTGCCAAGCTTTCAGGCTCTGGGATCGCTTGATGGTGGCACATCACTCGCTTTGCCATTTGCGCCGCGACTCGAAGCCCTGACCGCTTACCGCACCTTGGGAGTTCTGAAATTTACGACCGATATCGGCACCGTTTTCCGAATCCCCGTAGCGCTCGTGCGCGAGGATTTGGACCCCTGATTTCTCAGCCATCCCTCTCGCCTGCTCGCCTGCCTTTTCCCGGTTTCTCCTTGCCTCAGCCTTCGATCTGCCTCCTGACCGACCCACTTTTATCCCTGAAATTATGCACGGATCACTTCGCCTTTTCTCACTTGTGATTTTCTCCTGGGCAGGAACGCTCGGCATTTTTTCTTTCTCCGCCCATGGCCAAGCCAATGCGTATCGTGGGCTTTGGGTTGGTGAAGTTCAGTTGAATGCGGTGAATGAAGTCTCTGTGCCACTGGATGAAAATAATGTCCCGATCGCACCTAATCCTAATAATCCAACCCCCACATTTGACCGAGCCAGCCTTTTTCTCATCCTGCACGTCAATGGGGCCGGTCAGGTAAGTCTGCTGAAGGATGCGGCAATCTTGAATCGTGCTCCGGTCGATGGAGATGGCCTGCAGAGCACCCTGGATCTGGCCCTGGTCACAGATGAATCACTTTATGATGATTTTCCGGTCCAGCCCGCGCAACGGGTTGCGTCTGCCGTTTTTGATTTTGGAGATGCCCGGGCCACGGATGCGCTCAATGCCATGGTTGATGCGGCGGCGCAGGCGGCGGCCAATAATCTCTCCAGCGAAAGCGCTTCTCAAAGTGCAGCCCTGACGGGGGCGCAGGCGGTGATTGATAACGCGGACGTGGCAGCCTCCTTTGATCAGTTTCTCAGTGATTTCCTTGACCCCGCCAGCTTGCAGGCAATCACCGATGCCATCGCCGGAGGCGGGACAAGTCAGGAGCTGACGGATGCAGAAGCTGCAGCCGCCGCTCTGCGCGATGCTTCTTTTTACGAAGACACCCGCGGAATCGATATCTTGGATGCGATTGAGGAGGCGGTCCTGAACGCAGCGCCCGGTTCGGAAGATGCCGCCGCCAATCAGGCGGCCGCGGCCTTTTCCGATGTCAACAGTGCCTACAACAGATTTCTGGCCGGAGGCACTTTCTCGACCATGATCAATGCGGCGGTCACCGCTGCGGCTACCGCCAGGGTCAACTCCGAGGACGTCCGCGATGCGGTTGAAGCTTTAGCTGAAGTTACCGCGGCAAGAACCGAGGCGATCCAGGTCAGTGTCCAGCCTTATGATGACGATCGTGCGGCAGATGCGGTTGAACAGATTCTGGACGTGATCGTGAACACGGCCACTAATTCGACCACGAGTGCATCGACCTCTCTGCTCGAGATCGAGTTGTTTCAGGCGGTGGAGCAGGAACTGGCTGATAACGTTCTGCGCAGCCCGGAACTGACCCAGACGCCGAGCGGTGACTACACGGAATTTGTCCGGTCGAGTTCTTTCCAGAACAGCGCTTCCGTTGCGGCCAACGCCGCTGGGACCGCTGCCTTTGACGAGAATGAGAATAATCCTTTCAGTAACTCCACTTCTATCTTTAACGCGGCTAAGCTTGCCGCAATCAACGCGCTTCAGGTTGAATACGCGACAGCCGCGCGGGCGGAATTGAATTCCCTTCCCATGTCCGGATCATTTGCTCCAGGGGAATCCGGATTGACGGCGACCCTTTCACTGCCAGCCAATTTTCCTACCAATCCATTTCGCCACCGGCGTCATCCGGATCACACGACCGGTTTCGATATTTCCCGGGTTATTACCATCGATTTTGATGCCGAGGCCACGCAGCTTGATGTGACCGGCTACGGCGTTCAGCAGATTACTGGCACCTACAGGGAAGAAGTTTCCGGTCTGCATAAACCGCTTGGGCCGGACTCTGACATCGGACTGAAAGTCGAGGGAACCTTTACCTTAAACCGGATCAGTTTCATTGATGCTCTCAATGCCCGCTGAGTGGGGGCAGCTTCAGTCGATTGATCAAAAATGTATCACCACCGGTTTCTGACTTTTCTGGAGTTCAATCTATCCACCCAGCGTTTGCCTGCTCATGGAAAACACTTTTCAGTTCACGCCCGGGCTTAGTAGCCAAACGAAGCCGTCCCAAGCTTGTCCTATGCGTTGCCTAATTCATGCTCAACTCTGCTCACGGTCGTTCCTTTTTGCGGCTCTTATCTGCGCTCTTCTCGGCGGATGGTGCGGCAGCTCACAGAAAGCCTCGGCTCAAAGTGCTTTTCTGGATGTGGCCACCAGCTTTGATCATATTGACTCGACAGTCGGAAGTGACGGTACTCTGTATTTCCTTGGGATCAAGCAGCCCAGCGGAACCGCGGTGATTCGACCGATGGCCGTCAATGGCGTTTTCGGTTCGGAAATCTCTCTGGGTGTTTCTTCGCCCGAGGCGATCACGTTTGGCAATGGCAACCTTTACATTGTCTACAACCCGGGCCTGTCCGGCATTTTGCGCTACAATCTGGCTACGGGTGGAATCGCCACGGCTCAAGTCACTTCCGGCGCAAGCTTTGGAATCGCGTTTTACGATATTGAGTACAGCCCGACGGTTGACCGGCTGTTTGTCGCGGGGGAGTACAGCAACTCGGGCACGCGGATCTTACCCGGCGGTGTGGGCCTTCCCACCGACACGGATGAAGGGTCGATCCGGGCTTTCATCGCCTCCTTTAATCCCTCGACCCTGAACGGCATCTCTCAGAGAAACTGGGGTTATGACGGCCCTGAAAACCGGGCCCGCGGGGTGACCACCGATGAAAGCGGAAATGTATATGTCGTGGGGCAAGTTGATTTTGACTTTAACTCGAATGGCACGGCCAATGGGGTCGGGGCGTTCTTTGCTATCCGGCCTGTTCCCGGTCAGGACGATCCAGCTTACATCGCCAAGTTCAATTCGAGCCTTGGCTTACTTGAGCATACCGTGTCGCCGATTACCGGGACAGTGCCGCTTGGAACCGAAAATGGTCTCTTCTTCGCAGCAGAATATGCTGATGGGTTTGTTTACGCAGCAGGAAATTGGGACGGCCAGGGCGTCGTAGCCAGATATGATACGACTCTCAGATTATCCGATTACAATCGCGTGGTTAGCCTTTCAGGGGGCGGTTCGGTTCAGATATATGGGGTAGCCCCCGATCCGGATGGTGGAGTATATTTCTCAGGAGAGAAAACGTCTCAAGGTTCAATCCAATTTCAGGAACGAAACGGCAACGCGCTCGATGTCTACGGCGAGCTTTCCGGCAGCCAAGGTTTTCACTTTTTTGGCCGGCTCGATGATGACATGGATCATGAATGGGTCACGAATCCTGACTCACCTCTCCCGACGATCACCGGCGGTCATGTCCGTGCCCTTTATAACCCGGCCTTGGATGTTGCCTTCTTTAGTGGCGGTATTTCTGCCGGCAGCATGACCTTGGGCGATCCCAACCCCAAGACTGTTTCTGCCTCTGGCGGCCGGTCCGGATTTGTCGCGGCCTTTGAGCCCGATGGTGATTCGGTCCAGCGGGTACGCGTGCAGATGGACTCCATTTCCGAAACAGAAGAAGCTGATAATCCCATTCGAGTAGACCGCATTCAGCCTTTGGTCGATGGTGAACCGGTTGATTTTGGAGAGGCGGATAATCCGGCCAACGGATTTTACAGCGCGTTCGATGTGGAGATTATTCGTGGCACGAATTTATCCCTCACCGCTCCCAGTGTTGTTTATCAGGATATCAGCGGCGCCGATATTACCGATAGTGTAGGGGGAGATCCGGAAGAAATCACCGCTCGAGCGGAAACCCGCCTGACCGCTGTCGGGATCACCCTGAATGACAATCCGCAGACCGGTGACCCGACGACCTTTACTTTCACGGTGAACAGTCCCAGTGACATCACCTTTAACTGGCGGGTCGATTATGCGCTCACGGTCGATTCAAATTTCGATAACACTGAAAGTTCTTCCACTGACGATGAGGGAAATCTCTTTGCCGGCCCGCTCACTTCGAAGGCCTCCGGCAATCCGTTACCTGCCGTCCAGAAACATTGGATTGAGCGTGGCACCAACGTTATTGCGCAGATTGACGGGAAGGTCATCGATTTCAGCCGTCCGGGTCTGAATATTCGGTACGTCACGACCGGTTATGTGGCTTACGGCGCCGCGAATTCAGCGACCTCCCAGACACAGGATGAAGTCGCGCGGATTAACAATAGTATTGATATCCGCGAAGAGCCGGTTGATCAGCCGGCGACGGTGGATCTGGACGGTGATCCTAACTCCAGTGAACCGGCTCTCCGCAAAACCTTTAATTTTCAAACTGTCGGACAGGCACCCCCGCAGCGTCAGCAGGTTGAGGAATTCAACATGTATGGCCCGTCCGGTATCACCTACAACTGGAAGATCCAGTATGGTATCCAGATTGACGTTGATGATCAGGGACGAAACGCTTTGCCTCGCGTGGAAGTTCTGGGTAACCCGCCAACGGCCGGCGCTCAAGTCAATGGATCGGGTGCCGGGGTCTTCTGGTATGACGAAGGAACCCGGGTCCGCATCGGTATACCGGCGGTTGACGATAACAATAAGGCTCTTTCAGGATGGACCAATGGTGACGCCTACTATTTCTCTCCCCAGGTAGAGATCGATGAGCAATCCGGTGCTTTGCTTGAGGTGACGGAAGCAGGGCCGGCGGCCGAGGGGTTTTGGCGCAGCAGCTATCAGGTGGCCGGGCGCCAGTTCCGCGGGTTGGAGATCGCGACGCTTCTGCGCCCCGCGCGGGTTCTGTGGTCCTATGATACGCGCGTCTACATCGTGAATGTCGAAATTGGTGATTACGTTTTCGAGGAATTAATTCTGAATGGTTTGGAGGGTCAGACGCCCAATCTCACGTCGCTTTTTGAAGGCCAGCCCATCGCGCGCACGCAAGAGCCCGATCTGATTGAAGTCACCACGCCGACCGGCCTTTCTGGATCGGATGTCGCGCGCTGGGATGAAAACGGGCGCGTGCTTTATCCGCTTCGTCCCAGCACTTTTGAGGCCACCTGGCGCGCTAACGCCAGCGATCCGGATGATACCGTGCGTGTTCGCGTCATTGCAACGTTCCCGCCAGACTCTCATTACCCGCACATCGCGAATACTCCGGCGGTGAATCTGGATCCCAGTCCGGATGACAGCTATATCTTCAAAGAAGTTTTCTACACGCAAAATGACGCGGCCGCCGATCAGGATAATCTGTTCACGGCCAGCACTCCCGGCAAGGCGGTCCTTCTGTTCAGTGAAATCCAGCAGGTGGGCCGGTCCGCTCCCGCAGAGTATCTGCGCGTCCGTGTGGTAGAGACGAAAAATTATAATGACGGTACGTTTACCCAGCTTCCCGCGGTCATTGGAGAAAAAATTACGAGCCCGTTGGATCGAGCCAATTTAGGGACGGGTTATCTTTTCTTCCAGAATTCCCGTCACAACGCCAACGTCTATGACGCCGAGGCGCTGGAAGGTTTAGCGATCCAGGATGTCTATGACATGGATCGCCTGGCCAATCCGAACGATCAGGAGCTCGTCGTGGCCCAGCCCGGCAATCTCCCGGGCCCAATCATTCCAGTCAACCTGCATCCCGGGGCAACGGAAAGTCAGCGTATCGTCGTGGTGTGGTATGAAGATCCCCGCCTTCATGATCAATTGCTCTGGCCATTTCAGGCTGTCTCCTACATTCCGCAATGGCCCGCTCAACGCGACGGACGCATTGTTATCGCCAGCCGGTTCGGTAGCGAGGGGGTTGATGAGAATGGGAACGATCAGGTGGTCGCAGAGGCCATCGGTGATTTTGAGGAGGCCACCACCTATGATCCCTCCCGTTTGCAACAGCCCGTGATTTATAATCAGCCTGATCCTTCTCTGCCCGGATACAATCCCAATGAGGAACACGCTCTGATGGCGCCCTCGTTGCGGTTTGCATCGGTTTCGCCACGTCCGCCCTCGGCCTATGCTTTGCGCCGCGATCTTAATACGGCGAATGAAGGTTCTCTCACGGAAGCGGCTCAACCGACAGGTTATACCTCGCATCCCTTCGTTCTTGTCCAGTTCCTCGATACTGCGGACAACGAATTCAAAATGAATGTCTATGATATTGTCCTGGAAGATTCGAATTCCAACCTCGGCGATAAGAGTTACGATTATACCTTTGATAACCCGGTCACGATGGTCGCCGGTGAGCCGGTTATTCCATTTTATCCGCTTCCGCAGGTCATTGGTGCTTCCCCCTGTGCGGAAACCTTCGGGGTCGATGGTGCTCCCGGGGTGCAGCAGGTCTATTTTGAAGATGTGCGGGGCACCAGCTGGGCCGTCTCCGGAGGTGTGTTACCAGGATTAAGCCCTCCCACGAAGGCGAACTTTCAGGCGTATTTCTATTATCCGCTGTCGCCGAATTTTTTCTGGCCGGATGAGGACGGGGATAATGTGCCGGACGTGCAGACGGGCGATTGTGTGCCTTTCCTGAATGATCGCACCGCTCCCAGTACTGAAATTACGTTCGAGACCAAGCCATCGGAAATCAGTGTCCCGGAAAATCAGGTCCCTCAGGTCATCAACTATGAGGTGGATTGGCCCGAAAATCCCCCGACTTTGAAAGCAGGCGAAACCCTCACTTTTTCCGGTGGCGAGTTTGCCGCTGATTTTCCCACGCAGAATACCATCAATGACGAAGGGGAAGTCGTGGTCGTTCAGACTCCAGGATTGCCCGGTGTAATCGGCTTTGCCTCGGCGGAAATTGTTTTCGATGCTCTCAATCCCACGAATGATGATCAGGACGCTTTCGACAATTACACCGCTCGAGCGTTTCAGGCCCTGGAAGCGCGCAGCGTGGAAATTGACCTGAATGATTACCCTGCCGCCTTGCAGCCTGCCAATGGAAGGGTCACCGTCCTGGATGGGAAATACATTTTCGATGATCTGTCTGCTTCCCTGCAAAAGCGTCTGACTTACGATCCGACTCTCGAATCCCTCGAGCTGGTCGGATTCCTCAATGATAAGCCGATCACTGATCCCACGCTCACCGCGGCTCCACCTGCGGTCTACATTCTGGAACCCAACGTTTTGACGGCGGCGGAGCGTGATGAGATCAAGGCATTGGTTAACAGTTCAGTCTGGGATGATGCTATTGATGAACTGTATGCCAAGGCGCGCAATCCGAACCGGTTAGACAGCGTTTCTTCATCCGAACCGGTCAATCCATTTTACGTCGGTCTTGAGGCAAAAATTCAGCGGAATGATGATGGTTCTCCGCAAACGCAGACGGATAGTTTTGGCATTACCTCGTTCGTTCGGGACCGTGAACAGGCCGCTCCCGCGCAGGCCTTGGGACCTGGACTCGCAGTCTTCACGAACCCGGCCTTTCTGGATCCGGAAGGAACCCTTCCCAATGGAGATGATCTGCCGGACGTGAGTTACATCACGATCGCGGAAAACAACAGCAGCGACCTCAGTCTGCCGATCACCATGCATGTGATTAGGGTGGACCGGACGAAACGTTATCGCGGCTCGATTAAGACGGTGCTTTCCACCAATGTCTTTGATGAGAACATTATTCTCCGGCACACCGGTGACTTCGGCACCAACGCTGATGAGCTGGTCTTTGAGTGGTGGTACCGCCCGGACGACGGCAGCTTGAATGTGCCGCCTCCGGATTTCATCCAGCCCGGCCAAACCAATCCATGGCTGCTCTTCCCGGATCCAAGCGGAAATCGCGGGGCCGGACGTTTTCAGGCGACCTTGAAAGGGAACCCGAACGCCCCCGAGGCGCTCCTTGCCGATACCCATTGGTTTGTGCGTTATCGTCACGAGAACGATATCGTGGAAGGAACAAACTGGGCGGTCGATCAAGCGGACGGTTCGGATTCGGTGAATTTTGATTGGGCCGGTGCAGGTAACTCCCAACCGCTGGTTGACGCCAATCTGGATGGGATTCCGGATTATGTCGCCCAGCTTGTCTTCGGCTGGATCAAGCGCGTGCTGGATGGAATTAACCCGTATGAAGCGCGTGTCTCGGACTTCGAGGATATCAGCAGTCCGTCAACCATTTCCAGTATCGTCGCCCAGTTAGGCCAGCGCTTTGAAGGTCCGGTCGCTTTGAACCCGGATAAAGACGTCATTGAAAACACCGGATTGATTGAGCTTTATGAGACCGTCCTGCAACGCGGGCGGAATCTGAGTATCGACCTTTCTACCCCGATCTCAACGCCCGCTATCGCGAACGCCCTCCAGCTCGCTGCGACCCGGATCTCGGATTTCTATGTCATTCTCGGCAATGAAGCTTATGCCGATGCCGTTGATCCCACCATCGGGATTGGCAGCAACAGCATTGAGTATGGTTCACTCGCCCCGGCGGTGTTTGCTTTCCAGAATCAGGTTTCTACCCTGATCGAGGAAGAACTCGCCTTGCTTCGCGGTGGTGATCAGTTCCTCGCCCGCCCGGTTTATAACCGCATGTTCTGGAACTTTACGAAGGGCGAAGGCGAGGCGGCTTACGCCCTGAATTATAATGTCACCGATGTAAATCTCGACGGGTTTATCAACGAAGATGATGCGCAGACGCTTTTCCCTCAGGGGCACGGGGATGCCTGGGGTCATTATCTCACCGCTCTGCGCAATATCTATGATCTCTTGAAGAACGAGAACTTCAATTGGGTTTCGCGTTCTGAGTTCTATAATCTGCAGGACATCGTCTTTAAGGTCGATTTCCTCGATGAGCGTAAGTTCGCTCAAGCCGCCGCGGCCAAGGCTCAGACGGGCGCCCAGATTGTGCAAAACACTTATCGTGAGCGCTATGTCGAAGATCCGGCGGCGCAGTGGCAAGGCTACACCGATGTCAATCCGGACCGGGCATGGGGGGTCCAGGGATGGGCGCGCCGGGCCGGTCAGGGCGCTTACTTTGATTGGATCACCGCGAATGCTCTGCTGCCGTCTCAGCATCCAAACGAAAATCTGGAAGGAATTCAGAAAGTTGATCGCAGCACAAACACGGATATCGCCGTTATCTCGGCGAATCTGAATCAGGTTCAGCGCACCTTTGATCAGGCCAACAACGGGTATAATCCGCTCGGTATCAGTGGTGATGCCGTGCCGTTCGATATCGATACCGCGCGCTTGGAACGGGGCGGCCCGCGCACGGCCAGTCACTTCGAGCAGATCTACGAAAGAGCGGTCTCTGCCCTGAATAATGCCAAGGCGATCTGGGATTATGCCAACCTGAACACCAATCGCGTTCGTGCTGTCGCCAACTCCGAAGAAGAGCTGCGGTCTGACGCGTTGCAGCAGGATCTCGCTTTTGCTAATCAGCTGATTACTATTTTTGGCCAGCCCTACGAGGGTGTCATTGGAAGCGGTCTAGCCTATCCGCCGGGGTATGATGGCCCTGACTTTCAGCTCTTCATGTATGTGGACGTTCGGGAGATTACCTCGGAAACCGTCCCGCAGCCGACACTCAAATTCGCTGATTTCGATGATCCAGATGGAAATGGTATCCTCGCAGCCTTCGAAGGTAAAGGCGGCGACACGGGCCTGTTGAATTTTGGTTTCCTCGATGTGCCAAATCAGTGGCGAGAACTGTTCACCTCTAATTTCTCGGGTGAAACCAGTGCTGATTTTCGCAATAACATCGAGAACGGATTGTTTACGGTGAATTACACCGATCTCGATCCGGCTTCAGCCAAGGTGCCTCTGGAAAATCTCCAAACCCTCTATCCCACTACGGCGGCAGGCTATACCTTCCAGGCCCCCGACAGTTGGGGGGAACGCATTTCTTATGGTGAACTGCAGGCAATCATCAATCAGATGATCGTCCAGGAAGCGGCTCTGGCCCGGTCAATTCGTGAGTGGGATAGCCTGCAGGGCGGCTTGCTGCGCGCGATGCGGCTGTTTAATGCCCGCCTCGCCCTGCGCTCCGATCTGCGCGGCTTGCAGATTGGGAAAATCCTGAACGAAACGATTCTCGGGGGAACGATCTTTGGTTTAGATACCGCTTCAAAATTCTTCAGCCTCGGCGCGGACGCGGCCAAGACGCTTGGGAATGACATTGCAAAGGCCATTCCAGAAAACCTGCCCACTGGTGGGCTAGCGGTTTCTCCCGGTGACGCGCTCTCCGCCGCTCGAGCCGGGGCCAGTTCGCTCGCAACTTCCTTTGAATTTTCCTTTAAAACAACGGCTTTAACCCTCGACCGCGTTTCCGCCGCCACGAAATTGGCCAAAGACCTGATCAACCTGGGTCTGGACCTAGCCAAATTTGAAGCAGAACAGGCTTTCGCGATCAAGTCTGCCCTGACCGACATCCAGAGCCGAACGAGCGATGAACCGGCGCGCCGGGTGGATATCTTCAAGGAGATTGAAACTCTGCGAGGGCTTTCTGAGGATTACAAAGCCAAACTGCAGGAGGCCAGTCGCATCCAGGATAAACGTCGCGCTTTCCAAAGACGAGTTGCCGCTTCGGTGCAGCGTGATCGTTACCGGGACATTACCTTCCGCGCGACTCGCAACGCTGCCCTGGAGAAATACCGGGATGCGTTTGATCTGGCTGCGCGTTACACCTATCTCGCCGCCAAGGCCTATGATTATGAAACCAATTTCGCGCCGGGCGATGTGGGTTCGCCCCGTGATCTGATGGAGGACACCGTTCGGGCGCGCACGATTGGCCTCGTGGAAAATGGTCAGCCCCGAATCGGTGCTGGCGGGCTGGCGGAAATTCTGGCCATTCTGGATTTGAATTATCAGCTCTATGAAGGGCAGCTCGGATTCAATAATCCGCAGACGGAAGTCGGGAAAATGTCACTGCGCACGGAATATTTCCGGATCCTGCCTGAAGGTTCTACTCAGCCGACCGGCCTGCCAAACCCGAATGAAAACTCAGACACTCTGTGGCTGAACACTCTCGAGGCGTCCCGAGTTGACGATCTTTGGGACGTGCCGGAGTTCCGCCATTTCTGCCGTCCGTTCGCGCCACAATTTGATGGGAGTGGCAACCGTGTAGCTCAGCCAGGCATTGTCATTCGTTTTCCGTCCACCATCATTTCCGGTCAGAATTTCTTTGGCCAGCCGCTCGGTGGATCGGATCACGCGTTTGATCCCACCAACTTCGCGACAAAGATACGCGGTGTCGGTGTCTGGTTTGATGGGTATGAGTCGGCTGAACTTCTCAATGATCTGGCCGAGTCTCCGCGGGTTTATCTCATTCCTGCCGGAAACGATATCATGACCATTCCTCAGAGTGAAGATCTGGAGCAGCGGATCTGGACTGTGATGGATCAGAGAATTCCCGCCCCATTCCCGGCCCTCACCTCGGATCTGCAGTCGGATGATTATATTCCGCTGATCGATAGCGTCGGCGGGCGTCTGGGTGATCCCCGGCAGTTCTCCAGCTTCCGCGCCTATCACAATTCCAACAACACCATCAACGAAGACGAGTTGGTCTATGACAGCCGATTGGTCGGCCGTTCGGTCTGGAATACGGAATGGATCCTGATCATCCCTGGCCGCACTCTCAATAACGATCCCAATCTCGGACTTGACCGGTTCGTGCAGCAGGTCACCGACATTAAACTCTTCTTCCAGACCTACGGATTCAGCGGAGGCTAATTCCAGCAGGTTACTGTGCGGTCAAACATCCTATCCACGCTTTTCACGCTAGAGCCATGAGTAAGAAAATTCACTGCGGTCGAGCCACGATTTTCGCTCCGGAGTTAACCGGGCTGGTGCTCTTTTTTCTGGCTGGCAGCCTGTTTGTCTCGCCTTTTCCCGACGAAGCTAAGGCCAACAGCTTTGCCGAGCCCGCCACGACTTTCTATGGAAAGGTCTACGGTGTTTCAGAAAGTCACGCCCGCTTTCTGATCACGGAAGGTACTCTGGAGTGGTCCATCGTTTCCCATGATGGCGGGTCGGCGGAATACAGCTACAGCACGGCGCTGCAGCCGCTCGGTGAAGGAACGTTTTCTTACCGGTTTGATTTACCGCATGAAGCCCTGGCTCTTGGGCTTCAGGTCAATCAGGTCATGGTGCCGCTGGATTCGGACGTGGACAGTTACGAGCATTTCAACGTGCTGATCAACGGCCGCCCGGCGACACCTGTCGGCCCGGCAGGTTCGTTGTTCGATGTCAGTCAGGCTCTTCGCGCGACTACCTATCGGTTGGACTTTGAGGTGCAACTGAGTCCAGAGGATTCAGACAATGATGGAATGCCCGATTGGTGGGAGGAACTCTATGGACTGGATCCGGACGATGACAGTGACGCCGATGATGATCTGGACGGGGATGGTGTTTCGAACGCGGATGAATATGAAAATGGCACCGATCCAACCCGGGATGAGAATCAACCCGTCCTTTTAACCCGCGAGATCTATGGATGCGCAGAATCGCTTACGGGTGTCCTTCTCCAGGTGGCCGATGCCGATAGCGCAGCCAGTGATTTGGCTGTCACGCTCACGGCCTTGCCTTCTGCGGGAGATTTGATTTTGCGTGATGTGATCGCCAACCCGGACAGCAGTGACCGTCTCCTGGCCGTGAACGACACCTTCACGATCGCTGATGTCGAGGCGGGGCGTCTCGTATATCTTCATAACGCTTCAGAGCAAGTTTCTTTGGGTGACTCTTTCTCGGTTTCTGTAGCTGATGAAAATCCACAGAACCCAGCAGATGAAGGGGACATCTCGCTTCTGATTTATCAGCCGGCTGCCAGTTACTTGGAGGAGAACGATCTTGTCGAGATTGCCACGGCGGCATCTGATTTTCGATCTGTTCCAGGAATAGCCGATGATGAGCAGATAAATGTGACGGCTTATCTTGCGGGCGCGGTGGATGGGAAAGTCACTTGGAATCTGCGCACGGTTGAGAACTCTATTCGGCTTGATTCCCCCAGCTCGGGCCTTAGCGGGGCGGATTATTCTCCGGAATACACCAGTCAATACGGAGAAGATGCTGGACACTTCATTTTGGGTGGCACAGAAGCAGACACTATCACCGGCAGTGCGGTTTCGGATAGGATCGCTGGTTTGGCTGGAGATGATGTCCTCTTCGGCGGGGCGGGTGCAGATCAGTTTGTTATCCTTAATCCTGCTTCCGCGGGGCACGACCTGGTGAACGATTTTTCCGCCACGCAAGGTGACAGTCTTATTATCAAAGGTCTGGATGCCGGTATCTCTCCTTACCTTGATAATTTTGTGTCCGTTTCCCCTGTGCAGGGCGGAGTCAAGGTGAGCGTCGATACTTCAGGTCAGGGTGGGCCATTTGATGACGCCTCAATCACTTTATTCAGTACACAACCTATCGCCTCCGATCTGGTCGGGTTGATTTCCAATAATCTATTAAAGGTTCCGGGATTGATTCTGAAGCCGCGTGTTACCATCGTTGCCAGCCAGCCGAATGCGCGTGAAGCAGGAAGCGCAGGTGAGTTTCTGTTCGTGCGCACCGGTGATGTGTCAACCGCCTTAACCGTGAATTTTACGGTGACGGGCAGTGCTGTAGAGGGTTTTGATTATGAATCTTTGGGGACGGTTATCACCATTCCCGCGAATGAAACGTCGGTTCCGCTGAGCGTTATTCCTTTTGAGGACGGTCTGACTGAATCGCCTAATGAGAAGGTCAATGTCCGGATCAACGCCTCCGGTTCCTATATGGTTGGGAGTCCGAGTTCGGCAGTCGTGACGATTCTTGATCCGATCCCCGCCTTTGCGCTTACCGCGCTGGAGTCGCGTGCTTTTCTAAACCCGGTAAGTTCGGCCGCCTTCCTGCTCGAGCGGACCAACGGGATTATGAGGGAATCACTCGTGCGCTTGAAGGTTGGAGGTACCGCCACACCAAATGTGGATTATCAGGCTGTCAGTTCGTTTGTCGTGGTCGGTGCTGCTTCAAGTTTTCAGCTGATCAATATCAACCCTCTCCCCAGTGCATTCCTGACGGACGGAGCAGAATCGGTTAATCTGGAGATCCTTGCGGACAGCCAATACTCCATTGCTGATACCGGACGCGCGCAGATCATTATTGCCGATGAACCGTTAACGATGAATAGATGGTTGGACGGTTCGGGTTCCGGGCTCCTCGTCGCCAATAGCTTCGGAGGAGAGGGAGACGGCTCCGGCACGCTATCTGGTGATGATATGGTTCGTTACGCTTTCCGCATGAACCCGGGAGAGAACTTCCATGCGGGTGATGGCCGACCGGTCTTTGAGATTATCGACGGTTATGGTTATCTCACCTTCCATGTTCAGCCCGGCGCGACGGATCTCGACTACTTTGTTGAATTAAGCCTTGATGCTGCGGGATGGGTTAACGCGACACAAGTGATGGAGCAGAAGCTCAGTCCGGATGGATTTCCGGACATATTCACTCGGACCTATCGGACCAGCCAGCCGGTAGGCGACAGCGCCCTGCAACTTTATCGCGTCAGGTTGCACATGCAGGAATAGTGCCCTAGTCGAAGTCAGCTTGTCCGCCCTCTCCGGGATCACCTCGCGAAATGAAATTCCTCATGCCCACACGAAACGTCTGCTATTCTGCCGTCCGGTCTCTCTGGGGCAGGGGAAGCCAAGCCTTATTGTCTTGTGGACTGATCGGCTGGGCTGTTTTTTCGGCCGGTTGCGATAAAAAGCAGGACTCTCAGGCGGGTGACTCCATTATTCTCGCGCAAATAGGAGAAAACACGTTCATCACCGCGGATGATTTGCTTGAGGAAATTGAGTATCGTCAAAGCCAGGGGCGTCCCGTCCCGAATGCTCAGGATGTCCTCGAAGAGATGGTTCAGAGAGAATCTCTCGTTCACCGTGCTGAACAGCTTAACTTGCATGAAGATGAAGAGGTGCGCCGCACGTGGGAGAATCTTCTGATCGGCCGTCTTCAAGCCCTCGAATTGGAGGGTGAACTCGCGAACGTTTCGATCAGTGACGAAGAAATAGCGAAGGCTTACGAGACTGAGTTTGCCGCGGAAAAACCTCAGAATAAAGTTCGCCTGGCCATACTTTTCCGGGAATGGACTCCTGAACTTTCAGATGAAGAAGACCGGGAAATTCGCGGACAGCTACTGGCCGCAGTTCAGGAATACAAGAATAATCCGCCCATCCCCGGGCGCGCCGCCAGTGCGCAGGGTTTTGGAGATGTGGCTGCCCGGGTCTCTGAAGATCAGGTTTCGCGCTATCGCGGCGGAGATATCGGCTGGTTTGATGAAGGCCAGGTCACCGATCGACTTCCTGAAGAGGTTTTCAGACAGGCCTACACTCTCGAAGAAGGCGAGCCGAGCGATATCATTGAAGCCGGTGACGGTCTTTATGTGGTGATGAAAAGTGATTTCCGTGAACCCAGCGCGCCTACATTGGAACAATCTGAGGTTCTTATCCGCCATAATTTGCTTCGCGAAAAACGGGAGCGGATGAAAGAGGATTTTATCAGTCAGAGTGTTGCAATGGCTGAAGCGGAGATTTTTGCAGAAAGGTTGGATGAAGTCGAGTTTCCTCCGGAAATGCAGGAGATGATGGATTCAGAGACGGACCTTCCTGAAGCTCCGAGTTTGCCCGACGGACGCAGTCTTTCTGGAGATCCTTCCGTGCTGTCATCGGATTCAACCCAGAACCGGGCTGGTTCTTAGTCCGCTCATCATCCTCTTTCTAATCTCCTCAGTTCCGCTTCCACTTCTTTCTCTATCCTTCAGATTAATCTTCAGGACCGATAACCCTCGCATGACCGCGACCACTGTTATGAATTCGTCAGCCATCTGCCTACGTCTTCCCATCACACTCTGGTGCCTGGGACTTGTGCTTCTGTTTTTCACTTTTGCCGGCACCACCTCCATTTACGCACAGGCTGATGCCGTCAATGATGTGGCTTTGACCGATGAAGACTCCAGCGGAATCACCATCAGTGCTCTGATCAATGATAGCGGCCCTGGCCTCGAGATCACCGGCGTTGGTACTGGAAGTACTCAGGGGAGCGTTCAAATCATCAATTCCGGGACAGCCATCCGTTATTCGCCGAACGGACAGTTTGAAACTCTCAATGCCTCACAGGTCACGACTGACAGTTTTACCTATACCATTGAAGATGATGATGGCGAAACTGATACCGCCTCGGTCGTAGTCACGATTCTAGGTCGCAACGATGCCCCACAGATCACCGGCGCAGGACCTTCCTCGGTCAATGATAATCAGGCTTCCGTCAGTCCCTTCAGCGGGATAACCATTTCAGATGTAGACAGTGGCGAATTTCTGAGCGTCTCCATTTCGCTAAGTACGTCCAGCAAAGGAAACCTGTCCGCCACAAGTAACATCTCGGGAAGCCCTGCCACTGTGACCAGTGGTTTGGCGGGACGCACTTTTTCGCCCTTCGAGAATATTGATACACCCGGGACGGTTTCCAACGTCACTTTCACTATTACAGTTCAGGATGGTCGGGAGGACGGAGTTCCTGTGGTGACCAACAATAATTCAGTCCTTTCCATCACTTCGATTAATGACGATCCTGTTGTGACCCTGACCGCCACAAGTGGGATTGAGCTTCAAACCGGCGAATCGAACACGCTGTTCAGCCAGGGCGTGACTGTCTCAGATGTTGATGCCAACGATGCGTTGACCCGCGCCACGGTAACGATCCTTAATGTCGATGCCAACACCGGCCGGGTTGAATCAGACACTTTTTCTCCATCACCGTCGTCGACCTCGTTTAATTTCATTGCTGGGACGGAAGGCGCGTCAGTTGATTTTCCTTTTGATAATCCTTCCGAACTGCAGACGGTGACCGACGGTATCGAAGCGGTCTCTTATTTTTCGACCGCCGACCGGACGGTGGAGGAGAAGTTTGTTGATGTCCAAATCGAAATTGAAGACGATTTCAATGGAACGTCTACGGATACGGTCACCGTTCGAGTTTTTACGCCTCCGCCGCGCTTTCAGAATATTCCCATCGGTCAATCGGTCGCAGACAATCAGACAATTGATCCGTTCTCCGCATTGTCGGTCGTGGCCAGCGGGCAGACCATCGGATTGGTTTTGACGCTGGATGATGATCGTAAGGGGCAGTTTGATGATCAGGATGAGATTACGAAATCCTCGAGTGTCTTTGTCTCAGGCGTCCCCAGTCCAGACGATGGTTTAAATGGAGAATACGTTCCGGACGGCGACGGTAATTTTAATGAAAGTGGCGGCTCCGCCAGCCTGATTTATGTGGATGCGGAGGACCGATGGATTCTTTCGCCGACGGCGGATACCGGTGATGTCCTCTTGGAGTTGCCCAGCACGAATTCGAATTCTCCCGTTGGGCCTTACCGGGATCCAACCACTTTGAACGAGATTGCCTCAGTCAATTGTCGTTACACGATCGCTGCGACGGATTCTGATTCGCTTCAGGACATTCTTAATGATCTGACTTTTGAACCGGCGATCAACCGCGCGACCAGCTACAGTCCTCCCGGAAACGGTGACGACGCCGTCCTTTTTAATCTGGAGATCCTTAATCAGTTCGGCAACTCCTTCACTGTCCCAGTCACCCAGGACATCAGCGTCGGTATTTTTGGAGTCAATAATCAGCCGGACATTACGGGGATTACCACCACTCCCATCCGGATCGATGATGACGAGACAACCACGCCCTTCAACCAGAGTCTTCAGGCGCAGATTGTCGATCTCGATGAACAGGGACTTCAGGAACAAATCCTGACCGTTTCTATCGATCCCTTGCAGGCGGATTTATCGCTTGGCACGGGTGCTCCGGCCAATGTTGCCCTGACCGAGCAGGAAACGGGTGGTCAACCGAATGGTAACTATGTTCTTTCCAGCACCAATTCCAATCCCATTACCCCCGCGGTCGCCTCCCAGGCGCTGCAGTCTATCGTTTTCACGCCGACCATCGATATTCCTATCGGCAGCTCCGTCACACTGAATGTGGCGGTTGCCGTTCAGGATGCACTCGGGGCAACGCGGACCAACAGCCAGACGAATGTTATTGTCAGATCGGTTAACGGTGCGCCGCAGTTGACCAATGTTCCATCTGGGACGGTCAATTTTTCGCCGTTGATGGACGTTTTTCCGTTTCAGGGAATCGGTATCGAAGATGAAGATGATGGTCAGCCCGGTGCCGAGATTACTCTCACCGTTTCACTCGATAACGCTTCAAAAGGTAATCTGGTGGACACCGTTACGATCTCCGGCGTCGGCAGTTTTGCCGAGACTTCTCCTGAGTCCGGAGTTTATCAGCTGGTTTTGACCGGCGTTGACGCAGTCACCAATGCCGAGACCAAGCTGCAGGGGCTGCGCTTCGATGTTAATGACAATTTTTCTTTCCCGCCATCGGCACCCGGTGGAACGGAATTTGCCATTACGGTGGAAGATTCTCTCGGAAACGATAACACGGAATCCTTTTCTATTATAATCAGACAGGACCCAATCAATTATCTGGTCAGCAACCGGTTTGATTACAATCCCGCGACGGAGGCTCCGATTCCGGGCACTTTGCGCCATGCCATTGCCAATGCCAATGAGAATGATTATATCACCATTGCGCTGAACCAATACCCGGCCATCCTGCGGCTCAAGGCGCCTCTGGTCATTGATAAGAATCTCACGATTCTCGGACCCGGCGCGGATAAGTTCACCATCAGCGGAGACACGGATGGAAACACCTCGCCGGATGTTCAGGTATTTCGGATCGACGCTTTTGCGGAAATTTCAGGTTTAACCGTAAGCCGCGGGACCGCGGCCAATGGTGGCGGAATTGGCGTCCTGGATGATGGACGATTGACTCTCCGCAATGTGGCCGTCCGGAATTGTAGGGCGCTTGTCTATGGTGGGGGCGTTGATGTCGATGGCGGTAGCCTTGACATGATTAATTGTCTGATCGCAAATAATATGACGGACTCTTCCAATGGGGCCGGCGGTGGTGGAGTCGCGATTTTTACCGGGCTTGATTGTTCCATTGTTAATACCACGTTCTCCGGAAATACTCAGTCCGGTGTCAGCTCCGTGGGTGGTGGCGCGCTTTATGTCGAAAATAGTTCCGCCGGTGAAATGGAGTTTTTCGTGCGGATAGATTCCTGCACTTTTACCGGTAATGTGGATCTGGCTGAAGTCGATGCCCGAGCGTCGTCCATCAAGGCTGCCCGCTTTGGTTCTCTTGTTCCTATCCGTAACACAATTGTCGCAGATGGTCAGAACAAAAACCTCGATGTCAGTGGGACGTCACGGATCGTTTCTCAGGGCGGAAATATTTCGAATGATAGAACGCAGACCATTCTCACCCAGGGCGGTTCGGAGCCGGAATTTGTCATTATCTTTAATGATCCTGATGACAAGAGAGAACAAACCGTTACAGATATCGGCTTGCTTCCCCTTGCTGATAATGGTGGCCCTACCCAGACCCACGCGCTTGATAGCGGTAGTATCGCGATTGATAGCGCTTGCGCGCAAGCGCCGTTTCAGGCCACCGATCAGCGAGGCATCTGGCGGGATCGTGATCCCGATACCGGGGCATACGAAGCTGATCAACGGCAGCAACTGGTCATAAACGAGATCCATTTTGAACCGACCGGCGCACCAAATAACGCCGAATACATCGAAATTTATAATCCTTTCAGCGGGGCCACTCTGGATTTCGTCGCTCTTGGCTTGGAACTTTGGGTCGACGGTGAATTGGCCCATGATTTTACTTCGACCGCTCCCGTCGCTCCCGGGGACGGTCTGGTGGTCACTACTGACTCTTCACAGATTACGGATGTCGGTACACCGATTGAGGATGCCAGCGAAGGTCCTCTTAATCTCGGTTCGGAAGGCTTGGTCGAAATTCGAACGGCGGGCGGCACTGTTCTGGTCTCTGCCATGTATCTGGGTGACTTTATTGATCCCACAGATGTGAGTTATGATCCCTTGGCGCCGCAGCCGGATGCTCGCTTTGTTGGTGCGTCCATTATGTTGGCCCCAGAGTTTATGGGGGTATTTGTTCCACATAACATTGTTCTGGTCAGTGGACTTGCTTCGGATGTTTCCACTCTCACCAGCAACACCTCTCCCGGCGCTGATAAATCGGACACACCCTTTGGTCAGGACAATGCGTTCCCGCTGGCTATTGCGGACACGCTGCAGATCTCGGAAGATGATATCACAACAATCGATGTCCTAGCCAATGATCTGGACGCCAATAGTTTGGATGACACTCTCCTGGTGGTCGATCTCAGTGCCTCGCAATCGGATGGCACCACGAATAATTCGATTCTTACCGGTTTCGATGCTCTGGTTACCACGGATGGTTCTCCGCCCCGTGGCTCGGACATTACCTATAATCCTCTTGTCTCAGTTGACCTGCAGTCGCTTCCGGTCGGTGTTGAGCTCACGGACCATTTCTTCTACAGTATTCTTGATTTCGCGGATCAGGCCGGTCTGACCCCCAAAACACCTTCTGCGACCTCAGAAGCGCGGGTCAATGTCACCATTCTCGGGGTCAATGATCCACCGGCTCCCACCGCTGATACGGTCACGACCGATGAAGAAACTATCCTGCGCATCTTTGGTGATCCTGACCTGATCGCGACCAATACTGTTTTTGATACGGATAATCTTTATCCGCAACCGCGCGAATTTGCCACGGATCCCATCCTCGCCGATGACAGTGATCCGGACAGTGACGATAACTCTTCCAGCCTGAACATTTTTGCGGTCACCCAGGCCACCGCAATCTCTGGTTATTCTGCCGGCACCGGTGATATCACCAATGTCGATTCCGCTCAGCCGCATGGCTTGAGCAATAATGCTACGGTTCTCATTTCCGGATACGGTGGATCGGAAGAATATAATGCCTTCCACACCATCACCGTGGTGGACGCGGATACTTTTTCGATTCCTGTCGCCTTTGATTCGAGCAGCCCGGCAGAAAACGGTGTCTGGGCGCCGCTCACATCCTCGGGAAATCTTTCTACTACCAGCACGCAGGGTGCTCAGGTTCAGCTTGAGCTGCGAGCTGATCGTATCGAGACAAACATCGTCTATAATCCGCGCGCCTCTGAAACGCTCAACGCCCTCGCTCAGGGTGAAAGTGTTACAGATACTTTCTGGTACGCCGTCAGTGATCGGCACAGCGCGGTCAGTCTGGCCCCGGTTTCTATTATTGTGGACGGCGTCAATGATATCCCGGTCGCCGGGCCGGATCCTCAGGGCGTCAGCTCGCTGCAACCTTTGATCACGGACATCCTTGGCGCAACGCCTACCCTCAGCCAGATCGCGACGTTTTATTCTGAACTGGAGATCGAATTTTATCTACTCAACGGGCTCGCCTCCGTCCGTGTGCGGCACCCGGGTGACACCACCGGGGAGCCATTCGAAATAACTCTCTATTTCACAGAGGAAGATCAACCGATCGATATCGCAGCGGCTGAGCTGCTGGCTAATGATACGGATGTCGATACCTCAGATATACTCACGGTGACTTCAGTCGCTAACAGCCGGGAAAGCGCAGGAGTGTCTCTCAATGGAACGACCATTACCTATGATCCGTCCGTCTCTGCGTCACTCAACGCCCTTGCCCGGGAGGAAATGTTGATTGATACCTTTGAGTATACCATCACAGACTCGAGTGCGGACATGGGTATGGCGACCAGCCTTGTCGCCGTTGCGGTTATCGGCGTGAATGAAACACCCATCGCACGGGCAGATTATTATGAGGTCAGCGGCCAGACTCAGTTGACGGTCGCTGCGCCCGGTATCCTCTCTAATGATACGGAGTTTGACATAAACGGTAATTCGCCGGATGACGTCCTTCTCGCGTTGCCTCAAAGCGGGATGATTACCAACGTAAGCGGCGTCACCATCCAGTTGGATGGAGATGGCGGCCTCCTTTATGACACCACGACCTCGGACTTTGTGCTCGGGCTGGCCGAAGGCGAAACCTGTCTTGACTCCTTTGATGTCACTTCGATTGATCGCAGTTATCTCTTCGCTAATAATGACATGTATAAGGTCCAGGCGGACTCGTCTAACATCACACTGCAGGTCACAGCAAATGACGCCAGTTACACCAATACTGGTGAAACTATTTCGATCACCGCGGTCAGTTCCCCCACGAATGGAGGGACGGTCACAATCAATGAGGATGATCTGAGCCTTACCTATTCGCCTCAGGTGAATTTCGTGGGAGATGAGTTCTTCACTTACACCCTGGAAGATGGGGAAGGCGGAATTGATCTGGCTGTTGTGCGGGTCCGCGTCACGATTGATCAGTTAAATGGAAATCTCGCGGCGAATGACGATTTCTACACGGCTGCGCAAGGGGTGACTTCGACTCTTGATGTCCTCGCCAATGATAACGTTTTGCCTGAGCTGGGTTCAGAACTGACGATCACCCAAATCACCGCCCCTCCTGATCAGGGCGGTTCTGCCCAGATCGTGGCCGGTGCGATTTCCTATGAGCCAGACACCTCTTTCGCGGGCAGCTATCCTTACATGGAATCTTTCACCTATCAGATTTCCGGCGGTGGAACTGCTACGGCGGAGGCGACGGTCAACGTGCTCGTGGTTGATCGCGAAGGCACACTGAATATCCGCGATGATAGTTTTACCGTGATCGCCGGTTCAGCCAATAATTCGCTGAATGTTACCGCCAATGATAACTTGCTCCCCGGCAATGGAGCTCCCCTGACCGTGACGAATACGTCTTCTCCGTCAAACGGCTCAGTGTCTGGTTCACCGAGTGGCTCGTCTTTCCTTTACACGCCGAACGCCGGCTTCACCGGCACTGATTCTTTTTCCTATGAGGCCAACGATGGCCTCGGCGGGACCGGCACGGGCACCGTCACCGTCATGGTCGGTTCAACCGTAGTGAATAATGATTTCTTTACCGTGGCTAAGGATTCAACGGGGAATATGCTCGATGTTCTGGCTAATGACGGCCTTTCGAACGGGCCGCAAGCCGATCTTACCCTTTTCGCGGTTTCACCCGATGACGTGACGATTGCGATCGTCAACAACCAGCTCGAATTTACTCCAGCCGCGAATTTTGAGGGAACGCGGACTTTTACTTACACCGTTCGCAACGGCAGTAATGAGGAGGCCACCGGGTCGGTGACCATTGTCGTCATTGAGGAAGCGGTCAGTGCTAACCCGGACAATTATTCTGTGCTCCGCAACAGCACGAATATTGCTCTTCCGGTTCTTGATAATGACGTGGTCATTGGCTCCAGCACAGAGCCGCTTACGATTCTTTCTGTTACACCCGCCAATCGTGGCGGCACCGTTGTGGTGAACGATGACGGGGACGGTCTCGTTTATTCGGCTGCCTCAGGGTTCACTGGCCAGGAAACCTTTACCTATACGATCACGGATGGGGTGAGCGGCACGGATTCTGCCACGGTCGTTATCAATATTAATAATGGTGAACTCAAAGCCAATGATGACGCGTTCACCGTTTTCTTTGAGATGGAAATGGGTGGTGGAAACCGGTCCTTTACTCTTCCGGTTCTGACTAATGACGGGGTATTTCCAAACTTCGGACAGACGCTGACGATTACAGGCGTGGGCATTGATGATTCTTTCGAGGATAATGATCCGAGTCTCGATGGGATCGTGGAAGTCTCTCCGGATGGCACCTCACTCACTTATACCCCGGTTGACCTGAATTTCCCCTACACGGAGGCTTTTACCTATGAGATCAGTGACGGCACCACCCGCCGCGCCGAAGGCACTGCCTTTGTCACGGTGCTTAATCGTGAGAATATTCGCGAGATGGAAACCAAGGATGACAGTTTCTCTGTCGAATCCAACAGCACCTCGAATGTGCTCGCTGTCTTGGAGAATGATGGGGTGAAGCCCGCTGATGCAACCGCCTGGACCATCACCAGCGTCTCTTCGACTTCACAGGGTGGCGCAATTTCTATCAGTGGATCGAATATCCTCTACACACCGGCCGCTGACTTCGTTGGCACGGAAACTTTCTCCTACAATGTGAGCGATGGTTTCGGCGGGACCGGGTCGGCGTCTGTTTCGGTTAAGGTGGGTGATGTCCGCCTCTGTGATGACTACTTTGCTGTGACTTCGGATCTGAGCAATATCTCACTCGAAGTTATGGGAAATGACTTTAAACGCCCGTTGGAAATCGAGCGCACCTTTGAAATCTCTGCCGTCGGCACCCCGGATAAAGGCGGTACGGTCTCAATTGTGGATGCAACGGAGGGTGATGATTCTCTCACCTATTCCCCTTCCTCCACTTTGCCCGGTGGTGAAACATATCCCTATGTAGAGTCGTTCAGCTATACCGTGGCTGATGATGCCGATGGGTTTTATCAGGCCACCGTATTCGTTGAGGTCCATGAAGCTGGCGGAGATCGGGATATCACCACGGTTTTTGTTTCTGTGGCGGGCGAGAATGAGATACCCGCGATCTCCGGCACGATGAGCGGTGCGCTTGATGACAAAAGCACCATCATGCCTTTCAGCGGGGTGACGGTGATTGATCCGGATGAACAGGGTAGCCAGCTAGTGCGTTTGCTCATTTTCCTCAGTGACCCAAGCCGGGGCACTTTGAGTGGTGACGGACTTCTGCCAGGAAATGACGGCACTTATCTGCTGGAAGGCACCGCCGCTGAGGTCACTGCGGCCCTTCAGGGGCTGACCTTTACTCCGGCTGAAAACGTTTCGGCCGCCGGGGCGACGGATACCCTCACCTTCGAAATTCAACTCGATGACAACGTTGCCACACCCAGTGTGACGGATGATGCCACCACTTTGGACATTACCGGAGTCAATGACCCCCCTGTCATCTCCGGCACGCGTGCCGATCTCCTTGTCCGTGCGACACAATCTATCCTGCCATTTGCCACGGTCACCGTGACGGATCCTGATCCTTCTCAGATCATTACCCTGACCATCACCCTGGATAACGTAAACGCTGGCACCCTTGCCAATCTCGGCGGCTTTACGGAATCAGCTCCTGATTCAGGCATCTTCAGTCAGACTGCCACTCTGGACGTTCTCCTGCCAGAATTACGGGCGCTGGAGTTCCAGTCAATCGATGCGCCGGGTGAGAATGTGAACTTTACTCTCAGTGTGGATGACGGCGTCGCCGCGGCGGTGGTCGACACCAATACGCTCGTCTCAGTCCTGGCGCCACTTGTCCAGACAGTCGCGGGTTCGGTGCCGGTGGCCAGTCGTGATGGGATGGGCTTTTCGCTGGCGATCGCCCAGGATACCGCCGTCGTTGGGGCATTCGGAAGTGACGCAGCGGGTGTCAACCGTGGCGAGGTCTTCGTTCTTGCCCGTGAATCCGGGCGCAATGAACCCTTTGCCCTTCAGGCAACGCTTCGGCCCACCGGACCGGTGACAAATGACTATTTTGGCATCTCCTGCGCCCTTGATGGAGACACTTTGGCCGTCGGAGCTTCCGGTGATCCCACGAATGGCAGCTTCGCGGGTGCGGTCTATGTCTTTGAGAGGAATCTGGGTGGAGAAAACAACTGGGGTCTTCGCACCAAGATCGTTCCCCCTGTCATTGGGACTGAGGATGAGTTCGGATGGTCCGTCGCCCTCAGCGGGGACAACTTGATCGTTGGTGTGCCCGGTGAGGCTGGCGGCACCGGGGCGGCCTTCGTGTTTAACCGCAACCAGGGCTCACCTGATGGCTGGGGTCAGGTGCAGGTGATTTCCCACCCGCAACCCAATACACTTGATGAATTTGGTTCATCTGTCGAGATCCAGGATGATCTGGCCGTGGTTGGAGCGATTCGTGAAGGGTCGACGCTGGGAACGCGGACGGGGGCCGTTTATATCTTCCGGGAAACCGCACCGGGAGTTTGGACGCAGATTCAACGGCTGACGCCTTCCGCACCTTTTGCCAACGATGACTTCTACGGAGTTTCGGTCGCACTCGATGGGACCACCCTGGTCGTTGGAGCTCCTTTGAACGATACTCGTGCCACAAATGAAGGGCTCGTCTATATCTACGAATTCGACGGATCAGTCTTCGGGTCAGAGGTTAAGGTCCAGCGCGCTGCCAATTTAGGGCAATCGGTGTTTGGTTTCGGAGCCACCGTTGATCTTGATGTGGATACCCTGGCCATCGGTGGGCCTTTGGTCACCGCTACCGGGAGAGTCGCTGACATCTATATTCACGGCCGTGATGCGGTAAGCCCAGGGACTTGGGGCCTGTTGGAATCCATCCAGGAATTCGAATCGCCCGCACAGCAGTTTTTGTTCGGAGCTAAGGTCGCCATCTTCAAGGACACCCTCCTCGTCGGCATCGACAATGCCCAGAACCGAAACTCTGTCATGGATGGAAACGCCGCCATCTACGAACTGACCTTCACCAATGCCCCTGGGGCTCTTGTCTCGCTTCAGCAGCAATGCGTCATCGCGGAGCAGACCTTTTCCTACACCGTCACTTCCGATGACTTTGGCGACCCTGACCTCGGTGATATCGAAGTGATCAGCGTGGCCAACGCCGCCGGCGGCAGCCTGCCCAGCTGGCTTTCCTATGATTCAAATTCGCTCACTCTTAGCGGCATTCCGACCAATGCGGATGTTGGTTTCGTGGAGGTGGACATCACGGTGACGGACCGGGATGACTTCACCGCCACCTACCGCTTGAGTATTGAAGTAAAACCAGGAGGTCCGTTCCTTGCCTGCGGCCAGCTCAACGCCAGCACCTCATGGCAAACCGTGTCCTTGCCACGCACCTACATCTCTCCGGTCGTGGTTGTCACCCCGCAATACAGCAACTCCACCCCGCCCGTGGTGCCGCGGGTGCGTAACGCAGCGGGCAGCAGCTTCGAGGTGAAACTTGATCGCACAGATGGTCTGACCGCTTCCGTCACTGGAGTGCCGGTCGAATATGTCGTGGTCGAGGCCGGAACATACAACGTCGCCGATCACGGCGTGAAACTCGAAGCCAATACCTTCAACTCGACCGTGACGGATAGCGCGGGCAACTGGAATGGACAGTCCATTGCTCTTGATAACACCTATGACCAGCCCGTCATTCTCGGCCAGGTCATGAGCTTTAATGATGTGGATTTCTCCAGCTTCTGGGCTCGCGGTGTTGACCGCTTCACGTCCCCGTCCAATGCGTTCATCTTTGCTGGCAAGCATGTGGGGGAAGATCCTGACACCACCCGTGCGGATGAGACTATCGGTTACATCGTCCTCGATCAGGAGTCGGGCTCCATTCGCTCCGTCGACGGGGTGAGAGGTTTCGTCACGGGCATCGTTCAGACAGGTTTCGCTGAGCTGGTTCCCGTTCCTCCGCTGGATTTCAACAGCCTCTCCATCAGCAGTCAGGACACGGACGCCGGCACCTCTTTTGTCTTCGACTCCGGCCATACCCTCGGCATCGCCGGCAATGCGGATAAAGCCGTTTCGGTTTCAAACACCCTGCAGGCGAATACGGTGCTGGAGTTTGACTTTATGGGGCTCAACCCGGGATCCAATCACGCGCTCGGTTTCGATAATGATTCCACCACCACCTTCGGTCAGGCCTTCCAGATCTTTGGCACCGCCAGCGGCGCGATTCAGGACTTCAATGACTATCCCGGGGATGGCAAATACCAGAGCTATAGCATCCCTGCGGGTGACTATTTCACCGGCCCGTTTGATCGACTCACCGTGCAGGCCCTGGACGGCATGGATGATCCCACCATTTTCCATTCATTCTTCCGCAATGTAGTCGTCCGTGCAGGTACGTTGCGCCCATATGTGCAGCCAGTCAGCGGCTTGCGCAATGCCGACTGCGCGATCCTTTCCATGCAGGCCATGCCGGTCAATGACGGCGGCTGGCCCGTGCTCCATGCGCCGAACGCCTTTACCGGGGACTCGATCACGCTTGCCGTGGACGAGGATCAACTGTCCGATGCGGAACGGGCTCACGGCCCGCAGCAGGTCGGTTTCCTCATCCTGGGTGAACCCAATGCGGGTGTGCCTCTGTTCGCTCCCATGGACATCAGCGGCACCGGCTTCGCCAACTGGGTCAATCTCAACTCACCTGGAAATGCCGATGATATCCTGAATTCTCCTGATCAGGGCGTGTCCAACGATGATGAAAAGGATGGCAGTTACCTTCTCTCGGAGTATGGCTCCGGCGGATCGGCTGACGGATTTGATGAGCCTTTCCTCACCGTCGAGATCAACGCCAGCGGGAACCTCGTGGCGACCTATCGCAGGCGGATTGATGATCTCCGTTTGAGCATTGATCTGCTCCGATCTACCTCGATGGGTAACTTTGTCAGCGCCGGCAGCGACGGTGAAGTAATCGGAACGGTCATCACTCCAGTCGATTCTTCATTCGAAGATGTGTCCGTGGAATTCGATGCCAGCATCCTTCCCACCGATGAGATTTATCTCATCCTCTGCTACACCTACGATTTTAACGAGTGATCATCCTCTCTCCCAGGTGGCCCTGGATCTAAGTTCAGGAAAATCTTGCGGGCGTTCTGAAGCTGCTACCGGTCTATCTTCAGCGTGTGCCGTGGGCGTCCCATTTTCCCAAGAAAGAAAAGGGCCGCCACGGTCACGATAAACCCAAAAACCACCCCAAAGGTGAGGGTGATCTGATTTGGCCGGCGTGAGAACTTTAGCATCTCGGGCTTGTTGGTCGTATGATTCATTCGAGCTTCTCCGTTGAGGTGAATGTCGTAATTCTTTACGGAGAGAACCATTTCCTGAGCTGACATGAATCTTGGAATTACCGGGGCCAGCGGCTTTGTCGGTCGTGCGCTGATCAACGAGATAGAGAAGCGCGATGATCGCCGGGAATGGCGCATCGTGGGTTTCAGCCGTTCCGCCCACCGTCAGATTCCGGGCGCGGACGAGGTCAGGGAGTTGCGCTTCCACAGTACCAATGGCGACTCCTCCCTTCCCGACATCAAAGACTTAGACGCGCTCGTCAATCTGGCGGGGGAAAACATTTTTGGTCTTTGGACGGCGAAGAAAAAGCAGCGCATGCTTGATAGCCGAGTGCACATCACCAGAGCTTTGGTCGAAGCCGCCTCCGCTCTTCCCATGGGCGAGCGCCCGCGTGTTCTGGTCAGCGCCTCAGGCATCGATCTCTACGGTGATCATGGCGACGAGGTGGTCACTGAAGACTCTTCCCGCGCCGGTGCGGATGACGATTTCCTGGCCGTCATGGGTCAGGCCTGGGAAGCAGAAGCGTGTCGCGCTCAAGAACTGGATATCCGCACCTGCCTGCTTCGGATCAGTCCAGTGCTGGGGCAGGGCGGGGGCCCCTTCCCGAAACTCCGCCTACCTTTCCAGCTAGGGCTGGGCGGCAATCTCGGCTCAGGCAGACAATGGATGCCGTGGATCACTGTGACGGATCTTTCCCGTCTGATTATACATTGTCTCGAGCATGCAGACCTCAACGGAGTGATCAACGCCGCCGCGCCTCAGCCTGTGCGCAATGCAGAGTTCACCCGCGTTCTGGCCCGCCTTTTTCGGCGTCCCGCGTTCTTTCACGTTCCGGCCTTCGCTCTAAAGTTGGCCCTCGGCGAGTTGGCTGAAGTGGTTCTAGGCAGCACTCGTGCTATTTCCGTCCGCTTGAAGGACTCGTCCTTTCGATGGCTCCACGAGGAAATCGAGCCCGCCCTGCGCGCCGTCGCCCATGGCGAAACCCTCTAAGGCAAGATGACCAGTTCGGCACACATTCTAGCCATGCAGGTCGTTTTTGGAGCCAACATCGTTGTCGCGGGGACAGTTGGTTTCCTCTCGCTCTTTCAGACGGGGGTCGCAGGTTTAGGTGTCTTCTCCGGAAAAGATTCCCCCGGTCCAGCCATGGCCATGACCGGTGCGTTCTGGCTGGCCATTTGCCTCCTTTCCATTGTCGGACTATTTTTCCCGGTGCGCATGGCTCCGGTCTTACTCTTGCAGCTTCTCTACAAAGGAGGCTGGCTTCTGGCCTTTGCTGCGCCCGCCTTCATCCAGGGCAGGGGCCAGGAAATTCCCGGCGGGATCGCTGCTTTTTTTACGGTCTGGGTGGTTCTACTTCCCTTTGTCATTCCCTGGAAAAATATTCTCTCCGCTTCCTGAATCCGCCTCTTGCCGTTGACTTTGTCCCTTCCTCATTAACCCATCATGGATGCTGATCCCTTACCCCCAGACCGCCGAAACCATAGGAACTCTTCGCTCCGCCGGCGTATGCCTTCTTCTCAGGTTCCGGATGATTATATCCCGCCCCGTCGACATGATCCTGCCAGACAAAGAATCATTGTTCTCGGGATCGTTTTGGTTGTCCTGATTATTTCGTTTTCTCTCTCCAAGAGTATCGCTCGCTGGGGGGAAAATTTCGTGCATGGTGAAACTTATGCCGCCATGGCTGATCGTTATACTCAATTTCAGATCGCTCTCAGTCTTGAAGATTGGCAGGCCGCCTATCGTATGATGGTGCCGGAATACCGTTTCTATCATACCGTGGAGGATTTCCAGGAAACCTATGCGTTTCTGGGAACACCGGATTATGTGTTGCCGGAAGACGCCAGCTTTGCCGTTTCCCGAGAAAATGGTGGGATTATTATTCCCGAACGGGGTTTTGGCCTCCCCGAAGTGCACCTTTTATTTCGCTTCGATGAGCAGAGGACAACCTGGCTCATTCGCGGGTTAGCCAGTGAAGAAGAACGCACGCGCTTCCAGCGCGAAGCGATTGAGGGACTTATTCCTCCGCCGGTGGACGAAGAGATGGACGAGACTTAGTCCTGTCCCTGCGCCTGATCTGCCTCGTGCGCGAGCAGCCAGAGATAATCGCTCAATCGGTTCAGATAATGTGTGGCCAAGGGCAGCACACTATGCCCCGCCTCTCTTACCGCCAGCAGATCCCTTTCCGCCCGCCGGCAAATTGCCCGGGCAAAATGCAGGTGCGCGGAATACAGGTTGTCGCCGGGTTGATCGAATTTTTTGAATTTCTGGCCGCGTGCTTCAATCTCTCGGATGGCATCGTCGATTCGTTGTAAAGACGAAGGCTTCAGCTTTTCGATCCGGTCTGATTCATGGAATCGGCCCCAGTCCTGCACGTCAATCACCACACTGGCGCCCAGCACAATTAACTCGCGCTGAATGACCTTGATGTGCTCGTTGATTTCCGGCGGACAATCCGGTTGCGCCCGCACCAGTCCCAGCGCAGCCGATAACTCATCCTGGGTGCCGACCGCCACGATCCGTGGATCACACTTGGACACCCGTCGGCCCCACATCAGGTCCGTTTGCCCGCCGTCGCCGCGTTTAGTGGATATAGACATTAGTTTATCGAGCGAACACCCGGCTGGCGCCGAATTGTGAAGTCCTGCGTGAGCCGTAAGACAGTTTTGGCAATGGAACTCAGGTTTTTTTTGTCCTGTTTCAAGTGGTTCGTTCGCTCAACAGAGAATCGCCGTTGGTGAAAAATGAAGCGGTCGCTGTTTCCGGCTCCGCGCTGTAGGGCATTTCTTTCGGCCTCAGATTGAGTTCGCGCAGCAATTCCAGATCCCGGTTCTTTTCCGCGTTCTTCGCCGTAAGCAGTTTATCTCCGTAAAAGATGGAATTTGCCCCCGCAAAAAACGCCATCGCCTGTCCTTCCTTACTCAGCGCAAAACGGCCGGCGGAAAGACGCACCCAGCTCTCCGGCAGAGCAATGCGCGCCGTCGCGATAATCCGCACCAGATCGAAAATGTCCACTGGCTTACTTTCCTCCAGGGGCGTGCCGGGAATCGGTTGCAGACAGTTGATCGGCACGCTCTCCGGTTGTGGACTGAATGAGCTCAGCACCTCCAGCATGCGCAGCCGGTCTTCCTTCGTCTCACCCAGACCCAGGATGCCCCCGCAGCAGAGGGACATCTTGGAGTGTTGCACCGCGTCAATGGTATTCAGACGATCCTGAAACGTGTGCGTGCTGACAATGTTCGGATAGTGCTCCGGTGAAGTATCGATGTTGTGATTGTAGGCGGTGACCCCGGCTTCCTTCAGCTTCTGCGCTTCGACTGGACCCAGTTCACCCAGCGTCACACACACTTCCATGCCGAGTTGGCTGACTTCCCGCACGATCTCCAGCACCTGCTCAAACTTCGGCTGGCCGTCCCGCACCCCCTTCCACGCGGCTCCCATGCAGAAACGCGTGCTTCCATTCGCTTTGGCGGCGTAGGCGCTTTCCATCACCGCCGCCGTTTCCATCAGCCTTTCGTTTTCCAGACCGGTGGAATGGTGGGCGCTCTGGGCACAATAGGCGCAATCCTCACTGCAACTTCCCGTCTTGATGCTCAAGAGGGTGCAGAGCTGGATCTCGTTATGCGGCCAGTGTTGCCGATGCACCTCGTGACTGCGCGCGATGAGGTCAAATAAGGGGGTGTCGTAAATGGATCGAAGCTGGTCAACTGTCATGGTATGAATCGTTTGCGGAAGCTAGCGGGCACCGGGTCCGGGCGTCAATCGGCATTCTGTGGAGGGAATCGCGCCGCAGGAAAATGACTCCAGACTTGTAAACCGCTCGTTCCTTTTTTAGAATGGTTCTAAATAACCAATCTCTTATTGATCTTATGACTACAGCAACGACAACCACATCCCCAAGCACCTCCGCCGCCAATCAGCTTCCAGTGGAGATCGGCCTTGATGACAGCAAGCGTGAGACCATCATCGAGATGCTCAAAGGCAGTCTTGCCGATCAGCATGTCCTTTACATCAGCTACCGCAACTTCCACTGGAACGTCGTGGGACCGACCTTCCAGCAGCTCCACGAACTCTATGAAGACATCTACAAAGAGCTGGCTGAGTCCATTGACGATACCGCCGAGCGGATCCGAACCTATGGCAGCGAAGCACCCGGTTCGATGGCCGAATTTCTCAGCCTGACGCGCCTGAATGAACACAAAGGCACCGTTATGGCCGGTGAGAACACGCTTCGTGCTCTTCTTCCCATGGAGGAGCAGGTCATCCAGCAATTGCGCAAAGATATTGCCGTCGCCGAGGAAATCGGTGACGCCGGAGTAGCCGATTTCCTGACCGCCCGCATTCAGGCCCACGAGAAAACGCTCTGGATGCTTCGCAGCCATCTCGATGGTTGATTGCGGGAGCGGCAGCAAACGAAATCCAAGGCGCGTTTTTCGCGATGGCCCGGGGTGAGAGCCTCGGGCCATTTTCTTTCTCCCACGTCCGATTCTGTAATGATTGAATGCCGGTTTAAGCTTTGCTTACAGTAACGATTATCTGATGGAGATTTTTCTCTTCACATTGGCGTGTGTTCTCTACGCGGCGGGATTCTGGCCCGTTTTGCGAGGCTGGCGCAAACGCCTGGAGCCTTCTGACCGGTTGCCCTTGCCCCTCATCGCACTCGGTTTTGCGGCCCATTCGATGGCCTTGGGCAGCATTGGTCAGCAGCTTGAGCGTTGCCCCATCAGCAATCTCAGCCAGGTGCTTAGCTTCCTCAGTTGGTCGGTTGCCCTTCTCTACCTCGTCATCGGCCCCAGTTACCGGATCTCATTGCTCGGCGCCTTTACCGCGCCCCTTGCCGCCATCCTGCTTCTTCTCGCCTTGCTCATGCCTGCATCCCTGACCGGCGGTCAAGGTGCGGTCGCCATGGATCCCTGGATCGAATTTCACGCTGCCATCAGCCTGATCGCCTATGGTGCGTTCGGCCTTGGATGCGTTGCCGGTATCATGTATCTCATTCAGGACCAGCAGCTTAAAAGCGGTAAACCAGACTCCGTCTTCTACCGCTTGCCCCCCATTACTCAACTCCACAGTTCGATGAAGCGTCTCTGGTTCGCTGGTTTTGGTCTCCTCACTATCGGCATCGGAGGCGGATTCATCGTTGGCACCCCCGTCGAACTTTGGGGAAAAATCGCCTGGGTCGCCGCTGTCTGGGCGGTTTACGGGGTGATTATCTTCCTCAGCATGCGATCGCTTGTTGCTCCTCGCCGTGAAGCGCTTTTGTCTATCGCTGGTTTTACCTTTACCCTGAGCAGTCTGCTGGGACTGCGTTTTTGAGCAAAGTTTCCCCATCACTACCCCTGCCAGTTCCATTTCCCCATGGAGTTCTGTTGTATCGGTCTCAGCCATGAAAACGCGGGCGTCAGCACCCGCGAGCGATATGCTTTTGGCCCTCGAGAGCACGAGGAAGGACTACGCCAGATCACCGCCACACCCGGCGTGGAGGAAGCGGTCATCCTTTCCACCTGTAACCGTGTGGAGATCTATGCGACTGGCCCTGAGCGGACACTGCTTCAGGAAAGCTCCCTTCGTTTTCTGCAGGAGTATGGTGAATCGCAGGCGCGGCGAAAAGGTTTTTCCATGGCGGAAGAGGCTACCTCTTTCTATCAGTTCAGCTTTCCCCACAGTGTGGAGCACCTCTTTTCCGTCGCTTCTGGCCTCCAATCCATGATGATCGGGGAGACGGAAATCTTTGGGCAGGTCAAGAAAGCCTATTCCGAATCCCTCACTCACGGAGCTTCCGGCAGCTTCACCAACCGGATTTTTCAACGCGCTTTCCGCGTCGGGAAATATGTCCGCACCCACACCGGCATCACCCGGGGAGCGGTCTCCATTGGCACCGCCGCCGTGGAGTTGGCCGGGCAGATTTTCGGCAATCTTAAAGGACGCCAGGCCATGATCCTGGGTGCGGGAGAAATCGGTGAGCAGACCGCACGTAATCTGGTCTCGCGCGGGGTCGAGAGCCTCATCGTTTCCAACCGCTCCTATGACCGCGCCGAAAAAATCGCGGCGGAACTTAACGGCCGGGCCGAGCGCTTTGATCATTGGCCTGATTACCTGACGGAGACGGATATCGTCATCGCTTCCACGGCCGCGCCTCATACCATCATGCACGCTGCGGAAGTGCGTGAGGCCATGCGCCGACGCCGCCAACGGCCTCTTTTCATTATTGATGTCGCCGTCCCACGCGATGTCTCAGAGGAGGTTAACGGCATCGATAATGTCTATCTTTATGACATTGATGCCCTGCAAAGCATTGCGGATCAGGCCGCCGAGGAACGCCGTGGAGAGATCGCCAAGGCTCGCACCATCATCCGCCAGCATGTCCAGGATGTGACCTGCTGGGTCGGTTATGAACGGGGCAAACGCTGCGTGCGTGGTCAGTTGCGTGACTTCGGCCTGCGAGAAGATTTCTCGCCTGCTCATGACCGCAACTCCACCGCGAGGGAAACAACCTTTGCCGCGGGCTGATCGTTGTCTGGCTAGGATCGATTCATGCCCGCAGATAAAGAAACGATCACCCTTGCGACCCGGGGAAGCGATCTCGCCCTTGCCCAAACTCATCAGGTCGAGGCCGCCTTGCTCAGGGCCATGCCCCATCTGCGAGTCGAGATCGCCATCATCAAGACCACCGGTGACAACCGGCTCGATCTCAGCCTGTCCGCCACGGGTGCCGGCAAGGTCGAGAAAGGGCTTTTCACCAAAGAGCTGGAAGAGGCCCTGCTCGAGCGTCGCGCGGACCTGGCCGTGCACAGCCTGAAGGATTTGCCGACCCAATTACCTCCCGGCCTTCAGCTTTCCGCCGTCCTGGAACGCGCTCCTACGGCCGATGTCCTTGTCCTGGCCCAGCGTCACCGTCCTTCGGCCATCCATTCGCTCGATGGTCTCCCGCCTCAGTCCGCTATCGCCACCAGCAGCCTGCGCCGGGCCGCCCTTCTCCGCCACCACCGTGCCGATGTTCAGATCCATGAGATCCGCGGCAATGTTCCGACCCGCCTGCGGAAACTCGCCGAATCTGAGATACTCGATGGCATGATCCTCGCGGAGGCAGGTCTGCGGCGGCTTGGCTATGGTCTTGAAGGCGGTCAATTATTCGATCCCCACCTTGAGGTAGTCGCTCCGGCGGTTGTCCTTCCCCTCGAACAGTTTCCGCCCGCGGTGGGGCAGGGGGCTATCGCGCTGGAATCCCGTGGTGATGACCCGGAGATCGAAGCCATCCTTGCCCGGATCAATCACCAGCCAACCTGGCTCCAGATCCGAGCCGAACGGGAACTGCTCCGCGCCTTGGGTGGTGGTTGCCAGACTCCTCTGGGAGTTCACTCGGAGCCTGGACAACCGGTCTCCGGCCAAATCAGCCTCCGTGCTATTATGTTCACCGGGCCGGACAATACTGAGGTCGTCCAGGCTGAATCTTCCGGATCGAGTGAGGCCCCTGAACTCATTGGCCGCGACCTTGCCAGGTTACTCCAGGGAACTGCTTGCTGAAAACCACTAAGAGCGTATATTATACAACGGGATGTGTTTTGCCCGCTGGGTTCAGATCTATCGTCGTTTACCAGCGAGTCATGATGATTTTTAAAGCTCAGGCTCGGTGATTTCCTCAAAATATTTGTCTTCTTGGTTCTCAATGAAAAAAATACTCTCTATTTTTCGGCATTCTTTTCGTCGGATTAGTCGCGGCCCTGGCGGAGACGCCTATCGATTAGCCCTCGCGAGAAAAAAGCATTCCTTTTCATCTGCTCCCGGCCCGGGTTGCCAAGATCACGGGTGATCCGTGGGGATTCCAGGTCTCTCCTCAGCCCCACTTAAAAGGAGCTGAACGCAATGATCTTACCTTATCAACCGTGGACGACGTCTTTGAGTTTGTGCACATGCAAAGCAGCGAAGTCCAATCTAACGGTCTCTGGGTTGTTCTGACGAATCCGGCGTCTTACGGAGAGGAGGAAAATGAACTTCTCGCCGATGTCATCAAACGCGCCACCAAGGAGGACATTCCCGTCTACACCTGCCGCGCTTCTGAACTTCCGCGTGGTTGGAAGCTCCAAAACTAACCAATTATTCCCCCGCCACCTCATCAAGGTGCCGCGTCCAGCGCCGGCGCTTCTGAACTTCCACATTCTCTGCGGGCTTCACAAATAGCTTCACCAGGGCCAGCCCGGCCACGAAGCCGCCGATGTGTGCCGCGTAAGCTACCCCTCCGCCGGCTCCCCCTGCATTTGCCTCCATCACACTGCTGAAGATCTGCAGCGCGATCCACAGGCCCAAGGCTACCCATGATGGCACCCGTGTCACCACCCGGAAAAGCAGCATCAGCACCTGGTTTCGCGGGAATAGCAGCATGTAACCGCCCAGCACCCCGGAGATCGCGCCCGAAGCCCCCAGGCTCACGATTCGCATCGCTTCTTCCGATCCCATCCATTGCGTAACAAACACGTGGGATAAGCCCGCCACCAGACCCGTCAGCAGATAAAATACCAGATAACGCACCTTACCCATGATGTGCTCCAGATTATCCCCAAAGATCCACAGGTAGAGCATGTTAAAGATCAGGTGCATCCAGCTGCCATGCATGAACATCGCCGTCAGCAGCGTCACCCAGGGGTGCACCGGGATCGGCTGATGCCCTGGCACCTTATATTCCTGACCTGTGTTTGGATCGATCACCCGCCCGTCATCCGTCACCAGATCCTCGCCCGTCACAATCTCCTGAGGCGTCGTCGCCCACGCATAGGTGAACTTGTTCTCCGGGCCCGCCATTCCTTGCAGGACAACGAAAACAAACACATTGATCGCGATCAGCGTGTAGGTCACCCAGGGCGTCAGTGCGCCCTCCAGATTGTCATCTCCCAGTGGCAGCATCAGCCGTGCTTATAAGGAATGCGCGCCCCGCTGTCATCCCAATTTCTTTCTGCCAGCACCGTTGACCGGTGCCGTCCTGCGAGGTCGAAGAGCCCAGCTCTCGTCTTCCTCATAGCCATAACGGATCAGGCTCTGTCCAAAGAACCGCCGAAACATCTCGTAATGATGAACCCGCGCCTGCTTTCGCCACTTCCCGGATCGATCCCGAATCGGCTGATTGATCTGCGCATTGCGATACGCGTCATGCTCGATGCTCGGGTCATATTTTGCCGAAACCCAACCTCCCCCTGACCTCTGCTTCCCCGGCATCGCCCCATACCAGTTCTTCCCGCGCTCCTCGATTCGCTGAAGCTCAGGGTCATAGGGCTCCTCCAGAAACCCGCAAATCCTTTGCAGCATTCCCTCCGTTTCCCGGACCAGATCTTCATAGCGGAAGAACAGAATGTCCTCACTGCCATCCTGACGCGCCTGCTCTTTCTCTGCCGCGATCCAGTTCTTCAGCGCTTCCTTCTCAGAAAAACCACGTTCCCTCAGTGAAAAATAAACATCTCGCGGGTCCCGCATCACCCACAGAAACCGGGTTCCTGGCAACTCCTCCCGGATCCGGTCAACCGCATAGAAATGATACGGCGTCTTTTCCGCCCACCTCCCTCTGCCCCGCACCCGGCATTCCGCCTCAAAACTGCGAATCAACCAGCCGCGGACCAGCGCATGCCGGCTGGCTAAGGATGGTTCCAGAAAAATCCGTGTCTCCCCCGGCACCGCGTGGATATTCTGATGGCCATCCAGAATCGCCAGCGTCAGAGACGTCCCGCTATGGGGACATCCTACCACAAACACCGGCGCCTTCCGCTCCTCCGCCCGGCCCTCACCTTTCGCCGCCCCGCCCAGAAGTAACTGCGCCTCCCAGCCCAGCGTCCGCACCAGCCGGTAGCGCTCCATCTTCTGACGCAGGATCTGCAGCTGCTCGATCATCATCACTTTTTATTCTCGTCCACCGCGTCCATGCAGCAAATCCCGCGCCAGTCTGGATGTCTCACCCCGCTTCGCCTCGCCTCTTCCTTTTGGCTGGGCCGGGGAGTCGTGTGGCCCTTCCTCCCCATGAAAATCCCGCTTGTCCCCGCTCGCCCCTTCCCTTTGTCTTCTCCTTACCATGATCAGCCGCTACACGCTCCCGGAAATGGCCGCCGTCTGGACGGACGAACGCAAGCTTGAGACCTGGCTCGAGATCGAGGTCCTCGCCTGCGAAGCAATGGCGGAGCTTGGCCTCATCCCGCTTGAGGACGCCACCATGATTCGAGAGAAAGCGCGCTTCGATCCCGCTGAAATCGCTGAGATCGAGAAGCGCACAAATCATGATGTCATTGCATTTCTGGAAAATGTCGCCTCGTATGTCGGCCCGGCCGGGCGCTGGATTCACTGGGGCCTGACCTCCTCAGATATACTCGATACCGGTCTCGCCGTGCAGACCAGGCAAGCCTGCGGTCTGGTGCGTGAGAAACTTGTCGCCCTGCGCGAGGCCATCGCCGAACGCGCCCGCGAACACAAAATGACCCCGATGATCGGGCGGAGCCATGGGATCCACGCGGAGCCCATCACCTTCGGGCTGAAACTTGCCCTCATGTATGATGAGTTCGGCCGCGCCCTCGAGCGGCTCGATCAGACCACGGAACGGATCCGCATCGGGCAGCTCAGCGGCGCCGTCGGCACCCATGCCCATCTCGATCCCGAAATCGAACGCCGCGTCTGTGAGCGGCTCGGCCTCATTCCGGCCACCCTTTCCACCCAGATCATTCAGCGAGACCGCCATGCGGAGTTGATCAACACCCTTGCGCTCATCGCTTCGAGCATCGAACGCTGGGCCGTCGAATTCCGCCACCTCCAGCGCACGGAGGTCCTGGAAGTTGAGGAGGCCTTTGCCAAAGGCCAGAAAGGCAGCTCCGCCATGCCCCATAAGAAAAACCCAATCAGCGGAGAAACCCTCACCGGCCTTGCCCGGATCATCCGCGGAAATGCCAGTGCGGCCCTGCAGGATGTCGCGCTCTGGCATGAACGGGATATCAGCCACAGCAGCGTGGAGCGTGTCATTTTTCCGGATTCCTTTATTCTCATTCACTATATGCTCAACCGGCTTACCCGTCTGGTCGCGAATCTCGTTGTTCACCCGGAGAATATGCGGCGCAACCTGGAACTCACCCGGGGCCTTTTTCACAGCCAAGCCATTCTCCTTGAGCTGACCCGCCTTGGTGCCGAGCGAAAGGAAGCCTACGAGGCAGTCCAGCGCGCCGCCATGCGCACATGGGAAAGCCCGGAGCCGACCGATCTCTTGACGAATCTCAAGACCGAATCCTATATCACCGAGCGCATTCCTGTTTCTTCCCTGGAGGATCTCTGTTCCCTCGAGAAGCATTTCCGATTCGTCGACGAGAAGTTCCGAAAGCTGGGCATTGAATAATGTTTTCCGTTGCCCGGTTGAAACTGAACCGGGCAACTTTTACTTCGCTTGAGTTTCAAAGAAAATCTGAGGCACCCGTGAACTACGCGTCCGTCACCAGTTATTCTGATCTTTATCTGAAGGATTATCACGGTCACCGGCCGGAAGCGACTTCCTTTGAAAAAAATGTCTTGCCGGATCTGATTGTTGAGTTGGCCTCAAATGCCGGTGTCACCAGAGTACTTGATATCGGAGCAGGCAATGGCCGCCTCGCCGAAGCGCTGCGTAAGAAAGGCCTCCAGGTTATTACCGCTGATTACAACCCGGAGGCCAATTCGCAGAACATCCATCTCGACCTCACCCAGTTTGCTTCTCAGGATGTAGCTCGCATTAAGTCAGCCATTCATCGTTCTTTTCAGGACCATCCCTATCTTACTGTCTGTTTTGATGTCCTGGAACACATCGACCGCGAGCACCTTGCCAGCGCGATGCTTTACCTTTGGAATTTGTCTTCGGAATTCTTCTGTTCTTCCATCTCAACCCGGCCCAGCAGCTACAACAATAAATATCATTGCACCATCCTTAGCCGGAAGTCGTGGGGTGAACTCTTTGAAAAAGCCGGCTGGACAAGGTCTTGTCCGGTTGATTTCACGGCGGCGGTTCATCCTTTAAGGAGAAATCATAGCCCGGATAACTGGCTTCTCATGCATTGGGCAGATTTAGATCCCCTGCGTGACCTTCACGAAGGTGAACCGTGGTATCAGGTTTGGACGAAAGGCTCCCATCCTGAGCTGGACGCCCATGAGTATTGGTCATTCTGTCAGCAAGCCCTCGATCTCAATGTTCGAAGCGCCAAACGAGAGGTATTTAATCATGCTTCGTTGCCGCCCCTGTGCTTTCACATCGCTCACCTGCAGGACTTTCTCTTTTATCGCCCGCTTCTGGACTGCCTGGAACGCGAGCGGGTCACGGTCTTCGTGCGCAGTTCTGCCTTTAAAACCCATATCCGAAAGATTCTCGAATCGTTTTGCCTCAGGAATGGGGTCAGATTTATCGAATACGTCCACCCTTTGGATATTGCGTGGCAGGAATTCCGGGGAAGCATCCTTCTCTCCGCCTCGGAATCCACCGTGTCGCTCTCCCATTTTCTTGCGTCCTCGTTTGTCCTCCGCGCTCGCGCCGCCGGGATTCCTGCATTTTTACTCCAACACGGCATCTGGGTCGATGACCGCCATGAAAAACCAATCGTCTTCTCTTCGGACGAAATTTTTACGTGGGGCCCAGAGCATGAACATGCGTTGCAGGGCCGAGTTAATCGCTTGAACCTCGCAGAGGACTACCCGCGAGGTTTTCTTGGTTCATGTCTCGTCCATTATTCTGGTTCGCCCAAATTCACCGAAAGCCTGCATCCAGGCGGCGAACGATCCTTTAACTTTTATTTTGGGATTGATCGTTCGCCATGGAAAAGGCTCGTCCTGCTGGGAGGGAACCTTCATTGGGATTCTCATTTTAACGATGGCAGCATGAATCGTGAAATGGTCACAAATCTGATGACTTCATTTGTCCAGCGCCATCCCGATCATCTCTTCATTCTCAAACCCCATCCCAATGAGCTCGCCTCAGACTATGCCACGCTCTTGGGCGAACCTAATGTCCGGCTGATTGATGACTTTGTCCTCCTCGCCATGGACCTCCAGCTTTCCCGCTTGCTCCGCGGGTTTGATGTGGTGATCAGTTCTCTCTCCACGCTTCTCCTCGACGCCAGCATTTGCGGAAAACCCGCCTTCCAGTACGATACCGGTAACCGCTTTTCCTACGCAGGAATTGAGCCGCTCAGTTTTGAAGAGATTTCCGCGTGCCTCAACCAGTCTGACCTGAGCTTCCCGCTCAAGGATCAGGAGAAATTCATTTCTCACTATGCACCTTCCCACCAGGAAAACTTTTACCGCTGCTTTGCCAAACGCTGCTGCGAAGTGAATCTGGAACCAGAGGTCCCGGAGGATCCATTATTTGCCGCACTCTATGCCGCCTCATCCATTTGCGAGGAGACCATGATGCGCCGGGATTCTGATCTTGTTTCTAAAGCAAAGGAGCAGGCTAGAAGCCTGCGGAACAAACTCGATGCCATTCGCGCTTCCCGTGACGAGGCCAAGGCTGAAATCGTCCGGATCAAAAAGAGTCTCGCCTGGAAGCTGGGGTCGCCCGTGCGCAAAATTGCGAAACTTTATCACGCGCTCTGCCCGCCAAAATCCAGCCCCTCCCCAGAACCCAGAAACAATCACTCCTGATCTCAGCACCTGGCAGCGCCTCCCTCGGCCATCACACCACGATCGTTACAAAGAACAGCACCGCACTGCGTGCCCTGCCATTAACTTGCAAGCGTTGTCTGGTGCGTGCGCTGCGGTTCCGGTGCACGTCCCACGTGCGTTTCGAAATGCGCTGGGCTGCTCTCCATCTTCTTCGCGTCCTGACGGCGGCCCGTTTCTTCCTCCACCAGACGCCGGATCGTGTGCAGCAGATCTCCCTCACTCACCGGTTTGGTCAGGTAAGCGTCCACTTCCAGTGCACTGCGCACCTCCGCGTCTGACACCCGCGCATGTGCCGTCAGGCTGGAGACGATCACCGTTTTCAGACCTGGGCAGCACTGCCGCGCCAGCTCCGCCAGCTCAATGCCATTCAGCCCGGGCAGCGGCAACATAAGCTCCGTGATCAGCAGATCAAAAGCGGCCGCCCCGCGGTTGAGCAGATTCATCGCCTGCGGCGCCGTCGCCGCCAGGGATACTTCGTGATTGGCCTGTGTCAGTGCCCGTTCCGCCGCTATGAGAAACGAGGCTTCTCCATCGACAATGAGAGTGCGAGTCATGACTAATCTGAGAGTGGAGCCGAGTCTTCGGCCGAAGAGCGTTGGACTCAGCCAGGTGGCAGAATTTTCACGCAATAACACGAGCTTACTGTTTTTCTCAGCTTCGTGCAGAGGCGTTAGAGAATAACAATCTTAACCAGACCTTAGGCCATCTTGAGCCCCGCACAAGAGTCAATCTTTTAGCGAATCGTTTTGCCTAAATTTTCGTTAAGCTAATCTTTTTCCGTCCTCCCTTCAATAGTCAATGCACCGGCATAAATGCGGCCGGTAACCCTTCCCGCGCTCGGAACGCCGTGTCTGCTGCGCCCGGTTCCACAGGATATGATCCAACTCCACCGCTGTCGTCTGGATTCCTCCCTGTGTATCCAGCAGCCGCTTCAGTTCTTCTACTATCCAAACGGTTGCCGCACGCAGCTCAATCTCCTCCTCGCTTCCTGCGGCCAGCAGCGCGCGTTCCCGGTCGACTCGCTCCGCCAGCTCATCAGTCACCACGAGCAGGCCCGCCTCACGCAGGATATATGGCAGCGCGTTGTCCGCAAAAATCGTCAGCTCATGCAGATCCCGGAAACTCGCCAAGCCCGCCGGCTTGAGGGCCAGATGGAGATCACATGCCGCGATCTGCGCCCGCTTCAGGAAGGGAATCCAATTCCCGCGCCAGCTCCGTCCATCCCGAAACATCGGCATGCGCAGCAGTGTCCGCACCAGCGTCAGCACCGATTCTCCTGTGCCCTCCACCAGTCTCAGATAGCGCCCCCCAAACTCCGCCGAGACGAACCTGCCCAGCTCCGCCAGCGCCTGCCGGAAAAGCCCTGCCAGCTCCAGCGCCTCTGCGCAGTCCGGCAGCAGCAGCTCCTCCGCCAGTTGTTCCCCGCTCAGCTTTTCCTCCGCCAGGGTCTCCGCCCGCAGCACCTCCGGTTCGCGGCGCAGCCAATCCTTCAACGGGCGCGCCACGTCATTGTAGCCGAACCGCCGCTGATCACCCCGTGCCACGCTCAGCGCCGGGAAATAGCCTGAGCCAAAGTTGATCGCGTCCAGTGCCAGCACATACCCCGCCACCATCTCCGGTTCGCCGTCCGCCAGGGTATAGTGCACTTCTGCATCCAGCTCATGCACCTGTTCCGCCGGCCAGATCTCTGCCAGTTCCCCCGCCAGGCCCTCCGCCGCTTCTCCATAGAGCCGCACGTGCTTCGCCTCGGCACAGATTGCACCGCAGGCCGCCCGCGTCGCCGCTGGCGTCCAGTTGTCCCATCGTCCGTCCATTGTCCTTCCGCCGTCCATGATCGCGTCGCCCCTTGCGCGATTTCCCCCTCCGCGCCATCATCTCAGGCATCGTGACACCTTCTGACTCTGACCATGGCCTTCCCAATGAGCGGCCTCTTGACCCGTTCGTCCAGCAGGATGTGCTCTTTGAGGTCAATCTGCGTCCCTCCGCCTTTGATGATTTTCAGGGCCAGGACAAAGTCCGCGAGCGCCTCCAGCTCCGCGTGCAGGCCGCCAAAGATCGCGGGGACGTTCTGGATCATCTTCTCCTCAGCGGCCCGCCCGGACTCGGTAAGACCACCCTCGCTCACATCATCGCGCAGGAGATGGACTCCAATATAAAGATCACCAGCGGCCCCATGGTCGAAAAAGCCGGAGACCTCGCCGGGCTCCTCACTAATCTTGAGCGCGGTGACATCCTCTTCATTGATGAGATTCACCGCCTCCAGCCCGCCATTGAAGAGTATCTTTATCCCGCCCTGGAGGACTACCGGCTGGACATCATCATTGATCAGGGACCCAGTGCCCGTTCCATCCAGCTCAACCTGCCCCGCTTCACCCTCATCGGCGCCACCACCCGCGCCGGCATGCTCAGCAGCCCCCTCCGCAGCCGCCTCGGCCTCAGCCTGCGGCTGGACTACTACCAGCCCGCTGACCTTGCTCACATCGTCACCCGCAGCGCCCGGCTCCTCGAGCTGGAGATCCTCCCGGACGGCGCCTTCGAGATCGCCCGCCGCTCCCGCGGCACCCCGCGCATCGCCAATAACCTCCTCCGCTGGGTCCGGGACTACGCCCAGGTCCGCGCGGATGGCCGCATCACCCGCGAAGCCGCTGATGCCGCTCTCAACATGCTTGAGATTGATGCCGATGGCCTCGATGAGATGGACATGCGCCTCCTCGAAGCCCTTGCCGTCCGCTACAAGGGTGGGCCCGCCGGTATCGCCGCCCTCGCCGTCGCCGTCGGCGAAGAAGCCGGCACCCTGGAGGAGGTCCATGAACCCTTCCTCATCATGCAGGGCTACCTCCAGCGCACCCCTCAGGGCCGCATCGCCCTGCCGCCCGCCTATGACAAGCTCGGCCTGAGCAGGTCCGCGGGCGCCTGGCAAGAAAAGTTTTTTTAAGGAATCGTCACCAAAGCACCCTCCCGAATCCGCTGAAAACAGTTGATTTCCCGCCCAGACCGGCGATATCTTCCCTATATCTGCTCAATGACGGAAACGTCTTTGAGTGAAAAAAGGTGAACTGTTGATCCAGCTTCCCGCGCCCTTGGCCTCCCGCTTCCGCATGGCAATCAGTGCCTGACCGGGGCGGGTCCCTTGTGGAGGTTGCCTGTCTCACCGTTCGCCTTTCCAACAACATACAACGACAACCGCTTAACCGGTCTCGGGTTCCCAGTGCTTTGGAGGATTTTTCGTAAATCCGCCGAAACTTCTTGTCATCCGGCCCGTTTTACCTGAAAACTTCACCGGTCTGAAACATACAGAGGTTGGCCCCCGGTCTCCCTCTCGCCTGACTCTCCCGCAATTTACCCGCAAAAATTGGGCTCAGCTCGGCCGCGAAACTTCGAATCCTTCTCAAACGGAACCAATCTCCTAGCTTCGCTAATCTCTGAGGTTTCTTTCATTAACTGCTCACACCCATTCCAATAATCCTGATGAAATCTGCCATCATCACTCTGCTCGGCGCGGGCGCTCTTCTGTTCAGCCTCTCCGCCATCTCCCACGCCGCTGAAACCACCACGGAAGAAGTCGGCTTCAATACCGTCATTGCTGACGCCGCTGGTCCTTCTTCCCCCAC
>CAZUPP010000002.1:0-77880 GCA_964622095.1 uncultured Verrucomicrobiales bacterium
GGGCCGAGCCCAGCTTCGCGCCCTCCAGATGGGCCCCATACAGGTCCGCGCCCGCCAGATTGGCCCCGCCCAGGTTCGCGCCCTCCAGATGAATATCCTCTACCCTGCTGACGGCCAGCTTAAAGCGAACATTGACTGCTAGGCGCTGCTCCGACGCATCACCAATGACTTCTCTGGAAAGCCATTTCCACCAGGGATTATCCGGGTCATCCGACCATATTAACGGATGCCCCTTATTCGCAGGCTCGAGGTCGGTCCACTGCGCATCATCATAGGGATCACGATCCCCATACTTCTCCCATTCCACATCGGTCAGCTGGAGATGCTTCGGCTGCGTCCGCATCTCATGATCCGGCGGCTTATTTTTCGGGCGGGGTGCTGCGGCCATGGTGCCGCAGGCGTTACCAGAAAGGACGCGTGCAAAGGAAGCCTGAAGTGAAACAGGGAGGCCCGGGCGGCGCGGTTCACGCCCCTTGCCCTTTTATGAGTTATCTCGGGATTTCCTGCGGCAGTTCGGGGACATCGGGCAGGGGCAAATCGCCCGCACCGCTTTCAATGCCAGCGCCAGCCCCGGCCCCGGGCGCTGCGGGGATCTGGAGGCGCTCATCCAGATATTGCTCGACCCCCGGTGGCAGGGTGGTATCGGGCGGCTCAACGTAGGTGAGCAGGACCATGGCCACGCGGATGACCGGATAGATAAACCCGATGATGGCCATGGGCCGCATGTAGTACCAGTGAAAGTAAAACCAGGGACGCACCTCACCCCAGCGCGGGGTGTAACCGGAACTCTGTTCATCCCGGAAAAGGTGGCTGATCTTCATGGTGATGGTGTAACGGGAGGCGGCGTAGGCGAGCAGGGCCAGATTCAGCGCAATAATAATAAAGGGATCCTGACCGAAGCCGATGGTTTTCCAGAGAATGCGCTGGCGCTGCGGATGAGGGCGATCCTCCTCTTCCTCCGCCTCGCTCCGACGATGGTCACCCTCAACCTGAGCCGCGGAACGAATGTCCGCCGCGGGCGCCTCGGTCATTTCATTAAAACTGGCGATCGCGCGCCAGGAAAAGGCCTCGATGAGATAGGGCAGAAAGGCGAGGATGGCCAGGGCCATGACAATGCCGAACATGAATCCGGTGTAGTGGCGCTTCAGCTCCGTCCAGGGTTCATGAAGATTGCGCGGGAGCCGGCAGCGCTCGATGAGGCTATCATCCCAGTGGACAAAATCACCCTTGGCCAGGCCCAGGCGCTGACGAAAAATGAAGTGGCGCAGGGGATGCCCGAGGCCTCGCCCCAGAAACGGCAGACCAAGGCCGAAGCTGACGTCCTTCATCTGGGTATCCACCAGCCGGGTGCGGGTGAGCCGGGTCTGGCCGAGCGGGACGGTTTTTTCCTCGCGCCCGCCCAGATCCTCGATGCGTTCGCCGCGCTGGAGAGCCTGGAGCTGACGCACGCTGTTGCGGAACCGTTTGCCGGCGGTCTCACTGGGGCTCAGCTCCGTGGAGAGATGCTGAAGCTGATCAATCACCGGCAGGGTGCGGTTATGTTCGCGATAGGTGAGGGCGGGCTGGCGCCACTTCACCCGGATGGAGGTCATGTCACAGCCAGAGAGATTAGCCTCGAGCAGATCCGCCGCGCCGAGATCGGCCCCGGCGAAGCTGGCCGCTTCCAGGAGCACGCTGGAGCTTTGCGCGCTCTCACCCGCCCGGCTGCGCGCGACCAGGGCCTCGCGGGCCTGCAGTTGCTCGGGCGTGTCCGCCTTCGCCGCCCACTCGCTCATGGTGACCTGGGCGGAATCCGCCCGCACCTGCCGCAGGATGGCCCCGGCCAGGTTTGCCTGGGAGAAATCGGCGCCATGCAGCCAGGTCCGGGTCAGATTAGCCGCAATGAGCGTGGCCCCGTGCAGGTGAGCGCCCTCCAGGTGGGCGTTCTTCAGCTCCGCCGCTTCCAGGTGCGCGCCAGCCAGGTCGGCGCCTTTCAGGTTACACTCGCCCAGGTCAGCCGCGCTCAGGTGGGCATTGCCCAGGACGGCCCCTTCCAGATTGGCCCGGAAGAGATAGGCCGCCTCCAGGTGCGCCTCGCCCAGGTTCACCCCCTGCAGATGGGCGCGGGTCAGGTCCGCCGCCTCCAGATGGGCCGCATAGAGCCGGGCACCCTGCAGGTGGGCATCGCGGAAATCCGCACATTCCAGCCAGGCGCCCCAGAGCACGGCGCCCTGCAGGCGGGCTTCACCCAGATAAACGCCGCGCAGATCATCGCGTGAGGAAAGCTCCAGGGTGCGCGTTCCGCTGGCATGCAGTTGCAGGGCCAGGCGCAGCCGTTCATTCGGCAGCAGAGCACGCGCTTCCCAATCATATTGACGCGGCCGAAACTCTGCCGTGAGCCATTTCCACCAGGGAAATGCACCCGGCACGGGCGCAAGCCCCAGGGGATGAGCGGCCGTCGCGATCGCAGCAGGTGGCTGGGGCCAGTGGGCGTCATTGTAGGGATCGCGCTTTTCCAGCGCCGGCAGATGCAGGCCGTCCCCCGCCGGCATCAGCCAATCCGCCGCGGCAGAGAGATTCAGGCGCAACTCCTCCGGTTGCAGGAGGGGAATCGCGGGACGGTCAGTAGGAGCAGCAGACGAAGCAGAAGGAGAAGCGGCGGGACTCGGCATGGCAGCCTGCAATTTGCCGGAGGAGCAGCGTTTGGGAAGGGAAAGCTTTCGGAGAAACGAGCCCGGCAAGACGGCTTCCTTTGCCAAGGGTGGTTCTGGTAAGTAAGCTGAATGGGACTGGTTTTCACCATGATCACCTTGCGCAATCCTCGATACCCCGAATTGGAGCCGGTTGAAGTGGAAGCACTGGCCGATACCGGGGCGGTGCACACGGTCATTCCGGAGCGTATTGCGCTTCAGCTACGGCTGGAGAAATACGATGAGTATGCTTTCAATAAGCGATACGACCGCGTCTTTTGCGGCCTCTGCTTCTCCATCAGGCGATTCTGCAGCGAGAAAGACAAACATCTCGGAGCAGGATGAGAAACCGGGCATTCTGTGTCAATCCTACGGTGCTGATTCCTCCCAGGGCGATCCGGGCGATAGGATTCTTTCGAGATCATTGATTCCTTCATAGTAAAGCTTCAGATCATTTTCCTCGTGAAAAACAATCATTCCAGCCTCTTCATAGTAGGACCACCGGCCGTAGGATGAGTCGAGGTGCTCGAAAAGCGATTGAAGCGCTCCGCTGAAAGCGACGTGCTGGGAAATTGCTTGGCGAAGTTCCAGCAGATAATCATGCGGCAGATAGTCCGGATCGGCCGTCCATTGGACCAGCCGCAGGATGAATCTGGCACGGTGGGCCGCCCTGTGATAGTCCTCGACCCGATCTGCCCGCTGATCGAATTCTCCTCGCTCATCGGCAAACCGGCGCAGATCAAGGAAGGCGAAACCGGTGACCGCGTCATGAGTTTCCTGCAATTTGTCCAGATGATTTCGCAGAATATATAAACCATACCGCGCCCGCGATTCCTTCATGTCGCCATGTTGTGTGCGCTCGGATGGCGCTTCTTCCATGCGCGGCGGGCGTTTCTTTTCACGCACAATGTTTTTTTCTTTTTCTTCCGGCGATATCCGTGTGCGATCCTCCTCCTGCGGCGGCGACGAATTAAATAATATCAATCCGCCAAGGACGAAAAGCGTCAGCACTACCGCGATCGCGACAAAAAGAATAAGCCGCGTTTTTTTCGCGTTCGCCGCCATTTTTCACGCGATAAAATCCAGCATCTCCGGCTTAAGCACGGAGCGGGGCCGGTCGCCATTAATGTAGGCGGCAATATCGTCGACCGCTTGCCGTCCGAGATTGAGGGCGGGCGGTCCACCGAGGCTGGAGGTGAGAAAGACATTAGGCAATGAACGCAGCGGACTGTCCCAGGCGGGCTCCGGCTCCGTCACATCCAGAAAGGCGAAGAGCCGCCCTTTCTGCAGTTCCTCCGTAAGCGCCTGCTGATCGATACAGATGCCGCGGGAGGTGTTGATAAAGACGCAATCATCCGGCATGGCCTGAAAATGCGCCCGGCCAATCAGGCGTTCGGTCGCGGGCAAGGCCGGAGTGTGAAGGGTCAGCGCGTGACAGCGCCGGCACAACTCGAGCAGATCGCGATGCAGAATCACGCCCATTTTGGCGGCCTCAAATTCCTCCACCATCGGATCAAAGAGGTGGATTTTACAGTGAAAGGGACGCAGCAGACGCATCAGCTGCCGGCCCGTCTCAGAGGCGCCAATGATCCCAATGCTCGAGTCATGGAGCACGCGGACATTGTTTGGCTTATCCGCGTGGTGGCCTCCTTCCGGCACGTTCCGGTTATCATACACATTCTGTGGAATGCGCCGCAGCCCCATGATGATCATGCCCAGGGCCATCTCCGCGACCAGATCCGCCATCGCGCCTTTGCAGGAAGCAATGGTAAAGGGCCGCAACGCGAGGTGATCCCCGAAGATATGCTTGGCCGAACCCGCGACGTGCTGCCACATCTCCAGTTGGGGACACTCCCGGATCATGCGTTCATTCGGGTAAGGCGTATTCCAACTGCCCACGCCAATCTCACACTCCTTCAGCAGCTCGACCGCCGCATTCTCCGTGAGCGGATCTTCGGAATCCGTCCACGTCACCTCACCGAGCGAACTCAGGCGTTCTACATCACTGGGACGAAACAGGGTGCGCAGCAGAGACTGATGAATGACAACCCCGATACGGGTGGGTCCATCGATTTTCATAGCGGGCGGACGGGGAAGGGGGAAGGAACGGCGATATTCGGTAGAGGAATATTTCCATGGCAGAGGAGAGCTTGGCAAACCTTTCCTCGGCCCGGCATTGCCATCCGCCCTGAGGTCTGTAGGATGGCGGCGTCATGCGGGAATGGATTGATTCACTAAGCGATATTCAATGGTGGGGACTGGAGGCGGATTTGCTTTTCTATGCGGGCGCGGTGCTCATCCTGAGTTGGGTCGTGGGGATGATCGCCCGCTTCCTCCTGCACCGGAGTGAGTCCTTTTGGAAGCAGCGGCAGCGGGAAGTGATCGGCTCTGTTTTTGGGGCACTTTCCAGCGGCGCCGTTGCTCTGGCCGTAGTCATTGGCTTTGGCATCGCGGTCAGCGTTCTGAATCTGGACGGAGGCCATCGGGAACAGCTCATCACGGTGACGCGGGTTGCCTGGGTCGTCGTTATCAGTTATCTGGCCTACCTGCTGGTCGATGTCCCGGTCACGGCGGTGAAACGGTATGCGCTGAAGAAAGATGACTCTTTTGGCAATTTCCTCGGGCCGCTCATCAGCCGCACTCTGAGCGTGGCCGTCATTTTCCTGGCCATCGCTCAGATCTACCAGATCATCACGGATCAACCGATGACCACCATTCTGGCCGGTCTCGGGGTGGGCGGTATCGCGGTTGGTCTGGCCGCCCAGGATGCGATCGGCAATTTCTTTGGTTCCATCATGCTGGCCACCGATCGTCCCTTTGAAGTCGGTGATCGCGTGGTCGTGGATTCCTATGATGGTCCCATTGAAAAGGTCGGCCTCCGGTCGACCCAGATCCGGACGCTGGAGGGACATCTTGTTTCAATCCCCAATAAATATCTCGCCAGCACTTCCATCCAGAATATCGCCAAGCGCCCGCATATCCGTAGGCTCAGCACCATCACGGTGACCTACGACACTCCCCCTGATAAAATGCGCGAGGCCGTTTCGATTCTTCAGGACATTCTTAAGGATCATGAAGGCATGCACGAAGATTATCCGCCCCGGGTTTATTTCAGTGGTTACGGTGACTGGGCCCTCGAAATCATGATGATTTACTGGTATCACCCGCCATCTTATTGGGACTACATGGCTTTCAGCGAAAAGGTGAACCTCGAAATCCTTGAGCGCTTTAATAAGGCTGGCCTTGAATTTGCCTTTCCCAGCCAGACCATTTATACGAAAAGTCTCGATCACCCGGGAGAGAATGGTGGCGAGGGCGCCAACAAAACGCTTTTTGTCAAGGAGGTCTCCCCATCCGGTCATTCCGGCGATAATCCCAAAGCAGACGCCGAGACCGGGGACGACGCTGCCGCTGAGAACAGTTAGCATCCCATGAACGCTTCCGAAGCCTACGAAAATATCCGTGACCGCGCCAGACAGATAGCTCTCCTTGATTCCGCGCAAAGCGTCCTCGCCTGGGACCAGGAAACTTATATGCCCTCCAAAGCCAGTCCCTACCGGGCGGAGCAATTATCTTATCTGGCGGGACGCATTCATGAAATGGCCGTCGCACCGGAAATCGGCGAGTGGCTGAGTGTCTGTGAAGAATCCGGGGATTTTCCTGCCGAATCAAAGGAACACGTCAACCTGCGCGAATGGCGCCGGGAATATGATCGCGAAACTAAATTGCCCACCGCCTTTGTCGAGGAGCTTAGTAAAACCCAGTCCCTCGCGCGCGACGCCTGGGTTGCCGGCAAGAAAAACAATGATTTTCCCGTTTTTCAGCCGTTCCTCGAGAAACTTGTCGGCCTTGCCCGGCGCGCCGCAGATTACTATGGGTATGAGACCGAGCCCTACGACGCTCTTCTGGATACCTATGAACCAGGGATTCGCGCCACCGAACTGACTGAACTTTTCGGGAATCTCCGCCGTGGTTTAGCGGAGATTCTCCCCGAAGCGGTGGAAAAATCCAAAGAGATTTCACCGCACGCTCTGCCCGGCCATTATCCGCAGGATGGTCAACGCAAGTTCCTGGAGAATGTCGTCGGTGCTTTTGGCTTCGACTTTGATTCCGGTCGCATTGATGAAACGGAGCATCCTTTCTGCACGCGTCTGGGTGAGAGTGATTTTCGGTTGACCACCCGTTTTGATGAACAGGATTTAATGTTCCCGCTCTATGGCTCCATGCATGAAGCTGGACACGGGATGTATGAGCAGGGCCTGCCTCGTGGCGACGATTATAGTACTCCATGCGGCAGTTCGGCCTGGCTTTCCGTGCATGAAAGTCAAAGCCGTCTTTGGGAGAACAAGATCGGCCGCCGTCCGGATTTCTGGAATTACTGGTATCCCGTCGCGGTGGAGTTGCTCCCGGACCTTAAGCGATTTACCCCGGAATTTATCGCACGCTTCGTCAATCGGGCCGCGCCGTCCCTCATCCGGGTGGAGGCGGACGAGATGACCTATGATCTGCACATCATTTTGCGCTTTGAATTGGAGCTGCCGCTCATCCGTGGCGAAATTCAGGTCACCGATGTGCCCGCGCTTTGGAAGGAGAAAATGAAGGACTTTCTGAACATCGAAGTGCCGGATGATTCTCGCGGTTGCCTTCAGGATATCCACTGGAGTTTCGGTGCCTTCGGCTATTTTCCGACTTACACTTTGGGCAATTTAATTTCCGCTCAGCTTTATGCGAAAATTAAAGAGGAAATATCCGGGCTCGATGGCTTTCTGGCCGAGGGCAGCTATGAACCGGTTCTCCGATGGCTTCGCGAAAAGGTGCATCAGCATGGTCAGCGGTATCACGCCAATGAACTGGTCGAGCGAGTGACCGGACAACCGCTTGGCATTGATGCGCATCTCGCCTACCTTCGCGAGAAAGCATCCATCCTTTAAACGCCAGCAGCCACGGCTTCCGGCTGGGTCACCTCGCCCCCCACCAATTCATACCAGGTGTTGCGCCGTTTCGGCTCAAAGCCGGAATCGCGAATGGCACGCTCGATTTCTTCCGCCTGCAGACGAAAAGTCGCGCCCGCCTGGCTGACGACATTTTCTTCCATCATCACGGAACCGAAATCATTCGCCCCATAACGCAGGGCGACCTGACCTATTCTCGGGCCCTGCGTCACCCAACTGCTTTGGACGTTCTCAAAATTATCCAGATACATGCGGCTGAGCGCCTGCATCCGCAGATACTCCGCTGAACCAACCGTCTCCGCGCGCAGCACGGTGCCTTCACTCTGAAAGGTCCAGCAGATGTAGGCGGTGAATCCACCTGTCTCATCCTGCAGATCTCGAAGGCGCTGCAGATGTTCCAGCCGGTCATCAAGCGTTTCCACGTGCCCGAACATCATCGTGGCACTGCTGCGCAGACCCAATTCGTGCGCGATCCGCATCACTTCCAGCCACTCGTCTGCATCGCACTTCAATGGGCTGATCCGGTCGCGGATCGCATTGACCAGGATCTCGCCGCCTCCACCAGGAATCGATCCAAGCCCGGCTTCCTTGAATTTCGTGATCACTTCGCGCATCGGCATGTTAAACACTTCCGCAAAGTGATTGAACTCCGGCGGACTGAATCCATGAATATTGATCTGCGGAAACTTCTCCCGTAAATGGTTGAGCATATTCAGATAAAAATCGATTCCCAATTTCGGATGATGCCCTCCCTGCAGGAGAACCTGACGTCCGCCAATCGCCGCCAGTTCGCTCATTTTCTGATCCAGTTCTTCCTCGCTTAATACATAGGAATCCGCGTCTTTTTCCGTCCGGTAGAAATTGCAGAACTTACAGTAAACATTGCACACGTTGGTGTAATTAATGTTCCTATCCACAATATAGGTCACAATGTCGTTGCCTCGCCCCTCGTAGGCGTCTGCTTTCGCGGTGAGGCGGCGGCGATGAGCCAGTTCTCCCAGCAGTTCCAGCGGCAGATTATAAAGTTCCGCTGCCTGATCCCGGTCGATGCGTTGACCGCTCAGGACCGTGTCGATGAGGTGTTCATTAATTCTTGGCGCAACCATGGTGTCTTGTGAGGGTGACTGAATAGTTGTGGTAAGACGAAAGCGCAAGGCTCGGGGCGAGCTGGAGTTCGTTCGCACCACGGGCCCGATCTTTCAGTATTTTCAGGATTTTCTGAAAAGAGATACACTCCTCTGTCCCTCCCTGCAACCCTTAATCGTTTTCGGCCGGTCCGTTCACATTGACTTTTCCACGCCAGCCGGCGATATTATATGAGATGCCAAGTCGTCCTGCAGCGCTGGTTTTGCTTCTGCCTGCTCTTGCCCTTTTCTGGTTGCAGAGCGTGGTCGCGCTCGGCCTGGGCGCTCAGTGCCCACTGAGCCACGGACCGCAGGACACCCTGACCGCCAGTCAGCACGACCAGCCATCCTGCTGCGGAGGTTGCTGTCATTCCTCCGGTGCGGGTCTCACCCTTGGGTTGCCCCACCACCAGAGTCCTTCGTCAGACTGCGGCTTTTTCTGTCATTTCAAAGGCGCCGGTGAACTGCCTGCCACTCTGGCGCCATCCTTCCAGTTAAGTGAGCCTCACTTTGTTGAAATCGCCCGTGTTGATCATCATTTCTCGACGGACACATCTTCCGAAAAAGTTCTCCCTGACCGGCTGATCCATGATCCGCCCTCCATTTCCCGCGCCCTCCAGTTGCTCGGCCTACAATTGCTTTGATCCTCCTTCCGGACGCTCCTCGTGGAGCCATCCTCCTTTGATTCCCTGCTGGGCGTGAAGTGTTCACGGACCCGTCCCGTCCGTCTCCGTCCGCCCAGCCTGGCGAACGCTGAGTCGCCCTTCTCCCCTTCCATCTGGTCTGGCCCTCCCGGGGTCGGCCTTCGCTCACTCCCCCTCCTTTCCAATCTGAAATCCTTCATCGGGATCATCTCATGGATCAGCAACTTTCCACTATTCTGAAAAAGTCCATTTCCCTTCCTGCCCGGGACGAAATGCGCTCGGCCCCAGCCGCTCGCAAGCCGGATCTCCAGGCCCGTCTGGCGGCGGCTCTGCCGTGGGCGCTGCTCATTGGCTTCATCAGCCTTACCGCTGTCGTTCTAGGCGACCGCCTCATACCCGCCCGGAGCGTGGAAGTGACCACCGTGGTCACTCGACAGGCCAGTATCGACGATTCCCCGCCACCAACGGTCACGGCAGATGCGCCTGCCGCCGATCCTTACCGTGGGCCCCTGCTCTTTCAGGCTTCCGGCTGGGTTGAACCGGACCCCTACCCCATCATGGCCACCGCCCTGACCAGCGGAGTGATCGATGAGGTTCACGTCCTGGAAGGTGAAACGGTCACGGAAGATCAGGTGCTCGTCACCCTTGTCGCCGAAGATGCCGCCCTGAATCTGGAGACCGCTCAGCAGCGGCTCGCCTCCCTCAAGGCACAGGCCATGGCGCACAACCTGCAGGTGACGGGCGTCGAAGCCCGGATCGCGACTCTGGAGAAGCGGGTGAAAGCCGCCAAGGCCCGCGAAAAGCTTCTCGCCGACCCCGCCCGGCGTCTCCGTGAGATTGAGGACCGGGTGGTCCGGGAACAGGATGTGGTTGAGGCCCAGTTGGCGCTCGAGGCTCAGAAAGCGCAGGTCGAGGCCCTCCAGGCGGAGCGTGACGAGTTGCTCGCGGAGAAGGCCCGTCTGGAGGCCGGGTGTATATCCTTCGAGGCCCAGGTGAAGGAAGCCAAAACCGCGGTTGCCCGCGCGCAGCTTGCGCTGGACCGGACGAAGATCAAGTCCCCGATCAACGGCGCTGTCAGCCGCCTGATGGCCCAGCCAGGGGACAAGAAAATGCTGGAGATGGATGACAAGGAGTCCGCCACCGTGGCGATTCTTTATGATCCCAAAAGCCTCCAGGCACGGATTGATGTCCCGCTGGCGGAGGCCGGCAAGCTGGAGATCGGTCAGCCCGTTCTCATCCGGACGAATCTTCTGCCAGACCAGGAGTTTAAAGGAACCGTGACCCGAATTGTGGGCGAGGCGGACCTTCAGCGCAATACCCTCCAGGCCAAGGTCGCCATTCACAACCCCGATCCGCGCCTGCGCCCGGAGATGCTTTGCCGCGGGGAGTTCCTGACACCCCCGGAGCCAGACTCGCCCTCCGGTCCGCACCGGGCCTCACAGCCTTCCCGGGTGGAGGTGTTCGTGCCCGAAGCTGCCTTGACGAGGCACGCCGATTCTTCCGCTGTCGTCTGGACGGTAAACGGCGAGGAGAACCGCGCCGAACCCCGTGAGATCACCCTGCTGCCCTCTGACTTTCCTGGCCACTGGCTGGTGCGTGAAGGCCTCAAGCCAGGCGAACGCCTTGTCCTCAATCCACCAGCCAATCTCTCTTCCGGCGAACGGCTCCGCCCGCAAGAACCAAGCCTTTAACCTTTCCCCCGAATCCTATGGATCAAACACCTTACATCCAATGCCGGGACCTGACCAAGACCTACCAGAAAGGCCAGATCACCGTCACTCCGCTGGAAGACCTCGACCTCGATGTCGCCCAGAACGAGTTTCTCGCGCTCATGGGTCCTTCCGGGTCCGGTAAAACGACCCTGCTGAACCTCATCGCGGGCATCGACCAACCGACCTCGGGTGAACTGCGCATCGGCGGCCAGAACATCGGGGCGTTCTCCCGCGCCCAGTTGACCCGCTGGCGAGCCGCTCATTGCGGCTACATTTTCCAGCTCTATCATCTCGTGCCCATTCTCACCGCCTTTGAGAATGTGGAGCTCCCCTTGCTCCTGGAGAAAGGTCTGTCGCGCAAAGAGCGCCGGGAGCGCGTCCATGCCGCCCTGGAACTGGTCGGCCTGCAGGATCGCGCCAACCACAAGCCAACTGAACTCTCCGGCGGCCAGGAACAGCGTGTGGCCATTGCCCGCGCCATCGTGGCCGATCCCGGCCTCATCGTGGCCGACGAACCCACCGGAGACCTCGACCGGCAGGCGGGTGATCGGATTCTCAACTTGTTGCGGGCCCTTTCCCGGGAGCACGGCAAGACCATCGTCATGGTCACGCACGACTCGCACGCTGCGGAAGCCGCTCACCGCACCCTTCACCTGGAGAAAGGAAAGCTCATCGAACCCGGCGTGATCCAGGGCGCCGATAAGCCATCAGCCACCCTCGCCACCACCGCCGCATGATGACTGCCTTCCAACATCTCCCCGCTCTGGCCCTGAAACAGGTCATGAGACACCGCTTGCGAAGCATCCTCACGGTGGGAGGGGTCGCCACCGGCATGTTCCTCTTCACCACCGTGGAGACCATGCAGAGCAGCCTGAAAGAAGCCACCCAGACCACCGCTGATGACACTACCCTGGTCGTGTATCGGGAGAACCGTTTCTGCCCGCTCACCAGCCGTCTCCCCGAGCATTATCTCAGTGAGATCAAGCGCATCCCCGGCGTACGCGATGCCATTCCGGTTCAGATCGTGGTCAATAATTGCGGTGCCAGCCTGGACGTCATTGCTTTCCGCGGCGTGCCGCCGGGTGACCTCGCTGAATACAACCCGGAACTCCAGGTCACCGCGGGCTCGATTGAAGATTGGCGTAAACGCGACGATGCCGCGCTTCTCGGCGAAAACTTCGCCGTGCGCCGGGGACTCAAGCCGGGCGATCAGTTCGAAGCCGTTGGCGTGCGGGTCGCCGTGGCGGGCATCGTAAAGTCGCCCCTCGCGCAGGACAATAATGTCGCTTACGTCCATCTGCCCTTCCTGCAACAGGCGTCGAACATCGGTCTCGGCACGGTGACTCAGTTCAACGTGCAGGTCGAACCGGGCCAGGATCTCGATCTCATCTCCAAGCGCATCGATGAGGTCTTTGCCTCCATGCAGGATCCGACCGATACCCGGCCGGAGAAGGCGTTCTTTGCGCAGACCGCCAAAGACCTTATCGAGATTGTGCGCTTCACGCGCTGGCTGGGCATCGGGGCGGTGGCAGGCGTCCTCGGCCTGGTTGCCAATACCATGCTGCTGGCTGCGCGGGGGCGCATCAAAGAAAACGCCATCCTCCAGACCCTGGGTTATCCCCAGCCGTCCCTCGCCGTCCTGATGCTTTGGGAAGGCAGCCTGCTGGGGCTGGCGGGCGGCGCCATCGGCAGCGGTATCGCCGCGGCTTTTCTTCATTTCCAGCGGTTCACCTTTGGCAACGAAGGGCTGACGATAGCTCTCACCCCGGATCTTTACGTGGCCCTCACTGGCCTTGGCGTCTCCGTCATCCTGGGACTGCTCGCTTCTCTCTGGCCGGCCTGGATCGCCTCCCGTGACCCGATCGTGCGCTCCCTGCGTACCGCCTGATTCATTTTCTGCAAACCAGCACCGTGAAAACGCTCCCTTTCTCCTATGCCACCCGTCACCTGCTCAGGGACCCGGGCCGTCTCGCCCAGAAGACCCTCGGCGCCGGGCTGGTTGTGCTGCTCATCATTGCGGCAGGCTCATTCAATCACGGCATGGACAGCGTCCTGCGCGGGACAGGCTCGCCAAAGAACGTCATCCTGCTCGGCGCCGGCTCCGAAGAAGCCGTGGAACGAAGTGAGGTCAAGGTGCAGGCAGAGGTCCTCGCCACGGCAGGCATCGAGGGCATCGCCAGCCGCCTCGGCGTGCCGGCCGTCTCCGGTGAGGTCCACTACATGGGCCTTCTGAGAACCCCGCCGCATGGTGAAGCTCAGGCTCTCCTGCGCGGGGTCACCCCCGCCGCCCTCGAGGTCCATCGGGAAGTCCGCCTGATCGAGGGTGACTATCCCAACCCAGGCGAAGTCATGGCCGGCCGGCTGGCTCACCATCACCTCGGTGTCCCGGCCAGCGCGCTGGCCCCCGGCAAGACGGTCACCTTTGAAGGTCAGGAGTTCACCATCTCCGGAATCTTTGAGGCCCCAGGGACGGTCATGGAAAGTGAAGTGTGGTTTGACCGCAATGATCTCATGACGGCTATCCAGCGCGATGCGCTCTCCTGCGTGGTGGTCAGACTGCAATCCGCGGAAGACTTTCCCAACGCTGATCTCTTTGCACGCCAGCGGCTGGACCTCGAAATGGTCGCGGTTCGGGAATCGGAATATTACGCGAAGCTGGCCAGCTTCTACGGACCGCTGCGCGGCATGACCTGGCTCACCGCCGGTCTTGTCGCCGCCGGGGCGGTTTTCGGCGGGCTGAACATCCTCTATGCCGCCTTTGCCTCCCGCATGCGTGAGCTGGCCACCCTCCAAGCCATCGGCTTCTCCCGGGGGGCCATCCTTTGGTCTCTGATGCAGGAAAGCCTTCTCGCCACCCTTCTCGGAACCCTGCTCGCTTCTTTCCTCGCCGTCTTCTGTCTGGAAGGGACCACTGTCCCTTTTTCCATCGGCACCTTCCGGCTCCTTCTTCCGATCGAAGTGCTCTCCTCCGGACTCCTCGCCGGTTTTCTTCTCGGCTCGCTTGGAGCGATTCCGCCCGCCCTGCGTTGCCTCAGTGCTCCTTTACCGGCCGCGCTGCGGTCTTCCTGAATCTACTGCCCAGTAAAAATAACCCATCAATTCACCCATCTCTACTCCCTGAGAAAATCCAATCCAACTCATCATCACACCAGATCCAACCTACATTCCTCAAATCTATGAAAGCCAAATCAATCCTTACCCTGGTATCCGCGTCATTCATCCTGCTTTCCCTCGCTGCCTGCACGGGCGGCAAAAATTCTGACGCCAAAGAATCTTCTCACGAAGAAAAAGAACAGCAGACTCAACTGGCCGCGCTTTTTATGGAAAGCGCACCCGAAAATGCCATCACCGTCGCGGAAGCCCGCGAGAATGCCGAGCCTGGTCAAGAACTTATCGTGACCGGACGCATTGCCGGTCAGATGAAACCTTTGGCGGAAGACCTGGCCTTGGTCACCCTGGTTGATGATACGGTAGAAACCTGTGACATGATTCCGGGAGACACCTGCCCGACTCCCTGGGATGCCTGCTGTGAGGCCAAAGAAGTGATTGCCGCCAACCGGTTAACCGTTCAATTCCTCAATGCCGACGGCAAACCTATCCGGGCCGGACTTAAAGGGATAAACGGCGTCAAGGAACTCGACCGGCTGGTCGTCAAAGGCACCGCCGATGAGTCTTCCACCGCCGATAATTTAATTATCAACGCGGACCGCGTTTATCGGGCTTCTTCGTAGGTGCTCGCCGACCACTATTACTGGGGGCTCCTCCTGGATGCACGCAGCCAATCGGCCCATTCAGGAGGGGCTTACCATTTATTTCTTTTCCGCGAAATTTTCCCGGTAGAGCGAACACAGTTTTTCAAAGGTACTATCCCAGGTATATCCGGAGCTCAGCACCCGTTCGCGGGCGCTCTCCTTCATTGACGGCAGATTTTCGGCCACTCTCCTGATGTTTTCCGCCATTGCCTCGGGATCACCAACCGGACCGAGGAAACCCGTATTTTCGCTTTCCTTCACGTGATGCTGCAGCGCTCCGCTGTCCACCCCCACCACCGGTAGTCCGCAGGCCTGGGCTTCAACAATAGATAACCCAAAGGTCTCATACGGACCCGCCGTGACATAAATGTCCGCCGACGCCAGCAGTCGCGCATATTCCTCGCGGTCCTCCTTAAAGTTTTCCAGAATCAGGTTAGGTGTTTTCTCCGCGCGCGCTTCCAGCTTTTCCCGCAAACCGCCCTCACCGGCCAGGAGGAGTTTATATTCGTCTGCCGGAAGAAGTTCGAGGGCATCCGCGACAACCTCTACCTGCTTTTCTTCGACCAGACGGCCGGCAAACATCAGCAGAATCTGCTCGCCGGAGACGCCGTATTGTTCGCGAATCTCTGCGTCACGTTTGTCTGGGTGAAACAGATCCGGATCGACTCCCAGCGGCACGATATGCGCATCGGAAACATTGTAATCATGCAGCCGGTCGGCCTGGGCCTGGGTCGCGGCAAAAACCAGATCACACCGTTGAAAGAGATAACCAAAAAAAATCTCCGCCCCACTCCCAGCCAGGTCGCCGATCTGCACGCCGATGCTCGACAGGGTTTCACTCCAATCTTCGAACGGTCCACTGAGAATACTTCCCAGCGGCCCGGAGAAATAGGCTTCGGCAATATCCGTATGAAAATAACCGCCCACCACGACCGGCCTGCCTCGCTTTACCTGCCTTTCGCGATACCCAAGAGCCGCCCAGGGGGACAGAAAATAACTGCCAAACTCCACAAACTCCGGCGCATACTCGTCCAGAGCGGAATTAATTTTATCGGCCCGCCACATAAAACGGTATGGCGCAAGTCCCGGCACAACCGGACTGGCAATCGTTACCGTTCGCCAGCGGTCGCCTTCCTCGGTGTGATGATCTTCTCCCGGGATAATCAGAAGATGCTCATCCTCGGTATGTTCCAAAAGATATTTTCTTTTCTGATCAATATATGTGCGGATTCCTCCGCTCGCTTCATTATAGGCCAAAGTAACATCACAGAATATCATAGCGGGACCTTTTGCAGAGGGTTGAGCTCAATTATTCCTCCAAACGTTCCGCGGAGTGGAACTTCAGGCTCGTCACCCAAACGGACCGTTCCCTCATAGGAGCCTTCAGGCAGAACTTCCAGCTCGATCTCTATGTTGTCACTGGCCAGGGTGAGCTGAAATTGTAATCCCTCAGCCTGTGACGGGAAACACGGCCGCAGGATGGGCTGCCCGTCTTCACGGGAATAACCGATGATATACTCAATCAGAATAGTATTTACGAGGCCGGACCAGCCTACAAATTCTTTTTGTGGGCCCGTCCCGAGCGTAAGCGCTTTCCACCAGTTGCCGCGTTTTCGGCTGAGATCTCGTGAATGGTAACATTCCGGATCATAGAATTCGTAAATCTGATGCTCGGCCTCCAGCACACGGTATACCCCATCACAGAGTCGCCAGGCCAATTCAGCGCCTTCTCTGAGAAATCCGTTTCTCCATAGGCCATTCAACACCAGATAAGCCGTATTGATCCAGACCGGACCGCGCCACATATCTTTCGCGAAATCCGGATTCTTGATCGCGGTCGAAGGGAACGGAATGGGCGATCCATACCCCGTGGGGCTCATAATCTGCGTCAGCATTTTGCGCGCTCGGCCGGCATCAGGAACACCCGCCGCCAGCGGCATCAGTGAGGCGATGGTATTCGACAGAATATATTCTCCGGTATCGTTCTCCCGGTCAAAATATGAACTTTCTCCTGAGTGCCAGAGTTCGGCATCTATTCTCTCCCGCAGCTCGCTCGCTCTTGCTACGTATTCGGCAGCGCGGTCGTTTTCACCCCGAATCCCCGCAAACTCCGCCAGCGCCTCGCATTGCAATATCACGTAGGCCGACAAGTCCGGCGCGGCGATGTTCCGCGTATCCCGCAGGACACTTTCGTCGCGATTGCTGAAGCGTGGGGCATTTTCTTTACCTGACTCATAAGGATGCTCCCAGAAATAAAGTCCGTTGGGCAGCCGCCGGTTCATTTGAAGCCATTCGTGGTAATCACAAAGCGGCTGATAGATCAGATCGAGAAACTCCAGTTTCTCGGCCGGCTCCATTCCCCGGATAATTCTTGCCGCGGCCCACGCGATGAGCGGTGGCTGAGTGTAATCTGATTTCACGAAATCCGTGACAACATGCTGGAGCCGCGCTCCGTCGCGCAGATCAATGACCGAACGCAGAATATCCGCCGCCACCTGGCGGTCCCAGTGCTGCCAGATCAGCGCAATGAAAGCGGAGTCCCACAGATAAACGCCGGCGAAGGCAGGACCCGGCACGGCATGCCGGTGCGGTGATAGCTCGTCCGCCTTGCGCAGGTTGGCAAACAGCACGCCATAAATCACCCGGAAACCTTTTTCAAAACGCTCTCCACCCGGAGCGCCTTTCATCTCAAGATGCGGCTGTGGATGAACCACGTTTTTCCGCCTTAAGACCTTCGGCGAGAACTCGATCTGCGCAAGGTTTCGCTTGGTTACAAAAATCCGTGACCAGATCAGTAACTGGAAAAGATAACGGGCGGTGCGGTTAAAGCGCGTCCCGATCCGCGCCACCGTCGTCGTCCGCGTACGCAATTGAGCCAATATTTTACGCAGCCACTCCATAAACCGCCCTCGCCCCGCAAGGTGCGCCCCATGCCAGCAAGCGCAAGCGATTTAACTGCTCATGGTCTCTTCTTCCCTCGCTATTTTCATCTCACGCTCCTTCTCGTCGTTGGGAGCGAAAATGGAGCCCGTAACAAAGCAGATCGCGGAGCCGACGATGCACATGTCTGCCACGTTAAAGACCGGATAATCATAATATCCCCCGCCAGGCCAATGAAAATGCCAGTCAAGAAAATCGACGACATAACCATAGAGAATGCGGTCAGTGAGATTCCCCAGAATGCCAGGGAGCAAAAGAAGAACGCCCGTGGTATTCCAGAACCCGGTGAAAAATTCCGGTTTCTTCAGCCATAGAAAAAGGACCACGGCAAAAACGATAATCGAGAGAGTAATAAAAAACCAGCCGTGCCCCTGCAAAATACCCCAGGCCGCCCCGGTATTCTGGATGTACCGGATATAAAACCATTTCTCGATGACCGGAAAAAACTCATACAGCTCCATGGTCCGCAGGACGATGATCTTCGTCACCTGATCAAGGGCGTAGAAAAAAGCCATGAGCGGCACGAAAAACGCCCAGGGCCGTGGCGCGATTTTTTCCACGCTGGTTTCGCCAGCGGGCGGAGAGGTTGAGACAGAATCACTCATAGCTCGGGTTATGGGTCGAGGCGGACTGTTGCCCAGCCCCAGCGCTTTTCCAGCAAATTCGTACCCGCGCTCAACTACCCTCCAGCTCACCAGCTGCGATGGTCTCGATATGCTGCCCGTCCGCGTGGCTGAGTGGTTTCCAGGTCACTCCATCTGCTGAACCCAGAAAAACCCCTCGCCACATCGCGCCGCCAAAAAAGCCGTGACCAAAGGTCGCGACCAGAGGCGGATTGGTATTGGGCTGACGCTCCCAGGCCTTGCCGTCCTCAGAAAAATAAGTCGCACCCAGACCGATCCCGACGAATTTTCTGCCGTCAAAGATCATCGTGTTGATGTGCTCGCCCTCTTCACCATGCTCACGGTAGGCCCAGTTCCGTCCATCTTCACTGGCCATGCGCAAGCCGTGAAGACCGCCACCCACAAACATGCCTTTGCCGTAAGCAACATCGATCAGCGTATCCACCGCTTTAACATCCTCGGCATTATCCCACTCCCGTCCGTTGGTGGAGACTGATTTCCGCCCGTAGTCACCCACCGCAACGATGCGGTCTTCACCAAAGGCCACCCGGCGGAGCAGTTCGCGCCCACCGATCTGTTTGCTGCCGCCCCACTTCAAGCCATCCTCAGAGGTCATGACAAAGGGCTTCGTGTCACCTCCAGCGTTGCGGCCGCCCAGCGCGTAGAATTCTCCATTATAGAAGAAGACTACCCGAACATACTTCGAATACTCCGCGTCATGCGTGGAGGTCTCCCAGCTGACACCGTTTTTGGTCATGGCGAAGAGATTCTGGCCGCCGCGACCGCCGCAGACGACGCAACGGCCATTGCCAAAGCAGGACGTACGAAAAATGCCTGGCTGCTCCTCTTTCACGAGATTCTTCCAGGTGACGCCGTCCGCCGTGAAAGCCCGCGCACCTTGATCTCCGGCGGCGAGAAAGACCGGCCCACGCAGGGGCTCGGCCGCTCCGTCCGCCGCGGAAGGCAACTCTTCAACGTTGATATCCTGTGGGATAGCCATGATCAGCTCGATCAGGCGATGCCGAGGCCCGGAATGCGGCCGTCAAATCGGGCGTTCTCGCAGGAGTGGCTGTTGCCGAACTTCCCGGTGGTATCACCCATGCGCGTTAGCATTTCCACGTAGATATTGGCGATCGGCGTATGCTCTTCTACCGCGATGTGCTGACCGGTTTTGATCGTGCCCTGGGCGTTGCCGGCAAAGAGGCACGGATAGTTTCTCCGGCCGTGCCCGCCGTCCGCCATGTAGGAGGTATACAGGATCATGGAGTTATCCAGCAGGCTCGTTCCGCCCTCGTCGATCGCTTTCATCTTGGCAATCGTTTCGGCAAAGAGCGCGGTGTAGAAGGCGTGAATCTGACGGCAGCCTTCGCGGGAAATGGGATCGGCGTCCTCAATGTTCCGGGAGTTGCCCTGGTGTTCCAGGGTATGGGCGTGCCGCTCATAACCCACTGTGACCACTCCGGGGAAAAGCGCTCCGTCACTGCCTAGGGCCAGGGTGACCACGCGGGTCGTATCCGTCTGGAAGGCCAGCACCATCATGTCTGACATGAGGCGGATGTATTCGGCATGCACATCCGGATCATGCACGACCATCTTGCGGTCGAAATCCCGTTCATAGTCGGCGTTGTGCAGCTCACCCGGTCCCGGTTCGTCAATCGCCATGCCTTCCATGGCAAGGCGCGCTTCGGTCTTGGCAATGCGCTCCTCGATTGAGCGGATGGAGGTGAGGTATTGCTCCAGCTTTTCCTGGTCGGACCGGCCGAGGTACTTCTTCAGCGCCTTGGCTTCTTCCAGGACCAGGTCGACGACACTTTTTTCATAGGAATCCCGTGTGTTGCTGCTGCTCGCGGCCTGGGTCAGGGATGCCCCCCGTTTATTCCAGTTCGGCATCACCGGTTTGCGGCCTCGGAACATCCGCTCATAGAGCAGGCGCGGTTTGGACTCATAAGGCACGGGAACGCCACCTTCGCGGAAGGAGTAACGCGTTTCGCCCGAGCTCATGCCGATTTCCAGGGAGGGCAGTAAGCTGTCCTTTGCCACCAGGCGGCCCGCCACCTGATCGATCGATTCGACGTCTGCACCTCCGTCCAGGGACATGGAGATTTTGCCGTTATTTTTGCTGACCTCATCGGGACAGGTGAGGTGAACATAGGCGCAGGCCTCATGGGCATTCGTCCCCTTGACCTTGCCGCTCTGGGAGAGCCCGGAAACAATCGTCAGGTCATCGGCCAAGGGCTGCAGCGGGCGCAGAATGGACGGCAGCTTGCCGAGCGGCCCGACCTGCTCCGGCACCCAGGACTCCAGCACGGTGCCGCCGGTCACGGTAAAGATACCCATGCGCAGGGGAGGCCCGACGGTCTTCGGTGCGGCAAAGGCCGAGCGCGGCAACAGGCTCTCCATAAAGGGCAGAGCGACCAGCGCTCCGGTGCTGCGCAGAAATCCGCGGCGGCTCATCCCGGTGGTTTCCTGGCCGGGCTCAACTTTGGAAGGGGTGGTTACTTCAGGGTTCATGTCTGGTTGGGACGGGTTGAGATGAAAGGGAAGGGTCAATCAATTGAGAGAAGCGAGATCGAGATTCGTGCGGTAACGGAAGGGCCGGCTCAGAACGATCTCCTCCACCAGCACGGAGAAACGGAAGTCGTTCTCTTCCAGTTCTTTAACGATCTGGCGCAGGGTGAGTTCGTCATAATATTCCACTTCACGGCCCAAAGCATAAGTTAGCATCTGCCGCGCGAAATTCTTCACGAAATCATCTCGCCGGTTCCAAAGGACTTCTTTCAGCTCTTTCGCACCTTTGAAGCGTTCGCCGGAGATCAGCTTGCCTTCGTTGTCCACCGGCAGACCGCCATCCGTCTCGCGCCAGCGGCCCACAGCATCAAAGTTTTCCATCGCGAAGCCCAGCGGATCGATCTTTTCATGGCAACCCGCGCAGTTGGGATCACTCACGTGCTGCTGCAGCTTTTCGCGGAAGGTATCCGGCTCTTTGCCATCCTTCGGTGCGGCGAAAGTGCCGGCGTCCGGCGGTGGCGGCGGTGGCGGAGTGCCCAGGATGACGCGCAGAATCCATTCCCCCCGGGCGGTCGGCCGGGTCCGGTCGGTATGCGACGTCATCGCGAGGATCGCTCCCATCCCGAGCAATCCGCCCCGGGCGGAATCTTCGGGGAGTTCGACCCGGGTCATTTCCTCCCCGGCAACTTCCACGCCCTCCATCTGGTAATGGGCAGCCAGCGGTTCATTCACATAGGTGTAGTCCGCGTCCAGCAGGTCCAGTACGCTCCGGTCTTCCCGGCGCAGGCCATTGAAGAACGTGGTGAACTCCTCGTGCATGGAGTGTTTCACCTTATCATCAAAGGTGGGGAAATAGCGCGGGCTGGGCAGCGCCTTTTCCAGGTGATCCAGCAGCACCCACTGCGCGCCGAAGCCCTCCGTCAGGGCGTCTGCCTTCGGGTCCTCCAGCATTCGTTTGACCTGCGCCCGAAGCACCTCCGGCTCAGACAGCTTTTCGCTGGCAGCCAGCTTGAGGAGTTCATCATCCGGGATGGATGACCACAGGAAAAAGGAAAGCCGTGTGGCCAGTTCGTGATCGCTCACCGGATACGCCTCCGCTGCCCCTCGCTCTCCCTGAATGCGCTCCACCCGATACAGGAAAAATGGGGAGATCAAGACCGGCTTGAGCGCCATGCCGATGGATTCCTCAAAGCTTTTCTTCTCCTGCAACCCGCGGGCGACGAGCGGCAACAACCGGTTGACTTCCTTCTGCGAAACCGGCCGACGGTAAGCCATGTGCATGAAGCGCTTGAGCACGCGTTCGCTCGCTTCCTGCTCACTCACCCTGTTGCCGGGCCGCGCCACGAAGATTTTCTCCAGACCAGCCTTCACCTGCTCACGCACCGCCGCCTGATGCTCTTCCGGGACACGGCTCCATGCGGCCGTGTCTCCAGTCAACAAACCAACGACCAGCTCAGCGCCGTTGAAATATTTATCCAGCAGCTCCGGCTGCATATTGAGTGACGCGGCCAGATTGCCGAACCCCGTCACGTTGTCCTCCTTCGGGATGCCTACCATCTCGGCGATATCAAGATCGATATTGAACAGGTCGCGGATCGACCGGTTGTATTCATCCACCGTCAGTTGACGGATCGGCGCGGGCCCCGGGTTCTGAAAGATCGGATCGTCTTCATTGATCGTTTCGATCTTTTCTTCAATCCACGTCATGAGCAGTTCCCGCTCCTTCTCACCGTAGCCCGTGTCCTCCGGTTTGGGCGGCATATCCTCAAAGTCCACCGCGTCCTTCACCCGCCGCCACATGTCGTTGGCGCTCAGAATCGATTGCGCATCACTCAATTCATCAAAGTTTACCCCGCCCTTTGTCTCTCCGTTCAGGTGACAGGCCCCGCAATGCACTTCGAGGACCGGCTTTACCCTTGCATGAAACTCCAGCGGATCACCGCCCGTAGGTGCCACCGCAACCGTCTCCGTTTCCTTCTCCGTCTCGGGCTTTGTCTGCTCTGCCTCGGCTTTGTCAGACTCAGCCGCCGTAGTCTTCTTGCTGCCCGGCAGGCGGACATCGCGGGATTTCACGATCGCCCGCAGCCCCTGAAATTCCAGCAGGAGACTGTCGCCCTTGACCCCCCTGACCTTCACCGTCGTGCCTTCCTCCACCTGACGCGAGCCCACCGGCTTGTCGTCCTTCAGAATGTGGAAGTTCACCACGGTATCCAGCTCCACCTGATCCCCTCTCTGATAGCCGTGCTCTGCCGCTCCGGCTTCGACCGTTGTCGCAACCGTCAGCGCGCACACGCTGCACGCGGCCAGCACGAGCCGCTTGATCCGTGCCGGGCCCAACCGAAACTGGCAGGGAAGAGAACGCATGCGGGGTGAGAATGGGTGGTCGATTGAGAGAATTGAGAGTTCGCTCGCCGTCGTCATCGCCGCTGACCGGTCATCCCAATGGAATAAAGGACAGAAAAGCAACCAGACAAACGAGCGAACGAGGCTTCGCGGCTGCGTGGCCGGTGCGTATTCATCGCTCAATCCAGCCAGAGCGCAACCGCGCTTCTGCTCAGGTAATCGCGGGCACCATTGATTTGTTTTCACCTCGACGCCGGGTTCCTGACGAAAGCTCTGGAGAATTACCTCGGCATCAGGTATCTTATCCGTTCTTTCCACTTCGGCACATATGATCCTGAGCATCAAATCTTCTCAACCCTCTGCCGGAGAGCTGAGTTATCTCCTTCATAAACACCCGGCGAGGTTGAATCAGATTGATCTTAATTTCGGAAGCGGCTGGGTATTCTTTACCCGGAACAGCGCGGATGAATGTGAAGCCGTCCTGCTCGTGGAAATTGATTCGGTTGAATTGATTCGGGGCAGGGGCCTATCCCGGACGGCTCCTGCACAAAACTTTGGTCTTCGACAATATGTGAATGACCGGCCCTTTTGTAGTTCCTCGTTTTTGAGTGTGGCCCTCGCGGAAGCATTCCGTTCAGCGATGAACCGCCGTTGTGATCAATTGCCGGAAGCAGTCGATGCCCCACGCCATCTGGTGACTGAATTAGCCGTTGCATCGGACACGCGTGGCGGTGAATTGATAAATAACTTATTCCAGCCTTTGGGGTATGAAGTGACGCTCAAGCCGAATGTTTTGGATGAACGTTTTCCTGAGTGGGGCCAATCCAAGTATTTTCAGGTTAGATTAGAAGCAACACTACCCTTGTGGCAGGTCCTGACTCACCTCTATGTCTTGCTTCCCGTCCTGGATAAAGAAAAGCATTACTTTGTTGCCAAGGACGAGATGGAGAAGCTCCTTGCACGCGGAAAGGACTGGCTTGCTCAGCATCCTCTGCGGGATCTGATCGCATCCCGTTATCTCACCCATCGCCGCAGTCTGGTGCGAGAAGCGATTACCCGGCTGTCAGAAGAATTGGAATCGCTGCTTCAGGAAGATTCCGGAGATGACTCCGACAATCCGATTTCCGATTCCCCGGAAGCCGAGGTTGAAGAGAAAGTCAGTCTTCATGAACAGCGTCTTGGCAGGGTGGTTTCCGTTCTGAAGAGTCTTCATGCCCGGACCATCGTAGATGCCGGTTGCGGTGAAGGCAGACTGATCCGTCTGCTCGCCAAGGAAAAAGTCTTTGTCAGAATCCTGGGAATGGACGTGGCCCATCGCTCAATCGAAGTAGCGCAAGAACGGCTCGGACGCATTCGCCTGACTCCCCAGGAAAGAGAGAGAATTACTCTGATTCATGGCTCGCTTCTGTATCGGGACAAACGGCTTAGCGGTTATGACGCCTTGACCCTGATCGAGGTCATCGAGCACCTGGATAGTGCGCGGCTCGTCGCGGCGGAACGTGCGATTTTTAAGTTTGCTTCTCCTGAGGCAGTCATTGTTACAACCCCGAACCGAGAATATAACTCTGAATTCGACCGCCTTTTGGAGAATGGACTGCGCCACCCCGATCATCGTTTCGAGTTTACCAGAAACGAGTTTCGAAACTGGTGCGAATCAATTGGGACTCAATTCGGCTATCATTTCACGATCGAAGGAATCGGCCCCGAACATCCCGAAAAGGGCGCGCCCTCACAGATTGCGGTCTTCATCAAGCATCGCGCTGAAGAGAATACACTGGAAGCGAAACCTTCGACCAATGAGATCGACTCCTAATATGATCCTCAACGAAAACGTCGCGACAGAATCCCGCGATCTCGTTGTTCCAGAGCTTTCCCTGATCCTGCTCATCGGGCCGTCTGGATGCGGAAAATCCACGTTCGCAGCAAAGAATTTTTTGTCGACAGAGGTGGTCTCATCCGACCGTTGCCGCGGCATTGTTTCTGATGATGAGAATAATCAGGCGGCCACAAAGGAAGCTTTCGACCTGTTGCACTACATTGTCAGGCAACGGCTTACTCTGGGAAAGCTGACGGTGGTGGATGCAACAAACGTGAGGCAGGAAGACCGTAAAGCCCTTGTCAAGATAGCCCGGGATTGTCTGTGCCTCAGCGCGGCCATTGTTTTCAAAATCGATAAGGAAATCTGTATTGCGCGAAATGAGCATCGGCCTGACCGTAGTTTTGGTCCTCGGGTAGTGATCCGGCAACATTCAGAAATGCGCCGGGGTTTGAAAAACCTGAGGTATGAGGGATTTCGGTATATTCATATTCTCGAATCTGAGGCAGAAGCGAGTGCAGCCACAATCAAACGCGTCCCCCTCTGGAATAATCAAAAGTCTGAGAAGGGCCCATTTGACATTATTGGCGATGTGCATGGGTGCTACGAAGAATTGACTGAGCTCATTGGCCTCCTCGGGTATAGGATTGATGATGACGGAGCGGCAAGGCATCCAGAGAACCGGAAACTGGTTTTTGTAGGAGATCTGGTAGATCGCGGTCCGGATTCTCCGGCCGTGCTGAACCTTGTCCGCCGGGCTACCTCCACCGGGACGGCCTTTTGTGTCCCCGGAAACCATGATGAAAAATTTCTGCGATACTTAAAGGGGGCCAAAGTGAATATTTCTCACGGGTTGGCCCGAACCATTGCGCAAGTCGAGGCCCTGGCGGATCCTGAAGTCTTCAAGAATGAAGCGAAGGAGTTTCTGGATAGTCTGGTCAGTCACTATGTTTTTGCGGATGGTCAACTGGTCGTGGCTCATGCGGGCATAAAAGAACACATGCAAGGCCGCGCTTCAGGGATGGTCCGGGAGTTTTGTCTGTATGGCGAAACCACCGGGGAGAAGGGGCATGATGGTTATCCGGTGAGGCTGGACTGGTCTGCTGACTATCGCGGGTCGGCCTCCGTGGTTTATGGACACGTCGTGGTAAGAGAGGCGGTATGGAATAATAATACGATTAATATTGATACAGGCGTCTGCTTTGGAGGCAAGCTGACCGCGTTGCGTTGGCCGGAGCGTGAGATCATCGAGGTTCCGGCAAGAGAAATCTATTTTGAGAGCGAGAAAACGGAGATGCTGCGGGACGGCACCACCGAGAGCGCTGGAACAACAGGCTCTGTCGAGGCAAGAGACGAACTTCTGGATATCGAGGACGTCACCGGAAAGCGCTTTATCGATACCGCTTTGCATCCACGCATTACTATTCAGGAAGGTAATGCTCAGGCTGCGCTTGAAGTCATGAGCCGCTTTGCCATCGATCCGCGCTGGATTATTTATCTGCCCGGCACCATGTCTCCCTGCGCAACCAGTCAGCGCGATAATTATCTCGAACATCCTGATGAAGCCTTGGACTATTATCGATCGAACGGCGTTGCCTCGGTGGTTTGTGAGGAAAAGCACATGGGGTCGCGCTGCGTCGTTGTGGTGGGTCGTGATGAAACCATTGTAAGGAAAAGATTTGGCGCTCAGGACAAACTCGGCGTGTGCTATACCCGGACCGGGCGACCTTTCTTTGATGACGAAAACATTGAGTCGGAACTCATGGACCGGCTCCGCGCCGCTTTGGAAGAGTCCGGCTTGTGGGAAGAACTAGAAAGCAACTGGCTTTGTCTGGATTGCGAGCTCATGCCGTGGTCAGCAAAGGCTCAGGGTTTGCTCCGTCAACAATATGCGGCTGTGGCAACCGCGGGAGACTCTTATTTTGCCGCGGCTCAACAGTCGATCGCAGGCGCGGTGACGGAGAATCGGGAGGAACTTATGGCGCTTGAGCAACGGCTGGCTTCCGGGGCAGGCGGGGTCAGAAAATTCCGGGATACCTACCGGAATTACTGCTGGCCGGTTGGCGGCGTCGAAGATTTGCGGCTGGCTCCCTTCCATCTGTTAGCCGGCGAAAAAAGAACCTTTTTCTCGCTGCCACACACTTGGCATATGGAGATGATTGGAAAGCTCAGCGCTGTGTCGGATCCCATTTTCCATGCTACTCATGTCGAGAAGGTTGATGTGAATAATCAAATGGACTGTGAAAGAGTAATTAATTGGTGGACGGGGATGACGGAGAACGGCGGTGAAGGCATGGTAGTCAAGCCGGACCAGTTTATCACCCGCGGGTCCAAAGGTTTGCTTCAGCCGGCGGTGAAATGCCGCGGCCGGGAGTATCTCCGCATTATCTATGGTCCAGACTATGACCGTCCGGAGAACCTTGCCCGCCTCAAGTTTCGCGGTCTTGGCCGTAAACGTTCGCTCGCCCTGCGCGAGTTTGCGCTCGGGGTTGAAGCGCTCGAACGATTCGTGCGGGAAGAACCGCTCTTCCGGTATCACGAATGCGTTTTCGGGGTGCTGGCTCTGGAAAGCGAACCAGTGGACCCGCGGCTTTAGCATAATCATTGTCCGATCATTATACGTGTGATTTTGTTATGGCCAACTCTGAGCATCTCGCGAAATTAAATGAAGGCCGCGCGGCGTGGAACGAATGGCGCCGGGATAACCCGGATGTGGCGGTGGATCTTTCTTTCGCCAATCTATCAAATCGAAATTTTCAGGGTTACTGGTTTAACAGGGTTATTTTGCGTATTCGAACATTGATCATGCGATCCTGCTGGGTTGCGATTTTTCGGGAAGCACAGCGCGATCGACCAATTTCCACGGTGCCGACCTTCGCCAGGCCAATTTTCGTGGCGCTCAGTTAGATAATACATGTTTTGACGACGCAAACCTGAAGGGTGTATGGAAAAACCGGCCTTGTTCGTCGGATGCGGAGTCCTTACTTTCGTTGCTTTCTTAATTTTCCGGCAAGTGGTGAAGGCGCAGGTGTTCCTTTTGCGGGAAAATACCAATCGAACCGGCCTCTGGCCTCGCCGCGGGGAGATCGATCAGCTCTGGAATTACCACTTCGGAATCCGTACGCTTTATTTTATTTCCCTAGCCATCGCGGTATACATTATTTTGGTCATGGTGAGCGAGACATTCGACGTCACAAATCGGATTGAGAGTGGTGAGCAGCTGGAGTTCCGTTTCACTCCCCTCTCTCCACGATGAGCTGTTCCTGCCTTAACTTAACAATGCGCCGGGCGGGGAGTGCTCCCCGGTAATGGGCATTGGGATAAACGAGGCAAGACGGGCCGAGAATCGTGCCCGGGCTGAGCACGGCGTTGCAGCCAACTTCCACGACATCGCCGAGGATGGCGCCGAATTTCCGTAGACCGGTCGGCAGGCGGCGAGGCAGGTCTTCTGCACTGTAACCCGCCGGATCCGGGACGACATTGATTTCGCCCCGGTCCAGCCGCACATTGGAAAGGATCGCGCCGGCGCCGAGGTGCGCTTTGAAGCCGAGGACGGAGTCTCCCACATAATTAAAATGCGGCACCTCCGCGTGGCCGAGCAGAAAACTGTTTTTTACCTCACACGAATTTCCAATCACCGACCCTGCCCCGATGATGGCATTGTCCCGCACATACGCTCCGTGACGGATCTGGCAGCCCGGGCCGATCCACGCCGGGCCTTTGATCATCGCGCCGTGCTCGACGGTGGTGCCTTCTCCGATGTAAACCTGCTCACCGATGTATGGTTTGCCGAGGTGCTCAGAGCGATCCTCCGGGGCCTGCCGCTGAAGCAGTTCGGCCAGGTAGGGCCTGATGCGTGGGATGATCTCCCAGACCGCCTCACAGCCATCGAGCAAGGCGGCATGGCCGGACTCGCGGAGGGCGGCGAGATCGAAGAACTGATCTGGAGCGAAACAGGCAGGAGACATGGACATAACGGCGCTGACCTTACTCCGGCGCACTCACCGTGGCGATGGCAAAGGCGCTGATGCCTTCCTTTCGCCCCTCAAAACCCAGGCCCTCGTTCGTCGTCGCCTTGATCCCCACCTGGGATTCCTTTAGCCCGAGCGCGCGACCGATCTTCGCTTTCATCGCCTCCTGGTGCGGCCCGATCTTCGGTGCCTCCGCGATCAGGGTGGAGTCGACATTATGAATCACCGCCTCGCGGCTCTGCAGGATCTCGCGCACCCCTTCCAGGATCAACAGGCTGCTCACCCCGCGCCATTTCTCGTCCGTGTTAGGGAAATGATGGCCGATGTCCCGCTCACCGATCGCGCCCAGCAGCGCATCGGCAATGGCGTGGCAGAGCACATCGGCATCAGAATGGCCGCTCAACCCCACCGCATGCTCAATCTCCACCCCGCCCAGGACGAGTCTGCGCCCCTCCACAAAGGCGTGCACGTCATATCCGATGCCGGTGCGAATCATCATCGGCATGATCCATACCCCATCTGCCCCGGACCGGCAAACCCCTTGCCACCGTGCGCTCCTCATTAAGACTGGCTGTCGGCCATGTCCCGCTCCCCTTACGGCGTACTCTCCGGAACATTTGATTCTGGATCGGGACCTGAGCCAGGATTCTCCGTGCCCTCTTCCTTTTGCCGGCGCTTTTCTTCAAGGACTTGTTCCGGACTCTTGAAATCGAAATTATCCCAGTTCAATTCACCCACCACCCTGATATTGCGGTAATCTTTAAACTCCAATTCTCCTTTTTCTGCCCTGGAAATGATGGCGTGATTCCTCGCTTCTTCGGTCGCGTCTTCCATGCTCTCGGGGAGTTTTACCCGGTCCAGGAGCTGTCGCTTCATCAAATAAGTTGTTCCTTTGCTCGCATTCAAAAGGAAAGCAACATCCTCCTTCGTGAGCAGGTTCGGTTCCGTTCTAGCCAGGGCTAAATATAAACGCGCATAAAACTTGATTCCATCTTTCGTCTCAGGATGTGAAAGCAGTTCTTCAAAATGTGCTTCCGCCCACTCGGGATGCGTAATCATTATTATATGAAATGCCCAACTTCCTCCTGGATCGTCCGGAGAAGGAAGATCCGCCATTAAAGACGCTTTCGCCGCTTCATCACCGAGAGCCCTGACCCGGAAATATTTTCGATACGCTTCATACATCTTTAGGTTTGCGCTGCCTGGCCGAAATGTCGTCCCTAATAATCCAATCACTTCATTCAAGAGCTCTTCGTCTTCCGCCTTACCAAAAAGCGCAAGCCCGTATAGCGCATCATTGAGCATCCCAAAGTCACTCGCGTCTGCCTGAAGAGCCATGGACCGGAACACCTCTCGTGCGATGTCTGGTCTTAAGCTCAGCCATTCGAAATCACCAAGCTTCTCTGAGCCGTGGTCAAATGCCCATGCCCACTCTCCTGCACTTATTTCCACCGCTTCGGACTCTGCCGGCTCACGGTTCTCAAGAGTTTGAGCCTCGCAAAGAAGCGGCCAGGTTACTGCAAAAAGCAATGCACTTCCTCGAATATCTATTTTCATTTTCAATCTCCTATGGGTTTGCTGTATTCCAATCAATCCGCCGAAGGTTGGATCCGCCCGGTCCTCCTACAAATCTTCGGTTTAATCGATTCACCTCCGCCTCGTCAAAAAAGACATTCCCGCCTTCCCCGGTATCAAATTGCTCAGGGATCTCCCGGCCATGTCCCGCCTCCTGAGCAACGACATAAAGTGGCGTCGTCCCCGCAGATGGCTTTGGTGGATTCTCGTCCTCCCGATCGAGTCTCGTATCATTGGCGATGACCGCAACATCAGAAGCCGTGCCGATGGACTCTTTCTCGTAAAGAACTCCAACCGCGTCATACAGGTTTTCAACAACCCAGATCTGTAATTGTTTAGCCGGATCAATGGCGACCTTGATCAGCTCAGTCCATTCCCGGGTCTGGCCACTTCCGGGATTGACGGTAAACGCCGAGTCAGAATTAAAGTCATACTCTTCTTCGACCTCTCCCACCGCATTGTCTATATCAAAAAATACATTTGCCAGTCCGCAATCGTTTGCCCCACCCCCGTCACCGGCCATCCTGACACAACCATGACGATAACCGCCAGCATTCTCCCTTTTAGCCTGGAAAAATTGCATAACTGCCACAAACGTAGCTTGTTGAATCCTGAAGAAAACTTCACCCTCTCCTTTTGACAGACCCATGGCCACCAAGTCGAGATAATTCTCCTCGAAAAGTTTCATCGATCACTAATTCCACGCCTCGCCTCGGCCGCGGTTTCACCGCGCAACCCGGTCCACGTTGAGAACGTCCGTTCCCCACCTTCGCAAAAACTAAACGAAACGTCTCATTCATCCTTCATGAACGAACGTTCGTCTCTGACCCCGTCTCATCTATCCCCGCCGACCCAGCTCTTTTTTCAACTTTTTCACCGGCGGACGCACCGGACGTTCCGGACGTGTCGCCAGACTTTGTTTTCTGCGCTACGTTAATTCTGCCATCCATAGATAGATAGATAGTTTTCTTTCCCGTAGTCCTTCCTCCAATCCTTCCGCATTACCATTCACACTCCATACCCACCTGTCTGCCTTAACCCACCCAGCCATAAAATCCTCCGTCTCACTTCGCCGGCTGGCTTCTCATGATTCTCCCAAAAACCCCCGCATAGCTCCCTCGTTCCTCCTCTTTTTTACCGAACGTTCGGTAAAAAAGCCTCGTCCGTTCAAACCCCTCTCCACGCCTTCAACCCCTTCCAGTCAGCATCCAGCCCCCTTTGCTCCCATTTGACCGAACATTCGGTAAAAACAAACCCAAAGACATGCTTCCCACAAAATAGCTTTCTTCCTTCCCCTGCTTTGCCGGGCGCTTCAGAGCGTTCCGAGGTCAATGCCCACTTCCTCATACGGGATCTCCAGAACGCCGTTCCACGCCAGAATCGACAGCCGGTCGGCGTGGAGATGAGATTGCTGGACGATCGACTTCCCGCCCGCACAATCCAGTATGACCTGGCCCGCCGCGATATCCCAGAGACCGATGGCGCGTTCCAGATAAAGATCCGTCCGGCCGCTGGCCAGGTAACAGAGTTCCAGCGCGGCACTGCCCATCATGCGCATTTTGCGCACCCGGCTGGCCAGATTTTCAAAAAGACGCAGATTACTGGAAATGGCTTCCTTCTGTTTTGATAACCCCACCGTGGCAACGGCTTCCCCCAGATCTATTCTGCGGCTGACCCGTACCGGGCGGTCATTTAACAGCGCCTGCCCTCCTAAGGTTCCCTGCCAGATTTCTTCGCGAACCGGATCATAAATAACTCCCACCAGCGTGGTAAATTTATACATCAGCGCGATGGACGTACAGAAATGCGGAATCCCATAAAAATAATTCACCGTGCCATCAAGCGGATCGACTACCCAGCGCATGGGATTGGACTGATCACCGGCCACCCCCTCTTCACCCAGGAGAGCGTGCTCCGGAAAATCACGCAGGAGCTTTGCGGTAATGAGCTCTTGGGTTTCCACGTCGATGGCCAGCTTGATGTCATGATCGAGAGCTTCATCCACCCTGGGCGGTTTGCCAAAGTCCCCCTTGAGCAAGGCGCCGGCTTCCCGCGCGGCCTCGGTGGCGGTGCGCAGAAAGGCGGTCATTTCCTGCGCACTGAAAGTAATCTCTTCTTGCACGGCGTCCTCCATGTGGCAAAGGCTAGCGGCAACCGTTCGCGGGGGTCAACGGCGGAGCGCAGGACGCCGGGCGGATTTTGGACACTGTCACCGGATAGGCATGAGCACCTCATCGCTAAGGAAGATCATGTTGAGCACCCTGGCCGTTCTCGTGCCGGTCACCCTGACCGCGCTGGCCGGCTGGGCGGCCTATCTGTTTCTGGAGAATGATAACCTGTCCTACGCCCGCGACGCGGCCGCGCAGGAGGTGCAGCCGGTCACCGGGCCGGTGCTGGAAGGTCTACCTCTGGAATTGCCATGGATCCGCCCCGCCCAGGGGCAGGAAGACTTTTCACGGGAAGACCAGGGGTCCGCCCGGGCGCAGGCGGTCTTTGCCCTGCCTGAGCCAACCGCACTGGCCGCCCTGCCCGAGATACTGGGCATGGATTGGCCAATGGGCAATGAACGGGGAGCGCTGACCTACGACGCGCAGCCTTTTGGCGAGAACTATCATCTGGGCAGTGATCTCAATGGAATCGGCGGCGAGAACAGTGATCTGGGCGATCCCATCTATGCCATCGCGGACGGCCTGGTGGTTTACGCGGAGGATGCCGGGGGCGGCTGGGGTAATCTCATCGCGGTGGCGCACCCGGTGGAGGCCTCCACCGGGGGCGGGGCGGGGCGCGATTATCTGCAGACCTTTTATGCGCACCTCGACGAGATCCAGGTGAGCCCGGGGCAGCGGGTGCGGCGGGGTGAAGTGATCGGCACGGTGGGCACGGCCCGGGGCCAGTACTGGGCGCACCTGCATCTGGAGCTGCGGGATTGCCTGAACGCCTTTATCGGCTCCGGTTACCGGGACGACGCGCCATCGCTGTGGCTCGACCCGCTGAAGACGCTTAAGCAGCGCGCCGGATGGGATGATCTGCCCCCTGCGCAGGCGGGCGGGCCTGAAGCGGCGCAAAGCGTGCTCGGCGAGGTCGGCGGAGAAGAATAGGACAGGGCGAGGGAGAGAGGGAGAAGCCGCCAGGAAACTCCGACATTAAAAAGCATGCTACCGTTGCTTCCTTTCGGACCTGGCGGGGTTTACATGTTCTTAATTCGAAGTCCCTGGCGGGCTGCAATAAGGGACCAAAACCACGCTTGGACAATGAAAAACCCTTGCCACCACCCGGGATTTGCCCCCTTACTTAGTTTAGATGGCCTGCCTGAGCAGGCCGCATCCGCTCCTCAACCCCGCCCGGAACTGACCGCCAAGCCCACGCTCGGGCCCGGCGCTCCCGTTTTTGGCTCCCCCATAACTTACTGAAAAAGAATATCCACGTATCATGGCTAAAGTCCTTTTGATCTTAGGCATCCTTCTTGCCCTGGCCGGAGCTGGTCTGGGCTTCATGAACTTCCAGAAGAAGAACGAGCTCACGGAGGAGCTTGACACGACCAAGCAGAACCTGACGCAAACGGAAGGCGCGCTCGAAGAGACAAAGAAAGAGCTGACGGAGACGGCCTCCACCCTGGAGACCACCCAGGAAGAGCTGAAAACGACCACGGAAGAGAAGGAGGAAGTTGAGACGCAACTGGCCACCGCTCAGCAGGATCTAGACAAGGCGAAAACAGATCTCGCAGAGAAAGAGAAGCGGATCACCGAGCTGGCCAGTGTTGAAGAAGACCTGGAGAAGGAGGAGCAGCGGGTGAAAGATCTCACCGCGGAAGTGGCGGACCTGACCAATCAGGTCGCGGACAAGGACGAAAAGATCGCTCAGCTTGAGCAAGACTTATCCGAACGACCCACCCAGGTTGCGGCAGCGCCGGACGGAGGGACCGAAGGCATTGTCATTGGCGGAACGCCGAGCGGTCAAACGACACCGGTTGCCACCCTGAATGGCCGGGTCGAAGCGGTTAACGCGCAGTGGGGCTTTGTCGTGGTGGATGTGGGTGAGAAAGACGGGGTAAACTCAAATGCGAAGCTGGATGTCCTTCGCGGCGGTTCCAAAGTCGGCCAGATCCGCATCGCCGAGGTCGAGCCCACCTACGCGACGGCTGACATTGCCGAGGGTGATGTGCAGCCTGGTGACCGCGTGGTGCTGCCGAACTGATGAGGGGGCCCGTCAAGGCTAAGGTCAACGAGTATCTTGAGTTTCCGTCAGGCTGTTGTATACAGCCTGTATGAAGGTGCGTTTCATCCATTTTTTCCTCGGGCTGACTTTCGCAGGAACACTGGGATTTCTCGGCGGATGCTCTACGTCCACGCCGACGGACCCCATGGACAAATACATCCAGGAGCGCCGGATCAATACTCAGCCCTGGGCCCGGCAGGAGGGATGGGAAGGGGCAGGACCTCTCAGCGTGCTCCAGCGTGACCGCGGGAATTCCCCCCAATACTACTAGGAGCTAGGCGGCTCCGGTCATGGCGGCCCTCCGTTTGGGATTCTGTCCCGGAAAACGTTTTTTCACGGGCAGCACTTGGCTTTCAGCACGGCGGAAGCGAACGCAGCGCACGAAGCGATTCATGTCCTGCCAGATGCCCCGATAGAATTCTGCGGTCGATGCACCCTGAGCTACAAGCGCGGCACGGTGGTTGACCCAGAGCATCGTCCCAGCCAGCAATCCCTGGATCTTCAGCAGAATCTCCCACCAGATCCCGGTCCCGCCGCCGGAAAGAATGGCAACTCGATCCCGGTGAAAACGGATATGCCCGCTTTCATCGCGGATGATCAGTCGACACATCGCCCGGATAGGTTCATCGGGGCAGTGACGATAGAGTAGCTTGTAGTAGACGTGGCTGACGATCTCCGTCATGAGGAGCGCCTTGAGCTCAAACTGGACGCCCAGGAAGCGCCGGACCGCACAGAAGACTTCGAAGCTCCAATGACTCTGCCTGGGAGTGCCTCCGACCCGGTCTACCGCCTGGCTCAGAAGCCGGGAGTGCTCCTTTTCTTCTTTAAACCATAAAGTGATAAGCTCCCGGTAAGCGGATATCTGTTCAAAGAGCCGCTCCCGATTCCAGGCGATCAGAAAAGCGGGCCCACCGCCGTCCCCGAGCTGGAACTGCTCCAGGCTGGGGATAAGTTTTCTATGCTGTAAGTCACTCAGTGTCAACGGATCACTCCATTGGGGTTCCGATCGATGGGCTGGATCAGAGTTGCGTTGAAAATGGTCCGCCCAATGGCGGCTGAAAGCGTTTAGGAGAGCAGGTTGGATGGATTTCACGCAGGCTTTGTAATGCAAAGCTCCTGTCCGTTCATTTTCCTGCCCTTTTGAACCGGCTCCCCGCGTCGCTATCCCTGAACGGGATTATTTGACCTCCGGTCTTACTTGGGACAGAAAGTGGTACCGGTTGGCCTGTTCATGAAGATTCGGGCCGGCCTGCCAAACCATTTCCCCTTGTGCTGTTATGACCGACCGTTCCCCGCGCTCGATTGTTGTCTGTGTTTTTGTGCTGATCTTTGCGGCTCAACCTCTGTTTCACCCGGCCCACGCACAAGAGGGGGCGGGGAATGACGGGGCCGCACCCGCGCCTGCACCGGCCCCCGTTTCCATCGACCCGGGGAAGGCTGCCGAAATGCTGAAGCGCTTGGAATCCCTCAAGAAGAATCGATATGAAGGGCGCCAGGAGAAACTCCTGGAGAAGATCAGGGAGATCGAGCAAGCGGCTCAGGATCCTGACAAGGCGATTCAATACTACCTCGACGCCGTGGAGCAATTGCGCTTTACCAGCGAGGAAGCACCCATGGGCTCCGAATACCGGGACTGGAAGGATGAGCGCAAGGAAGTCCTGCGCAGCAAAGAATTCGAAACGGCGGTCCGCTTTCATTTACGCTACCTTGCGTTGACCCTGCGCTTCATCGGGCTGAGCGAGCAGGAGGAAAAGGATCCGCGGGCGATCGAATCGCTCATTCTGGAGCTGGTTGATTACGTGCGGGACTTCGCCCGGGAAAAAAAGGAGTCCGAAGGATTAATGGCAAATAACTTCCGGCAGCGCCTATCTCCCGGAGAGCTTCTTAAACGCCCGCTCCCCGGTTCGGAGTTTGTCCGTCTCTGGCATTTGGAGCAAGTCCTTGGCCGGATTGATAATTGGGAAATGGTCCCGGGCAATCTCAGCGGAATCGAGGAAAAGAATATCCGTCCCGTATTACAGGAGCTGGCTCCGGACCGGCTCGCGGAATTTTGGGACTTCAAGATTGCGCGCGAGGAGAGTGAGCTGGAAAATGAAACGCTTTCGGCAGAGTTAGGCCGGTTCAAAATGCTGCGCCTCCCTCAACTGTGGTGGTGGCGGGCGGAAGACCGGCTTCTGGCCTATCCGGATAACGCGGAAGCTGCCTTTGAAGATATGTATGAAATTCTGGACCGTTACCGGCTCCACCCGAGTTTTGAGGCTTGGGTAGAGAGCCTGGAAAAGCGGCTGCAAGAGGGCGGCCAGAATGAAACGGCGGATGCTGATGGCTGAGGCGGATGGTGGTGATCACCGCCTATGATGATTCCTTTTCCGGTGACTTTTTTATTCCTTCAATCATCGCCAAGACGGTGTTGATCGCATTTCCTTCCAGGCGGTTGTTGATGAAAAGAAATGAGGGCCGGCGCCGGATCTGATTACTTGCCGGTAAAGGGGTGAAGGCGCCACGGAGTATGCGGTGAATCAGCCCGCTTCCCGCCTGGCGCGCCTCAGGATCCGGTGCCTGCGTCCTCTCGTAGGGACTGAATTCGTCCACGGCGTCCTGGTATTTTCGGCCAGGCGTTAAGAGGAATCGCGCTCCGGCAAAGTCCGCGGTCATGGCAGCGGGCATCTCCAGTTGCTCCGCGACACTGGGCATGCGTGTCCAGTTATTGTAAATGTGGGCGACGTTATACTTTTGAAGGACCTCAAAATAGGATGGTTTCAGAAAGTTTTTATTACGCATTTCCACGCCATACTGCCAATCGTCATCTCGCGGAAGATCCGCAAAGAATCTGTCCAGCGCTTCTGCAAACTCGTGGCCGTGCTCAAAATCACGATGATAGAATTGCGAAAACTCAAAGATCAGGAGCCCAATATTCTTCTGGAATCTGCGCAGAGGCTTGAGGAAGCTCCTGATAAATAAATCGCTGCTCAGGAAATGCGGATTGTCCTGGCCTGCCTTGGGGCCAAATCGCTTTAATTTCGGAAAATGTTTGACCGTAATTTCATCGGTGACTTTGAAGCTGAAAAGAAAATCTTCAGGCACCTGTTCGATCATTCCACCAACATATTTCTCCGTCGGAAACGCATAATAGCCGGCATCGACACAGACGGCCGGGAAGCTTTCGGCATATTCCTGCAGGCAGGTGCGGTTGAATCGGGTCTCCGCAAACTTTCCTCGCCATTCATAGCGGTTTTCCGAGTAGATTTGTCCGAGCCAGCCCGGATACTTCCAGGAGGACGTGCCCAGATAGACTCCCTGTCTGGCCAAAGCCGAAGTCTCAGCGTGCAGGAAGCTTTTCAGGGGTGCTTCCGGTGCATCCCGCCCAGAATCCGAGTTGAGCTCAAAGAGTTCCTCCTCCATACTACAGACAGACTCAGCCGGGCCGGAAAGCCAACCGGAATCTTGCCATGCCCGGCGACTGAACCCTGGAACCACCCCCGACGAGACAAGAAGAAAACGACCGACAAAGGATGAACACCGCAGTGACTGGAGAAAGACGAACCGTTGTCATCCCGCGCACCGCGCGCATGTTTATCGCAATCGCTCCGGCCGAGGCGACCTGCACGGATCTGGCCCGCATTTTCAGCGAGAGCGACCAGATGAAGTGGCAGTCTTCAGACAGCCTGCATGTCACGCTGAAGTTTCTCGGGCAGGTCGACGAGAAACGGGCGGATGAGGTCGCCGCTACGCTCAGAGAGATCCAGGTCGAGCCCTTCAATCTTTCGGTGGAAGGTATGGGTGTTTTCCCGAATGAGAACGACCCACAGGTTTTGTGGGCCGGGCTTGGAAATGGTCATCCGCGCCTCCATCAACTGCGCAAGAACATCGAGGATGCGCTCATACCGCTTGGTTTTGAACCAGAGCGCAAAGCATTCGTGCCGCACATCACGCTCGCTCGCCTGGCCGCCGTCTCCGCGGAGCATGTCCGGCAATTTCTCAAGGCTCACCAGGATTTTCAGGCCGCGCCCTGGACGGTGGAGAGCTTTGGCCTCTACACCAGCCGTCTCAGCGCCCAAGGCGCTGAACATACCTTAAAGCAGGATTACCCGCTAAAGGCAGCCTGACTGTCCTATCCCTTTCGTTTATAGGATAGCACCCGGTAAACCGACGGCGCATCCACGCCCTCATAGCGTTTCACCTCCTCAAAGAGAGCAGGATCATCGAGGAGTTCAAAAGGCTGACCGTAGTCCTCACCGGAGAACATGCCGCGGTTGAAGCTCTCGTGACCGTAGAAGATCAGAAGCGGCCGCCGTTCGGTGTCAGCCTTCCTCATGAGGATTTCAACATCCTTCCGGTTCACGCACCAGTACATCTCCGGGTCATAAACCGCCGGAACAATCCCACCATGCTGAAAGCCCGCCCGGATTGCTTCCTTTTCGCTGTCCGGACTCCGGTAGGTTGAGACAAACTCAGCCACATCTCTCAGCGGCGCGAGAGGCCTCTCCAGATAGAGACGGATCTGCGGTCCGGAAAAAGCCAGGGTAATGATGATAAAGGCCAAACTGCCAAGCAGCCCCGATGCCGGGCGCTGCTGATTTGGTCCCGTGGAGAGCCGGTAAACCGCGAGCACAGAACAAAGTGCATAGGCCGGGAGGAGAAAGATCAGGTAGCGCTCGTAAAAATAGTGGTTAAAAACCGCAGCGATAACAACGGTCGGCAAAGCAGCCACGAGGAGGGCGCTAATGGCGTAAGACCCTCTTGTGCGGAGGGTGAAAGCGAGCCCAGCCCCTGCAAGGAAAAGCAGAGGCAGCAGACCGAAGAGGATGCCAAAGCCCACTGGCATGAGGACAACGGGAGCCGCCGAGAGCATCTGGGAGATGGAAGGCAGCTCACGAACCAACGCTCCGCCGCTGACCTGCCACGGCACTCCGGTGGCCGTCAAGGCCCAGGTATTCAGGATCAACTCCGGCGTGACACGGTCGGTCGAGTCTTCCATCAGACTGCTCCCCCAAGTCGCCGTCTGAGGAATCCAGGGCGCGATCAATTGAAAATAAAGCATCCCGGCGAAAATCATCGCAACGACCGGCCGCGCCCAGACGGCAAAGGCTTCCCCGACCGGCAGACCGTAGCGCAAAAGCAGACCTCCGAGCAGAAACACCCCAATCGTGCCTGCCAGGAAGATGGTGTAGGGAAAGGCCCAGAGCATCATGAACAGGCTGAAACCCAAGCCCAGCCAGGCACTCCACGTTCCCTGACGGAAGCCTTTCGAAAGGAAAAGGACGGCCAAGGGAGCGAAAAGCAGGATCAGCCCAAATCCCCGCCCTTCTACACTGTAGCGAATGTGCCAGGGATGAATCGCCAGAAAAAGCGCCACCGCCAGCCCGGCTGCGGGCATGCTGAGGGGGCGGAAAATGAGGGCCACGGCCACGAGTGAAAGCAGCCCGGCGATCAGTGTGGGCATCCGAAAAGCAAGCTCACTGAACTCTGTCTCCGAAGCGCCGGTCAGCGCACGCCAGGCACTCAAAGATGCTTTGGAGAGCACGCTGAAGCCCACATGATTGGTGGGTTTATCATATTTGTAAAAGGTCTTGCTCCATCGGGCCTCGCGAAACTTTGTTTCCCCTCCTTCCAGCGCGGTTCCATCCTCCGTCAGCATCTCGCTGGGGATGCGTTTGTCTTCATAGCCCACGACGGCATTCTTCAGGGTCCAGACCTCGTCCCACCAGAGACTTTTCTGTGCCAGGGGCAGTCTGAGAAATAGTGCCCCGATGAGGATCACGGCCAGGGTGGCCCAGAACCACCAGTCCAGATCCCACCACGCCGGTCTTTCCAGCATGAACTCTTTGTCCTCGGCCTTTGGCTGAAGGCTGCTCGGGCGGGCCCAGAATTGAGCGGTTAAAAGCAGGACGGTCGCCAGCACTGCGTTCGCCGCCGCGGCATACCAGCTCCACAGAGCGACGTGATGTTTCAGGTCCAGGTCCGGCACCTCGCCTGCCGGGGTCTGGCTGATGATCTCTCTTGCTTCCGGCCCGTTTTCGCCACGGAACGGCCCCGGACCGAAGATGAGCAGGGCAATCAGCCCTGCCAGCACCACACCCAGAATCAGCCGGGCCCGGCTGATCTGTCCGCGTGCGCTTTCCTGAAGGGATTCTGTCCCGCTCAGGCTGTCTCGAAGAAAATAACTCATGATCGGCGCGGCAGCTTACTCCTCTCCGTCCGCGGATGATTGACGCAGGCGCTGGAGCAGATAGAGCGCAAGCGCTGAGGCAAGGATGACGAGGGCGCCGGCCTTGATGATGTTTTTGGCTGGAAATGCATGGGAAGAGCCCGGCAATTGGCGCTCATCAAACAGCCGGTGGTAGTGCCCGCTCATGAAGCGCAGAATCATACGCAGCACGTTGAGGCCATAGGGGATGGGATCCAGACTGGAAACCTCATCATCATAGCGGGTGGGAATTGGCAACTCGGCACAGCGCAGGCCCAGTAGATGCGCCATAATGATCATTTCCGCATCGAAGTTGAAATTGTCCTGCAGGAGCTCGAAAGGCACGCGGGTAAGCAGCTCCTCCGAGTAAATCATGTAGCCGCTGTGGAACTCTGCCATGCGCGTGCCAAAGGCGATGTTCTCCAACGCGGTCAAAGCAACGTTCGGGATGTAACGGATGAGAGGCATGCCACCTTTCAGCGCACCTCCTCCCACAAAACGGGAACCCTGAACAATGTGGGCTTTTCCCTCCAGAATCGGCGCCATCAATTCAAGGACGAGCTCCGGCGGGTATTGACCATCCGCATGCACCACCGCAAAGGCCTGAGCGCCATCGGCCAGAGCGGTTTGCAACCCGGTCTTCTGCGCTCCGCCATACCCCTGATTGTGCTGATGGTCCACCACCTTCACGTCTGGATAGTCTTTGGCCAATTTATGCGCGACCTCACTTGTCTGATCCGGGCTGCAGTCATTGACGATGACCACCATGCCTTCCTGTTCCCAGAATTCCTTGGGTATGCGCGCCAACACATCCGGCAGGGTCTTCTCTGCTTTGTATGACGGGATAACGATGGCTTTGCGCATGACGAAGACAAAAAACGAAACAGGCCGCGACTGAAGATCGGGGGGGGATGCCATGGATCCGGAACGGAATCTCCACGGAGCCAGTCCGCCACCACCCCGTCCTTAACCAATGTGCGCCGAAGCTAGGATATGGACGCAGTCAGGTCAATGCCCGCCGCTTCACATCGTTTCCCTCTCAGGAGTGGTCTTCCTCCGGGGGGCGCCGCCGGATGACCCGCGTGCCCAGCATGAGGTCCGCGAGGTGGCGTCCGTCCGGCCGGTTGAAAGCTGGCAGATAACCCAGCCCCAGCGGGAGTAACCCGATGTGCTCAAGGGCGGTCCGGGCGAACAGCTTGCCCTTGACGGGCGGCTCATCAATCTGCAGCTCGATCGTTTCCAGCCCCATCAACCGGCGTCCGAAGGTTTCTCCCGCCAGGATCACTCCAATCCAGCTGAAGGAGAGGGCAAATACGCAAAAACAGAGCCAGCAGACAAGCAGGGTGTTGAGCACGGGCAGAGCCAGAACTTTGTTGAGGAACAATCCCAAAAGAACGGCCAACACCGCTGGAAGGCCCAGATCGACAATCTTTCCCACCGTCACCTGCACGGTCCCCGGCTGATCCCGGTCCCGCACGGTTAACCCCGGCTTCTCAGACGTCCTCGAGCCGGCCTCGCTCACGCTATGTCCATTCGCCACCGGACCCGCGTAGGCCTCTGATCTGGTTGTGCCCAGACTGGCCTGTTCGGAGATTGATTCGATGACCGCACGCTCCAGTTTATCAGTTTTTTTGCGCCAGGCGTCCCGGTGAAAAAACTCATCACTCGCAGCTTGAGAGGTGATCCTGGGGCGCACCTGCCCGATACCGGCCTTACGGGCGCCAGCGTCCTTACGTGCCGGTTGTTGCTCTTCCTCCTCATCTTCCTGCTCTTCATCCGTGGCGCAGCGAAAACAGATTCGGCTTTTGAGATCGAGAAAGTCCTCCAGCGGGAAGGTGTTGCGGCAGATGGAACAGGTTGCGGTTCCCTCTGTTTCAATGTCCGCACCCCAGACATCGTTGACCTCTCCAGAGTCCGCGGAACCGGGGAGATGATAGCCTGCCGTGCGGGCATACTCTGCGATGTCCTCCATTTCAGTGCCCGCCGTCAGCTCCGTAAAACGGTCAAAGGTCACCCAGTCATCCAGACCCTGCTGCCAGAGCATAACCGTGCTTGGGATGAATCCGTCCCTTCTCAGTTGCCGGATCCCGTCATCCGTGACCGGGCCATTCTTCCGGCCATTAATCGAGTAATACCAACTGATGTTGCGTGCTACTTCCATACCGCCACAGGTGGTTCAGGTGATAGTGGGTATAATGGTCAATGTCCAAGTAACGGATCGAAATTTCAGGCGGCCTTGACCGTTGCCTGAACGCGCCTTTGACAACCGGTCATCTCCTCATGAGAGGAAACTTCACGGGATTCCGTCCTGCAACGGCTCTGGCTCACCCCTCCGCTCCTCTGGAAGAATACTCCGGCCAAGCCCGTCTTAAAAGATCAAAACCCCGCACAGCCGATTGGATCGCGAAAAAAAAACCGCATTGCCTCCGCGGCGTTTAATCGCATCTTAAGGCCATGACCCTTCGCTCCCCCGTTGGCTTTTTTATCCCGGCATTGCTCTTCCTTTCTCTTTGGACGGCTCTACCGGTGCAGGCGCAGCTTTGGCCGTTTGGCAAAAATAAGAAAAAACAACAGGCCGAAGCCGCCAAAGCGCAGAGTAAAAGAGACTCTTACTGGGACAAGCTCCTCGAGTTTGATCCCGAAAAAAAGTTCCAGTTTCGCGATGAGGACGGAGCGTTCATCAAGGAGTTCAAAGCCCCGGATGCCGAGGTGAAACCGTTTTTCTACGAGCAGCTCTTTATCGAGAAGGAATTCAGCACGAAAGAGTTCCGCAGCCCGGATTACCAGACCGATTCCTTCCGCACAACGGTTGATTCCGAGAGCGGCCAAGCCCGCGAGGTCCGGGAAGTTGCCGCGGAAACGGAAAGCGAGGCCTACATCAAGCAGACGGTGGATCGCCTGATCGAGGAAGCTCCCGAGGCCAGCGGCGAGGCCTACAACACCCGCGACAGCCCAGAAGCGGGCCGGGACGCGGCGCGCGACGCGGAGAAGGCCTTCGCTGAGACGGACAAATACACCCGGGTGGAAGGCAAAAATCAGGAAGAGCTCGACCGCCAGGTGCCGGACCGCCCGGCCTTGAACGTGGAGGATATCCGTCAGTTACTGAACAAGAATTAGGCAAATCCGGCTGGCAGACGTAGTCCGGTTGATGCCCACCGGTCAATCCACTCTCAAGCAGTCCGTCCTTCGCGAACTCAGACAGCTTCGTCCGTCGTCGACCATGTGTCCGGGTATGCTGGCGCGCCGTCAGGGCATGACCCTGAGCGCTCTGCGCCCCACGCTTCATGAGCTGGAACAGGCCGGAGAGATTCAGGTGCTGCAAAAGGGCGAAGTTATTCCGCTGGAAGAGGTTAAGGGCCCTTTCCGCGTGCGCCTGCCCGCTTCAGGTTAGATCATTCTCCCGCTAGCCGTGGCGTATCTTTTCTTTACGCTGAACCGCTTCTTCTTTCAGACGCGCGATTTCCCGGTTAAGTTCCGCGGAGAGTTCCTGAGCCTGATAGGGATCTCCGGCAGCTCGGGCATCGTTGATTTGCTTGCCAAAAAGCACCTGCTTCTCTGCGATGCGGCTCTCGTAGACGCTGTCGATTTCCCGGAGCTCCTTCAGTTGATCCTCCGTCAATTTCACTGAAGGTTCCTCCGCCTCCAGCCTTTCCATGGCCAATTCATAAGCTGATTTCATTTTGCTGGGAATATGGCCGTGCTGTGGCTCCAGGACAAGGTCCTGCTTCTCCAATGTCCGTCCCTCCGCGCCCTTTAATTTCATGACTGATCACTCCAGACAAAGTAAGGCCGCCGGGTCAGATATCGTTCGCCTTCTCTCCCTGGACTTTGACGGGACGATTGTCGACTGGGAGGAAGATGGCTATGTCTGCGATGAATTCTTTCACCGCCTCCTCCGCTTCCGGGAAGACGGTGGTCTCTGGGCGCTGAATACCGGCCGCGACATTCATCAGGCCAGCCTTTGTCTGGATATTATTCCGGGCGAGATACAGCCGGATTTCCTCCTGCTTGCCGAACGAGAGATCCACGAGGCGCACGCGCATGGCTGGAAAGAAGTCCATGAGTGGAACGATCGCTGCCGGGAGGATCACGATAATCTCCGCGAGCAGGCTGCCAACACCCTCAACGCCTTCCGTGATGTCCTGGAATCCCATCAGGTCCTCCGCATCGAAGGAGAGTCCGATGGCGGCATGACCGGCTTCGTGGCTCAGGACAATGAGCAGATGGAAAAGGTGCTCATCGTCTTTGAGGAATTCCGCAAGGAAACTCCTACCCTCAGCTATCAGCGCAATTCCATTTATCTGCGCTTTTGTCATGTGGACTACCATAAGGGCGCCATCCTCAAGGAGCTTTCCCGCCGTCTGGAGCTTTCTCCGGCCCAGGTCTTTGCCATGGGGGATAACCATAATGATCTCTCCATGTTTGCTCCGGATGTGGCTGGTAAAATTGCCTGTCCGGATAATGCGATTGATGAGGTGAAAGAGACCATTCGCCGCCACGGCGGCCTCGTCGCCCGGGCGCGTTGCAGTGAAGGGATCTGCGAGGCGTTTTCTCACTTCCAAATCGCCGGTTCCTGATCTTTAGTCCCGCAGTTTCCAGCCTGCCTCTCAATCCCAACTCAATCACATTGATTTATCGCCATGAAGCTCCTGCTTTTTGCCCTGCTCTCACTTGCCTGCCTGAACGCCACTGCCAAGATGCCCTCACCGGTCCACGGTTGGCGCGGGGATTTTGACGGCATTTTTGAGGATGCCAACCCACCCCTGAGCTGGAGCACGGAAGAATCCGTCCTTTGGAAAACGAAAATGCCCAGTTGGACAAACGCGCTGCCTTTGCCGGTGGGTGATCTCATCATCACCCACGGTGAGCCGGATCTCGTCATCGCCGTAAATGCGGACAGTGGCGAAATCGTCTGGCAAAGCGCTAATGGCTACGAGGATCTGGTCAGCGAAGAAGAAGCCGCCAAGGCCAAAGAGAAAATGGCTGCGGCCGAACCTCTCCGGCAGGAGATTCAAAAGACGGAAGGCGCGGCCCAGCAGGTGCGCCGCCGTTTACAGGCAATCCAGAAGCAGATGGATGAGAAAATCACGGAGCTCAAGCAGGCCGGTGAAAAAGAGAATGGTGAAAAGATCAAAGCGATCCGTGAAGAATTTAATCCCAAACTCCAGCCTTTCCGCGAAGAACTGAAAACTTTCCGGGATAAGCTTTCCAATCTCAATGCGGAGCTGAATGAGGCGGATCCTTTCCGCATCCCGAAAACTCACCAAACCAACGGCTTCACTTCATCTTCCCCAGTTACCGATGGCGAGTTTATCTACAGCCATTTCGGCAATGGCATGGTGGTATGCCACGACCTCGAGGGAAATCGCCTTTGGGGACGGGTCGTCCAGAAACCCATTCATCCCTTTGGCCATTGCGCCACCCCCCTGCTGGCGGGCGATACCTTAGTCGTCCAGGTCGAAGAGGTCTTTGCCCTCGACAAACAGACCGGTGAAACGAAGTGGCAACAGAAATCGCCGCACAACTGGGGTTCTCCCCTGCTTAAAGAAATGGACGGCAAACCGGTCGTCGTCGTTTCCGGTGGTGATGTTTTTGATCTGGAAACCGGGGAAAAACTCAATCGCGACCGGCTGGTGAAGCTGGAGTATAATTCCGCCATGTCGCTGCCGGGTGACATCGTTTATTTCATCCAGCACAATGGCGCGGCTTACGAGATGAAGATGACTGACCAGGGTCAGATTTCCCGCCTGTGGGTTACGCGTCCGGACAATGACCGCTATTACAGTTCACCCGTCCTGCATGACGGCATTATTTACGCGGTGAATCGCAAAGGTATTTTAAGCGCAATCGACGCTAACACCGGTGAGATTCTAAACTCCCGGGATCTGGGACGGCCCAGTGAAAAAGTCACCTATTATCCCAGCATCTGTCTGGCCGGCGGCAAACTTTTCATCAGCCACGATGCTGGGAAAACCTTTGTCCTCGAGCCCAGCCAGGAACTGGAGATCGTTGGTGAAAATGAGCTGGAACCCTTCCGCAGCACTCCGGTCTTCGTGGGGAATCGTATATATATAAGAACCCTCGATCACCTCTGGGCCTTCGGCTCATAGGTCAATTTCATTTCCAATCCCTGAATTCGCAGATTGTTCAGCGATCAGTTTTCACAATTCGAAGCAGATAAAGGCGCCGTGGGTAGACCGCGAGGTTTGAGCCCGGCTCTGCGCAAATTCCGCCAGCTCACCGAGCCCGTCCCGGACTCCCGGCTCGAACAGATGGCGGTGGCCGCTCAGCGTTCCACCCGCCAGCATTTTGGGCGAACGATGCGGCTCTTCGCGCCCCTCTACGTTTCGAATGAGTGCATCAATGTCTGCCAGTACTGCGGGTTCAGTCGAACCAATGACGACATTCTTCGTGTCACTTTGAAACCCGAGCAGGTGGCAGCGGAAGCAGAGCACCTCGCCGCACAGGGCTTTCGGCATATCCTCCTGGTTTCCGGTGAGCATCCAAAATTCGTCAGCCCTGATTATGTCTCGCGCTGTCTGGAACGTATCGTCACCAAAACTCCCAGCGTCGGCATTGAGATCGCACCGATGGAAGTTGAGGATTATCAACCCATGGTCGCGGCTGGGGCAGAATCTCTTGTTGTTTATCAGGAGACCTATCATCGCGAGGTCTACGCGGAGATGCACACCGCCGGCCCCAAGAAAGATTTTGATTGGCGGCTCGATACCCTTGAGCGCGGTGCCGCGGCCGGATTCCGCCGTCTTCAGGCAGGTGTTTTATTGGGTCTGGCGGACTGGCGTGAGGAAGCCCTCGCGCTCGCTGCGCATGTTGAACATTTATTGCGCACCTGTTGGCGATCTTTCATTTCCATCAGCCTCCCCCGGCTGCGTCCCTGTGCCGGAAATTTCCAGCCGCTGACAAAAGTGAGTGATCGCGATTATCTCCAGATGATCCTCGCCTTCCGCCTCATTTTTCCACAGATTGGGATCACTCTCAGCACGCGGGAATCTCCTCATTTACGTGACGCCCTCTTTCCGCTTGGCGTGACGATGATCAGCGCAGGCAGTCATACCGAACCGGGTGGTTACACCGGCCAGGGAGCAGACGATCTCCACCACACCGTGCGCGGACGCCGCCAGGAACTCAAAAGAGTGTCGACCTTTGATGAAACGGGCGTCACCCGGGCCACCGGCCAGTTTAATATCGCTGATGAACGGAGCGCCCCGGAAATCGCACAGAAATTGCGTAACCTTGGTCTCGAACCGGTCTGGAAAGATTGGGACAGCAGCCTGGCCGGATCACCTCTCGCCGCCTGACCGCTCATTATTATTCCTATTATAGGATCGATGGCTGAACCGGAAACCATTCTTATCATGCTCAACGGCGAGGAAAAAGAAATCGCCGCCGGTCAGAACATCCGCGAGCTCCTCCTGACCCTTGGCTGGCCCGTCGAAGCGATGCTGGTTGAGCATAACGAAGTCGCCCTCCGCAAACGGGACTGGGAATCGGTCATTGCCCAGCCGGGCGACCGCATCGAGCTTGTCCGCGTCGTTGCGGGGGGGTAAGGGCCAGTGCTTCACAGTAATTCCTGGATCGCTTCGAGCGCCTTGGGATAGGCGCGTGATCGCGAGGCACGTGCCAGCTCTTCATTCATGAGATCGACTGCCTTTTTCGATCCCATGGGCATGATGCGGGTAAACTCCTGTTGCCCGGGAAGTTGCATTTTCGTGATGTAATGGCGTGCACTGGAATCCTCACAGCGGATGTCAAAATGCGAGCCCGGCCCGGCCAGATGCACGGAGACAATCCCCTCCCAGGCTCCGGAGGCTGGACTGGTCTTCACGGTGATCTCGCCCCCCTCCGCGTTCTTCATGGTCAGCTCCGTCCGCTCCATATTGTAGCGGTCCAGTTTCCAGCCGAAGAGTGAGGCCAGCCAGCCGATAAAGAGGAAGCTGGTCAGCCGGGCCCCCTCAGCATGCCACACGGTCAGCTCGTTCAGGGCCGGAATCTGCTCGACCGCCGCGGGCAGATCAAAAAACTGCGCGGTCGCTTCACGGAGATAAACAAAGCGCGTCCAGTTCAGGTCACGGATCAGCGTTTTGGGGCTCTGCTCACAGATCTGGTGAATGAGCCGCACCTGCTGGCCGGGGCTGCGCCAGTCTGCGCTGTCAACGAAGAGCCGGTCCACGTGCCCCCAGAAACGCTTATCGTCCAGCTCGCGCAGCTCCCCCTGCCACCAGAAGAAAAGAGGCAGGTCTGAGTCCAGATGCGAGAAAACGACCTTCGTAATCTGATCAACCGCCCTGCCCTCCAGCGAAAAGGAAATCGCCTCACTGCAGATCTGTTTCGCACCGGCCCGGCTGATGTGACAGTGTGCGTTGATCCAGCTTTGCACCCGGCTTTCCTGCGCCCCGCGATTCGCCGCGATGACGATCGCCCGGCAGGCGTGATCTCGCGTGATGTCCTGTAACAGCATACTGTTCCGTTGGAGCGCATCATTCGCCTCGCTGTAAATGGCGAGGTTAATCAGAGACGCCCGCGTCGTGGCGCCTTCGCTGCTTTCCCAGAGCAGCTTCAGCTCCTTGTCGATTTTCTCCGGGTCAACCCGGGTTCCCACGGAGGAAGGCAGCTTTTGGGCAGTCGATGAATCGAGATCAGGCATAATGGCGGATTCCTCCGGGCTGATTTTCGGGAGCGGTTCAGAATACCCGCCACTGGTGTCCGTGCCGGGCCAGCATTTTTTCCGCTTCTTCCGGTCCCCAACTGCCGGATTCATAGTAGGTCAGGTTCGGTTTGTCCTGGCTGTTCCAGGCGTCCCGGATGTCATCGATGAAGCTCCAGGCCTGTTCCACTTCATCACGGCGGGTGAAGAGGGTGGCATCGCCCGCCATCGCATCCAGCAGTAGGCGTTCGTAGGCTTCCGGGCTGGCCTTGGCAAAGGATGTCCCGTAGCGGAAATCCATCCGGACCGGCTCGATCCGCATCGTCACACCCGGCACTTTTGCCTGCATACGCAGGGACACCCCTTCATCCGGCTGGATGCGGATCACCATGACGTTGTGATGATCCACCGCGGCATCGCGAGCCAGGAGAACATTGGGCGGTGTGCGGAAATGCACGGAAATCTCGGTGCCCTTCTTCGGCAAACGTTTGCCCACCCGCATGTAGAAGGGCACCCCGTCCCAGCGCCAGTTATCCACATTCAGATTCAGCGCCACGTACGTTTCGGTTATGGAATCCTCCGGCACGCGTTCTTCCTGCAGATAGCCAATCGCGTCCTTCCCGTGTATCGCTCCTGCCGAATATTGCCCGCGCACCACGCGCTGGTGCACCTCCTCCCCGCGGATGGGCCGCAGGGAACGCAGCACCTTCACCTTTTCATCGCGAATACTATCCGCGCTCAGATCAGTCGGTGGCTCCATCGCCACCAGACAAAGGAGCTGCAGCAGGTGATTCTGCACCATGTCACGCAATGCTCCGGATGAGTCATAATAGCCTGCCCGTCCGCCTTCCACACCGATCGTCTCCGCCGCGGTGATCTGCACCTGTTCGATGTTCCGGTTATTCCAGAGCGGCTCGAAAATCGCGTTGGCAAAGCGCAGCACCATGATGTTCTGTGCCGTCTCTTTGCCCAGATAATGATCGATCCGGTAGGTCGATTCTTCCTTGAAGGCGGACGAAAGCTGGCTGTTCAGGGCCTGTGCCGTCGCCAGATCGGTCCCGAAGGGCTTCTCCACAATGATCCTCGACCAGCCGCCTTCCGGCGCTTCACCCAGGCCGGCCGCGCGCAGGTTCTCAATGATGTCATCGAACTGACCGGGTGCCGCCGCCAGATAAAAAAGACGGCGACCCTGGCTGCCGCGCTCCTTATCGAACTGATCCAGACGCTCACGCAGCCGCCGGTAGCCATCCGCGTCACCAAACTCGCTCTGGTGATAATAGATCGACTGCGAGAATGTCTTCCACAGCTCTTCATCGAAGCCCTGCCGGCTGTGCTCCTCCAGCGGCCCTCTCAGGTCCTGCCGGAATTCTTCATCGCTCTTTGGCCGCCGGGCAAATCCCACCACACTCAGCGCGGCAGGCAGTTCGCCATCGGCGGCGATGTTATACAGAGCGGGGATCAGTTTGCGGTGGGTCAGATCACCGGTCGCACCGAAGATGACCAAGGTGCAGGATTCCGGGCGCTGCCGCGTGTCCAGGCCTTCGCGCAGCGGATTGATGATTTCACTGGTGGTGGTAACGGTCTTCACGGAAAGAGTGGAGTTTAGGAAAGGCTCGCGTATTTCCGTGACACCGTGGAAAGCCGGGGAATTCTGCTCCCCCCGCTACCTCTCAGAGCGGAAACTCGCGGTTAAGCTCCAGGACGCCTTCGCGCACCTGGGCTTCAATACCAGCGTCATCCTTGCCGGAGAGCACCCGGTGGATCAAGTCCGCGATGCGAACCATTTCCGGCTCTTTCATCCCGCGCGTCGTGACCGCCGGGGTACCGATGCGGATCCCCCCATTGAGTTTGATCGGCTCGGTATCGAACGGGATCGAGTTCTTGTTCACCGTGATCCCGGCGCGGTCCAGCGCCTCTTGCGCACCCAGACCATTCAGCCCCTTCGGCCGCAGGTCGACCAGCATGAGGTGGTTGTCCGTTCCGCCGGAGACCAGTGTATGGCCGTGCTCCATGAGCCGCGCCGCCAGCGCCTTGGCGTTGTTTACGACCTGCTGCTGATAGACGCGGAAGCCCGGATCAAGCGCTTCCTTGAAGCACACCGCTTTGGCCGCGACCACATGCATGAGCGGTCCACCCTGTATGCAGGGGAAGACCCGGCTGTCGATCTTCTTGGCGTATTCTTCTTTGCACAGGATGATCCCCCCGCGCGGTCCCCGCAGGCTTTTGTGCGTGGTGGAGGTCACAAAATCCGCCAGACCCACCGGGGACGGGTGCACCCCGCCGGCGACGAGGCCGGAGATATGAGCGATGTCCGTGAAAAGATACGCGCCTACGGAATCTGCGATCTCACGCATGCGCTTCCAGTCGATGATCCGCGGATACGCCGAGGCGCCCGCGGTGATCATCTTCGGCTTCACTTCTTCCGCGGTCTTGGCCAGTTCATCATAGTCGATCAGATGCGTCTCGGGATCGACTCCATAGTGGGTCACTTCATAGAGTTTTCCCGACAGATTGGCTTTATGCCCGTGCGTCAGGTGCCCGCCGTGGGACAGGTCCATCGTCAGGATTTTGTCCCCTGGATTGAGGACCGCGAAGTAGACCGCGGTGTTGGCCTGTGAGCCGCTGTGCGGTTGTACATTGGCGTGCTCGGCCCCGGGAAAAAGCTGCTTGAGCCGCTCGATCGCCAGTTTCTCTGCCACATCCACGTGTTCACAGCCGCCATACCAGCGGGCGCCGGGATAACCCTCCGCGTATTTATTGGTGAGCACAGATCCCTGGGCCTCCATCACGGCCGCGCTGGTGAAGTTCTCACTGGCAATCAGCTCAATGTTCTCCTGTTGCCGCGCAGTCTCATTCAACACGACTTCCGCGATTTCCGGGTCGACTTCCGCAAGCGAGGCGTGCCGGTTGTAACCCATCGGGCTGGGCGTGGGTGTAGTGAGCGTTTCGATTTCTTGGGTGGCTGCTTCAGTCATAGTAAAGGGTTGAGTTTCAGAAGGTTGCGTTGTGCGCTGTTTCTTGTCCTGGAATTCGATGAATCGGAGCACGGAAGGCATCGCCGCTTCGATTTCCCGGGCCGTCTTTTCGTATTCTTCAAACGAGCCTCCAAAGGGGTCATCAATCTCACGGTGGCCCTCATCGACGGTTGGGTCAAATTCCCGAAGGAGAAAGGATTTGTCCGCCGCGGCGGGAAAGTTGTCCGCCAGATCGTCCAGGTGCTCCTGGGTCATGGCAAAAATCAGGCTCGCTTCCTGCACCATCTCTTCGGTCACGGGCCGGGACCGGAATTTCCCCGGCTCCATCCCGCGCTGCCGTAAAATGCGCTCCGAGGCGTCACTCATTGGCCGTCCAATAATCGCTCCCAGACCTGCCGATGCCGCCATGAGGTCCTCCCGGCCCTTGGTCAACTGACGGAAAATATACTCCGCCAGCGGACTGCGGCAGATATTACCGGTGCAGACAAAAAGGATGGTCTTGGGCTTCTCAGCGGGAGAGTGAGACATGAAAGAATAGGGCCGGTGCTGTCTTCAGAGCTTCGCCTCTGATCAAGCAACGAAATCGAGCCGGATTCGGACGGTATCCGCCTCCCAGGCTGGATTTCTTCGAACTACCGATCAAGGACCCTCGACGTCATCTTCCTCGCTCGCAAACTCTTTCTCGAAAGTCAGCAGGCCGCGCAAGAGGTCGACGGCCCGGCGCAACTGGCGGTCCTCAACGCCCAGCACGCTCTCCAGCTCCTCCGCGGAGTAGTTCTCCTGATTCCTCAGCATGGCCAGGGCGATCTCCTCTTCCGCCGTGGTGGTCACGGTGATATGCGGAGAAATGCCCACCCCATGAATCTCCTGCCGGCTGGGGGTGTAATATTTCGCCACGGTCATAATCAGCGCGACATTACCCCAGCCCGGTTCGATCTTTCCGAGTTCAAACAGATTCTGCACGCTCCCTTTACCAAAGGTCGTTTCCCCCACCAGGATGGCCCGGCCCAGATCGCGCAGGGCGCCCGCCACAATCTCCGAGGCGCTCGCGCTTCCACTGTTGATCAGGATGACCATCGGGTAATCCCGCTCTTTGGGTGGCCGCGGAGCTCTTTCGATTTCCTGTTGTGCCGGACGGCGGCCTTCCGTGTAGACGATGATCGGCTGTCCTCCGACAAAGAGCCCACAGATGTCACGTGCCGCATCCAGACGGCCGCCCGGATTGTTCCGCAGATCCAGGATAAGAGCCTCCATGCCCTTCAGCTCCAGTTTGTTTAGCTCCTCATGGAGATATTCGGCAGTGTCCTCATAGAAACCCTGCACGAGCACATAACCGATCCGCGCTGGCCCGGCTATCATCTGCGGCAGAATCTTCGCGTTCTTCACGGAGACCACCCGCACGACCTCCATGATGAGTTCAAAGGAGATCAGCTCATTCGTTTCGACCCGGCGCACCGTCACTTCCACCGTCTCACCCGGTTCACCCTCCAGCATCGCGTCGATTTCATCCACACTCAGGGCATCCGCACTCTTACCGTTCACCTCCAGAATTTCATCACCACTCACGATTCCCGCCCGCGCCGCGGGAGAATCATCATAGGCCGCCACCACTTTCACCATGCCGTCTCGCCGGGAAATGACCAGCCCCACCGTGGCGTTACCGGTCCGGTCCTGCATGGCCGGAGGGAGGGTAGCGGACAACTCCGCGGACACGAAATTGCTGTGCGGATCCAGGCTTTGGAGCATGCCGCGGATGGCTTGATGAACCAGGTGCCGGTAGGTGAGCGGCTCAGCCTCAATGTAATCCTGGCGCACCAGTTGGATGACGTGCGTGAACAGGGCGAGCGCTTCGTAGGCGTCAGACTCATCGTCCGTGGGCTCAAGCAGGATCTCCTCGGCCTCCGGCGCTGCCGGTTCTTCCGCTTGCTCCGGCTCCAGCGCCGGGCTGGCCGGAGGCGCATCACGGCCGTCCTCTGGATCATTCACCGGGCTGGATGGGGCCGTTTGCCTTTGAGCGTCGGCCACGGTTGAAAACGCGAGGATCCCCGCCAGCGCAAGAGCCGGGCCAAAAACGCTGAATCCCGGAGCATTCCTCCACCTGAATCGATCTGCCACCTTCATCCTTGGGTAAATATGCCGGAAGCCTTGCTCACGCGGCCTCATCTTTGTCTCGGTTGGTCCGGTAAAAGGCCTGCTGTTTCCCGATGACGACTTCCGCCGTGACGACCACTTCGTGCACGTCTGAGCGGCTGGGGACGTCATACATGACATCCAGCATGATCCGCTCAAACATTGACCGCAGGGCCCTCGCACCTGTCCCCTTGTTCAAGGCCGCCCGTGCCATCTCATACTGTGCATCGGGCGTGACGACCAGCTTGACCCCATTCATCGCCAGCAGCTTGGCGTATTGTTTCAGCATCGCGTTCCGCGGCCGGGTCATGATATCGACCAGCTCGTCTTCGGTCAGCGGGGACAGCGTCGCCGTGATGGGAAGGCGCCCGATAAACTCCGGAATCATCCCGAAATTCAAGAGGTCTTCCGGTTCAAGCAGCTCCACCGGAATCGTCCCTTCGGGCAGTTCCGTGATCGTGTCGTGCCCGGCATCCGGTCGCTTCGCCCCGAAGCCAAGGGCGGATTGTCCCAGGCGTTTTTTAAGCAATTTGTCTAAGCCGACGAACGCTCCGCCGCAGATAAACAGAATCTTGTCTGTGTTGACCTGGATATATTCCTGCTGCGGATGCTTGCGTCCCCCCTGTGGCGGCACATTGCACACGGTCCCTTCCAGGATTTTCAAGAGCGCCTGCTGGACGCCCTCCCCAGAGACATCCCGCGTGATGCTCACATTGTCCGTAGTGCGGCCAATTTTATCAATCTCATCAATGTAGACGATCCCGATTTCCGCGCGAGACACTTCATACTCCGCCGCCTGCAATAAACGCAGGATAATATTTTCAACGTCCTCCCCCACATATCCTGCCTCCGTCAGGGTGGTGGCATCCGCGATACAGAAGGGAACGTCCAGAATGCGCGCCAGGGTTTTCGCCAGCAGCGTTTTTCCGGACCCGGTCGGCCCGACAAAAAGCACGTTGCTCTTTTCAATCTCCACCCCGTGATATTGATCCATCGGGATTTGCTTGGCGCCGCTGCCCGCCACGCTGTCCTCCTGCATGATGCGCCGGTAGTGATTGTGCACTGCGACGGACAGAATTTTTTTAGCGTGCGTCTGCCCAATGACGTGCTGATCCAGATGCTCACAAATCTCCGCGGGCTTCGGAACACGCAGCAGACTCAGCGGTGAGGCGGAGTCTTCATCCTGTTCTTTATCCAGGATATTCTTACATACCTGGATACAACTGTCGCAGATGTAGACGCCGGGCCCCGCGATCAGCTTACGAACTTCCGCCTGCGTTTTACCGCAGAAGGAACACATCGTTAAGCTGGGTGCGCGGGCCATGGGATGTCAGGTTTCTTTACAAGAGCTGTCTTCTGTTTTGATGCAGAGCGCCGGGAACCGGGGAATTAGCGGTCAGGTTCCGGAAGGCGAGGCGGAAGGTCCATCCATGCTGCCGGGAGCCGGCCCCCCGCTTTCCGCGATGCTTTCGCGATTCAGATCGTGCGTGGCCTGGGCGGATTCCGGGACGAGCTTGCGGGATTCAATCACCTCGTCGACCAAACCATATTCTTTCGCCTCGGCCGCAGTCATATAGTAATCGCGATCCGAATCTTTTTCGACCTGTTCACGCTCTTTGCCGGTGTGATCGGAGAGAATATCGATCAGCCTTCTTTTCAGGCGCATCATATATTCTATCGTTCTTTCCACATCCGACGCTGTGCCCTGCGCTCCCCCGCTGACCTGATGGATCATGATATCACTGTTGGGCAGGGCGAAACGTTTCCCTTTGTTGCCTGCGCATAATAGAACGGCTCCCATGCTGGCTGCCATCCCCAGGCAATAAGTATTCACGTCACAGCTGACAAATTGCATCGTGTCATAGATCGCCAGCCCGTCTTTGACGGAGCCGCCGGGTGAATTAATGTAAATGCTGATGTCTTTCTTCGGGTCTTCCATCTGCAGAAAAAGCAACTGGGCAATCACCGAATTCGCGACGAGATCGTCGATGGGAGATCCAATGAAAATAATCCGGTCCTTCAGCAGCCGGGAATAAATGTCGTAGGCCGCCTCGCCGTGCCGCGTTTTTTCGATGACATTCGGGATGATGTATCCCGCGTTGCGCGGCGGCGTAATCACTCGGGAAGGATCAGAGAAATGGAATGGCTGCATGGGTGAATCTGGCATAAACAGGTGTGGTTTCGGGGAATTTTTCAAAGGATTTAAGAGCAGGAACGGAGGCAATATCCATTACGCTGGGAAGGCGTGCTCCGAAGCACCTGGAGGGGGACAGGCAGTTTATTTCTTTTCGGTTTCATCAACGGCGTCCGGACCCGGGTTGTGATCATGCTCGTCATCATCGTCCTCTTCGTGGTCATGAGCCGGCTGTTCATAGCCTTCGACCGGTTCCGTGGTCAATTCCACGCTAGTCTTGCCCCGGAGGAATTCAAGCGCCTTGGATTTCAGCACCTCTTCCCGCAGCCCTTCCATGCGGTGCTCTTTCTCCAGGCGGTTACGTAGCTGATCCGCCGTCATCCGGTATTGAGCCGCCATCATCGTGATCTGTTCATTGAGCTCGTCTTCCCCCACCACCAGCTCCTCCTGCCGGGCGATGGCCAAAAGTACGAAATGCCGCAGCACACGGCGTTCCGCCATCCGGTTGGCGCTGGCGATAATCGCCGATTTATTCTCTTCCAGCTCCTCATCCTGCACCCCTCGCCGCTGATTCTGCTGCACGATGTCCCGCGCGATCTGTTCGGTCTCTGCCCGCACCAGGAAGTCCGGCAGCTCAGTCTCTACCTGCCCCAGCACCTGATCCATGATCTGGTGCGTGATCAGTTCCTCCTTCTGGTACTTCTTGCGTTCTTCCGCCTGGCGGGTGACGTCCTCCCGCAGGGCCGTCAGATCTTCCATCTGGCCCTGGGTGAGGGTCTTGGCCAGCTCGTCATCCAGCTCCGGTAACACCCGGCGCTTGATTCCCTTCAGCGTGACCGTGAAATCTGCTACCTTACCCGCCAGTTGCTCATCCTCATGATCTTCCGGAACGGGCAGGCTGATTTCCCGGGTCTCACCGATTTTCATTTCTTCCAGTTCCTCCGCGAATCCGGGCAGAAACCCTTCATCCTCTTCATCCATCCGGAACCAGAAATCTTTCCCCTCATTGAAATAGTCGCTCGCCGGACTTCCGATGTCCGCGATTGGCGCGCCGTCGATCGTTCCATTGAAATCGATCACCGCAAAGTGGCCCCACTCCAGAGCGGCACTTTCTTCGCTCTCATCTTCAAAGGTGGCTGCCCGCTGGCGCAGGTTTTCCAGGATGTGCTCCACCTCTTCCTCAGTCACCTCGTCCGGGTGCGCCTTGGCGGTGAGGGACGTGTAATCCGGCAGTTTGAATTGAGGGGCGGTGATGATGGCAAAGGTGAAGGCCAGCCCACCGTCATCCGCTTCTTCCATCTCATCCGCCTCGGTCACCCGCAGGATGTCCAGTTCCTGCTGCTGGTTGAGGATTTCCCGGCGGGCCTCAATCACCACGTTATTGTAAACCGCGTCCTCAATCTCCCGCTGGAACTTTTTCCGCACCAGATTGGCCGGAGCTTTGCCCGGACGGTAGCCCGGGATGCGGACGGATTTCTGTGCCTCCTTGATGATGCGGTCCTCTTCCTCCTTGACCGGACCGGGGCTGACCCGGGCATGCACCACCTTCCGGCAACCGGGCTGGAACTCGAGCTTGAAAGATACGTCGTCTTTTGAAAGGGCCATGGACTGAGCAAACGGGCAAAGTTGGTGTCTTCAGCCAGGCGGAGGAGGCAACCATGATCGCATGTCATTTTTGGCTGAACGGTGGAGCCTAGGATCAATTGCCCCGCGTGCAACCGCAATCATCAGCCAATTCACAACGGTTCCCGGGTGGGCGATGTCTGTTGACATACGGTAGGAAAAGACAATGCTTCCGCTTACGGTGTTGCCGGGTCATGGCGAGTGCCCGGGCGGAATCACAATTTGACCCCCCCTTAAGTTGGACGTTTCGGGATTACCCCACCTGGAAGTGGTGGCGGGAGCCGGTGAAGTGGCTTCCGGAACGGTCCAGCGTGGTATTCGCGTTGGACTTGACGGCGGCGGTTTATATAGCCATTATACTGAGTATAAAGACTATATGACTCGCCCTGCTCTTGCTCGTGCTTCACGGCGCTCCCTTTTTCCTTCGTAACCTCCCTTTTCGCAACTCTAGATCCACGCCATGCACGACCTGCTCACGGTTAAAGAAACCTCGGAATACCTCCGCATCCCTCTGCCCACGGTCTACTACCTCGTGCAGCGCGGCCAACTCCCCGCCATCCAGATCGGCGGCCGCTGGCGGATTAAGAAGGCTGCTCTGGACAAAGATATCCTGCGTAAGGACCGCGAAGGCCAGCCTACGGTGCTGGTCGTGGATGATGATACTTCCCTGCAGGATCTCTTTAAGCAGTTCCTGAAGAAAGTCGGCTTGAGCCGCGTGGTCGTCGGCTCCGGCAAAGAAGCGGTGGCCGCCCTCGAAAAGCAAAAATTCGACCTCTGCTTCCTGGACCTCGCACTGCCGGATTTTGACGGTGATGAAGTCTACAAGGAAGCCAAGAAGATCGATCCGGATCTGCCCATCGTCATCATTACCGGCTACCCGGACAGCGAAACGCTCGATCGCATCCTGCAGGTCGGCCATCCCGTCACCGTCCTGCGCAAACCCCTCAAGTTTGAGCAACTCAACCAGACGGTCAAAGTGCTCGGCCATAAAGGCTCCACGGACGGGAGCCTGGAGGACTAAGAGCGGCAACCGGTTCCACGCACTTTTTTTGCGGGAACCGTCCTTGACGTTTATTGATCCGGGCGTAACTTCCCGGCTCCTCAAAAGCTATGGCCAATATCAAATCAGCCCTCAAGCGTGCCAAGCAGAACACTGCGCGCACCCTCCATAACAAATCGATCAAGACTCGCATCAAGTCGCAGTTGAAGCAGGTGCGTCACCTGATCGAGGAAAAAGAGGTTGAGGAAGCCAAGGCTCAGTTCCACAAGCTGCAGGCCTATCTGGATAAGGCGGCCAAGACCAACGTAATCCACGAGAACGCGGCACGCCGTCACAAAGCGCACCTCAGCCGTGTGCTCGCGAAGCTGGAAGCAGCCTGAGCCGCGTTGCGCTCAGCCCAGTTTTGATGTTACTCCCGTCCCGCTTTCGTAGTGGAGGCGGTCCAGCATTTCATCCACCTGCTCCTCGTCCAGGTCAAAGACCGGTAGGGCGTGCCGGATGACGGCATCACTGGCCGCCTGCTCTTCGTGGATGATCATCTGAATGCCCAATTGCTGAAGCCGCTCCACGTCACTGGGAAATCGTGCCCGGGAAAGAATCAGGATGTCAGACATCATCGCGCGGGCCTGCTTGATGACGGCTTCCGCCAGTTCACCGCCCGGAAAGGTGATGGCCAGCAACCGTGCCCGCTCCAGGTGAGCCAGTTGAAGGGAGAGTGACTGGGATGCATCAGCAAATAGCACGGGCTGCCCTTCCTCCATCAGCCGGTCGACGGTTTTGGCATTCAACTCAATGACCAGAGTAGGAATGCCAAAGTGATTCAGACTATCCGTCAGGGCCTGCCCGATCGGGCCGTAGCCGCAGATAATCGCGTGATCCCGCATCTCCTTGATGCGTTCCGCGGAACTCTGCTCCGGCGGTCCTTTCCGGTTCGGTTTGAAAAGGGGCAGCCGCTCGATGAGACGGGAAATCGGTGCGGTAAACTTCACCAGCACCGGGGTGATGCTCATCGTCAGCACCGCTACGATGGCCAGAAACTGGGGGAGATCCGCGAATTGAGAGTCTGCCGGAAAGGCGCCCATACCGTCCGCTTCCCGTAAAAGGACGAAAGAAAACTCCCCAATACAACCGAGTCCCAGGGCGGCCATGACCGATGAGCGCACCGGATTTTTGCTGGCGATGCCGCTCCAGAAAGCGATGGCTGCTTTAATCAGGACGATAGCCCCCGCGCACAGCAACAGGACCGGCCAGTGCGAGAGGAAAAAATCCAGCTCCATGAGCATGCCGACTGAGACAAAGAAAATGGTGAGGAAAAGGTCCTTAAAGGGCAAAACATCCGCCATAATTTTGTGGCTGTAAACGGTCTCACTGACCAGAAGACCGGCCACAAAGGCACCCAGGGAAAAACCGAGCCCAAAGAGATAACTCATCTCCGCAATCCCCACGCAAAGACTGATCACGGTCAGCGTAAAAAGTTCGCGGCTCTTCGTCTGACTGACCCAACGCAGAATCGGCGGAATAATAAAACGGCTCAGCAACCAACAGATCGCGAGGAAGGCGATTCCCATGCCAAACGCTTTGAGTAGTTCTATGATAAAGGAGCTTCCTTCCTCTGACGGAAAAAGATTCGGCAGAATAATAATGAATCCGACGACAAAAATATCCTGCACAATCGCTACCCCGACCGCGATGCGCGTCGCCAGATCAATCCCCCCGCCCGTATCCTGAAATACCTTCAGGACAATGGCGGTGCTGGAAATAGCCACGATCACGGAGGTTAGCACGGCCAGTGGGATGGGCATGCCAAAGGCCAGACAGATGATGGCCACCACAATCGCGGTGCCGAATATCTGAATGGGTGCACCGACCAGCGCGATGCGGCGGAGACTGCGCAAATGACTGATGGAAAACTCAATCCCAATGGAAAACATGAGCAGGACCACCCCTACATCGGCCATCGCCTCAATCGAACTGCGGTCGCCCGGATCTTCAAATATTCCGAGTGCACCTGGCCCCCCCAGCAGATCCGGTCCTACGAGAACGCCGCAGACGAAATAGCCGATGAGCAGTGATTGCTTTAATCTCTGAAAAATCAGGGAAACGGCCAGCGCAGCGAGCAGCACCACACTCAGCGTGCGAAATACCTCCTCCGGCCCGCCACCCGACGCCAAATATACAGGTATACAATCTATCATCATGTTCCTGCTCCCCCCTCCGCCCGGGCTCGCTCACCTGCTGAAATCTCGCCGCCCTCCGGTTCGGAGGGCTTCGCTGACGTCAATTCTCCCCGTCCGGCAATCGCCGTCTCATGTGTCGACCCGGTGTAATTCGAATGTTTTTTGAGAAATCTTTTTCGCCATGACATAATAGAATTTTCCAGATAAACGCCAATTGTGCCGGAAATGATCAGGCAAACCATGACGGCAAAGGCGACCGCAAGATAAGGATTCCAGGATTGCGCGGTTGCGTCGTAAACCGCCCGGATCGAACGCAGGATCTGATCGTGAAACAGATAGAGCGGGTAACTCAGACTGCCCAGGTATCCGCAGATTCGCGTCACGGCCGGCCCGGTCAAAGGCACACGGTCGAGCAGGAGAATACCCAGGGCAAAGGACACCGCGGCGGCTACTTCAATGGGATACATGACCAGCGCAGGGGCGCCTTTCATCAGATAATAATATCGAATCAGATAAAGCGCGGAAAAACTCAGAACAAAAATCAGCAGCACGATCGCGCCGTATTGCCGAACGATCTGCAGCAACTGGGGCAAATAAACCAGACACGCCACTCCGGCAATCCACGCCAGCATGGAAAAAAATATGGTCCAGAAAGGCACAAATAACCTCCCGTCACCGGGTCCAACGCCCAGTTTATAGCACACCGCGGCTACACCGGTAATGCCCATCGCAATCAGGACTGACCAGATAAGCGCCCGGTTGCCGCGGTAAAGGCCCAGCGCAAGGCAGACCGGCCATACCAGATAATAAAGCCACTCATTTGTGATGCTCCAGGACGGTCCATACTCCGGGATGACCAAATGAAAATTCTGCAGCATGAGGAGCGTCGCAATAATGCGCGCTCCTGATAACTCGGACAACGCGGTGCTTAAGGATTCTCCATCGCGGACGAGATCGACAAAAATACTCGTGGCGAGGGCCAGTAATAATCCAACGAAGAACAATGGATAAATCCGGGTTATCCGGGCGAGGAGATAATTGCGATGAGAATATTTACCCTTCGCGATCAGATTATTCACCGAAAGATGAATGCAGAATCCCGAAAGGACAAAAAATCCGTAGACCCAGATAGACCCAGCACTCAAGGCGCTGACGATGCTCTGAAAGATGGGATTCTCCGTTGATTCGCTGAACTCCCTTTCATAGGAGCCGATGGCGTGGGAAATCAGAACCAGGATGGCGAAAAGACCGCGGAGGAGGTCAATCCCATTACTCATCCGTTCGCTGATCACCCGCTGCTCCATCGCTGGGGCGCAGTCTAAATTCCGGCCCGCCTGGTTCAAGGAGATTCACCCTCCATGGCCTCGGCCAGCCTGCGTGCGATCGCTTCGTTCTGGGTGCGCCGGGCCAGATTCATCGCCGTCATCCCGTCAGCGGCGCGCAGGTTCGGGTTGGCGCCCCGTTCCAGCAGCAATTGGACGGTCTGCTCCTCCTGCAGGGCGGTGGCCAGCATCAGCGGGGTGTATCCCCATTCGCCCATACCCACATTCGGCTGAGCCCCTCGGTCCAGGAGCAGCTTGACCACGGGAGCGCTGTTCATCCGGGCCGCGGCATAGATGAGTGCGGTGCCTCGCATCTCGTTCTGGCTGAACTGATTGGGATCCGCACCGGCCGCCAGGAGCACCCCGCACATCTCGAGATTAAGCTGGTCCGCGGCTTCGATCAGCGGGCTGTTGCCTTTCCGGTTGAGTGCGTGAACATCCGCACCATCCTTGATCAGCCGTTGCACCTCACTCAGTTGCCGCCGCGCGACCGCCAGGTGGAGTTCCATCCGGTGCCGGTTCGGGTTCTGCGAATGTGGCCGGGGCGTGTTAGTGTAGGTAGCCCGGTCTTTCTCCATGGTCGAAGCCGCGGCCAGAGTTTCGACGGTGGTCCCGGGCGCCTGGGCATAGTTGCGGTAAAAAATCTCCAGCAGCTTGCGATCGCCCTTTTCCAGAGCCAGATCCGCCGCGCTGATACCATTGGCATCCTCATAATCCGGCCGGGCTCCCTGGGCGATAAGCAGATCCGCCAGCGCGAGGCGCGTTTCCGCATCCGGCCGCTGACACACGCTCATGAGCACCGTCCCTTCGTCCCGGGACCGGCGGGCGTTGGGATCGGCGCCATGGGCCAGGAGCAGGGTCACCATTGGCTCAGGTTCCGGACCCTGGATGGCGTAGAAAAGAACACTCTGCTCCCACTTATCGGCGGAGCGCGCCGTGACGCTTGCTCCCTGCTGGAGCAGGAGTTCAGCAGTCTGCGGCATGCCTTTGAGCGCCGCCACCATGAGCAGGCTGTGACCGCCATTCGGCCAGCGCGCGTTCGGGTTGAAACGGCCGTCCTGAGAAAACCCTCCGATCCGGGCCGCGACGGCCGCATCCGAAGCGCCCTCCGTCAGCATGAGCTCAAAGACCGCTTTCTCCCGCTCCGAAAGCTTGCTCATCGTGACCGGCTCGCTCAGGCGCATCTGCTCCCAGCGTTCGCGCACCATCCGCTGGATATCCAGGTCACGGCTGGCGCGTGCTCGCAGAACCGCGTTGGCGCCCTTGCCATTCTTCGCGGAAACATCTGCCCCGGCTTCCAGAAGGACACGCACGATCTCGCTCTCGCCGAGGGTGATCGCCTTCATCAGCGCGTTGCTTTTGCCGGTGCCATTCCAGGCATTGACATCCGCACCCTTGTCCACGAGCAGCCGAACCATTTCCAGGGACTCCTTATCATTGAGGGCATACATCAGAGGCGGGTCACGAAAAACGTCCGTCGAACGCAGGTTGGGATCCGCTCCATTTTCCAGCAGAAGCGCCGCGATGGACAGCTTACCGGCCTGCACGGCGACCATCAGCGGAGTGAAACCGTCTTCCTCCCGGCGGGGATCAACCTCCGCGCCGCGCAGCATGAGGGTCGTGATCCGGGTGCCGTCATTCTCTTCAACCGCCTGAAAGAGCTGCTCCTCCAGAGTGACCTCGACCTCTTCCGGGCCGAGATTTTTCACCTTCACCTGGCTCAAGCTCAGCGAGGGTGCGCCTAGAAGCACGCCGAGGCAGCAGAATAGTCGCGACGTTAAGCGAAGCATGAGCACGAGATAAATAGTAAAGGCACGTTAACGAATAGGCAATGGCCGGGGCAGAATCTCCGCCGGTTTTCCATTGCATGTCCGCCCGGAATGCCGCCTATGGATAATTGCCATGGACCCTCATCGCCGCTTGTCTCCAATCGCGTTTATTTTCGTCACCGCGGTTCTTGTTCTTGCCGGAAGTTTCCTGCCCGGCGCCGGGCAGGACTTCACGGGGGATGACGCTTTGCTGGAGGGAGATGGGCCGCCGATCGCCAAGCGCCGGGCGGAGCTGCCCTTTGGTTTTGAATGGGGACAAACCCGCAAGGATGCGGAGAGCCTCCTGACCGGAGTTGGCGTGGTTATCGCCAGTAAACAGGAGGGCGAGGAAGGCCGTGAGGTGTGGGACCTGGAAGGCTTCATCAAGCCCCTTCTCATCGGGACGAAGCTGTACTTCACCGGGGAGTTCATGGACGAAATTGAGATGATGTTCGGCAGCCGGGATTGGAGCGATGAAGATTACACCCGGCTTCGGCGGCGGTTTGTGGATCAATTTAATAAACTCTACACCCAGGGCGAACTGATCACAAACGAACGCGAACTGGGCGAAGAGGTGAAGCACACCCTGCTGGGTTATCAGTGGCGGACGCCGGACACCCTCCTTCGCGTTTTTGATTTCACGGCAAAGAACGAGAATGGTGAGAAGTTTCGAACGGTCAGTGTGCACTACAATTATTTCGATCCGATGGACGTCGCGGAAAATTCGCGGTCGACTTCCTCGGAGGATGGCAATTAAGTTTCCTGATGCGGCAATATCTGGAACTTCTCCGGCAAGTCTATGAGCACGGGGTGCGGCGTGACGATCGCACGGGGGTCGGGACTCTTTCGATTTTTGGTGCGCAATGCCGGTATGATCTGCGTGACGGGTTTCCGCTGGTCACAACGAAGAAGGTGCATCTGCGCTCGATCATTCACGAGCTGCTCTGGTTCCTGCGCGGCGAAACGAATGTTAAATACCTGCATGATCACGGGGTCACGATCTGGGATGAATGGGCTGATGAAAATGGTGAGCTGGGACCGATCTACAGCAAACAATGGATGGCCTGGGAAGGACCGGACGGCCGCCGGATTAATCAGATCAATGAACTGGTTCGAGGTATTCGTGAAAATCCGAAGAGCCGGCGCCATATTGTTTCCGCCTGGAATCCAGCCGAGGTGAATGAAATGGCCCTCCCGCCATGCCACACACTGTTTCAGTTTTATGTCCATGAAAAGCTTCTCAGTTGTCAACTCTATCAGCGGAGCGCGGATTTATTTCTGGGTGTGCCCTTTAATATCGCCTCCTACAGCCTTCTTCTCATGATGGTCGCGCAGGTATGTGATCTCGAACCGTGGGAATTTATTCACACCTTTGGCGATGCTCATATTTATCTGAATCACCTTGAGCAGGTCGAACTCCAGTTAAGCCGCGAGCCACGGCCGCTCCCACAAATGAAGCTTAATCCGGCCCGCCGGGAATTGAGTGAGTTTGTCTATGAGGATTTTTCGCTGGAGAACTATGATCCCCATCCGGCGATTAAAGCACCGGTGGCCGTGTGATAAAGAAATGTCAGTCTGTACTAAGCGGATAATTGCGATCGCGGCGATGGCTGAGAAGAACCGGGTTATTGGCAACGCCGGGCAGATTCCGTGGCATCTGCCAGAAGAGTTGAAATTTTTCAAGGAGACTACCATGGGCCACACCCTCGTGATGGGGCGTCTGACTTATGAATCGATTGGGCGGCCTCTGCCCGGGCGGGATAATATTGTGCTGACCCGCGATAAATCATGGCGAGCCGAAGGAAACTCCGTAAATACGGTACATTCTCTCGACGAATTATGGCCCATGGCGGAAAAGGCCCGCGGAGATTGTCTTTTTATCATTGGTGGAGAGGAAATCTATCGGCTTACAATGGCCTGTTGGAACGAGATTATTCTGACGAGCGTTTTTGGCGATTACGAAGGAGATCGATTTTTCCCGGAATTCAGGACGGACGAATATACGGTGGGAGCTACGATTCGCGAAACCGGGAAATATCGGGTGGAACGGTTCGAGCGTTTGCGCCCACACTGACTTACTTACCCTAATCAAAAGCCCTCCCGCAGCGGCGGCAGAAACGGGCGTCTGAAAGGTGATCTCCTACGCCGCAGTTTGGGCAGAATGCGGGCGGTAATTTCGGGACACCCTCCTGTGCCGCCTGGTTGGTATTGCGCACGGCTTCCGCGGAATCCCCCGCCGCTTTGAGATGGGTTTTGTCCGCTGCGGCGATTGCACCGCCACCGGTATCGACTTCCTGGCGGAATCGCTTTAATTCTGTGCGCGTAATTTCGGCCGCCACGATCCCGGAGGGAATCGCAATAATTCCGTAGCCCAGCAGAATAATCAGACAGGCAATTGATTGGCCAAGAGGTGTCTGGGGTGAAATATCTCCGTAACCGACCGTGCTGATGGTGACGATCGCCCAGTAAATGCTGCGCGGAATGCTGGTGAACCCATGTTTGGGCCCTTCCACCAGATACATGAGCGCCCCCATGATGGTGACGATGGTGAGGATCGCGACGAGAAACACCACGATCTTCGCGCGGCTTTTGATCAGCGCGATGAGGATGATCTGGGCGCCATCCATGTATTCCAGCAGCTTGAGAATACGAAAGACGCGCAGGAAACGAAGGAAACGCACGACGATGAGAAACTCCGCCCCGGGCAGGAGCAGGCTGAGATAAGTCGGGACGATGGCGAGCAGATCAATGATGCCGTAGAAGCTGGTGGCGTAGCGCCCGGGCTCCTTTGCCGCCCAGAGCCGGGTAAAATATTCCACGGTGAAGATGACGGTGAGGACCCATTCCAAACCCATGAGAAAATCTCCATATTGAGCGCGCACCGATTCCACACTGACCAGCAGGACAGCGATGACGCTGATCAGAATGGTGAGGATGAGCAGGAGATCGAAGGTGCGTGAGGGCAGATCATTCGAATCAAAAATGATATGGCGCACGCGGGCACGCAGGGAGTTGGAAGGTAGCTCACTAGGCTCAGGCTCGCTCATGCCGAAGGCTAGGCAAGAATGGGTGGGGCAGGCAAGGCTGGGGCTGACTTCGCTTGACCTGCTCTTCGCCGTCCATCTAGGCTCGGCGCCAATGACGCGGCGTGTGCCAATTGCGGGCCGTCCAGGCCACCAGGCGCGGCGTTCTGTCCGGGGAAGACGTTCATGAATATCCACGAGTATCAGGCCAAAGAGCTGTTTGATGAGTTTGGTGTGCCCACCCTGCCGGGGCGCATGGTTGAAACGGCGGGTGACGCCTATGCGGCGGCGGAGGAGCTGGGTGAGGGCAAGATGGTGGTGAAGGCGCAGATCCACGCGGGGGGACGCGGTAAAGGTGAATTCAAGGATGGCTTCAGAGGTGGGGTGCAACTGGTCAACAATCCGGCGGAAGCGGAGGAAATGTCCGGCAGGATGCTCAACAACACCCTGGTCACGAAACAGACCGGCCCTGAGGGGCGGCTGGTAAAAAAGGTGCTCATCGCGAAGGCGGCGGAGATCGCCAAGGAATACTATTTCGCGATCCTGCTGGACCGCAGCGTGGGCAAACCGGTGGTCGTGGCGAGCACGGAAGGCGGAGTGGATATCGAAACGGTGGCGGAGCAAACGCCGGAGCTGATCTTCCGGGTCGAGGTCGACCCGGCGTGGGGCCTGCAGGCCTATGAAGCGCGTTACCTGGCAACCAAACTGGGCTTCACGGGGAAGCTCATCCAGACGGCCGCCAGTGCTTTTCTGAAGATCTACCAGCTTTTCACCGCGCGCGATTGTTCGCTGATTGAGATCAACCCCCTCGTCCGCACGCCGGATGATCAGATCCTGGCGCTCGACGCGAAGTTCGGCTTCGATGATAACGCGCTTTTCCGGCAGCCGCAGATCGAAGCGCTGCGCGATCCGGACGAGGAAGATCCGCGTGAACTGAAGGCGGCGGAGTTTGGCCTGAACTACGTACAGCTGGACGGAAACATCGGCTGCATGGTTAATGGTGCGGGCCTGGCCATGTCCACGATGGACATCATCAAATACTACGGCGGAGAACCGGCCAACTTTCTGGACGTGGGCGGTGGCGCGACGGAGGAACAGGTGACGGAGGCCTTCCGCATCCTGCTCAGCGATGATCAGGTGAAAGCGATCCTGGTAAATATCTTCGGCGGAATCATGAAGTGCGACATCATTGCGCAGGGCGTGATCAACGCGGCACAGGCGCTGGGCATCAAGGTGCCGGTGGTGGTGCGTCTGGAAGGAACGAATGTAAAGGAAGGCCGCGCGCTTCTGGAACAGAGCGGGCTGCAGCTGACGACGGCGGGTGATCTGAGTGATGCCGCCCAGAAAGTTGTCGCCACCCTTAAGAGCTAACGGCTTCTCACCTCTGCGTTTTAAGAATTTATGAGTGTACTGGTCGGAAAAGACACGCGCCTGCTGGTGCAGGGGATCACCGGGAAATCCGGCGCGTTCCATGCGCAGATGTGCATGGAATACGGGACGAATGTAGTGGCCGGGGTGACCCCGGGTAAAGCAGGCCTGGAATGGAGCCACCAGGGCAGGAGTGTGCCGATCTTTGACACGGTGGCGGAAGCCCGTGAGCAGACGGGCTGTAATGCGACGATGATTTTCGTGCCGCCTCCCTTTGCCGCCGACTCCATCCTGGAAGCGGCCGCGGCGGGGATTGAAGTGATCGCCTGTATCACCGAAGGCATTCCCGTGCAGGACATGCTGCCGGTGCAGGATGCAATCAGGCGGTCGGGATCCATTCTGATCGGTCCGAATTGTCCGGGCATCATCACGCCAGACCAGTGCAAGATCGGGATCATGCCGGGCTACATCCATAAAGCCGGCAACGTCGGCGTGGTCAGCCGCTCGGGGACCCTCACCTACGAAGCGGTCTGGCAGCTCACGGAACGCGGCTTTGGCCAGAGCACCTGTATCGGGATTGGCGGCGACCCGATTCATGGTCTGACGCATAAGGATTGCGTGGAAATGTTTAACAATGATCCGGGCACGGAGGGTATCATTCTGATCGGGGAAATCGGCGGAGAAGACGAAGAGATTGCGGCGCGCTGGATTAAGGAGAATTGTCAGAAACCGGTGGCGGCCTTTATCGCCGGGGTGACCGCGCCTCCCGGACGCCGGATGGGGCATGCGGGGGCGATCGTTTCCGGCGGCAAAGGGACAGCGCAGAGCAAAATGGAAGTGCTGCGTGAATGCGGCATCGCGGTGGCCGAAACGCCGGCGCACATCGCGGAAGCCTTGATCAAGCAGATGTGAGGTGGGAGAGAGGGGGCAGGTTGGCCTGTTTGACCGATTGGTAAAACTGGATAGCGGCGACTGAAATCTGTGTAAGCGCCTGATTTTTAGCGGGTTGTTATATTTTACCGAACGTTTGGTAAAAAGAAGATAAGGCCTCAATGGCCGTTCCTGGGCTGGGGAACGCGGGGAGTGGGTGGCCTGGAAAAAACGAGAGGAGGAGAAAGTTCCACGCGGAGCGACCGGCTGCCCAGGCCGCTTGGAAGGAGATTCGTAATAATTCAGTGGGCATCAATTAACCTACCGCTTTGAAGAGCAACCAGCAACACGTCCGGGGCGTTCGGGTTATCCGGGGTGTTAAAAGTTGAAAATGTTTCGCGAGAGAGGCACGCGGATGAATCGACCGGTGCAGAGGTGATTGGAACGGCAGGCTTGCGTTATCTTTGGCTTTCGATATAACGCTCACCATGCGCAAGCGCGTGGCTACGGATGGACGGCTAAGAATTCAGTGTCACCCGTCTGCCGCGGTTAAATTATAATTGATTAAAGACAGGCGCTTTATAGTAAGATTTAAGAGCCGGTCGCTGAATAGCTTTTCTTTGCGTGCGGCGTGTTCTCGGCCTGTGGGCCATTCCTGAAGGCCTTTCTTAACGGCTTCCAGGGCCGGTTCAACTCCGGACTGCGAAACTAGCCAGTCTACTGTAGCGAGCGCTTCCATCCCGACAGGTGATTGAAAGCCATCAATCAATTCTTCCGTCGCCTCAATGACCGGTAAGAAGGGCTTAGCCTCATCGGATCGGAAAAAAGTCTCCAGCTGGTCGCGCCTGACAGGATTAAAACGGATAATGTCTTCTGCTGTTGCGTCAGACAGTCGCCTATCGCAATTCAAGTAGCTTCCATCAAGATTATTGAGAAGGTGTTTCAATCGATTCGCGAATGGGCCATAGCGATTTGCCTGAAATCGAAGATCCAAGATGTTCTGCAATCCCAGACGCTTCATGGTACGCTCCAGGAACCAAGCAATCTTCTGAATTTCCAGCAGGGAACAATCAAAGCCCATGAGTTCGTAGCGGCGGACCATTTCCGCAATGAGTGCGCGAGGGACCGTCAATTTTTCGACCCCCTGCTCCTTGATGATATTTTGATATTTCTTCGTCGGCTCATAGACCAAGACCTCCACATTATCCAGTTCAGATAATGAGGCCTTGATTAGCGGCCGGACAACCTGCCAGTCGAGTCCTCCGTTACCGCAACCCAATGGCGGGACGGCGACAGATTTCACATTGTTTTCGACGAGAAAGTTCTTGAGCGCCACCAAACCATCTTTCAGCCACTCGAGCTTAGTCGGGTAGCGCCAATGTTTTTTCGTTGGGAAATTGATGATCCACCGTGGCCCTCCCAATTCGACTCCCTGAGTCACAAACATCTCGCCGACCCGAACTTCACCCGCTTTACAGGCGGCGGCGTAGGCCTCAAAGTTTTCGGGGAAACGCTCCTTGAACATCAGCGCTATGCCCTTACCCATCACCCCGACGGTGTTGACGGGGTTGATGATTGCCTCGGCCTGGGCGTCGAGCAGGTTTCCTGAGGTAAAGTGAACCATGTCCTAGAAATAGAACTTCGGATGCACGCGAATTTCAAGGCATCTGTTAAACTCATCTCTGAGAGTTTCTAACTCTGAGCAGCCTGAATCATTAAAGCAAACCATGGCTCGCAGGGCATGGAGCGGCACATGGTGGTGCACCAGAGCCTCGGCCTGATAGCGAAATTGTTTGTAAAGATCATTTGGATCGCGTTTGAAGTCCTTACTTTGGAGCAGGAGCCAATCGATCTTATCAAGATCGGCGAGATTATTGTAGAAATCAGCCTCTACCATTAAGGCGTGCCCATTTGTGAAGACAAAAGGGAGGTTTAGCTCGACAATGCGATGCAGTGAAGAAATGCAGATAACAATCTCCTCATTCGGACGACAGGTGACGCCCTGATATCCCGTTTTGATGTTATACATCATGATTGAGAACGGCGTGAAGTAAAACGGGACATAATCGCTCAGCGTCCCACCTGGTGAAATCGGAATATGCCTCTGCCTGCGTTTGGCAATCAGTTCAGGGCTGCCGATGTTAACGTAATTGGCGTCTTGCTGCGAGGAGCTACGGGCAAACAATCCGCCCTGCTCCAATATCCAAGGAACATTGCGAATGTGGACAATCCTGAAGATCAGGGCTTTGTCTGGGTTCAGGTTCTGAGACATTTGATAGAAAGCAGGTCATGGTGAGCGCTTTTATCACTTCCATAGCCGAAAAATTCCTGTAGGAACTTCGCGGTTTGCCGCAAACCACACCTTGCCCCTTCAAAGATTTGTTTAATCTAGTGGCAGAGGGAGGACCAGTGGTTGCCAGTCCCTACTCCATTCTTCCGGTTTCCTGGATGAGGGTGGAGATTTTGTGGAGGAGGGATTGGAGGTCGGGATCGGATTTGAGGCGGGAGATTTTGCGGGTGAGCCGGTTGGACCAGTTTGAGGTGGAGACGGAGCCGGGGACATTGAAGCGCTGTTCCGTGCCGAGGAGGTCGGTGATCATGACGATGGCGAGGGCGGAGTTGGTGCGGAAGAGACCTTCGAGGAGCTTGAGGTGAACGGTCTCGTTAAACTCCTGGGGCGGCTCGGTCTTTTCGAGGCCGATCTGCTGGCAGACGCGATGGTATTCCCATTTGGCGCCATCAATGACGTCTCGGTCGCCGGGTTTTTTGTTGAGGCGTTCCATCGTGGCGGGATCTCCCATGGCGAGTCCACGGAGGTCCCGCCAAAGGCATTTGATGGGAGGATGATCGTGGGTGGCCCAGGTAGCGAGGGAGAGCCGGTCAAAGCTTTCGGGCGGAAAGAGGAGGCCATTGGAATAGTCCACCTCCCAGTGGGGGATGCGGAAGCCGAGGATGCCCAGGTCATGGAGGGCGGGGCGAACGTAAGGCGGCACGACGCCGAGATCTTCACCGATGAGAAGGGAATCACCGGCGGCTTCGAGGACGGCGCGGAGTTTTTCGGTGCCTTCCTTTGCATTGAGCTGACGCATTTCTTCCGTGTCATCGGCTCGCGGGATGAACTGAGGGAGAAGTCCGCCGGTCATGGCGAGGATTTCTTCTTGGGACATCTCGAGCACTTTCTGGTTGAGCTCAGGGCGCCAGGGGAAGGCGAAGACGCGGAAGAAACCGAGGATGTGATCGATGCGGATGGCGGCAAAGACCTCGCAGGCTTTGGCGACTCTCTGTTTCCACCAGGGGAAGCCGTAGGCCTCCATCTGCTCCCAGTGAAAGAGGGGGACCCCCCAATTCTGACCCCATTGCCTGGTGAATTCGTCCGCTTCAAAGACTTTTTCCGGGGGGGCACCACAGGCCCAGCGGAGGCGAAAGATCTCCGGGTGACCATAGACATCGGCACTGTAGTAGCCGATGCCGAGTGGAATATCTCCCATGAGATGGACCCCGCGGGCAAGGCAATGCATGCGGGTGGCGCACCACTGATCATAGGCGATCCATTGGACGTAGGCGAAGAACTGCTGGCGCTGCTCAAAGGCTTTGCGGTCGGCGGGATGCAGGCTGCCGAGCCAGCGCTGGGCCACGGCCCACTTGCGCTGCGGCTCCGGCCAGTGATCGTAGACCTCCGTCTCATTCCACTCCATGAGCGTGCGGAAGAACGTGTAGCTCCGCAGCCAGGCACGGTTTTCCTCGCGGAACCGGGCAAAGGCACGCTGGCGCTCGAGCGGGGCGTTCTCGCAAAAGCTGGCGTAGGCGCGGCCGAGAATACCGAGCTTGAGGGGTTTAACCTCGTCATAGTTCACGGGGCCCTCCGTCAGGCCGTAGCTGGCGACGCTGCCGATGGCCTGATGGTAGTCATTTTCCCTGAGATCCGGGATGGCGCGGGGTGAGACATCGAGCAGGGCAGGCTCAAGGGCAACGGAGCTGATGGCATTGTAGGGGCTGTTGTCGCCACCCGTTTCATTGATGGGCAGGACCTGGATCATGCGGAAGCCGGCGTCCCGGCAGAAATCCGCGAGCTCCCGAATGGCGGTGGTGTCCCCGATGCCAAGGTCCCCTTCACGGCGAAGCGCGAAAACGGGAACAAGTAGACCCGCAAGACGCTGGTCCGCGGAGAGCTTGTGAGGGCTGGGCAGCGGTGCGGAAGGAGAGGAATCCGTCATCCGGGCAGTGTAGGCGATGGCGCGGGGAAGGCGCAATGAGCAAAGGGCAGCCTTGACTTGGCGGGTGTCATTTCACAGGCTGCGCCCAGCTCCCGGGAACGTGGCGTTACGGACCTTGCAGTCTGAACACGTCCGCGGTAAGGCTGTCCTCTTTCTGTTCCGCGCTGGAACGTCTCACCAAGCATTTTCCAAATCAGTCATCTTGCTTTCTTCATGAAAAAGAATTTCCCACCGATCCGCCGCCACGATCAGAAGGGCGATGCGAACCCATGTCTGATCACCTGTCTGGTGGTTGCCATTGTAGGTGTTGTGGTCGTGGCCATTCTGGGGGTGTTGATTGCTTTTCAGGGCGCCAAGTGGCTGACGGATGGATTTGAGGCCATGAGTATCACGCTGGTTGATGGATCATCTTTGTCTGTTGAGGAGAAGGAACAGACGCAGAAAGTGATCGAGGCTAATTTTGAAGATTTCCGCGGCAGCGATGGCAAGGTGACGTGGGACGACTGGAAGCCGGTCTTTGAGCGGTTCCAGGGGATGATGTTAGGCGAGCCGAACGCCGCCTTACGCCTGATGATCCTGGCCTCCAGCTATGAGATCAAGCTGGATGCGTCCGGCTTGAGCGATGAGGAAAAGCAGGCCTTTGCCTTTGAAATGCAGCGTCTCTATCACGGAGTCGATACGGGTATGGTGCCGGCGGAAAAGGCAAACAGCGCACTGGATAACGTCTTCAATAACGCGGACAACGAATTCTATAATCTGAAAGAAACGACCAGCGACGAAGATCTGCGACAGCTCACACAGGAAGCGAAAGAAGTCTCCGATGAGGCGGGTGTGCCGAATGAGATGTTTGAGGTTGATCTGAGTGACCGCTACGACCGCTTCTTCAAATTCCTGTTGCTCGGCGAGGGAGACGCTCCGGGCGGGTCTGACTCAGAAGAGGAAGAGCAGGAAACCGAAAGCGGAGCGGAGGATCCGGTGCTGCCGGAATAAGCCTCCCGAGGGGGGAGAGAGAGAGATTCATCCACCTGCTGTTGCTGCTACGGCTTCATGGAAAGCGGATCGCTGGGCGTGATTTTTGATTGGGACGGGGTGGTGATTGACTCCGCCGCCCATCACGAGCGCTCGTGGGAACTGCTGGCAGAGGAGGAGGGGTTACCTCTGCCGGAAAACCATTTCAAGCTGGGTTTCGGGAAACGTAACGCGACGATCATTCCGAATCTTTACAGGTGGGCGACGGAGCCAGCGGAGATCCAGAGGCTGTCCCTGCGCAAGGAAGAGCTTTACCGGGAGCTGCTCGCAAAAGATGAAAAGATCAAGCCGCTGCCCGGGGTGAGGGACTTGCTGGAAGCGCTTAAGGCGGCGGAGGTGCCCGCGGTGATCGGCTCATCGACGGAGCGGCAGAATATCGAGGTCGGAATGCAGGCGATGGGTCTGGCGGGGTTCTTTGCCGGGATGGTAACCAGTGAGGATGTGAGCGAAGGGAAACCGGATCCGGAGGTATTCCTGAAAGGCGCAGGGCTGATCGGGCGGGTCCCGGGAAATTGCGTGGTGATTGAGGATTCCCACTCCGGGCTGGAAGCGGCGCGGCGCGGCGGGATGCACACGGTGGCGGTGGCCACAACCCATCCGCCGGAAAATCTGGAAGCGGACCGGGTGGTGCACCGGCTCACCAGTCTGACTCTGGAAGATCTGCGCGAACTGGCCGGTCAGCCTTTGGCCAGGCCTGGCTCTCCGTGAGGCGTGGCGGCCGAGGAGGCAGCCTCGTCCGGTTCCGGATCAGCGGCGGGCGCTTTTCTGGAGGCGCTGCCAGCCGCCGTGGTGCCGGAGATAATGAAGGTGGAGGCAGTGACGTTTTCCCGTTCGAGCGCTTTTTCCTCATCTTCGTCCGGGTCGTCCCGATGAATGGTGGGAATCTCCCGCAGATCCTTGATCTGGCCACGTTTACTAAGGATGATAGCAACCGGGCGGGTGGATGGAAAATATGAGCAGACAATGGCACAGATGACGGTGATGGGGATACAGAGCACCGCACCGACAACGCCCCAGAGGGAGCCCCAGAAACCGAGCGAGAGCAGGATGATCAGCGGGCTGAGATTGAGCGAGCTGCCCATGAGCCGGGGTTCAATGATGTTACCGATGGTGAACTGAATCGCGCTCACCCCGCCGCCAACGACCAGAAAGGGGACAATGGATTCACTGTCGACCAGGGCCATGACCGTGGGAAAAATAGTGGCAATGACCGACCCGATGCTGGGAATGAAGTTGAGGAAGAAAATCAGCATGGCCCAGAACTCGGCGAAGGAGAGGTTCACCGAGCGCATGACAATGTAGGTGGTGACCGCGGTCAGAGCGCTGGTGAAGGTCTTCACGCCGATAAACTTCCGGATGTCACCATCGATCTGTTTCAGAATGCGGAAGGTTTCCTCCGCGCGCTTGGGCGTTTTGGCGAGCCGCCGCACCTTTTCACCGAGAGTGTTCTGCTCAAAGAAAAGGAACATGAGATAGATGGAGCTGAGCCCGAAGAAGCCGACGGCACCAGTGAGAGTGGCGAGAGCGCGCGCGGCGAGTTCCGGGATCTGAACATCCTTCATCAGCCCTTCCAGATCCCCGAAACCCGAGGTGGGTCCGGGGGCATAGATTTCCGCGGGATTGGTCAGCAACGGCCCCTGCTGGCGAGCCCATTGCGGGATGGGCGTGATTGGTCCGGCGGCCTGACCGGGGTCGGCGAGGGCATTGAGATCGATCGCGCTGGCCGTCCCCATGCCCGGGATCATGCCCATCGCGCGATCGTGCTCACGGTTGCTCGTAGGCATGAGATTGGCGGTGATGTTTTCCCAGGCCCGGGCTCCGCTATCCACCTTTTCCTGGAGGAGTTCACGGTATTGCGGCCAGCGTTCGCCCAGCTCCGTGAGATTCCGCGTGAGCAGGGTGACGATGATATTCGAAAAAACGACGATGAGCAGGATGGCGAGAATCGCTGAGACGAACCGCGGCAGGTGGAAACTTCCAAAAGGGATGCGGGCGATACCATCAGAGAGGATGTGGATGAGATAGAAAAGGAATGACGCCAGAACGAGGGGGACGAGGAGCCCCTTACCGAGGTGGAGGATGTAGATCACCAGGGTAATGGTGATCAGCCACATGCCGATGATCGTGATGGTAGGGATGCTGCGTTTGAGGCCGGACTGCATGGTCGTGATGAAAAGCGGTGGAGAAAGACGTGGGGAATGTGGCCAACTCTCCGCTGCTTCGAAAGCCGGAATTTTGTGGGCTGCGAGTTCTCAAGACAGAGGCCGGGAGGAAGAGTTGAAACTATCGCCTCACCTTCGCCTAGAGTTTTTACGATTTACCCGTGCGCTTTGTTCATTTTTCGGCCCGCGGAACTATTCATCAATCATTCCGCCCATTTTTAAACTGAATCCCGATTGCTCGCTGACCTATGCACCCAGAAAGTTATGATCTCATCGTGATCGGCGGCGGCCGTGCGGCGAATCTTGGCATCGCCGCCGGCAAGGAGGGCCAGCGCGTTGCCCTCATCGA
>CAZUPP010000002.1:77980-177217 GCA_964622095.1 uncultured Verrucomicrobiales bacterium
CGATTGACGCAGAAAGGATTGTCATCGCTACCGGGACGCGGCCGCGGCCGGCCCCTTTAAAGGACCTGCCGGTGTGGACGAGTGACGATCTTTTCCCGCTGAACGGAACCATTCCTTCGTCGATTACCTTTGTCGGTGGCGGCTACATCGCCTGTGAGCTGGCCAATTTCTTCTCAGCCTGCGGCGTAAAGGCAAAGATGCTGGTGCGCGGTGATGGACTGCTGGACCGGGAGGACCGGGACATCGCACAAGTCTTCAAGGAGCAGTTTACCCGACACGTGGACGTTGCCTTTGGCACTTCCATCGCCTCGATGACCCATGACGGTCAGGGTTTCTCTATGCAACTGGACGGACCGGCAGGCAGCTCATCCGAGCATCGGACGGATGCGGTGGTCTTCGCGATTGGCCGCATTCCGAATACGGACGATCTCGGATTGGAAAACACGGCTGTTGAAAAAGACCAACATGGAAACATCGTCACCGATGATTACCCGCGTTCCACTGTCCCTGGCGTCTATGCGATCGGCGATGTGGCCGGGAAATATGTGTTCCAGCATGTGGCCAGTTATGACGTGCACTATCTGCGGCGCCAGTTTTTCAAGGGTGAAACGGGACCGGTCGACTATGTTGCGGTGCCCCACGCCGTTTTCAGCGACCCGGAGGTTGCCGGGGTGGGCCTGACGGAGCAGGTGGTTGAGGAGCAGGGGACGCCGTTTGTTTCTGTATTTCAGGATTGGCTCGCCAGCGCCCGGGCCATGTCCATGCGCCTGGAGTATCCACGGATCAAGTTGCTGGTTTCACCAGAGGATTACCGCATTCTAGGCTGTCATCTGGTCGGACCAGAGAGCGCCACGATTCTGCATGAGGTCCTGCCCGTTCTGCGGCTCAAAAATGACGTCCGTAAATTGGCCGAGATGATGCATGTCCACCCGGCGTTGCCTGAGGTTATCCTGTCGGCTGCGGTAAAAGCGGTCAGTGAAGTACGCGAAAAATCCTAGCGCCACCGGCGCGTTCTTCTCCGTCTGACAATCAAGCCAGCCCCGGCGAGCGTGATCATCATCGGGGCGCCTGGTTCCGGTATGAGGGTAAAGGTGAATTGATAATCGACGGTTGTATCCACCGTTTCCTGCAGCCAGATCGAATAGTCCCCAGGTCCAAGAGGGCCAAAGGCGAGCACATTTAAAAGGTCCGCTGGGACGGAGGCGTTGAAAAGTGATGAACCCAGGAGGCCGGTGCCAATCTGGTCGATGAATTGTGTATCGTTGGTCAGCCCGATAAAGCTCAGACCGGGATCGCCGGGTGAGGAGTAGGAATCAATCGAGATAAAGGTCAGCTCCTGGCCGGGAGCGATGGTGAAAGTGAAGTAGTCTGCGTCACTGCCATCGGTGGCGCCGGTGTTTCCGTTGTCGCCCATCTGTCCGATAATTGTGTTGGGGCCGAGCTGCAGGGTCACCGAAGTGGGTGTCATGAGATCACCGGAAAAATCACCGTCAACAGCTTCTTCGTAAACAGTCGCGGCCGTGCAGAAATTCCTCATCAGACCGATGAAGGAAACGGCGAGCAGCAGAAGGAGCGATCTTTTCATGATATGACTTAAAATATACTCTCAAATCGATCATTCCTCAATGAGCTCGAGGATGGATTTCGGGTCGATCGTCCAGCCGACGAGATTGACCATACGCAGATCCAGGGTGGCAAGCTTGCCGCCGTGAAACATGGCGAGCCCGAGGAGGTAGGCGTCATTAATACTCTTGTAGGAGAGGATCTTTTTTTCGTCGATGTAGTCCGGGTCGGCGATGCTGAGATTGTCCGGCCAGAAACCGAATCCGTTCATGGCCTTGATTTTGCGCAGGGCAGAGAGGCCGTCCCGTGGGGAAAGACCGGCGGTCATGACGGCGGATTGACTGCACGCGCGGACGAAGGCGTTTTCCGTGAGGGGACAGGTAAAGAAACGGCCGCCCGCATCCCGCCGCATCTGATACCAGCGCACCGCTCGCGAGTGAAGGGCGTGATCAGCCCACGCCAGGGCCATGAGGGTATTTACGTCGAGGAGGTAGCGATCTTTCATGGTGGTCAGCCCTCCGTGGCGTTTCGGACGGCTTCAATGCCGATCTCATCGTGATTGGTGCCGCGCTTGAACAGGGGGAACCGTTGCTCTTCCGCTTCCCGGTTTTCCAGGCCGCGCCGGATGAGGTCGGCGAAGGTTTTATTGATATCCTCATTCTGCTCCTGGCTGATCCAGAGGACACGCCCATAGAGGTCATCGTCGAGCTTCAGGGTGGCTTCACGCATGGGATAAATCTAGCGTTGAAAAGGGGATCGCGAAAGGACCGCAGGTCATTGCGATTCAAGAATTTCGGCAAGAGCGAACAATTCTGGCCGGTATTCAAAGTGGCCTGTATCAAAGTGATACCATTTTCCGCCCCAGATAAAGCCGTGCTTTTCGAAGACATTGACGATGGCGAAGGGGAAATCTTTCCGGGAATAGGTTTCGAGCTCAGCCGGATCGTGCCATTGCCAGTAGTCGGAGAGAGCAGGATTCAGGGAAATGGCGATACCGAAGGCACGAGGACTGAGCTGGGTCGTGCCGGCGATAAATTCCCAGGAAAAGTCCGCCTTCACCGTGTTCACATAATCCCGCAGCTCAGGCTGAGCCGCGAAGAGGCCTTCAAGGTCAGCGCCGACTTCCGTAAGAGCGGCGGCGGCGCCATTGGCAGAGTTAAACTCGAGGATGTGTCCGCAGAAACGGACGGACGTAAGCTGCTTGCGAACTTCTTCTTCGCTCCCCCCATAAACCGTTTTCAGCAAGGGCTCGAGGCGAACCCGGCCGGGATCGAAGTCCGGCGGGAGCTGGTCTACCTCCTGCCCGGCGGGATAGTGGAAAAGCAGGCTATCCTCGAGATCGGGATTGGCCTGACGTTCGACCGGGGATTTCTCATGGCCATCGTCGATGTCCATGCCCTCGCCCGACTTCAGAATTAGCCGAACGGCGTCCGGTTGCGTGTCCGCAAAAGCTGCCGGATAGGCCTTCAGAAAAACGTCGCGCACTTGAGCAGGGCGCAGCGCAAGCGGGGCGAAGACGGGGTCCGCCGAGGATGCGGAAGCGCTGAGCCCAAGCAACAGCAGTATTCCTAACCCAACGGCCAGCCTTGCGTGCATCATTCTCAGCTCGCCTGCTCGATCAACTGACGCAGCACGTAGGGCATGATGCCGCCGTGCCGGTAGTAATCCAGCTCGACACGAGTATCGATACGAAGGGTGAGCGGGACCTCTTGGGTTTCGCCGTTCCCGCCCTTGATATGCAGGGTGACCTCGCCGCCGGGAGTGAAATTTTCTTTCACGCCGGTGATGCTGAACTGCTCACTGCCATCAATGCCGAGAGACTCAACGGTGGTGCCATCTTTAAACTGAAGGGGAAGCACGCCCATGCCGACGAGATTGGAGCGGTGAATGCGCTCAAAGCTGGTGACGATAACGGCACGCACGCCCAGCAGGCGAGTGCCTTTAGCCGCCCAGTCCCGGCTGGAGCCTGAACCGTACTCTGCCCCGCCAAACACCACGAGCGGGGTTTTCTGCTCGCGGTACTTCATGGCGGCGTCATAGATCCACATCTCTTCGCCGCCGGGATAGAATTTTGTGAGGCCACCCTCTTTATTGCCGACCATACGGTTTTTGATCCGCACATTGCCAAAGGTCCCGCGGGTCATGATGCGGTCGTTTCCGCGGCGGGCACCGAAGCTGTTGAAATCACGGGGCTCCACGCCTTTCTCCTGGAGGAACTGACCGGCAGGTGAATCCGGCTTGATGGCACCGGCCGGGGAGATGTGATCAGTCGTGAGTGATTCCCCAAAGATGCCCAAGGCGCGGGCATCGTGAATATCGGTGATTTCCTCGGTGTCCATCCCGAAGCCCTCAAAGAAGGGCGGCTCCTGGACGTAGGTTGACTCATCCTTCCAGTCGTAGACGCTGCCGGTGGGAGCTTCGATTTCCTCCCATTTCGGGTTCTGCCCGGAAAAATCACCGTAGAGCCGATTGAAGACTTCCGGCTTGAGGGAGCGCTCCATCGTCTCGCGGATCTCTTCGATGGAGGGCCAGATATCTTTGAGATAAACAGGGTTACCTTCCTCATCGTGACCGAGCGGATCGTTGGTCAGGTCAATGTTAACCGTGCCGGCAAGAGCAAAGGCCACAACCAGCGGCGGGGACATGAGGAAATTCGCCCTAATGGCGCCATGAATGCGCGCTTCGAAGTTCCGGTTGCCGGAAAGGACAGATGCCGCCACGACATCACGCGCGCCGAGCAGGTCCTCGAGTTCCTTCTGAAGCGGGCCGGAGTTTCCGATGCACGTCGTGCAACCGTAGCCGACAAGGTTGTAGCCGAGCTGATCAAGATATTCCTGCAGGCCGGATTCTTTGAGATACTCAGTAACAACCCGTGAACCAGGGGCGAGCGAGGTCTTGACGAGCCGGTCAACGCTGAGGCCTTTCTCAACGGCTTTCTTTGCAACCAGACCCGCCGCGATCATAACGGAGGGATTGCTCGTGTTTGTGCAGCTGGTAATGGCGGAGATAAGGACATCGCCATGGCGGACCTTGTGTTGACCGCTCATCTGGGCGAAGGGGTCATCCTCCGGCCGTTCGCCGAGATCGAGTTCGTGGACCTCTTCGAGGGAGTCGGCGGATTTTCCGAAACCACCCGAACGCACATCAGCGGTGATGAGTTCGCGGAACTTCTCTCCGAGACCGGCCAGCGAGATGCGGTCCTGAGGCCGTTTGGGACCAGCCACGGAAGGCTCGACCTTGCTGAGATCCAGCTCCAGCTCCGTGCTGTAATCCACCTCGCCCTCGCGCGGGATGCCAAACATGCCCTGAGCACGATAGTAATTTTCAAAGGCCTGGCAGACTTCATCGCTGCGGCCGGTCTGGCGCATGTATTTAATCGTCTCTTCATCGACCGGGAAGTAGGCGATGGTCGAGCCATACTCCGGAGACATATTACCGATGGTCGCGCGGTCCGGCACTGTCAGGCTGGCCGCTCCTTCCCCGAAAAACTCGAGGAACTTACCCACGACGCCGTGTTTACGTGTCATCTCTGTCACGCTGAGGACCAGATCGGTGGCGGTGACACCTTCCTTGAGCTCGCCGGTCAGGCGGATGCCGATCACCTCCGGGGTGAGGAAATAGACCGGCTGACCGAGCATGCCAGCTTCCGCTTCGATCCCCCCGACGCCCCAGCCGACGACGCCGAGACCGTTGATCATGGTGGTGTGTGAATCGGTCCCGACGAGGGTATCCGGGTAATAAATGCGATGGCCATTCTGCGACCGGCTGAGGACGCCCTTGGCAAGGTATTCCAGATTGACCTGATGAACGATGCCGATGCCGGGGGGCACCAGGCCAAAGGTTTCAAACGCCTGCTGGCCCCACTTGAGCAGCTCATAGCGTTCGCGATTGCGTTTAAATTCCATCTCCAGATTCATCTGGAGGGCCATGGGAGTGCCGAAGTAGTCGACCTGAACCGAGTGATCGACGACCAGATCAACCGGCACCAGCGGCTCAACGATGCTGGGATCCTTGCCCACGCGTTCGACCGCGCTGCGCATGGCCGCGAGATCAACGACCAGGGGCACACCGGTAAAATCCTGCAGGACGATGCGGGAGACAACGAAAGGAATCTCTGTCCTGGCCGGGCTGTTGGCATTCCAGCGAGCGAGGGTTTCCACGTCCTCGTTCGTGATGCGTTCGCCATCAGCATTTCGCAACACGCTCTCGAGAACGATCCGAATGCTCACCGGTAAGCGGGAGATGTCTCCCACTCCTTTTTCCTGAAGGGCAGGCAAAGAGTATAAACAACCCCCCCCGGCCGGGCCGGCGTCAAAGCTCTGAAAGGTTTCGTCGCGAAGTAGACTGCTATTTCCCATGACCTCGCTACGATGGGCCGAGTGTCTCCGGTCGACAAGCGATTAACCGGGACCGGAAAGCAAATTAAGCCCTCAGGCCAATTCGCCCAGCTTGGCCTTCACTTGATCGAAGTTCGGCAGCTCACCGGGATTGTCACTGCTCTCGCTGTATTGGATGACGCCATCTTTATCGATGACAAAGGCGGAGCGCTTGGCGACGCCGGAGAGAGGCAGGTTTTTTTCCGGGAGAAAAGAATCATAGGCGACATCATAGGCACGGGCGACGGCATGATCATAGTCGCTGAGCAGCGGCACGGTGATGTGTTCCTGCTTGGCCCATTCAGACTGCGCGAAAGGGGTATCGCCGCTCACGCCGTAGACGGCGGCATTCAGGGCCTGAAAGTCATTCAGTCCAGCACTGATCTGGCACATTTCATCCCGGCAAACGCTGGTAAAGGCGGCCGGAAAGAACAGCAGGACGACTTTGTCTTTGCCCGCGTGATCGGAGAGCGTCATCAGCTTGGGTCCATCAACCGTCATGGTCGTGAGGGTGAAATCAGGAGCTTTGGTGCCAGGTGCGAGTGCCATAGGAAAACTTTTGTGAGACCTCAGTTAAAAGGTGGTGAAGGTGGCGGTTTGAGAGGATGCGGAGACATGATAGAATGGACGGGCTGGAGGTCAACGATTTAGGAGCTCACCGGTTGACGGCGGAGCGCTGGCTTGACCTGAAGATGCTTTCATGTGTTTGCTCTCTGCGCTGTGCTGTGGGCACGACGGAAAAGGATGACGGAGGGCACCGATACTTTTCCCGCGGCTTTGCGGCTGGCCGGCCTGCCTCAGGTCTGCCTGCCTCTTCGTTTGTCTGTCTGATTTTTGAGGCTTGCTGGCTCAGCCTCCCCTTGATCCTTTACGGACCCGGATTCTCTTTCCTTCTCGCTGCCTCCCACGCAGGCGCACGCAAACGCATCCTTCCATGGCTCAACGACGCGACATCAAAAATATCTCGCTGGAACGGGATCAGGTCTTTCGCTATCCGGGAGCTCGTCCCTATGAGGATAACGAGTATCACCCGTTGCTGTTTTTTGGGCGGGAGGATGAGAGCCGGGAGGCGGAGGATATCTTTCTGCAAAACCGGTTCCTCATTGTAGAAGGACCGGTTGCCTCCGGCAAAACGTCCTTTCTGCGGGCGGGACTCTTCCCAAATCTGCGCCGGAAGAAATTCCGCCCGATCTATGCGCGCCCGGCCGACTTGGTGAGAGGAGGTTTGGCCGGTTACATCCGGTCAGTCTTCAGCTCAGCGGCGGACGAGATTCTGGCACGGATCGAGCAACAGAAGGCCAACTCGCTGAAGGCGCAGATGGAAGCGGTGGCCGAACACGCCCGGGAGCAGAATCAGGTGCCTGTCCTGGTCATTGACCAGCTGGAACAGATCATCACCCTGCTCAAAGACAAAGAGGCGTCCCGCTTTCTGGTGGACCTTCGGGAAATGCTCCGGGAAGTGTCCGTGTCACTCCACACGGCGGCGGAACACTCCAAGGCGCAACGGCGGGCGGAAGCGGCCCGGCAGCGACAACAGGCGCGTGCGGCGGGTTTACCAGGCGGCCAGCCCGTCGCGCCGGCGGCACAGGCGATCGCGGAGGCCGGTCCGGAACCAGCGGCTTTCGGGCTGATTCTCAGTGTTCAGGCGGATTTCATCGATGTGCTGGGCGGGAATGACTATGAGCTGCCCCTGGCACAGTTGCCGAGTGTTGAACTCCTTCCGATGTCCGTCGACCAGGCACAGCGGGCCATCGTCAAGCCCGGTGTGCTCTCCCTGGCCGGGCTGATCACCGCGCCGCTGTCATTTGACCGCGATGTGGTCGACCGGCTGCTCGAGCTTTTGACGGATGGCTGGATCAACCGGGAGGTCGAGCCGCTGCACATCCAGCTTTTGTGCCGGGACATTGAGGAAACAATTGTGCTCAACGAAGTCGAGGGCCTGATCGGCGATGCACCCGTCATGCCCGCATTCCTCACGGCAGATGATGGGCTGGCTGAAGTGCTGGCCGGTTTCTACAACCGGCGGATTGAGGGCATCGAGTCCTATTGGCTGCGTCATAAAGCGCAGGAGCTTTGTGAGCGCGGCTTCATCACCAGTCAGGGTAAGCCGCAGAGCGTGAGCGCGTCCTATCTCGCGCGCAAGTTCGGTCTCAGCGGTGAAGACGCCCATCAACTGCTGGAGCTGCGCCTAATCGGCATCGAAGCGGCGGCACAGGACAGGGAGAGTTTCCGGTGTACACTGGCTCATCCCAGTCTCGTTCATCCCATCCTGGAGGCGCGGCGGCGGCGGTTGCAGAAGTTCGAGAAGATCTTCACACGCTCTCTGCTGGTGCTCCTTTTTATTGGGGTAGCAGCCTTTGCGAGCTTCCACGGTTTCGTCAAACCTTTGCTGGCCCAGCGGGAGCTGGCGGAGAAAGCGGAAAAGGCAGACGAACTCAATATTCTGGCGCCGGCCATGGGCAGAACGGCCGGGACCCTGGCGAACTCAGGGCCGGAGGCGGGCAATCTGCCGGAGCAGGGAGGAGCGGGGCGGCGTCCCCAGGCCTATATGGACGCCCAGGCCGAACGTCTGCTTGCCCTGGGCGAAGCTGAGAAGGCGCTCAGCATTTACGAGGGAATCGCCGAGCGCGAGCCGCAGCATGGCATTGCACCGTATCGCACGGCGGAAATTCAGACTCAGCTGGGGCGTCCGGATGAGGCGATCAGCACACTGGAGCGGACCCGGGACAGTCTTCGTGAGGAAGCGGAAGCGCGGCGGGGAGGCAAGCCCCAGGCACAGGCGGCGACGCTCATTCAACTGGCCCGGGCGCAGCGGGAGCTGGCCGCCCGGCTGGAAAGGCAGGGTGATTTCACCTCGGCGGCTGACAATCTGTTGAAAGCGGAGGTTGCTCTCGTGACCGCCGCGCGTCTCACCCAGGCCGAGGATGGCGGCCAGTTTGCCTTTGCTTCATTGAACACAACCCGGACGCAACTCGGTGAACTCTATTTCCGGGAGAAAGCCTACGAGCTGGCCGAAGAGGAATTCACCGACGTGCTCCTCGCAAATAAAGACGACGCGGTAGCACGTCTGGGCCGGGCAAGGTCACGGCGGCAGGCAGAAGATTTCCTCGGCGCCCTGCAGGATTACGACCGGCTGATCGATGCCCACCCGAAACGGGCGCTATACCTCTATGAACGGGCGGAAACCCATTACCAGATGGAGGACTATGAATCCTGCCTGGAAGATTGCCAGAAAGCCAATCTACGCGACGCGGACAATCCGCTCGTCTATAACCTGACGGCGGAAGCCTACCTGGCGATGGGCAGCCTGCAGGAGGCAATTGACTGGTTCACGGTCGCCATTGAGCGGGACAACCGTCTGTTCCGCGCCTATCTCGGGCGGGCGCAGGCGCATTTGCGTATGGGTGAAGCGGCGGCGAACCTGGACGAAGCAATGCAGAGTTTTTCCCGGGCAGTGGAGGATTATTCCCGAATCATCGAGCTGAACCCTCAACGGCACTCGACTTATGGTAACCGGGGAATTGCCTATAAATTAATGGACCGTCCGGCGGAGGCGTTGGAGGATTTCGATCATTTGATCCAGTATTTTCCGGACAACGAAAAGGCCTGGTATAACCGCGGTAATACCTTTTTTGATTTAGGCCGGACGGACGACGCAATTAAAGACTATACGGAAGCGATCAAACTGCGCCCATCCTTTGCCCGGGCGCACAATAATCGTGGTCTTTGCTATATTCAGCAGGGCGACCTGACCTCGGCGATTGAGGATTTTTCGCGCGCCATCGAACTGGATTCGACGTTTGCCTCGGCTTATTTAAATCGTGGCCAGAGTTATCTGCAGCTCGAACAATCCGAAAAAGCAATCAAGGATTTCGAAGTGGCGGTGGCTCTGGCACCGGATAATGACCTCGCCTATTTCCAGTTGGGCTCCTATCAGCTGGCCAATGATAATTTTGAGGATGCGCTGTCCAATCTCGACCGCGCGATTCAGCTTAACAATAGTGAGCCGGCCTATTACCGGGAGCGCGCGCTTTTGTTTGAGCGTCTGGGGGATCTGGGTCAGGCGGAACGGAACGCGTTTCGCGCGGAGCAACTGGAGAGCGAACAGCGCCGTCTCCGAGGTGAAGAACAGCCTGATGAAACAGCCGCAGGCGATGAGCCGCGGCGGGAAAGTGACCCGCTGGATCTGTTCCGTTAGCGTTTTTCAGGCGGCACGCCCGCACCGGATTCTTCAATGATCACGGTGACTTCCGGATCGGGTTCATCAGAGAAGGCTTTGCGCCGGTCTTCGTCGAGCTGGTAGTCCGTAAAGATCCATCCTCCGCGCGGCCGGTTGTAGGCTTCGAGGCGAAGGTAAAGGGGAGCTTCCTCAAAGGTTAGCACGACGAAAAGTTGCTCGACAGAAGAGGTGATGGCGACCCAGTCCGCCAGTTCATAACCGGTGAGGCGGCCGTTTCGCCGCTGGAACTCCTCAAGGTCCTCGGCGAGACAGGAGCATCGCTCACGTTGAGCCGGGGTCAGGTTGGAGAGAGTAAAGAGTTCACGCTCAAGAATCTTGAGGTTACCACCATTGAAGACGGACCGTTGCACGGCAGCATCGAGCAGATCCGCAGTGGTGGTCTGACCGGCCGGCTGTCCAATTGCCCCAGTGGAGGAAGTGAGAAAGGCGGCGGCGAGAAAAAGAAACAGGCGAGATTTCAGTGTGAGCATAACATCAACGTGGACCGGGCGGGACGGGGCTTTATTCATGCCTTGCCCTTTATCCGCGCCCAGGGCATCCTAACCTTCTATGCAGCGGACCATTCAGCTCTCAGTCTTCCTTGAAAACAAACCCGGGACCCTGGCCAAGGTCTGCGAAGAATTGGCCCGCCAAAGCATCAATATCCTGGCCCTGACCGTGGCGGATACAATCGATCACGCCATTGTGCGGATGGTGGTGGATGACCCCCGGCGCGCGCTGCTGATGTTCGAAGAGCGCGGGACGCACGTAACTGAGAATGAGGTGATCGTGGTGGAAGGCCAGAACCGCCCGGGATCTCTGGCGGAAATCGCAAACCGCCTGGCTCAGGCGGATGTGAACATTCTTTATGGTTACCTCGCCACGCCCAGCGGAGAGGACAAGGGCCTGCTCGTCATGCGGACGAGCGACAATGAGAAAGCCGCCGCGGCGCTCGAGTCTTGACCCAGTGGCATTGCGCGAAGCCAGCCGAAAGATGACGGGGATAAACGCATGATGGAAAGCGAAAGGGGAAATCCATGGCCGCTGGGAGCTCATTGGCAGGGTGACGGAACGAATTTTGCGGTCTTTGCGGAGAACGCCACGGGAGTCGATCTGTGTCTCTTCGATGAGCCGGGCGATGAAAAGGAATCAGACCGGATTCGGCTGAAGGATTACAGCCATGGGGTCTGGCATGGGTTTCTGAGCGGCGTCCGGCCCGGACAGCTCTACGGCTTTCGCGTCTATGGACGCTATGCGCCGGAAGACGGCTTGCGCTTCAATCCGTCCAAGCTGCTGCTGGACCCTTATGCCAAGGCGATCACGGGGGGTGTGGAATGGGATCCGTCGATTTTTGGTTACGGCCGTGACCAGAAGAAGGCGGACATGCAGCGTGACTACAGGGACAGCGCGGGGCATATGCCCAAGTCTGTGGTGGTGGACGATGCCTTTGACTGGGAGGACGTGGAAAAACCACGCACACCATGGAGTGACACGGTGATTTACGAGACCCACGTCAAAGGACTGACGAAGCAACATCCCTCGATCGGGGAGCACGAGCAGGGAACTTACGCGGCGCTGGGCCGGGAGCCGGTCATTCAGTATCTGAAAGATCTTGGGGTCACCGCAGTCGAGCTGCTGCCGGTGCATCAGCATCTGGATGAGGGCTTTTTGCACGAGCGCGGCCTGACGAATTACTGGGGTTACAGCAGCATCGGCTTTTTTGCGCCGGAGTTCAGCTACGCCTCCAGCGGGTCACGCGGTGAACAGGTGCGGGAGTTCAAGGAAATGGTGAGGAACCTGCACGCGGCGGGGCTGGAGGTTATATTGGACGTGGTCTACAACCACACCGGGGAAGGCAATCACCTTGGGCCGACGGTCTGCTTCCGCGGGGTCGATAACCTGGCCTACTACCGGCTGGAGGAGAACCGGCGCTACTATCTGGATGTCACGGGTACAGGGAACACGGTGCTCGCCCCGCACCCACGTGTTCTTCAGCTAATTCTGGACAGTCTTCGCTATTGGGTGGTGGAGATGGGCGTGGACGGTTTCCGCTTTGACCTGGCCACGGCTCTGGGCCGGGAGTATCTGGACTTCAACCCACGCGCTGCCTTTTTCCAGGCCATCCTGCAGGATCCGGTCCTGTCAAAGGCCAAACTGATCGCGGAGCCGTGGGACATTGGCTGGGGCGGCTATCAGGTGGGTGGATTTCCCCCGCCGTGGAGTGAATGGAACGGACGCTACCGGGACGATCTGCGGCGCTATTGGAAAGGCGACCGGGACATGGTCGGCAGGCTCGCCTCCCGCCTGGCAGGTAGCCAGGACATCTACGGCCCGAGCCGGCGTCCCCCGACCGCCAGCGTGAATTTCATCACAAGCCATGACGGATTCACCATGCGCGATCTGGTGTCCTACAACCAGAAGCACAACGAGGCGAATCGTGAGGGAAATCGGGACGGTGACAACCACAACAGTTCCTGGAATTGCGGGGTGGAGGGTCCAACGGACGATCCCGATGTGCTGGCGTTGAGGGGCCGGTTGCACCGGAGTTTTCTCGCGACTCTTTTTGTGTCTCAGGGCGTGCCGATGCTGCTGGGCGGTGATGAATTTGGCCGGACACAGAAAGGGAACAATAACGCCTATTGCCAGGACAATGAGATCAGCTGGTATCACTGGAATAATCAGGAAGCCGGCGCGGTTGATACGCCGAACGGGCAGGATTTGCTGAATTTCACCCGCTCGCTGGCCAAGCTGCGGCGGGATCACCCGATCTTCCGGCGCACGCGCTTTTTTGATCCGGAGAGTCACGATTCCTGCCGTCCACGCGAGATTCTGTGGCTGAACCGGCAGGGTCAGGAAATGACCTATGGGGATTGGCGAAACACGGAGAACCGGGTGCTGGGCGTGATCCTGCACGGGCGCACCGAGGAAGCCAGCCACACCCAGTCCCCTCCTCCGATGGATGTGACTTTTCTGCTGATTTTTAATGCGGAAGCGCGCCCAGTGACCTTCCGGATGCCCGGGCGATCGAGCACGGTTTGGCAGCTCGAGCTGGATACGACCTACCCAACGGGCAAGCCCGAGGAAAGCGCTTCGAAAACGATGGTTAACTGCGGTGAAACCGTGGAAGTCAACGACCGGACCGTCTGCCTATATTACCTCGCGGAAGGGGATGAGCTGGAGGCAATCAAGCCCTGCAAGGTCCTGCGCGCGGAAAGCCCCCAATCATCAGCCGACAGCATGCCCGCCGCCAAACCGCCAGCCCCGAAGGATGAGAGCTGAGTATGCCTCCTAGGGCGAGCTGATCGAGGCGGTCTCGGTGAGGACCGCGTAGTCCTCGCGCTCGAAGCTGACCTTGGCGAGATCAGTGGGTCTGGCGCCCACAGTGAAAGCATCCGGTTTCACCGTGGCAGTACCGTCCTGAATGCTGGCCAGCGCGACGACAGGCTGATCATCCGGTGTATCGAGAGGCACGGCAAAATCGGACCCGTAGCGATTGGCCGCGGCCGCGAGGGCGGTCTCACGCCACTCCTCACGGATCTGCTGAATCTCGTTCTGCGCTTCATTTTCCACCTCGGCGACCTGATCTTCGACGGCGTTCTCGATGCGCTTCTTCTCCTGCTCGGTGGCAGCTTTGGCAACCTCCGCCTTGGCATTGCGCCGGATCTGGGCAAGCTGCTGGTCTTTGGACTTCTCCACCTTGCTGATGCGCGGTTCAAACTTCGGCTTCAGGCGCTCCATTTCTTCGACGACGAAGCCATCAAAGCTGGTCTGGACGAGCTTTTGGATGATCTCCTGCTCGCTGCGGTTGAGGCGTTTGTAGCGGCGAATGATGTCGCCCGCCTTGGCCAGCTGATCATCACGGAGGGTGACCCCATCTTCCGAGGCCAGTTTAAACTCCGTGAGGTTTTGGCCTTCCCCGAAGGTGGCGGCGCGGTTCATGGCCTGCTGGGCAGGATCATAATCACACCCGGTCAGGGTCAGGTAGGCAAAGCCGGCAAAAACGGTGACGACCGCAGTAACCGGGAGGACAAGGAAAGAGGTGGGTTTCTTCATGGGGCAAAGGTGAAACAAGGCTTCAACACGTCGCCGGTTGGACGAACCGGCTGGGAAAATCTATTCAGCGGAATTTACTCCTTTCACCCCAGATCAAAAGCTGAATCTCGCCTAGGGCGTTTGCGCGGATTCCTCCCCGATGATCGCGTAATCTACCCGGTCAAAACTGACCCGGCCAACGCTGGAGGGTGACTGGCCGAGAGCGAAGGCAGTTGGCTGGATGATGGGTGTGCCATCTTCCTGAATACTGGCCAGCGCAATGAGGGCTCTGTCCTGATCCGCTTCCAGCGGAATGGCGTAGGCGTTGCCATAGCGCTCAGCAGCTTCCTGGCGGGCATTGGCTTCCCAGCGCCGGCGAATGGCCGCGATTTCCTCTTCGGCCGTTTCCTCAATGATTTCGCGTTCCAGACGGTTTCCGGCACTAGCCAACTGCTGTTCTTTTTGCTCTTCGACGGCATCAATCTGCGGCTGATATTCGTCCGTCAGACGCTCCGCCTCCGTGCCAAAATGACCGTTCCATTTGGCCTCGACCAGCTCCTGGACCCGGCGCTGTTCACTGCGCTTCAGTTCACGCGCAGGCTGCACGTTCCCGCTGTCACCTACCGTCTGGAAAATGGCTGGGGCAGCCGGGGCCTCCTCAAACTGACTATCATCATCCGAGGCAAGGGAATTACTGATCCCGGGCTGATAATTCTCCACCGAAGAAATGACGGTGCCACGCGGAGCACAGCCCATGACCAGGAAATGAAGGAGAAAAAGAAAAGTGGCAGAGCTGAGAGAATGTTTCATGAGGGTAGAAGTGGTCAGCGCGTGGAACGGTCAGGAACCAGCTGGTGGGTTATCCTTCCGAAGAAGGAGGAGGTTTTGGAGATGATGAAAATCACGACAACTAACTTATCGTGCGGCCGTGATGTACGTGATTGGAAAAATGAGCGGTGGTTCGATCAAAAGTTGGATCGGTTCTCGTAACCCTCAACAATGACAGAGTTGCCTGCTATCGTTCCCTTGCCCGTGATATTAAACTGAGCGTTATCGGTGAAAACTTTGATCAGATCAGCGCCACTCACCGTGCCACCATTTTCCACTTCCACGGTGCGGCCGGCGAGGTAAGCGCTGAGGGCGTCCAGAGTGACATCGCCCTTGAAGAGGAGCTTGCTGTTTATACCCTCGGCGTAGAGCTTGATGAAGTCACTGGCTCGGAGAACACTATCCTGCACAATGAATTCGGCGTTTGGTCCAAAAGCCCGGGCACGAATGGAATCGGCCATGAGCTGAGAATTTTTGATCGAGACTATCCCATCGGCGACAGGATTCTGCGTATCGATCGTGATTCCACCAGAGGCCATCAGCGTGGACTTATCAATATAAACAGGGCCTCCGCCGGTTTTAACAAAGATATCTCCGAGCGCCTTGAGCTCACTGCTGTTGGTGATTTTAATCCCGCCATCCACTCCAGTTCCTGATCCGTTTGACTCCTCGTCGGTCGTGACAAAAATGCTGGAGTCCGAGGTGAAGCGAGAGTTGTTGATCGCGATGGAACCACCTGAGGTAAAGAGACTGACCCCACCGGCAAAGATTTCGGAATCAATGAGACTGACGGTGACGGCGTCAAAGCCACCGATATCGACAAAGCCGCCTTCACTATCTCCGGCTTCGAGAGTGGAATCCTCCACGCTGACCTTGGACGTCGTATTGCTCTTCAGGAGAATATCTGAAGCGAGGATCTCAGAGCGCAAAACCTTGATGCCTTTTTCATCCGAAACCACGTCAAAAGGTGACCCGCCAAACTCAGGATCCGCAGTGTTAATGGTCTGATCGATTATTTCGATGCAATCCTCAATCGGAAGGCCAACACTGTTGCCGCCAGGTCCTCCCCTGCCTCCGCCACTGTTGCCTGGCGAAGGGGTGATGGTGGAATTCTCGTTACCCGGAAGGTTCTGAGTAACGCGGGGAATAATGCCCTGCTCGGGAGGTGCGATATTATTCTCCGTATTCGGATTATAGGTTGAGCCCGGAGTGTTTGGGCTGGACGTGGTGGTGGTGCCGACGGTGGCATCATAGCCTCCTTCAAGCACGAAAGTTACGTCAGAGAATTGATTGCCCGCCATCTGCCGCTCCTGCTGATTTGAGCTGCGACCGATTTGATTTTCCGTGCCGAGGCTCCCGAACTGATCCCCGCTGAAGAGGACGGAGGTCTCGATCAGGCGGCTCAGATTGACCTCGACCGGCTCAGGTAAACGGTCCTCCGCAGGATTGATAATCAGCATCTGACCAGCCTTGAGGGTGATAAATTCTCCGAAAACACCACTCAGCCGCACGGTCACACTGCCTTCCATGCAGCAGACTTTGATAATCTCATCTGGCAGATAGCTGACCATGGCCGTGCCGCGTGATTTGATTTTCACATTGCTGCCGGTAGGAGTGATATCGACTCCATCGCGGCGAAGGCCTCCCGTCTCCGAGGCAGCGACTACGATGCCGCGCTGCAGGCTGAGGCTGTTGGTTTGGGCATCAACGGTTGCGTTGGTTTCGGCACCAATCCGTGCGATACCTCCTCTCAGACTGGTTTCGCGGCGGTCATTCTGGCCGGTATTGATCTGCGTGACGGCCAGGGCGCCTGGAAGAAAGGTCGCTACGGCGCAGACGAAGAAAGAAAGGACAAGGAGCCTTTTCATGAGAAGGACGGGCTGGTGGATGAGGTGATGAAGGTGCGAAAACGGACCATTGATAACTTATCGCAGAACTAGAAGCGGGCAATCAGATTGATTGTGCCGCCCAGAATCCAGTTGCTGTAGTCAAACACATCCAGATTTGAGGCATTGTATGTGTAGCTGGTCGTGGCCTGCAGACTGAGCCATTCAAAGAACTCGTATTCGGCAAGGAAAACGATGGAGTGGTTCCAGTCATCCCGGCCCAGTTCGTCATAATCGTAAAAGGCTCCTCGATAGCTGATCGCGGTAAGAAATTTTTCAAACCATTGTGCGGTGTATGCCGCGAAAACGGCGTGCTCGTCACGCTGGGCAATTTCAGGATCACCATCGATGGTCAGCTTCGAAGAATAGCCCAGAGTAAAGGCCTGACCGCGGGTGAAGCGGAAGACTTTCTGCAGGCCAAGGGTAATGCCGTGATTGGTGTAAACCTCATCACCGAATCCACTGTCGGTAATCCGGTCATATCCGTAACGGCCAAAGGCGGTGACATCAAAAAAGTTCTGAAAAATGTAAAGGAACCCCGCATCTGCCTCGAAGATATCGAAGTCGAGCACATCCAATTCGTCATATAAATAAAAGTATTGGGAAATGGAAAAATCCCCGAAAAGATTTCCGACGATACGTGGGGTGTAAGAAATGAGAGCGCCGGAGTAGAAATAAAAATCGTCGATTTCGTTAGCTGTCGTCAGGGCAGCGTTATCCGTCCAGAAAACGCCGGCCTGCGCGATGACATTCCACGGTTCCCATTCCGTGCGGCGAACGAGAATCTCCTGAGTGCCGTAATCATCGTTCTCCTCAAACCCGCCCGGGGGAGCGACCTCGCGAATTCCACCTCCCGCGACTTCATCGACCTCTGACCGCGAGCGAAGACTGCGCTGATCACGCGCCTGGCGGGCCTGATCTGCCCGAATGACAGAGGCAGCTGCGCCAGGGTCCTGAGCATGAGCAAGTGGGAACCAGACTGGGAAATGGATCGGGCCAGCACTTAGAAGCAGTGCGGAAACAAGAAAGGTCCGGAACGAACTATTCACGACTTTATCTGTAGAAGCGGGGGTGGTGGTTTACCTGAGAAACCGGAGGAGGCCGGTGGCGGGACATGGAAGAGGGATCATTGTTCCCACCGCACCCCCGTTTATGTAAAAGACAGGTCGCCAAGTCAACTCTACAAGTGCTCCGCCTTTGCCCGCCGCGACCCTTATCCAGCCCACTCAAAGCGCCTCCTCTGAAGCGTTGCGTGAAATCCTGCCCGCGCCGGCGCAACGCATCCGGGTCCTCATCGTAAAGCCAAGTTCATTGGGTGACGTGGTGCATACCCTGCCGGTGGTCGCTTTGCTGAAGGAAACCTTTCCTGCCTGGGAGTTCTCCTGGCTGATCAGCCCGGAGTGGCAACCCCTTCTCCAAGACAATCCGGATCTTGCGGAAACGATTACATTTCCGCGTCAGGACCTGCGCATCAGATGGGGCGCCTGGAGGACGATCCGCGGGTTGCGTCGCGAGTTGGCGGAGAAAGGCTTCGAACTCTGTCTGGACTTCCAGGGTTTGCTGCGGAGCGGGATCGCTTCTTGGGCGAGCGGCGCCCGAATAAAGATCGGGTTGGCCTCGGCCCGGGAAGGTGCAGGGCACTTCTACGATTTTCGTATGGAAGACCGGCCAGCCGCACCGGACCAGCCTGTCCATGCCGTCCAGCGCTACCTTGGGATTGCGCAAGCACTGGGGATTGCGCTGCCAAAGGGCGAAGACCGGTTGGTGTGGAGGATTCCAGCAGGTGAAACCGTTGAAATGGCAGCCCCGGCGCAATCTTCGGCCCCGGTCATTCTGCATCCGTTTTCGCGCGGGAAAGGCAAATCGCTTACCCTGAAGCAGGTTAAACATTTCTGCGAACTGATCAGGCGCCATGCGGCGGTGTGGATTGCCGGACGCTGCGAAGAAGCAGTGGCAAATGAGGTTAAAGAGATGGCAGGTCGTCTTCCCGGCGTGCGCTCTTTCCTGAACGGGACAACCGTGAGCCAGTTGATCGGGCTCCTGCGGCAGGCGAGTTTCACCGTCAGCGTGGACAGTGGACCCATGCATCTGGCTACGGCCCTTTCACCACGGGTCCTCAGCATCCACACCTGGAGCAACCCGGCTCAGGTCGGGCCATTCCATCCCGACGCCCGGGTCTGGAAAGACGGTGAGATCCGACCGATGGCCCACTACCTGACGGCAGAGCATCGTAGCATAGCTTCCCTGAGGCGCGATTCCGGCGCAGCTTTGCCGGATTCTGCGGTTGAACGAATCGTCCAGCATGTTCTCGATTTCATGAAGGATCACCCAGTATGAACGGTGCTCAATCTACGCCCCCCTTGAACTGGCCCAAGCTCGTGCGTCCGGGAAGCCGCGTTTACGCCGCATCCGGGGCAAGCTTCCCTCACGCGCTGCTCGAGCACATGCTGGAGCATCATCCTGAGATACAGAGCGTCCAGTTTGTCCAACTGCTCGGACTGGACAGCCCCGTGCGCGAAAAGCTGCTTGCGCTTGATGCTGAACAGTTGCGGATGAATGCCTTTTCTCTGGGAGGAGGGATCTTTGAGGAGTTCCGGCGAGGCAAGGCGGACTACACCCCGGCGTATCTTTCTCAACTGCCGGGAATCCTGGCATCAGGCATGGTTCCACTTGAGACCGCTCTCGTCCAGGTAAGCCCACCGAATGGGAAGGGCCTCTGCTCTCTGGCCCCGTGCATTGACATCACCCCGTCCGCCGTCGGGGCCGCCCGCCATACGGTCGCCCAGATAAACTCTCGCGTGCCGCGCAATGCCGGATTTCCTGGCCTGCGCATGGATTCCTTTGCCGCGACCCTGGAAGCGGACGAGGCATTGGCTGAGGTAAGTCTGCCCGAACCCACCGAGACGGAACGGGCCATCGCCCGGAATCTTCTTACCCTCCTGCGTCCGAGGGATACACTGCATCTGGAGTTCAATGAGATCTCGCAGGCGCTCTATGAGGAGATGACAAAGGGCGGATGGCGCGGGCTTTCTCTGCACACGGAGATCCTCTCCGGAGCGGCCATGCAGGCAATCCGCGCGGGTGTATTCAGCGGTCCCGGCTGGATCAAGGCGAGCATGGCGCTGGGTACAGCAGAGCTTTATGGGTTTCTCGACGGCAATACGGAGGTGCTGCTTTTGCCGACGGCGGAAATCAACTCTCCCCGACTCACTGGGGCGATTCCTCAATTTGTCTCAGTGACGACCGCCACGCAGGTGGATTTGACCGGATTGGCTGGGACGGTAAGGGGCTCCGCACGGTTCCGCTTCAGCATGAGCAGTCAGCTCGACTTTATGCGTGGGGCAGCTCTGAGTGAAGGCGGCCGCCCGGTCCTCGCCTTGCCTTCCCGCGAAGTGGGGACGGGTGCCGCGAACATTGTGCCCGCGATGGAGGCGGTGCGCGGCGGGGTGATGAACCGCGCCGACGTCCATTACGTGGTCACGGAGTATGGCGTGGCTCACCTTTGGGGACTGACAATGCGAGAACGGGTGCTGGAAATGTGCCGCATCGCTCACCCTGAGGATCGTGAGGAGCTATTGCGGCATGCCCGGGAAATGCATGCGATTGAGACTTTTCAGGCGGTCCGTGCCACCCAGGCGCCTGAGTTTGGCCCGGTTCAGGCAAAGGAGATTCAACTGAAGGACGGCGGCTACCTACTCCGCCCCCTGCGCCCGGCCGATGCGCGGACCTTGCAGGAATTTTTCTACAGCCACTCCCCTGAAACCGTCCATCTGCGCTACGGCTACACGGTCACCGCAATGAGTCAGCAGCGTGCCCAGGAGCTGGTCAGTGTGCCGCAGGACAAGGATTTGGCGCTGGGCGTTTTTTCGCGGCCGGAAGATGCGTTCAAGCGTGAATCTCTCTGGGCGGTCGGACGGTATTTCCTCGATCCTGACGGCAAAAGCGCCGAGGTAGCGTTTGTCGCTCACGAAGAGAAGCGAAACATTGGCATGGCCAGCGCCCTGATGGAGGCCTTGCTGACCGTGGCCCGCCGCCGAGGGCTGGACAATCTGTGGGCGCAGGTAGAGAAAGGAAACCAAGCCATGCTCCAGGTCTTCCGCAAGTATGGAGGAACGATCCGGACCACGGCGGAAGGATATGAAGTAACGATCCCGACTGATGTCACACCGGCCCCCCAATGATCCGCCTTACGTTCTGGCACTGGAAACCTCCTGTGATGAAACCGCAGCCGCGGTGACGGCCGGGTGGCTACGCACCCTGGCGAGCGTCATTTCCTCTCAGATTCCCCTGCATCGGCCCTATGGCGGAGTGGTCCCGGAGGTGGCCTCCCGCAATCACCTCACCATCATCCGGCCGGTGGTGGAAGATGTGATGGATCGCGCGGTCCTGAATCTGGACGAGATGTCGGCTTTTGCGGCGACAGTGGGACCGGGTTTGGCCAGCTCACTCATGATCGGAGCGACTTTCGCGAAGTCCCTGGCATGGAGTCTTGGCAAACCTTTCTACGGGATCAACCATCTAGAAGGTCATCTCCTCAGTCCCTTTGAGGGGCGCAGCGGAATCGAGCCCGCCGTGGGTCTGGTCGTGAGCGGAGGACATACCCTGCTCGTCGATGTCCGGGCATTTGGCGATTATACCGTGCTGGGCACCACCCGGGACGACGCGGCCGGGGAGGCTTTTGATAAAGTTGCCAAGCTGCTTGGGCTGCCTTATCCGGGCGGCCCGCAGATTGAGGAGATCGCCCGGGAACGTGGCGGCAATGCTCACCATTTTGGGTTTCCCCGCAGCATGATTCGCAGCGGAGACTTCAATTTCAGCTTCAGCGGTATGAAAACGGCGGTGCGTTATCAACTGCCCGATCCAGATCAAGAGGCGATTCGCGATGGCGAGCACTTGGGGCATGTCCTGGATAACCGCACGATCGCAGATGTATGTGCCTCTTTTCAGGAAGCGGTGGTGGATGTGCTGGTGGAGAAGAGCCGGGCAGCGCTGCGCTACACGGGACGGCAGAAGCTCGCGGTAAGTGGTGGGGTCAGCCGGAATGCCCGGCTGCGGGAGCGTCTGGAAACGATGTGTAATGAGGAAGGGGTGCAACTGCTGCTGGCCCGGCCGGTGCTCTGCACGGACAACGCCGCGATGATCGCCTACGCTGCGTCTCATTATCTAGCGGCGGGCGCTGATCCTACCCCGCTGGATGCGGACATTGATCCCAACCTGGCCTTGCTCTCACGCTAGATCGGCGGTTGCACAAGCGTTCGCTGATGGTAGGCTACCGGCTCCAGTCGAATCGGACCTCCAGTTTTTCTTCTCTCTCGGCAGGGCCGGTCCGCTGAGTGAGACATTTTTCGGATGGATGCCAGAGCGGTCGAATGGGCTCGCCTGGAAAGCGAGTGTGCCGGAAACGGTACCGAGGGTTCGAATCCCTCTCCATCCGCCAGACCGAAAGCGGCGACTCGCCGGACGGCAAAAACATAGGATTTCAAAGGAAGCCTCTCATTGTGCTCGCAATTCTCTTGACGCCCCGTGGACTGGGCTCTCACTTACGGGCAGGTCAGTCACAAGGAGTCTTATAGGCTCCGCCGGGGCGGCCTACCTACCGAATCCTGCATGCGGTGTCATAGTGCTGGAGGCGGTCAGCAGATCCACGTGGCACACAGTTTTCAGCATTTTAGAGGATTCGAGATAGATGAATATTTACGTCGGCAATTTGCCGTACGCCATTGACGATGACCAGTTGCAGGAGCTTTTCGAGGAGTATGGCTCCGTTACTTCAGCACGCGTGATCATTGATAAGTTTTCCGGTCAATCCAAGGGCTTCGGCTTTGTGGAAATGTCCGATGACCAAGAAGCTCAGCAGGCCATTGATGCCCTGAATGACTTTGACTACATGGGCCGCAAGCTGCGCGTGAACGAATCCCAGCCCCGCCCCGGTGGCGGTGGTGGAGGAGGCGGTGGCGGCGGCTTCCGCGGCGGCGGTGGCGGCGGCTCCGGCGGCGGCGGCGGTGGTGGCCGTGATCGCGGAGACCGAGGCGGCGGCGGTGGCTACGGCGGCGGCGGCGGCGGCGGTGGTAGCCGTGGAGGCGGCCGGGATCGTGGTGACCGGGGCCGGAGGCGCTAAGCCTTCATCCAGATTCCACCTGCTGAATCAGCCTGACTTCTTTGTTCTGGAAAAATCGCAGGCCTCGTGGTCTGTCTCTGCTGCGCTATGAGTTTGAGACCAACGGGGAATGTGATGAACAGAAACTGGAAGGCAACAGGTGCGATAAGATGCTTGGCCGTCCTAACCGTCGCGCTGGGGCTGACAGCGTGTGATCCTGCCTCTCTCCAAAGCGGAGCGGCGGGATCCACCGGGGTGGTCAGCGTGCCGGACAACCAGACGATCGCGCCAACGACGCGTAATTTCATTATTGTGGACAGCAGCTCCGGCTACGTTTTGGACGGGCGCGGAGTGAACGAAGAGGTCCAGGTCGCCAGCCTGACAAAGATCGCCACCGCGATGGTGGTGATCAACTGGATGGAATCAAGCGGCGTTCCTTCCTCCACGCAGATTCCCATTACCCCCACCAGCCTGCAGTATCCCGGGATTAATCCCCTGGGGCTGCAGGTGGGGGATACCATGAGCATCCGTGACCTGCTCTATGCGGCGCTGATGAACTCTGACAATATCGCCGCGATGGCGATGGCGGAATACACCGGCACGCAACTAGGCGGAGCCGGGAATCCGGTCGGCACGTTTGTGGACAAAATGAACGCGCTGGCCAAGCAACTGAACATGCGGAAGACCCGCTTCACCGATCCTTCCGGGATCGACAACATCCCGGGTCAGGCAGTCCCGTATTCCACCGCGGCGGATATGGCGAGGCTCTGCAAATACGCCATGTCCCGGGCAGCGTTCCGCTTCAAGGTGAGCCAAGGGTCGCGTCAGGTCACCGTCTATCGCGGGGGCCAGCCACTGCGATACACCTTGCGCAATACGAATGATCTGGTCGGAGCACGACGGATCGACGGGATCAAGACAGGCAAGACCCGGCTCGCCGGTGGGTGCCTGGCTTTGAGTGAAGAGCTGCCCCCGAAAGTCTGGCAGGAGGGGGAAACCTTTTACCGGATCGACCGCCGACTCATTGTGGTCCTGCTCGGCTCATCAAACCGCACCCAGGATGGCAAAGTACTCATGCAGCATGGCTGGGCCCTGCATGACAATTGGATTGCGAATAACCGTCCGATGGAAGCGGGACGCGGAATCTGAAGTCAGCTTTGATTCCTGTCGTTGCCGGTTTGCCCATTGTGCCGGGGTGAGCGATGATGCTGCTCCATGCTGGACATCGCACTAAGAATTGCACTCCTGGCCGCCTGCCTTGTCATCATCGGTTTCGGCGCCCTCGCTTTGTGGGGTTGGCTGAAACTCCGGAAATTCCGGAGATGGGCGGAGGAGATGAAGACAAGCCTGGGTGGCGGAGATCTGGTGCCCCGGCGGATTCACCTCAACGAAGATCCGATGCCGCGCTGGCTAGGCGAGAAGGACGCGCTGCCACACGTCACGGATCTGAAGGAGGCTGGCTTCATCTTCGGTACCGCCTACCTGCTCCGGGAGATGGAAGGGGTTAACGTCGTATTCATCCGGCACCCGCAAAGTGGCGCGACCGGTGGATTTTGCCGTCATGAGTTGGCGGGTGCCTGTTGGACGGATCTGGTGGCGATCTACACGGACGGCTCCAGTCTCACGGTAAGCAATAATCCAAAAGCAGCGGGCATGGCTCATCGTCCAGAAGCACAGAAGATTTTCCTGCCCGGAGCGAGTCCGGCAGAGCTATTAAAGTCATACCAGGACAATCTGGATTCCTCAAAAGGCCAAATCCAGTTAACCAAGGACAATTTCCGTGAACAGTTCGAAGAGGAGTATGCCAGAGACATGAAGTGGCGGGATGTCCAGGGTGGAGTGAGCCGCGAAGAGATTGAATGGGTTGCCAAGCTGGGAGGGCAAAGTCTGAGTGCAAAGGAACTGGAAGCAGCCTTCGCGGAGACCAAACGAGATGAGCTCGAGCGTCTGGCGAACGAATGTATCGACTACTATGTCAGCCAGCATCCTGATGAACAGGAAGAGCTGGGCTATGATCTTTTCGCGGTCAGCGACAGCTTTTCCAGGGAGCCTTTTGCGGAGTACCTCAGCGGCTTTCTGGAGATGGAGGAGGGCCGGGCGAAAGCCTTTTTGCAGGCAGCTGATCCAGACGTTACCTCCGGTCAGCTCTTTGAGCGGATGGTGGAAAGCCTCTCACCCTCCTTGCGGCCGAAGCTGCAAGGGCACGTAGAACAGCCCGTGCCAGCGCGAATTTACCGGACGGTGGACGGCCTCTAGGTGAATGAAAGTCTGGCCCAGCCTTGGCTTGACTCCGCTGGGCAAAAGCCGCATCCCATAGGCTCGTTCGTCGAAGGCGCCTGTGCCCTGACGGCCATGCGAGAAAACCGCAAAGCGACGGGTTGGCGGGGAAGATTCACCGCTGAGCTGAAGTGAGACGCCGGGGGAGGACGGCCGATGACGGTCCGCCGATCAGTGATTGGACTGGTTCGGCGCGGCGATGAACTCGATTTTTTTCTGCGCAAAGTAAAATGGCTAATAAGACTCGAATTGGTGTTCTAACCAGTGGTGGTGATTGTCCGGGGCTCAACGCGGTGATCCGGGGTGTAGTTGCTTCCGCGGATAAACTTGGCTGGGAAGTGCTAGGCTTTATTGACGGTTTTGAGGGGCTTTTGCCTATGCCGAAGCCGCAGTATGTGGTGCTGGACGTGAAAGAAACCGCGACCATCATGAAAATGGGCGGGACGATTCTAGGGACGACGAACAAAGGCCATTTTGTCGCGAAAGTGGGAAAAGGGGACAAGGTCGCGATTCCGGACGATGTGATGAAGATGACCCGGGAGACCGTAAACGAGTTGGATCTGCATGCCCTGGTCGTGATCGGCGGAGATGGTTCCCTGACCACCGCGCTGCAACTGCACGAAAACGGGTTCAACGTCGTCGGCGTGCCGAAGACGATCGACAACGACCTGGAAGCAACCGCGATGACCTTCGGCTTTGACTCCGCGGTGGCCTGCGTGACGGATTCACTGGACCGGTTGCACACCACGGCGGACAGTCACCGTCGTGTCATGGTGGTAGAGGTCATGGGAAGGCACGCCGGCTGGATCGCACTGCACGGGGGCTTCGCAGGTGGAGCGGACGCGATCCTGATCCCGGAGATTCCCTTTGATCTGGACATCGTGGCGGAGCACATCAAGAAGCGGGACAGGGACGGCTGGAAGAGCAGTATTGTCGTGGTGGCCGAGGGAGCCTGCCCGGCGGATGGTAAGCAATTGCGGCATGAAACGGGCAGCGGCGAATACCGGCTGGGCGGCATCGGCGAACAGGTCGGCCGTGAGATTGCGAAACGGACGGGCAAGGAGGTGCGCAGTTGCGTGCTGGGTCACCTGCAACGGGGCGGAGTGCCTTCGACGCTGGATCGCATTCTGGGGACGCGCTTTGGCCTTTGGGCAACCAAGCTGGTGAACGAAGGGAAATTCGGCTCAATGGTGAGCTACCAGAACTACGAGATGCGGGACGTGCCAATCGCCGCCGCGGTGCACAAGCTGCGGAATGTCCCGCCGAAAGGCCAGTTTGTGGAAGCAGCGCGCTCCGTGGATATCTGTTTTGGGGACGAAAATCACTGCGGCTGATCAGATCAGTGCCGCTGGACCTCATCCTGGCTTTTGGCAGCCTCAAGCACGAGGCTGTCCCAGCCCTCATTGATCGTGCGCGGGATATTCCCATCGCCGGAGCCCGGCTTCATATCGAACTCACCTGAACGGTCCGCAAGCAGAGCAAGCACGGCTTCGCGGCCGCTCAAGCCTTCACTTTCGCAGTGGATGACCTGGCCGCCGCTGACGTAAAGATTGCCCTGGCGGGTGAATGAACGCACTTCCAGGGTAAAGTCACCCTGGCTCAGGCAAAGCATCTGGACAATGTCAAAGAGGCTGGCCCGCCGGACGACTCCGGTGTAGCCGTCAATCACCGCCTGGTCACCATTGGTTTGGTCTTCTTCCGGCAGGAGATCGAGGAGGCGGCGCAGGAAGACATCAATCTCGTCAATGACGGCGGGTTTGGCCAGATAGGTAGAGGCCCCAGCCCGAAGGCAAGCCTTGCGGTAGGCCTCATAACCGGCAATGCGCATCTGGGGCAGTTTATCAATATCTTCCCAGCAGGCTCGCCGGTAGCTTTCCTCCACATGACAGGTGGCGATAGCGGTCTTCACGTGGGGAAAGACATCACGCAGAACTTCAAGGACCTGCAGACCATCATTCTCCGGCATATCAAAGTCTGCCACGAGCAGGTTGACGGCTTCGTTCTGCAGCTGGTTCAGGACATAGGCGAACTGTGTAGTGTAGACGGAAGTGATGTTGCGCTGGGCAAAGGGATGGTCTGGCGTGCTGCTCATGTAGTGCCGCAGCATGTCCAGGTAGACATTGTCATCATCTAGGAAAACTACTCGCATGCCATCCGGGGTCGTCTGATTCGGGCCTGTCCGAGACTCTTTAGAGCGCTAAGACCCAATGATTAGCGCAATTCCTGGTCAAGGTGAAGGAATAATCCGAAGGGGCAGTTCACAATCTCTCAGGAGGAAAAATGACGAAATTGTCACTGAAAAGAGCCTTAAAGTCCGCTTGGATGGTGTTTAGCCTGAACGAACTGGACTTTCCCAGCTGCCAACGAATCTCCATCGACTACCCGGCCATGACCCAAGCTCCGCTTAAAATGTGCAATCGTGAATCAATCCTCCCCGCTCTGCTGGTCTGTCTCCTCAGCGCGCTGCTCGTGCTGATGAGCTCCTGTTCCCCGGCAGGTGACGAGAATGAAGAGCAAAAGGAAGACTCAAGGGACAAGACGACGGGAGAGATCGAGGAGGGGGACACTGCCGAAGCTCCCGTAGAAACCGGCGCGGCCGAGGCGGCAGACACCTCCGAATCCGAAGGGACTGAAGCGGAGACGGAAAGCACGGTAGCGACCGTAGAGGATCCGGCAGAAGCCGAAGAAGAGGAAGAAGTGACCGCAGCCAGCCTGATTGATCCGTCTCTGCCTGAGTATGAAGCCAGCGGGAGTCTATCCGGTCTGATCAATTCCTTCGGTTCAGATACGATGACCAATCTGATGACGTTCTGGCGCGAAGGCTTTGAGCGATTCCATCCTAACCTGACGATCCAGGTGCAGGGAGCGGGGAGCGGGACCGCCCCGCCGGCTCTGATCGAGGGCACCGGCCAATTGGGTCCGATGAGCCGACTGATGAAGGAGGAGGAGATCTTCGCTTTCGAACAGAAGTTTGGCTATCAACCGACGGCAGTCCCGGTGGGCGTGGATGCACTGGCAATTTTTGTGCACAAGGATAACCCGATGGAAGGCATCACGATGGCTCAAGCGGACAGCGTTTTTTCCTCCAGCCGCCGCCGGGAAGGACCTGAAGTAACGACCTGGGGGGATCTTGCGCTAACCGGCAGATTCGCCAACCGGGAACTGACTATTTATGGCCGTAATCCAACATCCGGGACCTATGCTTTCTTCAAGGAACTGGTTCTTCGCGGTGGGGACTACAAAGACAGCGTGACCAGCCAGCCGGGATCATCGTCCGTGGTGCAAAGCGTAGCCGCTGACCTCTATGCGATTGGTTATTCCGGGATCGGCTATAAAACCTCCGGCGTGAAGGCACTTCCGGTGGGTGAAACCATGGATAATCTGTATGAACCGACCGCGGCCAACTGTCTAAGCGGAGACTACCCCGTGGCGCGGTTACTCTACATATATGTCAATAAAAAGCCCGGTGAAGCTTTGGATCCGCGTGTAAAGGAGTTCCTTAGGTATGTATTGTCTAAAGAAGGTCAGGAAATTGTGGTAAAGGACGGATATTATCCTCTGCCGAAGGTAATTGTTGAAGATTCCCTCGGACGTCTGCGGGAGTAGTCAGGCTAAACATGCAGAATGGAACCGTTTCCACCTTGCCTGAGGGCCTGACCTGCCCTCATGCTGCGGGCCATCAATGAGCGCGGAATCATGGCAAAAGGGGAAACGTCCTGTCCCGGACCGGTTTCAGGTTGCGACCGGGACCCTGGTCTTTGACCGGTTAATGACCGCATTCATTTGGGTGGGTGGCATCGGCGTAATCGTCACGGTCTTCAGCATCTTTCTATTTATCGGGCTTCAGGTTATTCCGCTTATGCGGAAGGCGGAGGTGACTTTAGAACCTAAGCCCATCCATACTTTGGAGCGCCCCCCCCGCGCGATCGGGATGGATGAGTGGTCAGAGTTACCCTTTGCCATTCCAGCGGAAGAGAATGTCGTCCGGTTTTTTGATGTTGAGGGGGACCGGGGAGAATTCGAACTGGATTTACCGTTTCCCAGGGACGCCGAGATTACGGCGCTGAATTACTCCAAAACCAGCGAAGAAAAACTGGAGCAGCGAGCCGACGAACGGGCGCGCGAGGCGGAACAAGCCCTCACGGCGACAGATGAAACGCTGCTGGAAGATAATGAGCGGCGGGGGCGCGAAGGGGAAGAGAACAGACAGCGTCTTTATTTCGGTACGGCAGACAGCCAGATCGGCGCGGTAGACATTGTTTTTCGTCCTTATAAACCGGTCTACGAACCGCCACGAAGTGTTACCCTGGATGCAATCAGCCATGGGCTCGCGCTAATGGGTGTGACCCATAGTGATGAATCGCTGGAGCTGACCTATAATCCGCACATCAAGCGGAAACGCATCGTTTTCCCGGCGCTTGAAAAGGTGGGCCTTTATCCTCTGGAAGGCAGTGAGGGCGAAGTAGTGTCTGTAGCTGGAGGAATTGGAAAGGAAACGGGACGGCTTGCCGCGATCGTGAAGACAGATGAGGGCAACCTGGAGGTGCATGTGCTCTCCCTGAAACTCAATCCCATTTTCCGCTCCCTTCAGCCTGAGCAGACTCAGGATATAACAACGGAGCTGTCAGCCGCGCCGGTGGAACTGCTGGTCAATAAACGAGGCGATACAGTGATTGTTCGGACGGAGGACGATCAGGTACATTTTTTCTATGCTGCCACCGGTGCACTCAAGAAACGTCAATCCTTTACTCCTTTTAAGAATGAAACCATCTCGACGATGGGGTTTCTCTCCGGGGATCAGAGCCTGATTTTCACGTCAGCTCCCAGCGGCCTCAACTATACCTTCAGCCTTGCTACTCAGGTTGATGCCGGGGAAGGGAATAGTGCCACGCAGGATCAGCGGGTTTTTGCCTTAACCAAACAGTTTCCCGCTCTGGCCGGGGCGGATATTTTCTCTTTCTGTATTCGCAATCGCGCTTTTGTGGTCGCTTCCGGGGATACCCTCAGCCTGCGTTATAACACGACTGAAAAGGTGCGCTGGGAGGAACAGATGCCCTTTGAGTTGCGAGATGTGTTTATTGGGCCGCGCTACTTTTCCATGCTGCTGCTGGATGCGAACAACAGAATGCATCTGGCGGAAATCAATGATCCGCATCCGGAGTCGAGTTGGCGGGCTTTTTTTGGCAAGCTACGATACGAAGGCGAAAACGAGCCGCAGTATCGCTGGCAGACCACTTCGACCGAACCCAAGTTCTCCCTTGTTCCATTGGTCTTTGGATCACTTAAGGGCACCGTTTACAGTTTATTTTTTTCCGTACCCATTGCTCTGCTCGCCGCGCTCTACACGGCGTGTTTTGCTCCGCCAGAGATTCGCCGGCTCATTAAGCCGACGATGGAGGTGATGGCGTCATTACCGTCGGTTGTGCTCGGATTTATCGCCGGGCTGGTGCTTGCGCCTTACCTGGAGAATCGTGTGCCCTCGGCGTTGCTCGTCGTTTTAGGGCTTCCGCTGGGAGCATTGCTCGTCGGTTATTCCTGGGGTTTTGTTCCCCTGCGGCTGCGATCAGCGGTGCGTCCCGGTTATGAGTGGGCCATCATGCTGCCTTTTCTCATTATCTTCACAATCCTGCTATGGAGGCTGGGCCCAGTGGTGGAATCCATTTTGTTCACCGTCCAAACAGAAGGTGGACGCGTGGGAAATTTTCAGCTCTGGTGGCCGGAATTCACCGGGACAAGTTTTCGGGCACGCAACTCCTTAGTCGTTGGTTTTGTCATGGGATTCGCGGTAATCCCCATCATTTTCACGATTACAGAGGATTCACTTTCGAATGTTCCATCGTCGCTTTCGGCCGGATCACTTGCGCTGGGAGCCAGCCGCTGGCAGACGGCTTTGCGCGTGGTGGTTCCGGTCGCGGTATCCGGTATCTTCAGCGCGGTTATGATTGGATTCGGACGCGCGGTGGGTGAAACGATGATTGTCACAATGGCGACGGGAAATACGGCGATCATGGATTGGAATATCTTTACGGGGTTCCAGACCCTCTCGGCCGCGATTGCGATTGAAGGTCCAAACTCTGCGGAAGGGACGACGCATCAGCGGGTGCTGTTTCTGGGCGCACTGCTTTTGTTCCTCTTCACCTTTGTCCTGAATACAATTTCAGAGCTTCTTCGTCAGCGCCTGCGCAGTCACGCCCAGTTACTCTAACGGTCTCAGTCATGGATAACCCGGAACTCACACCGCCCCAGAAGGATGAGCCCCCCAAGGTGCCGCCACAGACAGGTTTCTTGCCAAAGGGAACCGCGGCGGGCGAATTGGGCGTGTGGCTTACGGGGATGATGCTGGTGGCCGGGGTGGCTATGATCGTTCTCCTGCTTGCCTTTATTGTCTGGAATGGGCTGGCGTTTTTCTGGCCAGCGCGGGTTGCTGAGTTGAAACTGGAGGATGACTCTCAACTGTTCCGGAATCAGAATTTTCTGGCGGGTGAGATTGTGGAGAAAAGGGTAAAGCCGCTCACGACCGCGGACAGTAATAAATCTCAGCGCGAGCTCACAGAGATTCGCATCTTTATGGGCAATAAAGAGGTCTACGGAGAAAGTTTTCTCTGGCTGGATTCGGACTCAATTGAACGCCGGGAGTATCCGGCCGAGCTCATGTTTGCTGAGCGCGCGGAAAAAGCACCGGCTATCTTTTATCCGGTCTCACTAACGCTGGAGAATGGTGAAGTTGTTAAAGCAGGCACCGGCGAGTTCACCGAGGAACTTCAATCCATCATCCGCGAAGGAGAAGACCGGCGTGGCCAGATTGAAAAATTGCGCCGCAATGAGTTGGCGCGGATTGAGGCCCGGTTGAGCAGTGCGATGGAGAAGAAGGATCTTCTCAGCTCACAACCCGGCGACCTGGATATCGCCGGCCTGGCTGAATTGCAGAAGGAAATCGACGCGGCACTGGAGGAAAGGGAACAGTTGCGAAAAGAGCTGGCCGAATTGATCCGTGAGCAACGGGAAATCGCCACCCTGAACGCCCGTCTTGCCTCAGGAGAGGAACTGAGTTTTCCAGCAACGGACATTAACTATTGTTATTATCCAAACCAACTTGATGTCTTCGATAAACTGAATGTGGCGCTCCACCGGGCACGCGTCTTTGTTTTCGAGGACCCGCGTGAATCCGGTTTAGCAGGGGGTATTTTTCCGGCAATTTTTGGCACTTTTATCATGACGATTATCATGAGCGCCGCCGTGATGCCTTTTGGTGTGGTAGCGGCGATCTATTTGCGCGAGTATGCGAAGCAAGGACTCCTTGTAAAGTCCGTTCGGATCTGCGTGAATAATCTGGCGGGTGTACCCTCAATTGTTTTTGGTATTTTTGGCCTGGCATTTTTCGTCTATTTTGTAGGGGGCGGGATCGATTCCTTCTTTTTTAGTGAGAAACACGCGCAGGGAAATCCGACCTTCGGCACGGGCGGGGTTCTCTGGGCTTCACTCACCCTGGCGCTACTCACGTTACCGGTCGTGATCGTGGCGACGGAGGAGGCACTCTCAGCAGTCCCATTAGGAACGCGCGAAGCGGCTCTGGCCTGTGGCGCTTCAAAGTGGCAAGTGATTCGGCGGGTGGTTTTGCCCGGCGCGGCTCCCGGGATCTTAACCGGATTGATTCTGGCGATGGCACGAGGCGCGGGAGAAGTCGCACCGCTCATGCTTACCGGGGTGGTCAAGAGTGCGAACAAGCTGGCTGTTGATGGGGAGTGGCCCTTCCTTCACCTCGAAAGGAAGTTCATGCACATGGGGTTCCATATTTTTGATCTCGGGTTTCAATCACCGGATTCTGAAGCGGCGAAGCCAATTGTTTTTGCGACAACGTTTCTGCTTATCCTGCTGGTGGTGGTCCTGAACCTCGGCGCTATTTACATTCGTTCACGCCTGCGCCGGAAATACAGCATCGGCACGTTCTAAGTTTGTTTCATTTCCTATCCTATGGAGGACGACACGCTCATCGAAGTGGAGAACTTCAATTTCTGGTATGGAGAGGCCCAGGCTTTGAAGGATATCTCCTTTGAAATCCCGGAAAAGCAGGTTACCGCGCTGATCGGCCCGTCCGGGTGCGGGAAGTCTACCCTGCTGCGGAATATCAACCGGATGAATGAACATCTGGAGGGCACCTCTCATACGGGTGATATTCGCATAGGAGGTGTCAGCCTTTGGGACAGCGGCGTGGAAGTGATTTCTCTAAGGAAGCGCATAGGAATGGTTTTTCAGAAATCGAATCCGTTCCCGAAATCTATCTATGAGAATGTTGTTTTCAGCCTGCGCGTGGCGGGACGGAACAGTAAGTCTGAGCTGGATGAGACTGTCGAACGCAGCCTGCGGGGGGCGGCTCTCTGGGATGAGGTCAAAGACCGGCTGAAGCAGAGCGCGTTTACACTTTCGGGTGGTCAAATGCAGCGCCTATGTATCGCCCGTGCCATCGCCAATGAGCCGGAGGTTATTCTGATGGATGAACCCTGCGCCGCGCTCGACCCGGTAGCAACGCTGAAGGTTGAGGAGCTTATCTCGGAGTTAAAGGAACAATTCACGATTGTCATCGTGACACACAACATGCAGCAGGCCGCTCGTTGCTCCGATCAGACCGCATTTTTATTTTTGGGTGAGCTGGTGGAATATTCTCCGACCAGCCGGCTTTTTCAGAACCCCCGCGAGGAGAGAACGGAAGCTTACATCAGCGGACTCTTCAGCTAATTCTTCGAGGGAAGGAACCGGTTTTGGGTTCAGAGGAGAAATTGCCACGGGCTTTCTATCAGCAATCCCCCTTAACGGGAGCGCAGGCCATGATCGGCTGTGAATTACGCTGGGGTAACTGCTCCGGGCTGGTCGTCGAGACTGAAGCCTATCGAAAAGCGAATGACGAAGCCGCACACATGTTTTTCCGCCGGAGTGCACGAGCTTTTCTGGCAGAACATGGCGAGGGCACGGCTTACGTCTATCTCAATTACGGAGTCCACTGGCTCTTCAATGTTCTGTTCCGGCTGCCTGATTGCTCGGATGAAGGATTTGTTCTGGTGCGCGCACTTCAACCCCTCGCGGGCCTTGGCCGGATGCGGCAGCGCCGTGGACGTGAGAATGAGCGCGACCTTTGTTCAGGACCGGGGAAGTTGACGCAGGCCTTGGGCATCACCGGTGAGAAGCATCATGGACTCGATTTGCTGAGCGCGAAGGCTGGCGATAAACGCGGCCTGTATCCGCGAAAAGAGCTCATGAGAACAGCTGAGCATAACCCTGGAATTCTCGCTGATGTCCGGATCGGGATCAGCCGGTCGAAAGACTTACCCTACCGCTTTCTGCTGAGAGAGAGCCAATTTCTGAGCGTCAAGCCAAGTGCGGCAGCAAAGAAGGTGGTAGCGGATTAGCTATTCCTCGACCGTCTTGAAAGTGGCATTCAGTCCCAGACGCCGCAGCGTGGCGCTGTAATCCTGCCAATCGACAACACGATTGGCCCGGGCGAAGCGGTCGCTGAAGATGATTCGGGCGCAGCAATCTTCAAAGCCATCACGTAGCGCTCCGCTGGCGTCGAGAACCTCGCGTGCGATTAGGTGTAAATTCAGTAGCCGGGGCCAATGGTGATCATTTTCTACCCGGTAGGTCATGACATTATCCCAATTGAGAAAGCGCCTGAGCAATTCAGGTGGAATCAGGAACACCCGGATAAGTTTCCGCTTCACATCGTCCTGAGATTCACGGGTTAGCAGGAAGAGATATTCCCCATCGAGGTGCTGAATCTGCGCCGAAGCATGATTAACAAAATCACGAATCGCTTTGCCTGCCATCTCATCAGTGGAGCGAATAAGCGGCTGAGCTTCCGTCGTCTTGCGAGCGGCTTCGAGATAAAGCTTGCTGAGGGCAGGGTTGGGCAGAATCTCGCTAAGACTGGAGAAGACCAGCTCCGTGGTGAAGCAGAGCACCTCAGCACCCTCAGGATGAGGTAATAATTCATGGCTCTGCATGAGGACCTGATCCTTCAGATCACCCGCCTTCAGGCGCTGCATCGCGCGAAAAAAGCGCCAACCTGAAATGGCCCACGCGATCAGCCCGCCAAGAAGTAGACCGATGAGACCGGCGAGGATTTCTTCGCTCAAGATGTCTGCCAGCTTTTCAAGCACGACGCTGTTCTAGCGCAGATAGCGGATATGACACAAGTGGCAAAAGATTCTCAGCCGCCACCGGCGAGCGTGACCTGGGCCTGACAGATCATCTTGCCGTCTGGCGCATGGACAGTCCCGCTGGCCTGAATCAGCCCACCCAGGCGACCGTCGACGGCAGCTTGAATGACTAACTGCTGTCCGGGCTCGGCGGCGCCAAGAATCTTTGCTGCCCGAATGGCGGTGAGCAACAGATTAGGCAAGGCTCCGTGCTCCGGATCACATTGCGCGACCACCCCGGCCAGTTGCGCGATCGCTTCGACACAGATAACCCCTGGCAAAATGGGTCTTCCGGGAAAATGGCCCTCCAGAAAGGAGAGACGGGAAGCATCAGGCACGGTGAAAACTGCGACGCCGGATTTACCAGGATCCAATTCCTTCAGGCTATCCAAGAAACGGAATTCCGGTCCATGAGGCAAATTCTCCAGCGGGTCACCATTCATTTAGATAATAAACGGTCTCTAGAAGGACCACGAAATTCCCAGGAGAGGCCCGACCTGGTTCAGACCAGGATTCTGCGGAGCCATATCCGCATTAGAGTAATGTTTGAATAAGGTCGAGAGCGAGATCGCAAGATTATCGTTGAGGTAATAGCGCATCCCGCCTTCAAAATTAAAGTTCAGAGTAAAGTCCTGCCCCTGGCCATTCGGGTCACTGGGATTCGCATCCGTCCAGCCAAAGCCTCCGCCGGGCCGAAAATAGAGCACGAACCGGTCGGTGGGCCAATATTCCATCGCAGGACCAAAACTGAATCCGAGATAGTAACTCTCCACTCCACGGACGATAGGTTCGAGGATGGTTCGAGCAGAAAAACCAATGGCAAAATCACCGATGGGCGACTGGTAGATATCGTGCGGCGGAACTTCCAGGGTGATAATCTGCGGGAGCAAAACGTAATCCGCCTGGCTCTCGTCATTGACGCGCCAGAGCACACCGCTTTGATACTCAATCATCCAGCGTTCGACCGGCCGCAGATTGGGCTCAGCTTCCGCGAACTCAAAATCTGGGACATTTTTTCCGCCACTCACGGGATTCTTTGCCGGGAGAGCGGGAGTTTCGGTCCCTGCGGGCTGAGCCAGCACGCTGACGGAGCCCCATAAAAACAACGCTGCGAGAATGGTGCAACTTGGGAAGAACCGGGCAACCTTCATTTTCACAGAGCCAGTAAACCTGATCTTGGGCTGAATGACAAAGGCATTTCCATCAGGGACACTCCCAGAGTGAAAACGGGTGGTACTCAGCTTGAATTGATTTAAGTTTGCCCAGTGAAAGAAGATCCGTCGGTCAGGCTGAGTCCCGCACCCAAATTGGCGGATGCGATTGATGGCTTTATCCAGTTTCTCGCCATCGAGAGGGGACTGTCGGTGAACTACCAGATTTCGAACCGTCTTTCCCTCGAGTCGTTTGCGGAGTGGCTCGCCGAGACGCAGCCTTCCGTTAGATCACCGCAAATGGTGCGGCTGGAACATTTGACAGGCTATCTGGGCGAGCGCCGGGAGACCACTGGGCTGGCTCCGGCTTCGCTGAAGTTGATCGTGGTTGCGTTGAAGGTCTGGTTTCGCTGGATGATCCATGAAGGGCTCGTTTCAGAGGATCCGACCGAGATGCTTTCCCTGCCCAAAGTTCCGCGTCAACTTCCCGGGACGATGAGCGAAGCCGCGGCCGCTTCCCTGCTGGAACGCATTGACCTTCAGCGTCCGCTTGGCCTCCGGGACAGGGCCATGCTTGAGCTGCTCTATGCCAGCGGCCTGCGGATCGGGGAATTGATCCATCTCTCGGTTGATCGCCTCGACCTGGAGAATCATCTTGTCCGCGTCACCGGAAAGGGCAGCAAGACCCGGGTCGTCCCCGTCGGCTCAGCGGCATGCCTAGCGCTGACGGATTATCTGGAAAAGGAACGTCCGCTTCTCGAAAGCCGGGCCGGATCCGCCTCCCGCACGGAGGGGCGGGTCATCCTGAATCGCTCTGGCCGTCCCATTACGGCCCAGCGCTGCTGGCAGATTATACGGGAGCGCGCCCGTCAGGCGGGCATTGATGAGAAGGTCTACCCGCATCTCCTCCGCCACAGTTTTGCTACGCACCTGCTTTCCAACGGCGCCGATCTCCGGGTCATCCAGGAGTTACTCGGTCATGCGGATATCGCGACGACCCAGATCTACACCCATGTCGATTCATCACGGCTCAAGGGTGTGCACCGGAAATTCCATCCGCGTGGTTGAAGGCTGTGCACAACTGTGGAACGCTGACCCGCTATGGATAACCCATTAGAGGATTTTTTCGAAGATATCATCACCAAGGCTCAGTCCGGTTTGAATCTGTCCGCGGAAGACGTCGCAAGCCGGGCAGGTATTTCGCAGGCTGAGTGGCATCAGATGGCGGCTGGTCATTTCGATGAAGACAAAGCGCGCAAAATCGCTCCAATCCTCGGATTGAATGCAGACGCGCTCGTGGCCGCCGGTCAGCAATCCTGGTCGCCTAAAGTGCAGGAGATTCCTCCCGCCCTGGCCATGTTTACGACCAGTTATGGCGAAATGCAGGTGAACGCCTATCTGATTCAGGACCCGGATTCCAACCACGCCGTCATTTTTGATACCGGGGCAGATTGTGAGGCGATGAAGAAGTTCATCACTGACCATAGTCTTGAGCCAAAGCTGCTCCTCATTACCCATGCCCACGGTGATCACGTCGCTCAAGTGTCCGCCCTGCTCGAAACTTTTCCCGGAGTGGAGGCACATACGCCAGAAAGGGAGGATGTTCATGGAGTGCCCGCTTTTTCGCCAGGGAAAAGTTTTTCGCTCGGCAGCTTGAACATAGAAACAAGGCTAACTTGGGGACACAGCCACGGTGGCGTAACCTATGTGGTGCATGGCCTGGAACGTCCGGTCGCAATTGTAGGTGACGCGATTTTTGCCGGCTCCATGGGTGGAGGTCGAGTCGATTATCAGGCCGCGCTCGAAACGAGTCGCGAAGCGGTTTTTTCTTTACCGGATGACACCATTATTTGTCCAGGTCACGGACCGGTCACCACGGTCGGGCTGGAGAAACGGCATAATCCGTTCTTTGCGGAGTAAGCACCGGCACGATTCTGATGAGCACAAATAGAATTGGTTTTGTAGGGATTGGACGAATGGGCGCAAACATGGCCCGCCGTCTCGCCGATCAGAACGAAACAGTGGCCGTAGTCTATGATCGTAACTCAGAGACCGCCAAGAACCTGGCGCAGGAATTGTCCTGCGACGCGGCTGCTACCCTGGGTGAAGTCACGGAGAAGGCTGACATTATCTTTACCGTGGTGAGTGATGACGCCGCCATGGAACAGCTTTTCAGCACTGCTGCCGGAGAGGATAGCCTGCTCACTGGAAGCACCGGGCGGCTGTTCATCAACTGTGCCACGATCACTCCCCGGGTTCACGTGGAGATCGCAGAACGCGCGCACCACCATGGCGCGCAGACTCTGGAAGCCTGTATGGCAAGCAGTATCCCTCAGGCCCGTGCTGGCACACTCTACCTGATGGTTGGCGGTGCAGAAGAAACCTATCGCCGGGCGGAGCCGCTTCTCAAAAAATTAGCCGGCTCAATGCGATACATCGGCGCTGCCGGGCGGGCGGCACAGGTCAAAGCTCTGGTCAATATGGTGATGAATATGAACACCGCGGCGCTCGCGGAAGGTCTTGGTTTGGCGGACGCTCTCGATCTGGATTTGGATATCGTTATGGAGGTTTTTTCACAAACCGGCGCAAATAGCCGCGTTCTGGAAACGGATGGCGAAGATATGAAAAATCGCGACCACGAAGTGTATTTTTCCGCGGCGCATGCCGCCAAAGACAGCGGTATCGCCCAAGTCTTAGGGAATGAAGCAGGCCTGAACCTGCCCTTGAACGATGCGGCCACGGCGCAGTTTCAAAAGATGGTCGATCTTGGACTGGGCGACCTCGATAAGAGCGGCGTGGCGGAGCTGACTTTCAGGGGCCGGACGGGGCCGCAGTGATCTCTTTCTCTACGCTGCGGCCATTTCTTTTTCTGGCTCAGCACTTTTCTCAGCGGCCTCAGGATCATATCCGAGATTGGGCGCGAGCCATTTCTCGCAGACTTCTACCGGCAATCCTTTCCGCGCAGAATAGTCGATCACCTGATCTTTGCCGATTTTTCCAACATTGAAATACCGGCTTTCCGGATGAGCCAGGTAAAGCCCGGAAACAGAACTGGGCGGATTCATCGCAAAATTCTCCGTCAGAGAAACGCCGATCGCTTTGTCTGCTTTGAGTAGCTTCCACAGAGTTTCCTTCTCCGTGTGATCCGGGCAGGCGGGGTATCCCGGGGCGGGACGGATACCCCGATACTCTTCCTTGATCAGGGCTTCGCTCGGCAAATCTTCATCAGCAGCGTAGGGCCATAGTTCCTTCCGAACACGCAGGTGGATGTATTCCGCCATTGCTTCCGCAAAACGGTCACCGATCGCCTTCACCATGATTCCAGTGTAATCATCGTCCTTTTCTTCGAAGGTCCTCGCAAATTCTTCCACCTCAAAGCCTGCCGTCACGGCAAATCCCCCGACATAATCTTTCAGGCCGGATTCAGAGGGGGCAATGAAGTCCGAGAGGCAAAGATACTCTCCACCACCCGCTTTCTCTTTTTGCTGACGCAGGAAGTGGAGGCGTGTGAGCTCTTCACTTCGGGCTTCATCGCTGTAGAGGATTACGTCATCGCCCTCACTGGAGGCGGGCCAGAAACCTACCACGGCCCGGCAATGGAAACGGTTATTTGAGATAATCTCCCGCAGAATACGCTGGGCATCGTTGAATAGCTTCTTGGCCTCCGGACCCCTTTCCGGGTGTTCCAGAATGGCCGGGTAGACGCCCTTCATCTCCCATGCCCAGAAGAGTGGAGACCAGTCAATATAGTCCACCACCTTGGCGAGTGGGATATTTTCATACGTCCGCGTCCCCAGGAAAGCCGGCTCGGCTATCCTGGCGGATTCTTCATCCCAATCAATCTGAGGACGTTTTTCCCGGACCGCATTTAATTCCAGCACCTTGGCTTTGTCGGCCATGGATTCTTCATGGCGGCGCCGCTGCTTTTCCTGTTCTTCGAGCAGTTTCTCGACAAACGCATCACGTTTGTTCTCATTGATCAGCTGGTTGCAAACCCCCACGACCAGAGACGCGTCCGATACATGGCATACTGGCTGATCATAGTGCGGCGCAATTTTGATCGCGGTGTGGGCTTTGCTGGTCGTGGCTCCACCGATGAAAAGCGGCACGTTAAAGCCTTCCCGTTTCATCTCACGGGCATTATAGATCATCTCATCGAGCGACGGCGTAATCAGCCCGCTCATGCCGATAAAGTCCGCGTTTATTTCCCGCGCTTTATCCAGAATTTTTTCGCACGGGACCATCACCCCCATATCTTCGACTTCATAGCCATTGCACGCCAAAACAACGGAAACGATGTTTTTCCCAATGTCGTGCACGTCACCTTTCACCGTGGCGATGAGGAATTTCGTTTTCTCCTTGCTCACACGACCCTCGGCCTCAGCCTGCCGCTTTTCTTCTTCCATAAAGGGAGTGAGATACCCGACCGCTTTTTTCATGACGCGAGCGCTTTTCACGACCTGGGGCAGAAACATTTTACCGTCACCAAAAAGATCACCGACCACTTTCATGCCGTCCATCAACGGTCCCTCAATCACGTCCAGAGGACGGCCCAGTTGCTGGCGCGCTTCTTCGGTATCGTCTTCAATGAAATCGAGAATACCCTTCACGAGGGAGTGCTCGAGCCGTTTCTCGACGCTTTGTTCGCGCCAGGTCAGGTCATTTGCCTTGGTTTCTTTTCCCTGACCCTTGAATTGCTCCGCATAATCAATGAGCCGCTCCGTGGCGTCGTTTCGCCGGTTAAGGATGACGTCCTCCACATATTCCAGAAGCGTCTTTTCGATATCGTCATAGACCTCGAGCATTCCGGCATTCACGATTGCCATGTCCAGGCCTTTATTGATCGCGTGATAAAGAAAAACGGAATGCATCGCCTCACGCACCACGTTGTTCCCACGAAAAGAGAAGGAGATGTTTGACAGGCCACCGCTCGTTTTTGCATAGGGACAGGCGTCTTTGATTTGCTCCACCGCATTGATGAACGCGATCGCGTAATTATCGTGTTCCTCCATTCCGGTCGCCACGGTCAGGATGTTCGGGTCAAAAATAATGTCCTGCGGAGGAAAGCCAATTTTCTCCGTTAGTAGCTTGTAGGCCCGGCGGCAGATTCTAACCTTGTCATCCTGAGTGGCCGCCTGACCATTCTCATCAAACGCCATCACCACGGTAGCCGCACCATACCGCATTATCTTTCGTGCCTGTTCCAGGAAAGGTGCCTCCCCTTCTTTCAGGCTGATGGAGTTAACAATTCCCTTCCCCTGCACACACTGAAGTCCGGCCTCGATGACACTCCATTTGGAGCTGTCGATCATAAATGGCACCGCGGCGATATCCGGCTCCGCCGAGATCAGGTTCAGAAAGCGCCGCATACAAGCCTCACCGTCCAGAAGGGCTTCGTCGAAATTAATATCAATGACATTGGCACCGTTTTCGACCTGCTGACGCGCCACTTCAATGGCGTCATCAAATTGATCATGCTGGATGAGTTTCCGGAATCTCGGTGAGCCTGTCACGTTCGTCCGCTCACCAATGAGGGTAAAGTTAGAGAATTGTTCCATAATTAGCTTGGGTTAGCTGGTGGTGGTCTTTCGGCTCTGCTTTCGGGATAAAGTTCGGTCTCAGGAACCGCGGCCGATCACGAAGGGGGACATCCCGCTCAACTTCATCGCGTGATCCGGCTTGGGCGGTTGGCGAGGTTCAAATTTGGACACCATGTCTTTGATGGCGGCGATGTGTTCAGGCGTGGTTCCGCAGCAGCCTCCAACCAGATTGAGCAATCCGGCCTCGGCGAAGGGCTGAAGGTTTCGCGCGGTATCCTCCGGACCCTCAGGAAAACCGGTGGGGCTCAGTGGGTCGGGAAGACCTGCGTTCGGGTAACAGCTGGTGTAACACGGTGCGAAGCGAGACAACTCTTCGAGGTGCGGAAACATCATTTCCGCCCCAAGGGCACAATTCAGTCCCACGGCCAGCGGGGTCGCATGCTGTACGGAATACCAGAATGCTTCGACCGTCTGCCCGGACAAAGTGCGCCCCGATTTGTCCGTGATGGTTCCGGATACGATCAAGGGCAGGCGCCGCCCGATCTCATCAAAGTGTTCTTCGATGGCAAAAATGGCGGCTTTTGCGACAAGGGTATCGAAGATCGTTTCCGGCATGAGGATATCCACTCCGCCATCTACGAGCCCGCGAATCTGTTCGCGGTAGGCATTTTTCATTTCTTCAAAGGTCGTCGAGCGTGCCCCGGGATCCGTGACGTCGGTTCCCATCGACAGTTGCTTGTTGGTGGGACCAACCGCTCCGGCGACCCACTTTTTCTCCCCCGGATGCTCTTTCTCATACCGTTCTACTGCTCGCCGGGCCAGTTTCGCCGCCTCGACGTTCAGCTCGTAGACGATTTCCTGCAGACCGTAGTCCGCCTGTGCGACCGAAGTGCCGCTGAAGGTATTGGTTTCGATGATGTCAGAACCCGCATTGAGATAGCCCAGGTGAATATCTTCGATGATCTCCGGCTGGGTTAGGACCAGGAGATCGTTGTTTCCCTTGAGCGGTTTAGGGGGATCGGGAAAGCGGTCTCCGCGAAAATCATCTTCCTCCAGTTTGTGGCGTTGGATCATCGTGCCCATCGCGCCGTCAAGCATGACGATCCGCTGCGCGACGAGGTCATAGAGGTCGAGGGCGTGCCCTGAGAAAGGCTTTTCCGAGAGATCAAAAGGAACCGGAATGGCCGACTCGGCGGGACTGGGAGCGGTAAGGGTATCAGAATGCATGATGCAGGATGCGCAGAGTGGATGGCGGGCGCTCGGGGCGCGCCGTTCAGTAACGCATCAATGCATCATGATTTGTTAATATGTCAATGAGCGAATTGTTCCCGGCTTGAATGCCGGACCGTTCCTCAGCGCTCCAGATACGCTTTCCACGCCTCTGCACTGGCTTCATCCGGCAGCCACGAGGCATCCGATTTCCGGCCGGTAAACCTGGAGTAGGATCCGATCTCTCGGCTTTCCGGGTCAGCCAGCCAGCCTTCCGTCTTACTCACACTCTTCAGCGTGCTCTGTCCGGTCGCGACCCGCTGATCAATCAGGGCGCTGATATAGGCCTTGATCAGTTCATCGCTTCCGGTGCCGCCATGACCTTCATTTGGATGGAAGGCCAAGGCCCAGACCGCGCGAGCCTGAATGCCCTTTTCATAGGCCTCCCGCGAGCCCTTGACCCAGTCCGGCTTGTCCTTGGCTCCGACGATCGCCAGGATGGGTACGCGCTTGTTACCGCTGTCGACCTCTCCGTGACCCATCGGTCCTTTCGCGGCCACTACCGCGATGGTAGGGCGGGGATTATGCTTGGCATAGAGCATGGACACGTTGGACCCGGCCGAATGGCCAAACAGGGCCAAGGGTGCATCGGCGATCTCCGAGTGGCCGCTCTCCTTCGCCAGCTCTTCCAGTGCTTTATCAATCACCTCGACCGTGTAGCCGCGGTCATTGGTCTGGTAGGTGCTGTAGTCTTCTTTTGTTCCGCGAAGAAAGCAGGCGAGAAACGCAATCTCATTTTCACGGGCAAAATCCTGCCAACCCTTATTTTCAGCTTTACCGCGCCCGTCTCCATTTCTCCCCGGCACCCAAACCAGAACGGCGCGCACCCGGTTCAAGTCTTCTGGGATAAACAGCCGGAACTTGGCCTCTTCCAGCACGGCGTTCCGGTCGGAACCGTGGTCATATTCAAAGATTTCAGCCCGCACGAAAGGCGGCGAAGCCGCGAGCAAACTGACGGTGAGAATTAGCAACAGACGATTCTTGGAGAAAAGCATAACGGCCTTTTGACACGAAGGCCGTTGAGAAGTTCGGTCGAAAGTTTTGCCGCGGCGAAGATGACATGCCCTACCCACCCCAGTCCGGGCTGGTAAAGGTCCGTTCACCGGTCCGGTCCAAGGCCCCTAGGCCTTCCTTCTTCACCGTTTTGTTTTGGCCACGAATGCGTAATTCAAGGGCTTCCTGAACTTCCGGCGGCTGAGCGCGGAAACTGAAGATCACCGTTGTCTTTTCCTTGGGCAGCAGCCGAGGCTCTGGATCGAAGGCACCGAAATAGCTGCGCAGTTTTTTTCCGGCTGCGGTTTGTAATTCCGGCTGCCAGTCGCCGGTGAAGGTCACCTCTTCGTTGTTCTGGTTCTCCGCCTCGGCACGAATACGGATGATATAAAATTCGGGCTCCTGGGAGGAGTTGGCTGCGGAAGGAATGAGGGAAACGTCTTCGAAGCTAAGCTTTACGGAATCTGCCCGTATTTCTTGACGGTAGTCGCCATCCTGCTCACGGGGCAGTCCCCTCGAATCACCCCCGCACCCGGCTAAGATCAGCCAGGCACTCAGGATCACGCTGACTCTGAAGTATGGAACGGGAAATGGTAAACTACTTTGGGTCACGGGTGATGAGATCAACAAAGTCCAGCCCGCGTTGAGTCAAATGGTAGCCGCGGTTTTTGCTCCAGGTCACCCGGTAGCGGGTCAGATAAATGGTTGGTGTTTCAGCCTGGCGAACGCTGACGACCTTGGGTGCGGAGATCCGCTCCGCTTTGGGCACAATGCGGATTGGCACGGCGGCGTCGACGAAAGCAATCTCCCATGACTGCGGGTTGCCTGCTTCACTGTTCTGGATAAGCCAGGGATAGAGATCAGCGGCCCACGGCTTCGTCGGCACCTGGATGACCCAGTCCGGCGTCTGCCTGCGCAGAAACGCGGAGATGGTCAGTGACGGGTTTTCCTGCAGCTTGAGGTAAAGCTCAGCCACATCCAGTCCCGCCATATTGATGCCGTTATAAATGCCGTGATTATTCGGCGTGGTGGGGTGGTACTTATCATGCCACTCCTCGAATTCCGCACTCAGGATGAGATTGATCTCAAGGTGCAGATGCGCCCGGCGCTTGTTCAGGCCCGCCCCGGTGTATCCCATGCGTGCGATGGCCTGACCACGCTTGACCTCATCGCCCGCGTTGACCTTTTCGTTCATGAGATGGGCGTAGAAGGAGTAGTAGCGGCTTCCATCCCATAGATGCTCGAGCACGATGTAGCGGCCGTAGCTGCTCTTGGTGGCGTCACTGTTAAGGTGGACCACCTTGCCGTCATCAATGGCATAAATGTCATCAAGGGGTTCATCATCGGCGTCCCGCCGGGTGGGTTTGATATCAATTCCCTCATGGAACCGGGTCATGACGACCTCTCCTGAGCTGAGCCGTTTTTCGTCCCGTGAGAATCCATAGGTGCCGCCTTGCCAGGGCCGGGACCGTCGGCCTTCAAAGATCCGGTCTGTGTACATGTAAAAGGAAGGCAGTTCTCCTTTCAGCAGGGCATCGTTGTCCGTCGGCAGGGCTAGATTGAGCCCGGTCAAGGCCGGCTGGGCCTTGGTGGGAGCGCTGATCTCCGGCTGTGCGCAAAGAAGTCTCACCCCGATCCCGCTGAAGAGGCAAACCGAGAGCAACCAAACAAATTTCCGGGCGAATCCAGACCGCATGCTTTTCCCCTTTTTACCTGAAAAGAATCCTCATCACTCAAACGGCGAACTGTAACCCCCCGGTGTGGCGGGGCTTGCCGCGCTGGCGCCTCGGCCTACCCCAGCAACGGGTGCCAGGATGGGGGTTCCAGAATCCGTATCCGCGTCTCCCCCCAGATCGATCTCGTCATCATCGGCAAAGGGATCCAGATCCGGATCAAAGGCGGCATCGTCAATGGCCGCCGCCGCCGCTTCATTGCCAACGGTATCACCGCCTACCGTGCGAAAAATAGGAGAATTTCCCGTGCTTGCGCTGAGTCCTTCCTGCTCCGCAATGGTCATTGAGTCGTCATCATCACCGGTCATGCCTTCCGCCGCCGGATCACCCAAGTTTTCCACCGGTGCGCCCACCCGCTCGAACGTTTCAGCAAAGCGTGCCAGATCATCGTCCGTCAGGCCGTTCTTGATGAAAAACTGGCCGTCCCGCACCGGCTTATCGATCAGCACCGGGTTCAGGCTACGGCCGTTGACCATGACCACCAGGTACTCCCGCGGATGGATGATGCTGACCTGTTCCAGGGCCATTTTTCCTCTCGGTTTGAGAAAGAGCAGGGCGCCGTAGCTGCCATCATCTGCTTGCACTGACCGGAAAGCCTTCACGTCCAGCTCGCTTATTGCGGGGATCTTCGAGACGAAAATCTGGTAGGGCGGGTAAGGGATGGGAACCGGGGAAGCAAACCGGGCACTGTCGCTCGCTTCGGCTTGGGGATGGATTCGGATCGTTGCCTCCGGAACATCTTTATTCAGGCCGCTGCAACCGGTGGACAGGACGATGAAAATAGGGAGGCTGAGGACGAGGTTCTTGACAGATTTCATTAGGTTTCTTTTCTGGAGCGGAATTCTGGACGTAATCGACGACGAATGATTTAACCCTAGCCTTGGAGCACCACGGTTCAATAAGGCAACCCGCAAAGAATGCAAACACGAGAAGATCACGCTCACCTCTCCCGGATCCGGCGACTGAACAGAGGCCCCGCATGGGCTCCGCTCTCTCTGATGATCCTCCTGGCTTCAGCCGCATGCCTGCAGCTCAGTGGCTGCGGCGGCCGTGAACCTCTGCGCATTTCATCTTCCAACACCCCCATCGAGAGCCTGGATGGATCGGAGACGGTGGCTCCGCAAGGCACCGTCTATTACGGAGAGCAGTCTCCCGCTCCAACTCAGCCGGTCCAGGCCCAGGCTCAGGCTCCGCAGGCCCAAGTCGCGACGGTTCCTCCACCCCCTCCGGCGGAAACCAAGAAAAACAGGAAGGGCGGCTTCTTTTCCCGCCTGCCATTCATCGGAGGCAAAGATGATGAACCGGAAGTGGCGATTAATCCAAACGTGGATATGGCGTCCGAGGCGGAGCTGGCCGCTATGCCCGTGACGGCAGGCTCCCCGCCGACGGAAGAAGAAGACCGCGCACGCAGTCTTCTGGATCGCGCGGTAGATACCATCCCCTTTGTAGGTGAGGGCGGTGCCGGCCAAAGTCCCAATGTGCCAAATCTCGCGCAGGAAAGCCCGGAAACAGTTGTCGTGACAGCCACGGAGAATCGCAAGAAACTGATGCGTCAGCTGGATTTGCAGGTGGTCTTCGAGCCACAGAGCATCAGCCTCAGCTCAGACCGGCGTCTGAAGATCTCGGCCTTCCTGGTCAACAAAGGCAAAGAACAGGCGGTCCTCGGCTTCAATACCACCCAGCACATTGAAATCCTCATCCGGGACGCCAGCGGCCAGATCATTACACGATGGTCTGACGACTTCGTCTTTAACCAGACTTTGACCAGCTTGAGCGTGAACCCGGGAGAGCGCGTGGAGTATAGCGAAACGATCTCCACACGTGACATGCGCCCCGGACAGGAGTACACCCTGGAGGTCCAGATGGTGGGCTACGAGCCGCTGACCTGGCGGCAAGGCCTGAGACCGGGCTGACCGGACCTGGGGGAAGTTGGCGGTCAGGCTGCAGCGAGCACCCTGGGCTCCTCCGAGTCGAGAGCGCCGGTCTCACCTTCGCTTCGCAGCCATTGCCAGTAGTCCTCTTCAATCACGGCAAGCTCAGCAAGGGACTCCACTGACTGGAAGCGTTCTCGCAACCGTTTGCCTCCACGCAGACCCTTGCTGTAGGCCATGAGCCGGGCCCTGAGTGCCTGCAGGGTGTGACGCTCGTCACCCGCCAGATTCACTCTCACGGCATGCTCGCAGTGCTTCCGGATGACATCCCATTTGCGCACGGGAGCGGAGGGCTCAGGCAACCGGCCGGAGATCAGGTAGTCCTTCGTCTCTCGAAAAATCCACGGATCACTCATGGCCGCGCGCCCGATCATAGCCCCGGCCACACCCGTTTCGTCCCGGCGGCGCTTCACATCCGCGCCAGAGCACAGGTCTCCGTTTCCGATGACCGGGATCTGGACGGCCTGGACCACCTGTCCGATGACTTCCCAGTTAGCCTCTCCACGGTAGGCCTGCGCACGCGTTCGGCCATGAACGGCAATGGCCTGGATGCCGACATCCTCCAGCATCCGAGCCGTCGTGACGGCATTGATGGAATCCGCATCCCAGCCGATCCGGATTTTTGCGGTGACAGGAAGAGGCGCAACCGCCTCTACAATCTCACGGGCGACGCTTTGCAGCAGAGGGCAATCCTTGAGCAGCGCTGAACCGCCGGACTTGCAAACGACTTTCTTGGCAGGGCACCCGTAATTGATATCAATGAAATCCGGCTCGACCCAGTCAACCACCTGGCGTGCAGCGAGGGCGAGGTGCGCCGGGTCTCCGCCAAACAGCTGCACCCCGAGCGGCCGCTCACATGCCTCAAACTTCAGGTAATCTCGTGTCCGCTGGTTCCGGTGATAAATCCCCTCGGCCGAGACAAACTCCGTCACGACCACATCTGCCCCTTCCTCCTTACAGATTTGGCGGAAGACCGTATTGGTCACGCCCGCCATGGGAGCGAGATAAAGCGGGAAATTGCCGTTGGAAAACCAGGGTAGCATGTGAGCTGGTACTATCGCGGCGAGCCAGATGTTATCAACCGTAGGGTGCAGTCAGGCCACCCATTTTGAGTTGCCAAACGCCTCTCAGAAGTTATCCTAGCGCGGCTGAACTCCCCCGTTTTACAGACACTTCTGCCCTCCACCCTGGGTTTATCCCGATCCATTTCCGCCTCTTCCTGCAGAAATTCAGCACCCCGTCTAATGGCTGCCCGAGCATTTTTTTATCTGATCATAGCGTTCGCCATCGCCTCGCCCGCTGTCGCGTTGGCGGAAGGAAACAGCCGTTACGGCAGCAAGGAGAGCTTTGCCAGCTACGCGAAGCGCCTCCGCGAGAATGCGATTCGAAAAGTGGAGCCTTCGGTCAGCGTGCCGACCTCCCGACCGGAGAGCGCTGGAGACAGCGGACGCTGGCGCAAGGACATCGTGACGACCACCTTCTGGGTTGGGGAAAAGCCTACTGAAAACAATCCAACGCCGAACAATAAGAGCTCGTGGGACCAGGAGTGGGAGAAGAACTTTGGCGGTTATGACGATCCAGAACCAAAGAACCGCCGCGGTTATCTTCCAAAGAGTTTCATCCCGAAGCTGAATCCATTTTACATCGCTCTGCCCTACAATGACACCACCCGGGGACGCACGAAACCTGAGGCGCCGAAAGTGATTCCCTGGTTCCACGATGAATTCGAGCGCAAGGGCAAATCCGTCTGCCACAACCGCTGGGTGGTGATCCGTTACGGTAATCGCATCTGCTACGCGCAGTGGAAGGACGTCGGTCCCTTCCGCACCGATCATTGGCAATACGTCTTCGGCAATGAACGTCCGTCACCGAATATCAACAAGGGTGCCGGACTTGATGTCTCCCCGGCCGTCCGGGATTATCTGGGCATGAAGTGGAGTGATGTGACCGACTGGAAATTTGTTGAAGTCGAAGAAGTTGGGCCGGGTCCATGGCGACTTTATGGCTCGGACAATCCTTTCGTGCAGAAACGTAAGCGCCTGGCGCAGAACGAAGAGTAACCAGACGGGTATAAGCCTGGCTGATCCTGGTTGACGCGGGCAGACTTTTCGTCTTTTTCATCGGACGATGAATGCGGTGCCTCTTTCTTTTACCACTTTGAGCAAATCCCTTGCGTTTCTGTTTCTCGCCGCGAGCGGGTTTTTCATCGCCTTACCGGAAGCGCAGGCCCGCCCCAATGGCGAATTCATTCTGGTCAGTGGCGGACCTTCGCTCAATCGCTGGGAGCAGTACCGGGCTGATCCGCATGACCGGTGGTGGGGAAACTTTATTCGCGCCGCGCGGGTCCGGATCGAGCAGATCCAGGAAGAGCACGGTCAGGATGCCTTCATTACGTGGCTGGTCTACCGCGAAGGTTACGAACGCCGTGCCGCCGAAGAAGGCCGTCCGCTCATTTCATTCATCGAAAGCGTGCGTGACAAATACGGCGTCAATCTGGTGTGGTTCAATACCACGGATCAGTTCCTGAACTATATTAACCGCGGGCAGGATCGCAGCCGGATGAAGATTATCAATTTTGAATACTATGGTCACTCCAACCGGGCCTGTTTCTGTTTCGACTATAGTAATCTGATCGCCAATGCCTCCAAAGTGTGGCTGCACGAGAACGAGCTGCGCGGAGCGGTCAAGGGCCGGGCCTTTGCGCGCAACGCCTTTATCAAAAGCTGGGGCTGTCACACGGGCGAAAGCATGAGCCAGAAATGGCGCCAGGCAACCGGCCGCAAAATGATCGGCGCGGTGGGAAAAACCGATTACAGTTATGGCTACCGGCACAACTGGATTCCTCAGCTGTCAGCAGCCGATGGGCGCTGGACGCATTGAGAATAGCGTCAATTTTGAACACTAACGGCTCCGACGCCCCATAAGAGCAACTACTCCGATCAAGCTGACCAAGGCAAAGGCAGAAGGCTCAGGCACAATTTCCACCCTCAAATTATCAAAAGTGAAATCTCCCTGGACCTGTTGCGTATTACTTCCTGCGTCAACCACTCCGATCGCGTAGCCTTCGAGGTTATCAAAATTAGCAAAACCGACCGAGCCCGATACTCCGGATACCTGTTCTTGGAAAACCCCGTTCTGGAAAACGTCTAAGGTTCCAGCCATCACTTCACTCCCTGACGGACCGGAGATGGTCAAGGTCAGCTCGAGCCGATAGGTGTCACCCAAAGAATATCCAACCGCAGTTTGGGCGGTCCCGATATCGAAGAATCGGTCGCGCAGACTAAAACCGAAAGAGACATTCCCACCGACGTCTGCGTTAACGGTTGCGAACGAAGAATTAGGGATACCTGCAGCGTCGCCTCCAATCGGGCTGCCGTTACCGTTGGAACTCATCAGCAAAAACAGCGGTTCGTCGTTGGTAGAATTTAGCCCACCGTTTGAAATGTTAGCGAAGGATACCTCAAAGATGCTGCGCAGCTCCGTGATACCCGGATTAGTCGTGCCCACATCCTGCAGCTTATAAACGTAAGCCGCGTCACCATTGGAGGCTGGGCTGGTAAAGCTGGCCGTGAACGAATCTGTTCCGGAAATCGACGGGTTTGACGGGGCGAGCGATCCGGTCGTCGTGTTATCCTTGGTGACCCCACCATCGAAGTTCCAGTTTGGTCCGCCGGAAAAATCAGATTCGAAGAGGACTTGGGCCAGACAATCATCGGCAGCTGTGACTGCAAGCATACCGGCGACCAAGGGGAAAACGAGACGTTTCATAACTGAGAGGGAGGTTAAGGTTATAATGCTTCGCCCAGTGAAAAGAGTGGTTATGATCGGGATTTGGCAATCACTTTTCTCTGAATGTGACTCAAATAAGTCTCGCCATGGGCTCCTGCGCCCGCTAAGCAGCCCACATGAACACCTCTTGCGCCTCGCGTAATCACCGCCGCTCCACGGTTCTCCGCCGCCTCATTGCCCTTGCCCTCGTCGCAATCGCGCTGTTTCTTGGCAGCTGCCGTTACTACTCGGAAACCCGCGTTCACGAAGACGGCAGTGCTACTGTCGGGCCGCCCGTAAAGGTGAATTAAACCCGCCCGCAAATAAAAAAACCGCGAAACGCCAAGTCACTGCGTCTCGCGGTTTGCGATAATTCCGCCAGGAAATAATACCCTGGCGGCGTTGGGAGTCAGGTCAGCTCGCCTTATTGATTTCCTTGAGCTTGGCGATAAATGGCTCCGGACCACCGTCCATGTATCCCATCTGGCCGATCTGCTCGCCCTCAGAATTGAGGATGATCAGGGTTGGATAACCCTGGATACTGTATTTCTCCTGCAGCTTATCGTTCTGTTCTTTGGTTTCTTCGGAGATTTCACGGTCACGCGGGAAGTCTACCTTAACGAGGATGAGATTTTCGTTGGCGTAGTTAATGAACTCGTCTTTCGCGAAGATTTCTTCGTCCAGCTTGAAGCACCAGCCGCACCAGTCACTGCCGGTGAAGTTTAGGAGCATGGGTTTATTCTCGCTTTTCGCCTTCTCCTGAGCCGCGGCGAAATCTTCGGTCCATTCCAGACCACCCGCGAGGGCGGAAGCGGAAAGAACGGTGGCGATGGTGAGAGTAAGAATGGTCTTGATCATGACTATCTCCTGGTTGGGAGTTCGTTTACTTGGGTTGCTTAGGTGAGATTAGGGTGCACGAGGTGCGGACTCTATGACGTCCCATGGCCGGACGCCGTTCACCCTTGGCAACCCCCTTAACCGGATCAACTGTCGGCGCCCCGCCGCTGGGTCATCGTGCGCAATTTGGCCAGGAACTCCGGTGGACCTCCCCGCATGTAACCGAGTTTGCCGAGATACTCACCGTTCGGACTCAGAACGATAACCGTAGGGAACCCGTGAAAGACTTCCTCATAGCGTTTCATGAGCGCGAGGTTTTGCCGGGCCAACTCGTTGGATAGCTTCCGGTTATGCGGGAAGTCGACCTTCATCAGCACCAGATTCTCTTTGGCATACTTCACGAAGGCGCGTTTGCGAAAGATCTCATCTTCCAGCTTGATGCACCAGTGGCACCAATCGCTGCCGGTAAAGTTGAGGAGAACGACTTTGTTCTCGCTTTTGGCTTGGGCCATCGCCTGAGCGAAATCTTGAGTCCAATCCGCACGGGCCGCATGGACCGAAGCGGTGGTGGCAAGGATGGAAAAGGCAATCAGTAGAAAGCGGGTGAGTTTATTCATATCAGTTTGGGGTTGAGGAAGGTGTGAACGGTCTGGTGAGATAACTGAGGAGTTGGCTAAATGGGAGAGGGTCGAATTCTGCCCGTGCAGACGGAAGGTTTGAGCAGAAGAGGAGCACGAAGTGTTCCTGATCAGACGCTCGTTTAGTCCCTTTATTCACCACGCTTATCTTCGCTTTAATCATGGCTGAACTCTCCACCCTTGTAGAGGATCTCGATACCGAGCTGCGGCTCGGCGAGATCGAGGATTATCCGAATGCCTTGAACGGCCTCCAACTCGAGAACCGCTCCGGGCAGGTCGAGCGCATTGTCGCGGCGGTGGACGCCAGTTCATTCACGATCGATCACGCCTGCCAGCTCGGGGCGGACCTGCTCATCGTGCATCACGGCATGCTTTGGGGTGGCACGCTGCCCTACACGGGCTCGAATTTCCGGGCGCTCAGCCGGGCGATTGAGGGGGACTTGGCGGTCTACAGCGTCCATCTGCCGCTTGATGCCCATCCGGAGCTGGGCAACAACATCCTGCTGGCGCGGGCGATCGGCTTAACGGAGACGAATCCCTTTCTGCCGCACAAAGGGACGGAGATTGGATTCCACGGAAAGCTTTCAATTCGCAGGGATGACCTGATGCGAGTCGTGCAAAAGGCAGTGGGCGGCGGGACGGTGCACCTGGCTCCCGGTGGGCCAGAGGATATCGGCCACATTGGCGTCTGTTCCGGAGGGAGCGGAGGCAAAGTGCTGGAAGCAAAGGCAGCGGGCTGCGACACCTTTATCACCGGTGAAGGGCCCCATCACACCTACCTTATGGCCATGGAGGCCGGTGTGAATCTGATCTATGCCGGGCATTACGCCACGGAGACATTTGGGGTGAAGGCTGTCGCTCAATGGCTCAGCCTGCGCCATGGGCTGAGCTGGGAATTTATCGATCATCCCTCCGGATTATAAATCCGTTCTCCTATGAAACGGTCCAACGAGACTTCTGAGTCGGCCATCCTATTGCTCTCCTGCCAGGACCAAACCGGGCTCGTGGCGGCCATTACAAAATTTCTCGCGGAGAATAACGGTAATATCATCGATCTGCATCAGCACGTTGATGAAACAGAACAGATATTTTTGATGCGCGCGGAGTGGGACCTGAATGGATTTCACATTCCGCGAGAGAAAATCAGCGAATATTTCCAGACACTCGTCGCGGAGAAGTTTGGCATGAAGTGGCAGTTGTATTTTTCTGACCGCGCGGTCCGGACGGCCATTTTCTGCTCCAGACTGAATCATTGCCTGCATGATATTCTATCTCGCGTGGAGGCTGGGCAATGGCCCATGCACGTGCCGCTGATTATCAGCAACCATGAAGAGCTGCGTCCTGTCGCAGAGCGGGCGGGCATTCCTTACTATTGTCTGACAATTGACCAGGACAACAAAAAGGCCCAGGAGGCGGAACAGATCCGGTTATTGCAGGAAAACGAGATTGAGCTTGTTATTCTGGCGCGCTATATGCAGATCCTGAGCGCAGATTTTCTGAATAAGTTTTCCGGGGCCGTGATCAATATCCATCACTCGTTTCTCCCCGCTTTCCCCGGCGGGAAACCTTACCACGCGGCGCATTCGCGCGGGGTAAAAATTATTGGCGCTACCAGCCACTATGCCACGGCCGAACTCGATGCCGGGCCGATCATCGAACAGGACGTGACACGTATCCGCCACACAGATGAAGTGAGTGATTTCATCCGCAAAGGTCAGGATCTTGAGAAAGTCGTGCTGGCCCGGGCTGTCTACGCACACATCACCCGCAAGGTTCTTGTTTACGGTAACCGGACGGCGGTTTTCGATTAACGCCTCAGGCCCCGGCTGGCTCTATCTCCAACGGTGGGTCGACCGTTTCTTTTTCTTCCTGCTTCAGTTCTCCGCGGAAAAGTAGACTATACATGACAGGTACAACCAGCAAGGTGAGCGCACTGGCTGTGGCGATACCAAAAATCATCGATACACCCAGTGGCACCCAGAACTCGCCACCGCCGGTTAAATTCAAGGTCAGAGGCAGGATACCAAAAATCGTGGTGACGGTGGTTAGCACAACCGGCCGGAACCGCAGGCGGCAGGCTTGCTGAATGGCCTCACCGACAGGCATGCCGTCTTTACGCAGATTATTCAGGAAACTGACCAGAACGATCGAATCATTCACGACAATTCCGCTGAGCGAAACAATCGCGATCATCGGCATGAATCCGAAAGGAATATTACAGATAAATAATCCGAGAACCACACCAACGAGAGAGAGGGGAATCGTCAGCATGACGAGAAAAGGCAGGAGGAAACTGTCGAATTGGATAACCAGGATTGAGAGAATCAAGAGCAGGGCCAGGGCGAAGGAAAACACGAGGCCGTTCATCGCTTTGTCACGCTCTTCGCTCTCTCCGCCATATTCAATACTGAGACCGGTAGGAATCCCCAGACCTTTTTCACCTTCTAATTTTTCCTTCAACTCGGCGTGGATCTGATCAACGCTATATCCCTCCAGAGCATCACATCGCACCGTAGCGGTGCGCTGCTGATTCCGGCGGTAAATGGTAGATAGACCAGACTCCAGGGAAATATCTGAAACTTGTTTGACGGGAATCAGTATTTCTTCCCCATCTTTCCGGGCTCGCACCAGAGTATCTTCCAGTGCCTCAATCGTGCGGGCACGGTCTTCATCATATTTAACGCGCAACTCAACTTCTTCATCTTCGTCGTAATAATCATTTGGCGAAATACCCGCAAACGCGGCCTGGACAGCCAGCCCGACGTCCTGAGTTCGCACCCCATAGAGGCCGGCCAGATCACGGTTTACTTCCACGATGACCTGCGGGCGCCCGACGCGAAAATCATTCCGGATGCTGTCCGTGCCGTCAATGCTGGCCAACTGATCGGCAACGATCTGACTGAATGATTTGATCTGCTCAAGATTATCGCCTGAAACGCGGATGGCGATATCCGTGCCGGTGGGTGGCCCTTCCTCACGCTGACGAAAAACTACGTCCACCCCGGGCAGTTCTCCAAACTCAGATTTTAATTCATCGATGATTTCTGATAATGACTGTTCCCTTTTTTCCGGCGGAGTCATTTCAACAAAGATCTTTCCAAACTCCGGTCCGCTCCCGGAGCCGAATCGAAACTCCGCGTCAAACGCGCCGCTTTCTCCCGTGGTACTCACCGCATAGCGCAACTCCGGGTGGTCAGCCAATAATTGCTCAAGGCGTTGCGCGACTTCATCAGTCCGGCTTAGCGGGGTTCCTGTTTCATTCTCAAATTCTATCTGGAATCTTCCGATATCTGTCTCAGGAAAAAATTCGAATCCCAGAGTCTTACTGCCGATCAAACCCAGGGCGACGGCAAAAAGAAGCCCATTTACACCCAGCGTAATAAACGGATGTTTCAGGCATCGCTTCAATAAATTAAGATACGGCTGCCGAAGCGGATGAAAGATAAAGCGCTCACTAAATCCGGGATGTTCCGGCTGTTTTTCCGGTTCCTGGACCGGAATAGAGATTGGATCGTGCCCCGGCTCCGGTTCACCATCTTTTTCAGCGGATTCCTCCTCGAGCGGTGTATTTGCTGTTTTTTTCTTTTTGTGTCCGCGCATCCACCATTGCGCGAGAACGGGCAATAAGAGGTGATCAACAAAGATGGATCCGATAATCGCAAAGGTCACCACTTTCGGAATAGTGCCGAGGAACGATCCGACCACCCCGGTAACCAGCAGCATAGGCAGGTAGGCAGAAATCGTCGTAAGATCCGCGGCCAACACCGGAACAGCGACTTCCCGGATTCCTTTCTTGGCCGCTTCTTTCCCGGAAAGCCCTTCTTCCAGATGTCGATAGATATTCTCACCCACAATCAGGGCGCCATCGACGACAATCCCGAGCACCAATATCACAGAAAAAATTGCGATGCCCGTCAGGGTAACATCGGCGATAAACATGAAAAGGCAGCCGACCACAAGCGAGACGGGAATGGCCAGGCCGACGAGCATGGCATTACGAAATCCCATCGTGAGAAGAAGAGAAATTACGACAAGCACGCCACCCTGCCAGAGATTCGTCCCCAGGTTATTTTTCATCCGGGTCAGCTCAACGGTTTCGTCATTGATGTAGGTGACCTCAATGGGATCACCTGTATTTTCGAGATAATCGCCAACTGCTTCCTTTACCCGTCCAACTGTCCGCAGAATATCAATGCCGGGTGAGGGTGCGACCTGCAGGGTAACGGCGTCTTTGCCCTCGGTCATTCCTGGGGTGAGGATGCGTGAGGTGCTTTTCAGGTCGGCATGCCCCATCGCGGCGCTTCCCAACTGACGCAGATATATCGGACCCGCTTCCCGATCAGCTACAATGGTGCTCTCAATCTCACGCGCATCTTCATACCGGCCCCGTGTGCGTAGCAGGAAATCCGCTTTAGCCGTTTCAATTTTGCCGCCGGGAATGTTGCGATTTTCGTCCGCTACGGCCGTGACGACATCGGTTGGACTCAGCTGATAGGCGCGGAGGGCCCGGTCGTCCAGAGTGACCTGCATTTCGGGTTCGATCCCGCCAAAGAGACTGACCCGCCGCACTCCGTCGACGCCTTCCAGGATCGGTTCGAGTTCTTCCGCCACATCGCGCAGCCGTTCCGGAGAGACTTCCCCGCTCAGTGTGACCATGACGATGGGAATGTCAGAATAGCGGATTTCTTCGACGATGGGCTCGTCCGCGTCTTCGGGAAATTCGCTGCGAGCTACGTCGATTTTATCCTGCACATCGCGAACCCTTTCCTTTACCGGAGCGGTATCAAAGAACTCGATGATGGCGATCGAGGCGCCTTCGCTGGAGATTGTTGTGATAACGTCGACATCTTCCAGGGTGCTGAGGGCCTCTTCCACCTCCCGGCTCACTTCGGTCTCCACCTCCTCCGGCGAGGCATTGGGATAGGGCACGCTGACCAGACAGACCGGCACCGTGATCTCCGGGGTCAACTCCTGAGGCATGTTCAGAAAGCTGTAGATACCCAGCGCTGCGAGGACGATCGCGGCCAGAATCACGGGCCGGGGCTGATCAACCGCTTTTTCGACGAGCTTCATCCTTTTGGCAGCCTAGCGGGAGGCGGTCGGGACCGAGACGGCCGCTTCGATTTTTCCGGGTGCGGCTTCGATCTCGTTCTCCTGGTCGAACTTGAGACGCGGGCCCTGTTGCTGGTCCGCCTCTGGATCGTAGATCTGCACTCGCGATCCATCGCGCAAAGCCTTGTGGCCCCTCACGATGAGGGCCAGCTCATTGGTCTGGTCACCGAGTTGGCCGACCCAGTGCTCTCTTGGCACCAGCGCGTATCCGCGGTTTCGCTCGATGTTTTCTGGCAGGGAAAGAAGACGCGCCTTTCCGCCCTGCTGAACCATGCAACCCGTGACATCGCCACGCACGATGAGTGAGGCCAGCGGGATGGCCCACACGTCCGGCTGCCTGGCCGTGACGACGTATCCGGTGGCAATCATCCCGGCACGCAGATTACCCTGACCGTTATCGACATCAATCTCGACGGTGTAGAGGGGCGTTCTGCCCGTTACATCAGGCGCGACCCGGGTAATCTCGGCGGTTTTGACTGGCTCGTGGGGGCAGTTCAGCTTGAGCCTTGCCTTCTGGCCGGGCTGGATACGGGCAATATCTGCCTCCGGAACGCTGACTGCCAGCTTGAGCGGATTCACTTCTACCAGGTCGACGGCGGGGTCGCCGGGGCTCACTGTTTCACCCTTTTCAATGTGGACCTTGCTGACTTGGGCCGGGTAGGGACTGGTCAGTGCTGCCCGTTCTTTGCGCAGCCCGGCTTCCAGTTTCTTTGCTTTGGCCATATATAAAGAGGTCTGGGCACGGTCGAACTCCTCTTCACTGCTGGCGCCTCCGGAGCGCAGCTTGGTCAGGCGGTCATAATCCTGCTGGGCGCGTAACTCGTCCACCGTGGCCTGCCGGAGGAGGGCATCGAAGATATCCGTCTTCAGGTCGATCAACGGCTCCTTGGCTGTGACTTTGTCACCCAGCTCCACGTGAACGGCTTCGACGGTGCCGCTTACTTCGAAGGAAACGGTGGAGGACCGGTTCGGCTCAAGAATGCCGACTACCGGCTGGCGCACTTCAAATGTTTCAACCGCGATGGTCTCGGTCTCGACGAGCCGGGGTCTCTCCTCCACGGGAGCGGCGGACTTGTCCTTGCAACCGGCCAGGGATAGTGTGCTGACGAGAATAACAGCGGCATGAGCGTAGAGCTGTCTTTGGTGGAGATGGTTTGTCATTTGATCCAACTGGGTGGTAGACGGTAAGCAGTCGGAACGCTGTTACACGCGGGCCGCAGCAATTTGAACGATTGTTCATTTCAATGACAACTCTTCGATGCCCGCGTCAAGGTAAAGTCCCGCAACCGCTCTTTTTTCCCGCGCTTCGCGCCCTTCGGCCGACCCACGCATAAAGGCCGCTAACCGATCTTCACAGCTACCTGTTCATCCCGATAATTGTAACCGATGTAGCGGTAACCCAAGCCAGTCTCAGAAATGAACTCCTGAAAGGCCTGGTATTCGCCATGCTGCCAGCCCGGATAGTTGAAATACTCATCAAACACAATGACGGAGCCCGGTTGAATTCTCCCCTTCAAGTGGTTGAATATCGTCTTTGTCGAGCTGTAGACATCACAATCAATGTGTAGAAATGCCACTGTGCCCGCCTGTTCCTTGAGAAATGGTTGCAGCGTTTCTTCGAACCAACCCTCGACCAGCTCCGCGTTCTCCGGAACCTCAGGCTTTTCCGAGACCGCAAAGCTGCCGCTGGGATACCCATCCCGCCAGCGTTCGGGTAACCCTTCGAAAGAATCGAAGCCAAAGACCTTCCGATTCGTAAGGCTTGCGATATAATTGAGGGTTGCGCCTGACGATACCCCAAATTCCAGGATCAACTCGTGCTCGCCAGGGTTCGTCGCGGTGAGGGCTTTGCTGATCAGCTCGAGTTTATGCTCGACAGAATCGACGTGCTGCATTCGTTCCAGAATATAGTCGACCGTCGATTCCGCGGCGCGCTGCTGGAGCGCTTTGTCCAGATTCTTTTCAGTCCATTCCCGGTCCTGCAAAAGATTCATCTCATGCCGAACTGAAAACCGGATCGGCCAGGTAATGAACAGGAGAATCCTTTTGGCGATTCGTTTCCAAAAAGGCATAAGGCAACAGGTGATGTTAGGGTGACTGCGGTGAGCGGCCCTAACTGCTGGACGCTAAAGCCGGTTGCCGCAAGGGAAACCGCTAGAACAGTTTTCAACCTCCATCAAAGAAATGCTCCCCTCCGCCCCCTGGATTACCATCATAGGCAGCGCCAATATCGATCTGGTTATGTCCCTGCCGCGCCTTCCCACCCTCGGGGAATCGGTTTCCGGTGGCGTGTTTCAGCACGCGTTTGGGGGAAAGGGCGCCAATCAGGCCGTTGCTGCTTCCCGCGCGGGCGCTCAGGTCGGTCTGGTTGGTGCGCTCGGTGACGATGCTTATGCAAGTGAATATCACGAGCATCTGAAGAAGGAAGGCCTGGACCTTAAACATCTGCATCTGGAAACCGGCGTGCCTACCGGCACGGCGCTGATTATGATCAATGAGCAGGGCGAGAACTATCTGGCCATTGCGGCGGGAGCAAACGCCCGCGTGACGCCAGACCGCGTCACAGGCGCCGGGGAGCTCATTGAGCGAAGTGCCTGGATTATTCTCCAGCAGGAGATCCCGCATGAATCGAATCTCAGGGCCCTGGAGCTGGCTCAGAAGGCGGAGGTGCCGGTCATGCTCAACTATGCCCCGGCCACAGGTGAATCGTGGCAACCAGGGGCGAGAGTTCACGCCCTCGTGGTCAATGAGACCGAGGCATCCGTCCTAAGCGGAAAGGCCGTTGACTCCGCGGAGCGTGCTCGGGAGGTGGCTCTGGAACTGTTACAGACTGGCGGCCACCGGCTGGTCGTGGTGACCCTGGGTGAAAAAGGCGTGATAGCCGCTGCTGATGATGGCTCTGTTGAATTTCAGAAAGCGTTTGCTGTCAAAGCGGTCGACACCACCTCGGCTGGCGACACCTTCTGTGGCTTTATGGCCGTCGCCCTGGCTCAGGGCAGGGACCTCCGCGAATCCCTGCGGATTGCCTCCGGGGCATCGGCCCTTGCGGTAACTAAACTGGGTGCTCAACCATCCATCCCCCGGATGTCGGAGGTTGAAGCGTTTCTTGCAGGATACTGAAGCATTCCCGGCGTCCCTTCTAGTCTTTGAAGGAATCCTTGCGGTAGGTGTCAGAGGTTGATCCATGGAAAACGCCGCCGCCTACCTGACTGAAGAGGAAGCCCTCCGGGCTAAAGATAAACTGAACTCCCTGCGCGAGGCGCTTGGCAAAGTGATCTTTGGTCAGGAACAGATGATTGAGACGGTGATCGTCGGCATCCTCGCGCGCGGTCATATCCTGCTCGAAGGCCTTCCAGGGCTGGGCAAAACCGAGCTGGTGCGGACCCTATCCAAAGCGCTGGATCTTGAGAGCAGCCGGGTCCAATTCACTCCCGACCTGCTTCCGGGCGATATCACGGGAAACCCGCTTCTCCAGGAGCAGAATGGCCGCCGCGAATTTGTTTTTCAGCCCGGCCCGGTCTTCGCGAACCTCCTGCTGGCGGACGAGATCAACCGCGCCTCACCTAAAACGCAGTCCGCTTTGCTTGAGGCGATGCAGGAAAGGCATGTGACTGTGATGGGGAAAACCCATCCCCTTCCCGATCCGTTTTTTGTCGTCGCGACACAAAACCCGATCGAGCTGGAAGGGACCTACCCTTTGCCGGAAGCTCAGCTGGACCGCTTCCTTTTCAAGATCACCGTCCTGCGAAATGACGTCGGCACTCTTCGTAAGATTATCACCCACCGGGAAATGGGTATTGAGCCCCACGTCGATCATGTTATGAATCGGGACGAACTGGTTGAACTCACCCAATTGGCGCGCCGTGTCTTTTTGCCTGAGGTGGTCGCGAGTTACATCGCGCGTCTGGTCGATGCCACGCATCCGGGTTCGTCTTCCGCTGCTTCTGGAGTCAAGTTTGGAGCCAGCCCCCGCGCCGCTCTGGGTCTCGCCTCGGCCGTGAAAGCGCGCGCTCTTCTGCAGGGCCGGCTGAATGCCAGTTTTGAGGATGTGCAGGCCACGGCCCTGGCCGTTCTGCAGCACCGGGTCATCCTGGATTACAGTGCCAAACTCGATGGCAAGGACAGCCTGGGGGTGGTCAAGGCGCTGATCGAAGAAGTTGCTGTGCGAGAGGGTGAAGCCCCGCGCAGCCTGGAAGCAGTCACTGGCTAGGCCATTTCCACGAACTCTCGCACGATGAGGCTGGATTTCGTCTCAGCAGCTACCTAAAGCTCTGATTGGTATGTTGATCTCCAGGACCTTTTGCCTCTCGAATGAATATTAGAAATACCTCGCCGCGTGTCTATGCCGCACCTCATGGCCATCCGGGACTGCTGATGGCAGCCGCGTTCCTGATCGGTATTCTTTGCCTGATCCCAACAGCGGCTCAAGCGCAGTACACCTTCCCCGTGGGATCGACATCGGCAGATATTGCGGTGACCAATTTCTACAATGAACTGCCCTACACCGGCTATGCCCCGCTGACGATCAAGATCACCAATCGCGGAAGTCGCGATGGCATCTGGAAACTGAATACCTCAGCCTTTCGGGGTTACGGTGGCACCGGAGCGGAAAGCTCGATCGTCCTGAAGATCAAAGCCGGAGAAACGAGGCGTTTCAACCATCTTGCGCCTTTGGCGGCGCCGGGAGGACAACCTTCAGACAATCAGAGCCTTGAAGTAATGCTGGAAGGCCCCGGCGTCGAGCCCAGCCGCAGGATTGCTACACAGAATACGGGCTTTGGTGGCGGCGGAACTGACACCACTCCCTTTTTCGTCTTGGGCAATGAGGTAGCCGCCCAGAATCGCAGCTCTATCGAGACTGCGCTCTCCGGATATACAAGTGTTGCGCTCTCGACGGTCGACTTCGCCAGTGCGCCGGAAGATTGGAGAGGATACGCCGGGGCGAGTGCGATTATCCTCGCCTGGACGGAGTGGCAAAGCATGACCTCTGAGCAGCATCTGGCGCTTCTGAATTGGGTCGGGACGGGTGGCCGCCTGATGATCGCGGCTCAACAGCCCCAACGCATCACCAGAGCGGAGATCGGGCCGCTGGACAGTGAGTCCGCGGGCACAGCCAGGCTGGCGGAACGCCATTTTTTCCGCGGCCTGGGTGACATTCTGATCTTTCCCTGGGACGGCCGAAAGATCGGCGACCCTGATCCTCTCGCCATCGCTCTCAATGAACGATGGAGCGGGTTTGCTACCATGGAGGAGGCCTATGTGGGACGTTACGAAGGTTTCGAGCTGGGGGAACAGAATGTCAGTGATGTGCAACTCAATATCTGGCTAATCCTTTTCTTCCTCGTCACGTTTGCTGTGGTGGTTGGTCCTGTTAATCTCTTTGTTTTTGCGCGGGGCCAGAAACGTTACCGCCTGTTTTGGACGACTCCCCTCATCTCGATTGTCACCAGTATTCTGTTACTCGTCCTCATCCTTCTGCAGGACGGCACAGGCGGAAATGGAACGCGCGCTTCCATTACGATTTTTTCCGCAGGTGACAACACCCCGGCCGTGACCTGGCAGGAGCAGATGAGCCGGACGGGTCTCCTCCTGAATTCCACCTTTGAATCGGATCCTGGCGCATGGCTGATTCATGCGCCAATTAACTTTTCTTCTTACTATTCCGGCAATGAAGAATCGACCGTCAGTGTCGTCGAAGGCAATTATTCCGGGTCCTGGTTCCGCAGCCGTCAGCGGCAAGCCCAACTCGCTTGCCGGGTTGAATACACTGGCGCCGACCTGAATGTATCCTTTCCGGAGGAAGACGACAGTGCACCTCGGGTTCGCTCGCGTTTTGGTTTTCCGCTCCAAAATGTTTACGTCGTGGTGAATGGCAGCACGGTCTGGCACATTGATAAACTGAATCCCGGGGAAGAGGTCATCGCGCCGCAAGGGGGCAGTGTTACGGAAGTGATGGAGACCATTAAATCCTCGTTGGGCCGCATGATCACTGCCCGGGTGGAAGAACGTCTGGACGATCAAACGACCTTCTGGGTGGCCATGGCGGAAAAGCCGGACAAGGATTTCAGTATTCCTACGCTGAAAAGCATTAATTGGACAATCGACCGGCAGTTCTTCCTCGGCTTTGTTTCGGATGAGCCGATTGAATAAGACCGCTTCGTCATCTCAGGCCATGGACTCGCCTCAATCCACATCCTCATCGCTCACATCGCCGTCCACCGGTAATGGTTCCGGGTCACAACCTATCATCGAGGTTGATAATCTGTTTCGCCGCTATGGAAAGCTCTGGGCGGTGAATGGGGTAGATTTCAAAGTATTCCCCGGACAGGTGGTCGGTTTTATCGGAGCCAATGGCGCGGGCAAGACGACAACCATGCGCATCATGGCGACCCTGGAAATGCCGACCCGGGGCCGCATTAGAATCTGTGGGCATGATGTCGTGGCATTTCCCAATCGTGTCCGGCGCATCATCGGCTGGATGCCGGACAGTTACGGCAGTTATGACAATGTGACAGTCTGGGAATATCTTGATTTTTTTGCGCGGGCTTACGGGTTCAAGGGCACCGAAAGGAAACGCCGCGTGGATGAGGTCATGGAGTTCACAGATCTCACCTCCATTTCGGATCGCCTCATGGATAAATTAAGTAAAGGCATGGGGCAACGCCTCTGCCTGGGCCGCACGCTGCTTCATGATCCTCAGGTTCTTATTCTGGACGAACCTGCGGCGGGCCTTGATCCTAAGGCGCGTATTGAATTGAAAAATCTCATTCGCATTCTGGCGGAAGAAGGAAAAACTATTTTTATCAGCTCGCATATTCTCTCCGAACTGGGAGAAATGTGCGACACGCTGCTTTTTATCGATAAAGGGAGAATCGTCCACTACGGTTCTCAGGAGAGCCTGCTTCACGACACGGGCGGTGGATTAATCATCGATGTGCAGGTAGCGGGTCTGGTCGACAAACTTCTCGATTGGGTCTCGGTCAATCCTCAGGTTTCGCTCGTTGAAGAAATTCGTCGCGGCGCTCGGATCCAAGTAGAGTTACCTCCGGCGGAGAGCGGTGCCGCACCCGAAAGCGAGTCGGATGTCTCTCTGGAGGAAGGCCAGCGAGAATTTGTAGCCTATCAGCTGCGGCGGATGATTCAGGATGGGGTGCTGGTCATCGATTTTCATCGCCAGGCCCGGAAATTGGAGGATGCCTTTGTTGATATGCTGGCCAAAGTTGGCGCTGGTGACTCCGGAATGGCCAAAAAACCTGCCGCGCCCGCATCGGGTCAGTAGTTCTCATCTACCCGCCTCACTCGAATGATCACTATATTATGAACGCGCAGGCGGCCACGATCGACAGCAGCCAACCATCAAGCGAGTTGGAATCAAAGGGCCTGATCACGCAACTGGCCGACCGTCTCATCAATCCTATTGTAGTAAAGGAAGTCCGCCAGGGTTTACGATCGCGGCTCTTTATCGGGGTCTTTCTACTCGTGCAGGTTCTGGTCTTTTTACTCACGATTGGCGATCTGCTGGAATCTGCCAAGGGAACCTATTATCCAGGTACCAAATGGATCTGGTTCTTTGCGTCCGTGCCCATTCTCTTCGTCATTCCCCTGCGTGGTTCCTTGGCGATCAGCGGTGAGATGAAGGAGGGTATGCTGGAATTGATTTTTCTCACGCGCATGACGGCGTGGCGCACAGTGGTGGGTAAATGGGCCTCGCTGTTCGCGCAGTCGCTCACCTTGTTTCTGAGCCTGCTGCCGTTTTTTGTGATCTATTATTTTATGGGACCGATCGATGCGACCGGTGAAATAGTTTTGGGACTGATCACGATTTTCGGCAGCGGTTTTCTGACCGCGCTCATGATTCTGCTCTCGGCTTACCGGGGCACGATTGTCCGGGGCGGGGTAGTTCTGGCTGTTCTTTTTTTCACATGGCTGAACATCGGATTGGGCGGTCCCTATACCTCAGGTTCAGCCTCCGAGGTCCTGGCGATCCTCCTCCTGCTTCCGGTCTGCGGGGGCCTGCTGATTGCAGCTACTCTCGCCTTTGCCGCTGCTCGCGTCGCCCCTGCGGCAGAGAATCATAGCGTCCGTACGCGATTGCTTGGTCTGACGGTCGCGGCGGCTTTTGGAGGGTTTTTCTGGTATTTCGGCGACTTCGAAGACGGACTTCGTATCACATTTTTCATTCTATGTCTGGTGGCAATCAGTGCTCTTGCCGAGAACGCGCCCTACATCCGGCGGCTCTATTTTCCGGAACGCCCCATCCCGCTCCTGGGGCCTCTGCAAAGAGTGTTTTTCTCTCCGGGCTGGGCCAGTGGTGTTCTATTTACCATCCTTTTGATGTGCGTATTCGTCCTATTGGTTCCGGAGCGTTCGGTTTTTATTGTGGTCGCCGGTGCCTGTCTGCTCCTGCCAACGCTTCTTGTCAGTTTCCTGCCCGGGTTTTCGAACCATACCTTTTCTTATTACTTTATTGTCTTCGCCGGCCTCTATTTTGTGGGTTTTCTTATTCAGGCCATCGTTGAGAGCAGCGTCAGGGATCTCTCTTTGCTTGCTGCACTATTCCCTCCGGCATTTTTTATCGCTGAGATTTTCGATAGTTTTACACTGGAAGATAATCGAACTTCCATGGCCGTGGCGGTGCTGATCTGCTTTCTGATTATTCTTGCCTCGGTCATTCGCGCCGCGTTCTGGTGGAATCATTTGCGTGCCGTAGTAAATGAAAGTGGGCCCGTTGAGAAGTCCTGACCTACCTGCTTTTTCCATGGCCACGCCAAAGGATACTTTTATCAACGACCGCCTGAATTCGATCCTGATTCAGGAATCACGCCAGTCGCTGCGCGGGAACATCTTCATCATTACGATTCTTCTGCTCCACACCATTTTGATTTTCGTCAGCGTCTTTACGATGGTCGATGAGATCAGCGGCATGAGTGATGATGATCTTCTGAACATTACCCTGTTCTTCACCGGGGCAGGCCTGATTTGTGTGATCATTCCATTTCGAGCCTTTCTGTCCGTTTCAGCCAATCTTAAAAGGAAGCATCATGAGCTGACCGCTCTGACACAAATCAATGGCTGGACTGTGGCGTCCGGCGTCTGGCTGTCCAGTGCGTCGATCACATTGCTGTTTATCACCTCCGCGTTGCCGTATATGGTCCTTCGTTACTACATTGCGGGCGCGGATATTGTCCTTGAATTGATGTTTCTTGGCATTTTCACCGGTATTGGCCTCTTGCTCTCCACCGCGATGATCCTGTTGGCTACTTACCGGAATTGGTGGTTGCGCCTCTGCGGGTTTGGGATCGCGGGCGTGGTTGCTCTGATCACAACGGTTTCATGCTATTTCTTATACGAAGTATATTTAGGAGCTGGTTTGTATAGAGCTTCATCCGTTGGAAAGGTTGAAGAATCTCTTCTGCTGGGTGCGTTTATCTATTTCTCTCTTGGGCCGGCTTTGCTCATCGCGGCAGCTCAACGCCTTTCTCCAGATTCCACACCCATCCTATGGTTAAAGCGAATTATCCTTTCTTTCCTTTGGCTTCTCGCCCTGCTGGCGGCTTCCATCAAGACGGATCCTGAGTTTGTGTTTCTCACCGTTGCACCCCTTTTTCTTCTTCTGCCCCTAGTTGTTGATACCCTGCACGAGGAACACGACCTGCGCAGGGGCACAAGTGGCCGATTTTTTCCGTTTCGCGCCGGCTGGCCGGCGGCGAGTCTTTTCATCTACGGCATTATTTTGCTGACCCATTTCTGGCGGTGGACCCAATTCTCCTCGATGTTCCCATCCATCCTTTCTGTTGATCAACTCATAGAGGTTGCGAGATATGGAATGTTTTCGTCTGGCGAATATGCCCAATTTTTTCTCATAATCGCCATTGAGCTCGTCCTGCATGTGACGGTCATATCCCTCTGGCTCGACCGGGAATTTTATCCTAATCGGAGAACCGCTCCGGTTATTCTGACCTTTGTTATTGCCATTAATTTTCTGTTTGCCTGGATCTTCACCACTTCCGGGCTGTTCGATCGATTCCTTTCTCTTCCCCTGCTCATTCCATTTCCTCTGGCCGTTCCCTTTGGAGTCATCTATCATCTGGAAGAGATAATCGGTTGGTCGTATTCCTCCAAAACCGAAGCCACCGAAGCCATTATCGCGGAACTCCGGCTAACTTTTGGTTTTCTGGCAAGCTATCCTCGCTTCATGACTTTTCTCGTTCTCCCATTGATTCTCCATCGCCTCGGCTTTCTTCATCGGCGCGACAAGCGCCGTGACAACGTCGCCACCGGTTCTCCATGACAATCCCGATCTGACCCTTCTCATTACTTTATGATTCTCGGAATATTTTCGGATATCCACGACAATGTATGGAAGCTCCACGAAGCGACGGCTCTGGCTCAGTCCGAAGGCGTCGAGCACGGCATTTTCTGTGGCGATTTTTGTGCGCCTTTTACCTTGAAGCAACTGGCCGAAGAACTTGCCGTGCCACTGGAGGTGGTTTGGGGAAATAATGATGGAGATAAATGGCTGCTCACGTCCATTGCTTCGGGATTTAAAGGAGTGACATTACATGGTGAGTTTGCCGAACTCTCGCTGGGCGGCATCAGAATAGCGATTAATCACTATCCAGAGTTAGGCCGCGCTCTGGCAGCGAGCGGCAAGTATGATCTCGTTTGTTATGGTCACGATCATCAGGGGCTGATTGAACCTCAGACCAATGGTTGTCTGTTGGTTAATCCGGGCGAAATCATGGGCCGCTTTGGCCGGTGCACTTTTGCCGTTTATGACACGGAAACGAGAACCGCCCGCCATCTCGAAGCGGGGACCATGCCATGAGCGCCCCTCTCTCCGCTGATCCGGTGCCGCTCTGCGTCGATATGGACGGGACCCTTGTGCGGGGTGACATCTTTTTTCTTACCTGTCTGCGCATGCTTTGGAGGAAGCCCTGGCTCTTTCCGCAGGCGCTCTGGTGGCTGCGCAAGGGTCGGCCCTACTTTAAAGACCAGATCTCCCGACGTGTCTCCCTTCCCAGCAAGTCGATTCCGTTGAGGCAAGGGTTCCTGAGCTGGCTGCGTCAGCAGGCAGACGGGGGCCGAACCGTGCTGCTCGTGACGGCAGGCAATGAACATGCCGCCCGGATGGTGGCGGAGGCGGCAGGGGTCTTCGACGAGGTTCTGGCAAGCACAGCCACCCTTCACCTCAAGGGGAGCCGAAAGGGGGCCGCCCTGCGTGAGAGGTTCGGCGAAAACGGCTTCGATTACGTGGGGGACAGCCGGCCGGACTTCAAGGTATGGGAACATGCCCGGCGGGCATACATCATCGGGTTCCGGGCCAATGGGCTGGCCAAAGTTCTGGCTGGTAGATTTCCGGACAAACACATCGAAGTCCTCCCACCGGACTGATAACCGCTGTCATCCGGTCCGGCGCACCGCGATGTGTGACTTCGGAATGATCCCCGCCAGACGCTCGGTGATGATCTCGCAGTCTGGAAACATGGCCTGCATCTCGCGCCGGTTGAGGAGGCGAATCGTGCGGATCTCAAAATCGATCTGCTCATCTGTCCACCGGTGCAGGTAACGTGCGGGAGAAAGCCACTTCACCATGAACCGCCGGATGCGTTTAGGGAGCCAGTGAACGCCCGGCAGGAGGAAGTGCACCTCAAGCGGGAACTCACGCGCTGGCGTCTGAATCCAAAGCCGCTGCCCGACCCTGAGCGCTTCATTGGCGAAATCCTGCTGTCGCTGCGCCGTTTCCAGGTGCTCGAGGACCGAATTTGAGTAGGCCACTTCATATGAGCGATCGCTGAACTCCATCCTGCAACCATCGCCCAGCAGAGTACGGAACTGGTGCTGTGGAATGGCCTCCGGATTCCAATCCAGCTCATGAAGATTGAGGGTATCGATGCGCCGGACGGTGAAATGAGCAAGGGCCCAGTCAGTCGGGTAGCCGCCGATGTCCAGGATCACATCTTCCGGTCCCAGCTTCAGTTCCCGGGCGAGGAGCCTGTAGCGCCGCGTTCGCCATCTTTGGGAAATGCGCATCTCTTAGCTAAGACCTCCTAGCTGTCCTCAGCAATCCCCAGAGTCAGGGAGAGCGCCTCTTCAATCTCTGCGGCGGAAAAAGGCTTCACGACATAACCGGACGCTCCGAGGTGCAGTGCCTCCATCGCGGTGTCCGTATCGGCCAGCGCTGAGACAATAAGAACCCGGGCCTCCGGCTTGATCTGCATGAGCTGATTGAGGCAGCTCAGACCGTCAACATGGGGCATGGTAATATCCAGAGTCACCACCAGCGGATTGACTGCCTGAAACTGACGGACGGCCTCCTCGCCATCCCCGGCGAAGTGGATGTCCTCAAACCCTAGAGAACGCGCCGCACGAGCGATGGATCGGCGGATTATCGCAGAATCATCAACAATCAGGATAGCCATGGAGTGGAGAGACGGTCAATTGATGGTCCAAACTGGTGACCCGTTCGATCCGGAATAGGCCATCCTTGGCTCTATTTCCAGGCTCTTAAACGCTCAGGGAAGCTCGGGTCACACGACTCTTAATGTCCTGAGGACTTCCACTCCAGAAATCAAGCTTTCCTGAATGATTCATAGTCGGCGAAGGTTACTTTTCTTGCCGGATCGCCTTTTGCCTCAGGAAGTGATCAACCAGCACCAGCCAGGTCATCGCGTCCACCATCGGGACGGCGCGAGGCAGGACGCACGGATCGTGACGGCCGCGCCCCTGCAGCTGAGTTTCCTCACCGGTCGTGGACACTGTGTTCTGTTCCTGCAGGATGGTCGCGGTCGGCTTGAAGGCCACCCGGAAGATGATGTCTTCTCCATTGCTGATGCCGCCCTGGATGCCGCCGGAACGGTTGCTTGACGTTCGCACTTCGCCATGTTGGCCGCGGACAAAGGGGTCATTGTGCTCTCGGCCCGTCAAGCGCGTCCCGGCAAAGCCAGAGCCAATCTCAAAACCTTTCGTCGCCGGCAGGCTCATCATGGCCTTGGCCAGATCTGCCTCCAGTTTATCAAAAACCGGTTCCCCCAGCCCGACCGGACATCCGCGCACCACGCACTCGACGATACCACCGATCGAATTGCCTTCGCTGCGCATTTCTTTGATCCGGCCGATCATGGCCTCCGCCGCTCGGGCATCCGGGCAGCGGACGATGTTGGCTTCCACGGTCTCGGTTGTGACCGTGCCGGGATCGATCTCACCCTCAATGTCATGGATCGTCCGGACGTAGCTGATCACTTCCACCTCCGAATGCCGCTGCCGCAGCACTTCCCGCGCAATCGCCGCCGCCGCCACCCTCCCGATTGTTTCTCTCGCCGAAGCACGCCCACCTCCCTGCCAGTTGCGGATGCCATACTTGGCGTCATAGGTGTAGTCCGCATGAGAGGGACGGTATTTCGTCGCCATCTCGGCGTAGGCCTCCGGCCGCGCGTCTTTATTGCGCACCATGATGAGGATCGGCGTGCCGAGGGTTTGCCCTTCAAAAACGCCGCTCAGAATTTCACAGCGGTCATCTTCTTTACGCGGGGTGACTATCTCACTTTGCCCCGGACGGCGCCGGTCAAGTTCCTTCTGGATGATTTCTTCGCTGACCGGAATGCGCGGTGGGCACCCATCAATCACCACCCCAACTCCGCCGCCGTGGGACTCACCCCAGGTGCTGACGTGAAAGAGCTGTCCGAACTGACTGCCCATGGCCGACCTCAGATGTGAATGGCGTGCCCGTAGGCATCACCTACGGCTTCATGGATGGCTTCACTGAGCGTCGGGTGCGCGTGAATGGTCGACTCGATTTCCTCGTAAGTCGCTTCCATCTCAAGCGCCAGCGTCATCTCGGCGATCAATTCGGTCGCTTCATGGCCCACAATATGCGCCCCCAGAATCTCACCGTACTTTGCGCCCGTGATCACTTTCGCAAATCCTTCGGCGTGTCCGGACGCGAGTGCCTTTCCGCTCGCCGCGAATGGGAATTTCCCCACCCTGATTTCCAGCCCCTGCTCCTTGGCTGCTTTCTCCGTCAGGCCTACACTGGCGACCTGTGGCAGACAATAGGTGCACCCCGGGAAGACATCGACCTTCTTCGGTTTCGTTCCCGAGATGAGATATTCCACTACCTGCAGCGCTTCCCAAGTGGCGACATGCGCCAGCCACGGCGGGCCGATGATATCTCCTGCGGCATAAACCCCAGGAATGCTGGTTTGATAATTCTCATCCGTCCTGATGTATCCGCGGTCGTCTTTTTCCGGCTCTTTTCCACCCGGCATCAAGGGCGCTACTCCAACTGCCACCAGCACTACATCGACCTCGAATTCCGTCTTCTTTCCGTCCTTGCTCTCCAGCGTGCCTTTTACACCCTGCTTATTGGCCTTGGCATCGGTTACCTTGACCTCAGTCTTTATTTCGATGCCCTGTTTCTTGAATGACTTGGCCACCGTCTGGCTGACTTCTTCATCTTCCACCGGTAGAATATTTGGCATCATTTCTACCAGAGTGACCTCGGTGCCGTAGGCATTAAAGAAATAAGCAAACTCACACCCGATCGCACCCGCCCCGATAATCAACATCGACTTTGGTTGCTTCGCCAAAACCATCGCGTCACGGCTGCCGACTACTGTTTCCCCGTTAAAGGGTAAAAATGGTAATTGCCGGGAAACGCAGCCGGTCGCAATCAGGATATGCTTGGCACTATAGTCTTTGGCAGATCCATCCTCGGCTTCGACCTTGACTTTATTTTCACCCGCAATGCTGCCTTTCCCGCGAAGGTAGTCGATCTTGTTTTTTTTAAAGAGATATTCGATTCCGCCGGCTAGTTTATCGGACACTTTTCGGCTGCGCTTTATGACTGCATCCCAATCATAGCTCAAATCTTTAAACGAAAGTCCAAAAGCCTCCGCATCATGGGTGAGGGTCTGATAAAGTTCCGCGTTGCGCAGCAGGCTTTTTGTCGGAATACACCCCCAATTCAGACAGGTGCCTCCGGCGCGTTCTTTTTCAACGCAACCCACTTTGGCTCCCAGTTGCGCCGCGCGGATCGCCCCCGCGTACCCGGCGGGCCCTCCTCCAATGACCAGTAAATCGTAATCCATATGCGCGTCTCCTAGACTAGAATCAGGTAGGGCGTCTCCACGAGCTTCTTCATCTCCGCGAGGAAACGGGAGCCCACGGCCCCATCAACCACGCGGTGATCACAGCTCAATCCCAACCGCATGCGATGTCCCACCACAATCTCCTCCTTATCATTAACGACAGGTTCCTTGCTGATGGTGCCAACCGAAAGGATCGCAGCTTGGGGCGGGTTAATGATCGCATCAAATGATTCGATTCCATAAGATCCCAGGTTCGAGACGGTAATCGTGCCGCCCTGATACTCCTCCGGTTTCAGTTTTTTATCCCGGGCGCGATTCGCCAGATCCTTCATCATCGCGCTGATATCACTGAGGCTGCGTGACTCCGCGTTCTTGATCACCGGCGTAATCAGCCCGGCATCAATCGCCACTGCGACCGCGAGTTGGACACTGCCATACTGGATGATCGCATCTCCATCAAAGGAAGCATTCACCTCCGGGACACGACGCGCCGCCAGCACGGTGGCCCGCAGGAGGAAATCGTTGATCGTGAACTTCACTCCGCCAGACTCTTCGGCATGGGCGTTGATCTGCTTGCGCAACTCCATGAGTGGGCCGGCGTCACAGGTGATCGTGAGATAGAAATGTGGAATCGTAGTCTTGCTTTCGACAAGGCGGTCGGCGATGACCCGGCGCATGCTGCTGAGGCTGATCCGCTCATCCTGTGCCGTCGCGGCAGGAGCCGGTGTCTTCTCGACCGGTGAACCTTTGGCGACTTCTTTCTTCCCGCCCGCGGCCTTCGCCCCACCCCCTTGCAGCGCTTCTTCGATATCGCGCTTCACGATGCGACCTCCCGGTCCGGAGCCCTTCATGCTCCGCATATCCAGGCCGTGCTCGGTCGCCATTTTTCGGGCCAGCGGGGACGCTTTGATTTCCGAGCCGGTCGCCGGTTGATCTCCGTTGCTGGCTCCGGCCGTGCTCTGCGCTTTCTGCTCGGGTTCTGGTTCTCCCTTCGGCTCCTGTCCCTCAGACTTGGCTTCTTTCTCGTCGCTCTCCTTTTCGGATTCGCCCTCACCTTCCCCGGCAGGGCGTTCGGCTGGGGCTTCTTCGCCTTCCCCCGCGATAAAGGCAATCGATTCGCCTACCTGCACGACGGTGCCTTCCTCGGTGTAGACCTTGGCGAGGGTTCCTTCATCGAAGGCCTCCATTTCCATCGTCGCCTTGTCCGTTTCAACCTCTGCGATCACTTCTCCGATGTCGACGCTGTCTCCCTCATTCTTGAGCCAGCGCACGAGCGTCCCCTCGGTCATCGTATCGCTGAGTTTGGGCATGGTTACTGCAGGCATACTCCGTTTGTCAGTCTGAGTTTCTTAAAAGGTTTATTCGGTTCAGAGCGAATCGAAGGTAGTCAGCTCTTGCGCCACCGCCATCGCTTTCGCTGCGCGAATCTAATTCATTCTTCCAGGTAACAGACCTGGCGGGCGGCTTTGACGATCCGCTCGACGTTCGGAATGCAGGCTTCTTCCAGAGCCTCTGCATAAGGCATCGGAATATCATCCTGAGCCACGCGTGCGACCGGAGCGTCCAGCTCGTCGAAGATGTTTTTCTGGATGCGATAGGTGAGCTCCGCGCCAATCCCGCAGAACGGATTGTTCTGCTCAGCGATAACTACGCGATTAGTCTTCGCGATGGAGTTCAGAAAAATATCTTCATCCAGCGGCTTGATCGTCCGCAGGTCGACCACCTCTGCTTTCACGTCCTGCTCGGCCAGTTTCTCGGCGGCCTCCAGGGCTCGGGGGACCATCAGGCCGTAGCAGATGATCGTGACATCAGAGCCTTCTCGCTTGATCTCGCCTTTGCCGATCGGGATCAGGTGATCGCCTTCTTCAGGATCAGGCACTTCACCTTTGGTGCCATACAGCAGCTCGACTTCCTGATGGAGCACCGGGTTGTCATCGCGGATGGCGGACTTCAAGAGGCCCTTGGCATCCCGTGCTGTGCCGGGCGTGCAGATTTTCAGCCCTGGAAAATTCGCAAAGAGACATTCCGTCGCCTGACTGTGCGTTGCACCCAGTTGATGCGCCGGGCCGTTCGGGCCGCGGAAAGTGATCGGCACATGAAATTGACCGCCGGACATCATGACCATGTTGGTGGCGTTGTTGGCGACCTGGTCGAAGGCCACAAGGGAGAAGCTGAAGGTCATGAACTCGACGATAGGACGCATCCCCATCATCGCCGCGCCGACCCCCAGTCCGGCAAAACCGGCCTCCGCGATCGGTGTGTCCAGCACACGTTTATCCCCAAACCTCTCCAGCACGCCCTCCGTCACCTTGTAAGCGCCCTGATACTCCGCCACCTCTTCACCCATGATGAAGACTTCCGGGTCCCGCTCCATCTCTTCCATGATGGCCTCACGGACTGCCTCGCGATAGGTTATTTCTCTCACAACTCGTTGATATGTAATTGGTTATGCAGAACTCAGATGCCTTTCCTCAGGCCTCCATGCTTTCCTTATAGGTGTACTTGAAACGGTCCTCCAGCGGCGGGTCATCGGATTCTTCAGCAAACGTGATCGAATCCGCCGCGATCTTCTTCGCCTTATCGTCCATCTCTTTATACTGATCCTCCGTCAGAAAGCCGTCTTCGATCAGCTCGTCCCGGAATTTCGTGATCGGGTCCTGTTTTTTGTAACGGTCCAGCTCCTGTTTCGTCCGGTAACGTGCCGGGTCAGACATGGAATGGCCCCGGTAGCGGTAGGTCCGGGCCTCCATAAAGACCGGCAGGAAATCCTTGCGCATGTCCTCAGCTACCTCCGCGACTTTGTCTCGCATCGCGCGAACGTCCATCCCGTCAACGACCACCCCTTTCATCGCATAGCCCTTCGCCCGGTCGACGATTTCTTCCGTTGAACAGGCGCGCTGCACGGATGTGCCCATCCCGAACATGTTGTTCTCAACGATAAACAGCACCGGCAGCTTCCACAGTTGGGCAAGGTTCATCGCCTCATGAAAGGATCCGATATTTACCGCTCCGTCTCCAAGCAGACAGGCAGTCACCCGGTCTTCTTCGCGATACTTGGTGGCGAAGGCAATCCCGGTTGCCAGTGGGAGGTGACCGCCGACGATCGCATGCCCTCCGTAAAAATTCCGACCCTTATCAAAGTAATGCATCGAGCCGCCCATTCCTTTTGATATCCCGTTTGTCTTGCCGAAAAGCTCCGCCATTGATTCGTTGGCGCCAGGGCCTCTCAGCATGCCGAAGGCGTGATCCCGGTATGCGGTGATGATCGGGTCGTCATCGCGCAGCCCCGCACATAACCCCACGGCCACTGCTTCCTGTCCGATATACAGGTGGCAGAACCCCCCGATTTTCTGCATCTGGTAGGCTTGGGACGCCCGCTCTTCAAACCGCCGGATCTCCATCATCTGATAGAGCATTTCCAGCGCCTGGTCCTTATCGTCTCGTTTGGTCGCCATGAGCTATCGCAAAAGAATATGGAAAGGGAGATAATGCACCCGGAGACAGCCGCACCGATCCGTGCCGCGTCGTTCCCGTTGAGGCTTCCCCGCTGGTGAGGCGCGAGCCTAAAGCGGCCAGTGCCAAAGCGCAAAGGAGAAAATTCGCGGAATCGCTGATTCGGCGTATGTTCGAATCTCTATCATGTTTGAGTATCCCAGAAGGTTTGATGTCCTGGTCATTGGGGCCGGTCATGCCGGGTGTGAGGCGGCTTTCGCCGCGGCCCGTTTGGGCGCCTCTGTCGGTGTCCTGACCCAGAACCTGGATACTGTTGCGCAGATGTCCTGCAATCCGGCTATCGGCGGGACGGCCAAGGGCCAGATCGTCCGGGAAATCGATGCTCTGGGAGGCGTGATGGGCTTGAACATTGATGCGACCGGCATCCAGTTCCGCGTCCTCAATGCCAGTCGCGGCCCAAGCGTGCAGGCTCCCCGGGCTCAAGCGGACAAGAAGGCCTACCAGTTCCGGATGAAATGGCTGCTCGAACGGGAAGCTCAGATCGAACTGCATCAGGGTAATGTGGCACGGCTCGTTGTCGAGGATGATCAGGTGAAGGGCGTCGAAACATCCCTGGGTATGCGGTATCTGGCTGGAGCGGTCGTCGTGACGACCGGCACCTTCATGCGCGGTCTCCTCCATGTCGGGCTGCAACAGGCCCAGGGTGGACGAATGGGAGATGGGGTCTCGACGTTGAGCGACTCTCTGAGGGATTTGGGATTCGAGGTCGAGCGCTTCAAAACCGGCACTCCCTGCCGCTTAAACGGGCGCACACTTGACCTCGGCAGAGCAGAGGAGCAGCCCGGGTCGGACGATCCGAGGCCTTTCAGCTTCATGCCGGAGAGGATCAATCCAGAGAACGGGAGCGAGATTTTCACGTTGAATCGTCACGAGAATGGTCTGTTCCACGTGGAACAAATCTCCTGCTGGATGACTTACACAAATGCCCGCACTCATCAGATCATTCAGGAGAACCTCCATCTCAGCCCGCTCTATGCCGGGCGCATCGAAAGCCTTGGACCGCGTTATTGCCCCTCAATTGAGGACAAAGTGGTAAGGTTTGCCGACAAGGCCCAGCACCAGATTTTCCTGGAGCCCGAGGGACGGCATACTCACGAATTCTACGTTAATGGCGTCTCGACCAGCCTCCCCTATGAAGTCCAGCTCGAGTTCATTCACTCGATCCCCGGTCTGGAGGCTGCTCAGATCATACGGCCCGGCTATGCGGTGGAGTATGACTATTGCCCGCCCACTCAGCTAACCCATGCCCTTGAGACGAAGCGAGTCTCCCATCTGTATTTTGCGGGACAGATCAATGGGACTTCCGGCTACGAAGAAGCCGGCGCCCAGGGGCTGATCGCGGGAGCCAACGCTGCCCTGAAACTCCAGAGCCGGCCGCCCTTGGTGCTCAGCCGGAGTGAAGCCTACATCGGGGTGCTCATCGATGATCTTGTCACCAAGGGCGTGCTGGAACCCTACAGGATGTTTACCAGCCGGGCCGAGCATCGCCTGCTCCTCCGTCATGATACGGCCAATTCCCGCCTCACTCCCAAGGCGGCTGAGACCGGTTTAGCCGACGCAGAGCGTCTCGCTCATCTCCGCCTGGTTGAGGGGCAGATCCAAGACGCCCGCTCCCGGCTCCAGCAGCATCGTGAGGGTGGAGTCACCTGGGAGCGTTGGCTGCGCCGCCCGGAGACCTCCATCGCCGGGCTCAGTGATTCCATCCGGGGACACCTGCCCGCCCCGGTGTGGGAGCGGGTTGAGAATGATGTGAAGTATGAGGGCTATATCAGACGCCAGGAAGATGCCGTCGCGCGCATGCAGAAGCTGGAGAATCGGCCTATCCCGGCCAGTATCGATTTCACCCAGATCCGGGGGATCAAACCGGAGGCTCAACAGCGGCTCCAGGAGATCCAGCCGGAAACCGTCGGGCAGGCTTCGCGGATCACCGGAGTGACTCCGGCAGATGTGAGCGTTCTGACCGTCTACCTTGAACGGGGACAGCGTTACTCCGAGCGCGAGGCGGCTCCGGCGGCCTAGCAGGTTTGGTGACGGTCTGTTTTGTTCCACGTGGAACAGATCTACTTCCGCTCACCAAAAATTGCGCTTCCCACGCGCACCAGCGTCGCCCCCTCTTCGATTCCGATCTCAAAGTCGTTGCTCATCCCCATCGACAGCTCCGGCAAGCCGATCCCTGCCTTCTGCTCCAACCTTTCCCGCAATTCACGCAAAGCCGCGAAATAGCGTCTCGACTCTTCCGCAGTCTTGCCCAGCGGTGGAACAGTCATCAACCCCACAATCTCCAACGGTTGCAGTTCCAGAAATGCCTCGATGCTCTCGCACAATGCTTCCGGTTGTATCCCGAACTTCGAGGCTTCGCCAGAGACGCTGACCTGGATCAGGACCTGGGGCCGCGCTCCTTCCTCTTCGCAGAGCCGGGCAATTGTCTCAGCAAGCTTCAGGCTGTCTACGCTGTGAATCATCTCGAAAAGCCGAACCGCCCGACGTGCCTTATTGCTCTGGAGATGACCGACCAGATGCCACCGGCACCGGCCCGGCAGTGCTTCGATCTTTGGTTCGGCCTCTTGCACCCGGTTCTCCCCAAAAATCATCTGGCCTGCCTCCAGAGCCTCCGCTATCACCTCAGGACCACGAGTTTTGCTGACCGCCACCAGCTGCACCTCTCTGGGGTCACGCCCCGCCCGTAGACAGGCTGATTCGATCTTTTCTTGAAGAGTTTGCAGGTTCTCGTCGACAGATCCCATTAGTGGAGCTACATCAAGCGGTTGGTATTTACAAAATTAGTTATCCTCAACTTCGAGGGTTTTTGCTCAAATTATGCAATTACAGATGTTTCAGACTTTCTGTGATCTGGTGGACACTTCCAGCTTCTCGAGAGCTGCGGAGATGAACTCCATCACCCAGAGCGCGGTCAGCCAGCAGATTCGGTCACTGGAAAACCGCTACAAAGCCGTCCTCATTGAGCGCGGACGAAAGAATCTATCCCTCACTCCGGAAGGTCAAATCCTCCATCGCGCGGCCCGCGAGATTCTGCGGATTCATGGCACAATCGAAGATCAGATCCGGGAGATGCAGAATATCGTGGCTGGAAAACTGCGCATCGCCACCGTTTACAGTATCGGCCTGCATGAATTGCCACCCTACCTGAAGATGTACCGGGAGGCACACCCGGACGTGGAAATCTCTGTCGAATACCGGCGCTCCACCCAAGTCTATGCAGAAGTGCTTGATGGAACGGCAGACTTTGGCCTCGTCGCATTCCCGAAACAGCGCAAGGGCGTGGTGGTGGATGAGACCTGGCAGGACGAACTCGTCCTGATCTGTCCTCCCAAGCATCCTTTTGCCGGTCGTAATGAAGTCCGGCTGCGCGAACTTTCCGGGCAAAACTTCATCTCCTTTGAGCCCGACCTCCCAACCCGCAAGGCCATCGATTTATTTCTGCGCGATAACCGCGTCACCGTGAATCAATCGATGGAATTCGACAATATCGAAACGGTCAAACGCGCCGTTGAGATCGAGCATGGCATATCTATCGTGCCTCGCGCGACCGTCGCGGACGAAGTCAAATCAGGATCTCTCGCCGTTGTTGAGCTGGCCGATGAAGGCATGGTGCGCCTGCTGGGAGCCGTTCGTAAGCGCACACACCCCAAAACACCCGCCTACAAGGAGTTTCTCAAGATGCTCACGGACCACCAGTTCGGCATCGGCCCGCCGGAGCTTTCATCCAATGGCGCTGCGAGTTCATCCAAGGCCTCGAAAAGAAAAGCGGAGGAGCCTGCAGCGGCCTGACCGCTTTATGCATGACGGCCTTCTGCCCGTTCTACCGCCAGCGCGGCGCTCCCGATCATCCCGGCATCATTTGAAAAGGAGGCAGGCAGGACCTGGAGCCCTTCAGACATAAAGGGGGACAACCGGTCTTCCAGGGCCCGGCGAATTGGTCCAAAGAGGACTTCGCCGGCCTTTGAAACCCCGCCGCCAATGACGATGGTATCGATAGCCAACGCCCAGACCAGGTCTGCGAGCATTGCGCCCATCTTGACTCCTACTTCTTCCCACACGGCTACCGCCACCTGATCACCCTTGCTCGATGCCTCGGCCAACAGGTGTGGCTGACATTCCTCCTTGCTTGCGGCATATCCGGCCTCCATGTAGCGCCTTTGGGCCAGCTCCACAATCCGGCGGTTCCCCACGTAGCCCTCCACAAACCCCCGGTTCCCATACGGTCCCGGAATGCCTTTATAATCCACCGTCATCATGCCGATCTCTCCCGCGCTCAGCTTGGCTCCCCGGTGCAACCGCCCTCCCAGAATCAAGCCACCACCGACACCCGTGCCCATCGTCAGACAAACCGCGTCCGTTTTGCCCCGGGCCGCTCCATATCTCCACTCCGCATAGGTCATGGCGGTCGCGTCATTTTCAATGACCACCGGCACACCGATCCGCTGACTGATCTGTTCTGCCACGCACACCTTATTCCAGCCGGGGACGTTAGTCAGGCTTTCCACCATCCCGGTAAAAGTGTTCACGAAACCTGGCAGGCCGATGCCTACCCCTTTGGCTTCCGGATAGCGTTTCACCAGCTCCCGGCTTTCCTGTGCGACCGCCTCCAGCAGGTCGACCGGATCGTCATAAGCGCTCGTCGTAATCGTCCCGCCGCGTTCGATAATGGCCGAGCCCTGCACCGCACCGCACTTGATTGAAGTCCCCCCGAAGTCGATTCCGATTGCCGTCGTTTGAGTTTCAGCCTCCATAATTAATCCCTAAATTGCCTTTTCCTGATATTTCGACGACTCCGGGTTCACGCATTCAACCTCCCTAGCCGCGCCAGACCTTTCATGGTCAAGTCCTCATCCCGCAGCCAGCCTGCGGTGTCATCGCCGTCTGCCTCCAGCCAATTCGCCAGCCGCCGGTGATCTCCACCCGTCAACGCTATATGCAAAGGTTGGCTGACCTCCTTTGCCAGCGCCTGCCAAACACTTCGCACCATCCCCGTAAATCCGTAGCGCGTGCCGGCTGCCATTGATTCCCGAGTGCCCGCATTGAGTGCCCTGGTCACCCCGTCGAGTTCACCTTCCTCCAAAGACGGCAACTGGGCCGTTCGTTCGTGGAGGTAACCCGGGAACATCCGTAACCCCGGAGCGATGACTCCCCCGCGAAACTTACGGTGCACATCCAGGACATCAAACGTCACCGCGGTGCCGAGATCGATGACCAGCGCGGGCAAGTTCATCTTTCCAGCCGCAAAAGCCATATTGGCCAGCCGGTCTGCTCCGATCGTTTCTGGTCTGGGGTATTCTGACAGATCGAAACCAAGATCCATGTCTGGACCGATGACCAGCAGATCTTTCTTCTGCGCTTTCACCACGAATTCGATTCGTTCGCGCAATTTGGGCACCACGCTCCCCAGTACCACAAGCTTCGCCCTTTCTTCTTGCTCGAGCCAGCCATGGACCCGCTCTTCAGTGAGTTCTCCCGTCGCAAAAGTCCCCCTCATCTCCAGCTCTTCTTCTCCAGGGCATCGAGCGACCTTTGTATGCGTATTATTTACACTGATGAGAAGGTGCGGCTTCACGGTGCAAGCTTCCCGTCCCATCCACCGAAAGACAAGCTCCGCTTTATTCTCTGACCCGCTCTCAGTTGCTTCCCCGCTGCCGGATCACCTGCCCGAGGTAAAATCCAAATGCCACCCCGATCAGACAGCAAACCAAACCCAGTCCCACATTCAGCCCGGCGGCCTGATACCGTTGGGCATGCAGCAGCTTCAGCGTCTGGATACTGAAGGTGGAGAAGGTCGTAAAGCCACCGCAAAACCCGGTCAGCATAAACGGTAGTAACAGATGCTGATGAGGATCCAGCGTCTCGACCGGTGGATCCTTTCCGGCTTCTTCTCCGTCTCCCGATCCACTCTCCGTCAAGGCAACCAGCAAGCCGATAATAAATGATCCCAGCACATTGACCGTCAGCGTGCCCCACGGCAGCCATTCACCCAGCCGCTGATCCATCGCTAATGAAACCACATAACGGAGGGCTCCGCCAAGGCCGCTGCCCAAGGCGATCGCTCCTAGAATAAACCAACCGTAGTTCATTCCATTCCGCCGTCACAAACTCAGTCGCGCGAAGATCTCTTCTACGGGCATCTGCAAACCGATGTAAAACGGCCCGAACTCCGCGTAGCGGGCGCTGACTTCATCAAAACGCATTTCATAAACCACGCCCTGGATGTCCTTCGTGTCATGAGCGAAGAGCGTCACGCCCCATTCATACTCATCCAGGCCGGTTGACCCCGTAATCAGCTGGAGGATTTTGCCCGCCCATTGCCGTCCCACCCGGGCATGCCCGCCCATGAGACGTTTCCTCTCCTCAAACGGCAGGCTATACCAATTGTCCTCGCCCACGCGCCGTTTCAGCATCGGGTAAAAGCAGAACACCGGCCAGTCAGGAAGGTTTGGGTAAAGCCGGTTCTTGCCGTACTTGTCCATTCGAGCGCGGAAGTCCTCAAGCTTTCCCTCGATTTCATGCTCGGGAGTTCCTTCTTCGACCAGCTGTTTCCGGTAGTCTTCCTCAGAGGTGGTGTATTCGCTTCGCTCCGTGACGCTCAAATAATTGTAGGTGGGAACGAGCACCCCAGGTCCCAGCAACTGATTGATCTGCTTTTCGACCGCGTTAAGCTTCTGCAGGTCCGGTCCCAGGATCATGAAGCCTATGTCTGCCTTCGGGGTCACCATCGCAAAGGTCAGGAGCTGAAGGTCACCGCCTCCGCTTTTCCAGTCTGCCACCTTGCGCATGGCTTCCTTCACCGTGCCACTTCTCCCGGTGATTGAGCGCCACTTCTCGAAGTTGATCGAATAAAAGAGATGCAGCACGTGCCAACCCTCGGCGGGGATGACCGGGCGGACGGAGGGTTGCGGAGGGTTGGTCTTGGTTTCCATTTCCTTGCTCTGTCGTCGTGCTCTTTTGGATTCTCGTATTCGCTTGCCTCACTGGCGTCCTTGTCTTCTATCAAAGAGTCGGGATGGCGCTCCTGCCGTGGCCGCACTCTCGTAATCTGCAGTAACCCTTAAGCTGATATCACGCAACATGGCTGAATTCGAAGATCGATACGAAGACAACGTGGCGGGTCAATTTTACGTCGATGACCAATGCATTGACTGTGACCTCTGTCGCGAAACCGCTCCCGCTAACTTCACCCGGAACGATGACGGAGGCTATTCCTACGTCTTCAAGCAACCCGAAAACGACGCTGAACTGGAGCTCTGCAAGGAAGCAATGGAAGGCTGCCCCGTCGAAGCGATCGGCGACGACGGCAAAGAAGAGGCTGCCGCGGCGTAAGGTGAGGACTACCTCCTGAACACCGGTGGATAAAGCCCATCGGGTTGTGGGCAATTGTGAAGAGATTGTCACAATTAGGGAACGGTCCACCTTTCCTGCGCAACTGTTTCAAAACCGTAACAATTATCCACGCTGTTATTCCTGGCTCTGGACGGCCTGATCACGAGGGTCTGGCCCTCAAAGTGGCATGTTGTCCACTCCCATAAGAAGATGAAGATCTACCAAAATTTATCTCTCCTCTAAATCATAGAGACGTGGAGAGGCATTGAATTCTGCCTGGGCTCCGCGCAAGGTTAACCGCCATGAGCACCAGCCCAATGTCCGCCTTAGACGAAAGTGTTCGCACCGGCCTCGATCGCGCCGTGCAGGCAGGTCACCTCCTGGAATCTTCCCGGCAGAACATCGGCCTGCTTCTTGAACGGGGAGGCCGACCGCTCTATGGGCAAGTGATTGAAGAACTGGCTGGCCGGGAATCATGGGAGGAACTCAACGATCGGTTCTTTACCGAGTTGGCCTTTGGAACCGGTGGTCTCCGTGGCCGGACGATTGGCCGCATCATCACCCAGCCTGAACAAGGGAAAGGCGGGCCCCTGGACCGGCCGGAGTTTCCCTGCGTGGGAACCAACGCAATGAATTTCTTCAGTGTCAGCCGGGCCACTCAGGGGCTGGTTGCTTATCTGAAGGACTGGTTTGCCAGCCGCACTTCGGAATTGGCCGGACCGAGACCCCGGATCGTTATCGCTCACGATACCCGGCATTTCTCGCGGGACTTCGCAGAATTCACCGCGGGGGTCGCGTCGGACAACGGCGTGGATGTCAGTTTGTTCGACGGACCGCGCTCAACTCCGGAGCTTTCCTTTGCGGTCCGGCATGAGAATGCGCAGGCGGGCATCATGATCACGGCCAGCCACAACCCGGCGCACGACAATGGCTACAAGGTTTACTTCGCCGATGGAGCACAGATTGTGGAGCCGCATGCGAGCGGGATTATCGGGAAGGTGAAAGAGATAAAAAGGGAAACCTATGAACGGGAAGCGGTCCCCGGTGAAATCAAGAGGATCGGCCAGGACGTCGATGAGATCTACCTCGCTAAACTGGAGACGCTCATCCTTCGGCAGGATGTGGTCGATTCGCAGAAAGAATCGCTGAAAGTGGTATTCACCCCGATCCATGGAGTGGGCTCCGTCATAACCAAACCGCTTTTTGAGCGCATCGGGATTCCGGCCGAATACATCGAGGAACAGGAGCAACCAGATGGACGGTTTCCGACGGTGCAATCTCCGAACCCGGAAAATGCCGAAGCGCTCACCCTTGGAATTGAAGCAGCGAAAAAATCAGGAGCGGATCTGGTCATCGCGACGGATCCGGATTGCGACCGGATGGGGTGTGCGGTGAGGGGAGGGGACGGTGATTTGCATCTCTTAACAGGAAATCAGATTGGGTCACTCTTGGCCTGGTATCGTGTATCTGCGTTTTTTGAAAAAGGAATTTTAAATGAAGCCAATGCAAAAAACGCGGTGCTGATTAAGACCTTTGTCACGACAGATCTGCAGAAGGCGATCGCAGAAAAACATGGTATTCGCTGCGTGGAAACTTTGACCGGATTCAAGTATATCGGCCAAAAACTTGGTAAATATGAGGCGCAATTACCGGAGGCCATTCGGACTCGTTACGACGAGCTGCGAGAATCCGAAACTCGAGAGGCGCGCCTCCAGTATTCCACCTATTATGTTTTTGGCGGAGAAGAGAGCTACGGATATCTGGGGGCGGATTTTGTAAGGGACAAAGATGGTAACGGCGCGGCCCTTATGCTCGCGGAGGTGGCGGCTTATGCAAAAGCGCACGGACAGACTCTGCTCGATCTGCTGGATGATCTTTTCAAGGAGTACGGGTATTATCTGGAGAAGAATCACAGCATTTATATGGAAGGTGCGGAAGGTGCCGCGCAGATCAGGAAGCTGGTACAATCTTACGCAGAACAGCCGCCCGAGACCATAGGGGCATCCTTCAGGGTTAATGAGGTGAGGAATTATGCCACCACGGCATTCACCGACATCGAAGGGGATCCGATTCCCAAAGAGTCCATGCTGATCATGGAGCTGGAGAATAATTTTCGTGTCGCGGTGAGGCCTTCTGGAACAGAACCAAAAATTAAATATTACGTTTTTGCAGCCCGCCTTCCCGTGCCCGGCCAGAAAATGGATAATGATGAATTGGCCCGGGCCAAAGAGGAAATTCCTAATGCGATGGCGCAACTTTGGCAGCATCTCCAGGAGGACGCCAATCAACGACTGAGTTAAGGCAACCTGACGATATTCGCGGAACAGGAAAAAAATAATATGGAACTCACCCTGGCCGAGACTCAGTCAGATCAGAAAGAGGCACCGGCTCAGTCCTCTAAAACGTCGAAAAGAAAAGATCGAGGTCCGGGCAAAGTGTGGGCCTGGCCGGCAGCAGCGATATCGGGGAGTCTGCTAGGTCTCTGCTTTCCTCCATTTAATCAATCATGGGCGATCTGGGTCGGGCTTATGCCGGTTACCGTGGCGCTCTGGTTCTGGAATGGTAATAACGCAAAACGCCGTTTGAAGCGGGCGTTTTTGATCGGCTGGCTCATGGGAGCCTTTTATTTCGGCGCATCCCTTCATTGGGTCTTAGCGATAACTGAAGCTCAGGTTCCCCTGGGCGTAGCAATTATCGGTTGGCTGGCCCTGTCTTTATATTGCGCGCTTTACCCGGGCCTCTGGGCCATGCTGGTTAGTTTTCTGGCCCGGCCGAGGGAAAGATGGGGCCGCTATGAAGGAGAAAAAGTCTGGCTGGCCTCCGCACATAATCTGGGCATCGCTCTGATCGCCGCATTGGCGTGGCCCGGCCTGGAATGGATCCGCGGCGTCTTGTTTACCGGATTTGGATGGAACGGCCTGGGCGTGGCCATCCATGATTATCTTTCGCTGATCCAGCTGGCTGACCTCGTCGGCAGCTACGGGCTCTCCTTTTTTATCGTTTTTCTCAATGTGCTCGGAGTGGCAGTAGTTATAAGGCTCTACCGGGAATTTCGCAGCCGAAAAATGTCGCCACATTTTGATTTCATTGCCGGGACGGCTCTGCTGGCGCTCTGGTTTATTTACGGATTACAGCGTTACGTGCCTGATGATTCGCCCCAAGCTGAGTCCGAGCGTGTTATTGTAGGAGTGGTGCAACCACACATCCCGATCACCTATTACATGACGATGGCAGATCAGAAAATTTTCGACGACATTTATGACCGGCTGAATGAAGGGAGTAAGGAAATTGTAGAGTGGTTTGATCATCATAACCAGACACAGGAAGTCGATGAAAGGCAGGATCTGGAGGTGCTTATCTGGCCGGAAGCCGTAATTCCAGCGGGGTATCAGGTAAGAACGGAGGAAGGCGCGGGTGACTTTATCAGGACGTGGTTGAGTGATGACTATGATTTACTCTTCGGAAATGTTCATTGGGAGGTGAAACCCGAGTTTGCCCATCTACCGGATGAAGAATTAACTATCGATCAATACCACAGTTACAACAGTGCCACGATGATTGATGGCGATGGAAACAACCAGATCTATCGCAAAATGCATCTTGTTCCCTTTGGAGAGTATGTCCCCTTCCGGCAACAGCTACCCTTCATGCATGATCTGTTGGGACATCTGGTTCCAGCGGATTTCGACCGAGGAAAAAAGGCCGAGATTCTCGAAACAACTAATAACGGGATCAAGCTGGGCGCTTTGATCTGTTTTGAGGATACGGTCCCAGGGCTGGTAAAAAAATTTAAGCAAAACGGAGCCGAGGTGCTCGTGAATCTGACCAATGATGGATGGTTCGGCCAATCTTATCTTCTGGAAGGGCATTTAATTAACAGCAAGCTGAGAACGGTGGAGAATCGGCTTCCGATGGTGCGAGCGACGATGAATGGAATTTCCGCGCATATGGATTCCAATGGACAGGCAACGGTGGCTCCCTACCGGAAAATGTTTTCCACGAGGGAACCCGGTGGCGGCTACAGATTTGACGTAAATATCCCGGCTCCTCGCTACAGCCTTTTCTCGCAGGTGGGCGATCTTTTCTCAGTCAGTTGCCTGACTGTGACAATCGTGTTGCTTGCTATCGGTGTGATAAAATCTAGAAAGGCTACCACCGCGTCATCAGAATTATCATCCACACCTGACAATCCACCACCACCAAACCCTGGGCCAGAAAGCCTCTCATCTCATGGCCGAGAACCAGTCAAAACAGAATCCGGAAGAGACGGAACCCCCTCGTAAGCATACCCGCCGAAGGGCACTCGTGGTATCCATCCACGACGTGTCTCCGCTGTCGCTCAATGCGACAATGAACATTCTGCAATCCCTTCGCACGGAGGCGAGGGTGGCGCGGACCTCATTATTGGTTGTCCCCAATCACCACGGGAAAGCGCCGATTCGCGATGACCGATATTTTCTGAATTGGGTCAAGATGATCGAAGCCGAAGGCCATGAGCCCGTCCTGCATGGCTACTATCATTGGCGCAATAGAAATCCCTTCGGATCACTCTACAATAAAATGGTCACGGAAGTGTACACGGCGGGCGAAGGTGAGTTCTATGGGATCAACTATGAGGAAGCGAAAAAGCTTATCGAACGCGGCATTGAGACATTCCGAGAGGTGGGACTGGTGACGCAAGGGTTTGTGGCGCCCGCCTGGTTAATGAGCGCCGAGGCCCGAAAAGCAGCGAGTGACCTCGGCCTGGATTACACTACCAGCCTGCGTCGTTTCTTACCTCTTCAGCCTGCAGACTCGGCCTCGGTTGTCAGCCCCGCTCTGGTTTGGAGCGTGCGCAACAGTTGGCGGCGCTGGACCAGCCTGCAGTATAACCGGCTTCTGGCTCAGCAGGTGATGTATGGTTCGCTCGTGCGGCTATGCATTCATCCGGTTGATTATCAGCATAAACCAATCTGGCGTCAGATCATCCGGCTGGCGCGCCGGTTTGCCAGAGCCCGTGAAGTCATGACTTATGCGGAATATAGCCAACGCCTGAAGGAAAGAGAGCGTGTGCCTTTAAAGGCTGAAGTGAGTCAAGGTAAGGACGCAAGGCGAAACGCCATGGCGACCCCGGTCATACCACACGGTTGAGATCCCGGTTTTCTTTCCAAGCGCGGATATTTTCCGCCACGCCGTCGATCAATCGCTGCCGCGACTCAATCGTCGCCCAGGAGGTGTGTGGCGTAATCAGTATTTTATCCCGCAGGTCAGCCGCAAAAAACGGATGATCGGCCGGGGGAGGTTCCTGAGAGAGAACATCCGCCGCCAGCCCGGCCAGTTTACCTGAACGCAAAGCGGCGGTGACAGCGTTCTCATCCAGCAATGGACCGCGGCCACAATTAATCAGGTAAGCGCCATTCTTGATCAGCGGCAGTGTTTCTAAGCCGATCAGAGATTCCGTTTCGTCGCTGAGTTTAGTATGCAGAGTAATAAAGTCAGCCTGCGGCAAAAGATCAGCCAAAGCTAAACGCGGCCACCCTTCGGGCGTCCACGGCGCCGTGTTATCTGAGCCCGGCCGGGCCCACGCCTTGACCTGCATGCCCAATCCTTCTGCCGCTCTGCCTACCGCCGATCCAATGTCCCCGGAGCCAAGAATAGCCAGCACCCGGTTCTGCAGCTCAAAGGTCGGATAATCCAGCCGGGTAAAAATCGGACTTTGCGGCCATGATTCCGGGGCCTCGTGAATATAATCCGGAGTGCGCGTCGCAAAAATGAGGATAAACGCCATGACATGTTGAACCACCGCCGGAGTCGAATACCCGGCCACATTGCGAACCTGAATATCGCGTGCCTTTGCTGCCTCAAGATCAACATTATTGGTGCCCGTCGCCGTGATACAGATCAGGCGCAGCCGTGGCGCCGCGTCCATCTCTGCCGGGCCGAGCACGACTTTATTTGTCAGGACAACTTCAGCCTCAGCAAGACGCGGTTTCAGCTCGGCTGGCGCCGTGCGGTCATGCCGTGTCAGATCGCCGAGTGCCTCCAGAGTAGCAAAAGAGATATCGGCCCGGGTAACCGTGGTCGCGTCCAGCATGACTATTTTCATAGGCCCGCAGGGTAATAAAGATCGCGCGGAACTCAATGATCTTGCAGAGCGGCTTGGCGGGAATAGAGCCAAGGGCTGATCGGACTAGATGATTCTTGAAATATAGGGGGCTATCGGGTTGGCTGCTGTGATGTGTGCCCTCATTGTTCGCATGATCCGGATTCTCATGCTCACCGCTTGCGCCGGAGCATTGGTCGGCTGTGCTTTGGTGGCCGCACCTATTCATTTAGCGGCGACGGCGGTGAATGCAGGCGTCGGCGTCTTTGGTCAGACTGCCGAGTCCGGAGCGAAAGCCGTGGCGGGAGCCGGCCGCACCATCGGTAATGCAATCAGTGGTGAGGATGATGAAGAGAAAACCGATGCCGAGCGGATTGGTGACGAGGCAGTGGCCCGGGGTAAACTCGCCAATAGCGATAACGATGGCGAGTATCCGAGCGAGGGAGCGGTGGAAGCAACGCGGCGCTCAGGCAGTGGGGGCGGAGGGGGCAGTTTATCCGGGATGCAGGCCCGCAGTTATGTCTTGCCGGAAGGCAAGGCGCGCATGCCCGGCTCCAATAGAATCGTCGATGAAAGCCAGGTTGACGATACCCCGGGAGCCTCCACGACCACAATTGTGCCAGGTCAGAACCCGGCGAATCCAAGCGAGCGTGAAGTGCAAAGCGGCTTCGGCGGACCCCGGGGCAACCGCGGTTTGGGAACAGAAGCGCGGGAAAGCGGCCAGGAATTTCAGTTTTAACACCGATACACTCCCCTGTTATGCAGATTTGCGATGAAGAATTAATGGTCTTCATCATGTCTTGCCTATTGTTGGCGAGAAGTCGTGGCCGTCTGACCGGTGGTTTCGCTGAACTCCAACGCATTTAAGCTGGTGGAGGACTAACCTTGATTCAGATCAGCGAGGACCTCGGGATCGCGCACATCCGCCCATTGGCCGGTGATTTCCATGACCGCCAGACTATAATCCGGGTGCTGCCCCAGATCGCGGATAGCGTCCGTTAATTCATATTCGCCACGCGGACTTTTCTCCAGCTTCGCCGTGAACTCATAAATGGCCGAGGGAAAAACATAAAGCCCGGCGTTATACCACGGGCTTGTCGCCTCGCCGGGCTGAGGTTTCTCCCGCAAATCTGTGAGATACCCGGCTTCATCCATAAAGACCGCACCGCCTTTACTTACATCTTCATCGCGTTTTACAGAAATAACACCGTCCGCCTCCGGGCGGTCCTGCAGCAGCTCGACATAGGTTTCCGGCCCGACGAGAATATCTCCATAGCTCAGGACAAAAGTTTCATCACCGGTGAAATCCTTGCCCAGCTCGACTACGCGGCCCGTTCCATCCTGCACCTCTTGCCGGACATAATGAATCGCACAGGATTGATCGCCGTTCTGAAAATATTGCTCGATCATCTCCGCCTTGTATCCGGTCACAATCAGCACCTCCGTCACCCCCGCATCGCGGAGGCCGGTAACAATATGCTCCAGGATCGGCTTACCCTGCACGGCGATCATGGGCTTCGGCCGGTCATCCGTCAGCTCGCGCATCCTCTTGCCGCGGCCCGCGGCCAGGATCATCGCTTTGGTAATGGGTGTTTTCATCATCAATAACGGCTACGCGATCTGTGACGTTTCGACGACTGACGGGTTCTTCATTCCCACTTCCGCGCAGAAATCCCCGATCCGGCGGCAGGCTTCCTTGATCTGATCCAGGCGCGTCGCATAACAGGCGCGGACAAATCCTTCGCCGCTCGGGCCAAAGGCCGTCCCCGGCACTACCGCCACGGATTTTTCCTTGAGCAGGCGAAGGGCGAACTCCTTGCTGCTCAGTCCAGTCCCACGGATGTCCGGGAAGACATAGAACGAGCCCTTCGGCTTGAGACAAGCCAGACCGATTTCATTGAGTGAGTCCACAATGACATTGCGCCGGCCCTCGTAGGCGTCCCGCATTTCTTCAACCGCGCGCTGCCCATTTTCCAGTGCTTCACAGGCGGCTTCCTGTGCCAGGATGGAAGCGCAGAGCATGCTGTACTGGTGGATCTTCATCATCGCCTCCGTCAGCACAGCCGGGGCACAGGCATAGCCGAGCCGATAGCCGGTCATCGCATAGGCCTTTGAAAAACCGTGCAGAAAGATCGTCCGCTCGCGCATGCCGGGCACTGCCGCGATGGACTGGTGCCGCCCGCCATCGTAGGTCAGCTCACTGTAGATCTCATCCGTGATGACCAGCAGATCATGCTCGATCGCTACCTCCGCCACCCGCTCCAGCTCCGGACTCTCCAGGACACCGCCGGTCGGATTTGTTGGGAAACTCAGAATAACCGCCTTCGTCTTCGGCGTGATGCGTTCGCGGATCATCTCTGCGCGCACCCCAAAGCCGTCCTCGGCATAGGTCGGCACACCCACCGGCACCCCGTGCGCCATCACGATCGATGGACTGTAGGATACATAACAGGGTTCATGATAGATCACTTCATCACCCGGATTTATCAGCGCCCGCAGGGCCAGGTCCAGCGCCTCGGACACCCCCACCGTCACCAGCACCTCGTCCTTTGGGCTGTAAAATACCCCGTCCCGTTCCGCCACATGGCTGGAGATCAGCTCACGCAGGCGAGGCGTGCCCAGGTTACTCGTGTAGTTTGTCCGCCCGTGCTCCAGCGCATAGATCGTCGCCTCCCGGATGTGCCAGGGCGTGACAAAGTCCGGTTCACCGATGCCCAGGGAAATGACATCGGTCATGGTCTCCACCACCTCGAAGAAATCCCGGATGCCGGAGCGCGGGATATCGGCAAGGTGCGAAGCGAGGCGCGAGTTCAGGTCGAGCGGTTGCGGGTTCATAACAGAGCCGTCAGTTAACGGCGTAACCTCTGCCGGAGCAACCCCGGAAACATGACGGGTTAATCTTGCCACAAACCCGTCGCGGAAGAAGATGACCGGCGAATTCTTTCATTCAGGTTAAGTTTAAGAGGACCCACCCATCTTGCTGATTTATGAATTACCGAAACGAGACGATTACGGAACTGCGGGAAAAGAAAGGGCGCGTGCAGGAAAAGCACGCCATGCTGGGCTTCGATGGTTTTGTCGATCAGCTTTACACCCCGGTGCAGGCCCGGCACGGGCGCGGCACAGAATTTGAGCCTTTTCTCTCTCTGAGAGATCTGGGTGAGCGCATCGCCGCGGCGGCGGGCAAGAGCACAAACATTGAGTTCTACCCGAAGCTGACCAAGCTCGGTGGTAACGGCCCCATCATGGCCTACGCCCTTGTCGGCGCGGGGCTCAGCGTGCAATACATCGGCGCCCTCGGCAAACAGGAGATCCACCCCGTTTTTGGCGATCTCGCCGTCAAGACGAACGCCCTCAGCGTGTGTGACCCGGGCATCAGCATGCTTGCGGAGTGCGATGACGGGAAATGCATCTTCGGCAATACTTCCCCGCTCGATGAACTCAGCTATGGAATGATCACCAGCCAGATCGGCGAGGATCGCCTGCAGGAAGCCATCGCCGCGTCGGATCTGATCGCCCTGGTTAACTGGACGATGATCCCGGGCATGACGGACATTCTGCAGGACATCGCGGAAAAGGTCCTGCCCGCTATCCCGAAACGCGACGAACGCATTTTCTTCTTTGACCTGTGTGATCCCGCCAAGCGCAGCGAAGGTGATTTGCTTCAGCTTCTCAATACCCTGAATAATTTCGAACCCTTCGGACGGGTCACTCTCGGACTGAATCTGAGCGAAGCGGAGCAGGTCTGGCGAGTCCTCCGGCACGAACGCGTCTCCCCTCTGGAAAGCGGTCTGCGTGAAATGGCCGAGGGCATCCGTAAAGACCTGGAGATTTCCATGGTGCTCATTCACCCGACGGATTCCGCCGCCTGCGCAACCGTCGAAGATAGTTTCTGGGTCGAAGGTCCCTACACGGAAAAGCCGCGCATCAGCACCGGCGCGGGGGATCATTTCAACGCAGGCTTTGCCCTCGGGCAACTGCTCGGTCTCACCCCGCCCGCCTGCCTTACCGTCGCCGTCACCTTCAGTGGATATTATGTCCGCGAAACCAGCGGGCCAACGATCGATCAGGTCATCGAATTCATCGAAAATTGGGAAAGCGCATGAAATTCAACCTGCCGTTAACAATGGTCGTCGCAGGCCTGATCCTGCCCACTCTGGTGTATGCGGAAGAGAAGCCGAGCCCGGATTTTCCCGAGGTGTCTTTAACCCCACCGGAAGGTTGGCATCAGGCTAGCCCGCAGATTGAAGAGGCCTTTGAGCAGCAACTTTCCGCGCTCGTTTTTACCGGCATCGCCAGGCGGAAGCTGGAAAAACTGGAATTGGAAACCCGTGGCGATAACCGGGAGGCGGAAGAAATTGTTTTGCCCGGCGAAGATCAGCAGCTCGTGAAGATGCTCGCCGTTTACACCCAAGACCAGATCGGCCTTGCCGGCCCCCAGCGGCCCTTGGTTAAAATTTACCTGGAGAAAAACTGGCGTGACCCAGGGAGCGGCTATCTGTTTCAAAAGGAGACCGGTCTAAGCGCGGAAAACCGGCTTTCAAGAGCAGTCGAAGAAACCGGGGGGCGCGACTACGAGATTTTTATCACGGAGAATAAGCATAACCCTCAGGAGCGGCAGATATATTACGCTTTGAAAATTCGCGATGAACTTTTCGCTGTCGTCCGGATGGAATATGAATCTGGGCAGGATGAAAAAGCCTGCAGGCAGATTGCCGAGGACGTCGCCCGCAGTCTGAAAGTGGCCGAGGGTTGATTGATCGGTCGAGCCAGCCCTCCCTGAAGGCCGGTGCGGCAGGCTGACTGTCAGGGCAGAGAGCGCCAACGGTCACTGTCCGATCAGAATTGAAAGGACGTCACGGCCTTTCGCGAGAAGCCTTGGGAGCAGCCATCGCCGGTGGGCGGTGTCGCAAAGCTCATTTTTTGACAGCTACCCTCTATCCAACCTCTTGATGCGAAAAATAAGAATTCTCCCGCTTACCACCTACCTTGCCAGTATCCTCCTTTTCTGCCTGAGCATTTCCTCCAGCCACGCTCAGGAGAACGCCGCACCACCCGCCGAGACCGAAGCTGAAACCGCACGAGGCGACGAGGCCCTCGCGGAAGGAAGTGAACAATCCGAAGACGCCAGCGCGATCAAAGGGGTTTCATTATTCGAACGCCTCGGCCAGGGCGGGATCACGATGATTTTTCTTGCCGCTCTTTCGGTCTGTGCCGTGACGTTTGGCCTTGAACGGCTGATTAATCTGAAAAAATCCGCCATCAATCCGCGCGGTATGGTGAGCGAGGTAAAACGCCTGTGGGATGAGGGTGATTACCCGGTAATTCAGGCGCTCTGTCAGAAAAATCCCAGCGCCCTCTCCAATGTTGTCAGTTATCTGGTCCAGCACCGCACCTGCAATACGCTTGAATTATCGACCATCTCCGGTGATATCGCCGGGCGTGAAATGCGCGGGCATTTGCAGCGTGCCTATCCTCTCGCCATTATTGCGACTCTCGCTCCGTTACTTGGTCTTTTCGGGACGGTCCTCGGAATGATCGACAGCTTTGAAGTGGTCTCGATCGTCGGCTCCCTCGGAGATGCATCTGTTCTGGCCGGCGGTATTTCCAAGGCGCTTGTTACCACCGCGGGAGGGCTCGCTCTCGCCATGCCGACCCTTGGGGCCTACCATTATTTTAAGTCCCGCACCAACACGCACTCCATGGCGCTCGAACGTGACGTGAATGATTTACTCACGACTTGGTTTATGGAAAAAGCCGCTCACGGCCAGATTGTTCCAGATGCAAAACCCTCTGCGGGCGAACCCGAACCGATGGCCGTCAAGACCGGCTCCTGATCGGCCTCATTCATTATATTATCCCGCAACCTTTTCCTGAGAAATGAACATTGATCTCCGAGACGATGACGCGGTGGAGGTGGCCATGGCGCCCATGATCGATTGCGTCTTTCTGCTGCTGATTTTCTTTCTGGTCGCCACCACCTTAAAGAAGATCGACAAAGAATTACCGCTCGAGCTACCGGACGCCGCCGCCGCCATTGAGGTCCAGCAACCGGAAGGTTTTTCGGTCATCAGCATTGATCAGGAGGGCGGTCTCTATCTGGATGGCGCGCCCATTTCGGTCAGCATTCTGCAGAACCGGGTGCGTGCCTTGGGCGCGACCGAAGATGCCAAAGTGCGGCTCGATATTCATCGGGAGACACCTTTCCAGCGCGTGATGGAGGTGCTGGATGTCCTCGCTTTCGAAGAGGTGCCTCATACCGGAATCAAAGTGCGGGAGGAAACCGGTGAATTCTACTGACCCAGGGGCAACAAATTCTCCTTCGCCCATGCCCGGAGACGGGCCGCCGCCGCGTAGGCTATGGATTATTTCGCTTGTGCTCCATGCTCTTGCGCTGGTCGCCATTCTCTTCGTTCCCGCAAAACAATATTTCGAGGAGCAGAAAGAACCCGGTGAGAAGAAGATCCGTCCGGAAATCAAGCGACGGGGGCAGGAATTGGAAAAAGTGATGGAGCAGGTGCGTGACATCACCGCGGAGCGCCTCGCCAAAAAGGTGGCCTTACTCGATTCTGCGGAAGACCGCATGACGACCAATTTCGAAACCCTGAATAATTACCATCAGCCTTTTGAAGACCAGCAGCGGGAAACAGCTCTGGACCGGATGGCGATGTTTGCGGAACGAACTCTGGTCAGAATGAATGAACTGCGGAAAAAACTGGAGCAGGCGGCAAAGCATCAGGGTGTTTCGAGGGTTGTCAATGAACTCCAGGGAGCCGAGCCGATGGCTTCACGCATCATGGTCGGACAGGAAGAAATTCGCCGGGGCTTAATGTTCGCGGCGCCAGATGAGCCGAAATTAGTCGAAGCACAGACCAAAGCGGAAGAAGCTCAGGTGGCCAGCGCAGAACATCTTGGCTGGAGTTTATCCTCAGCGCGGGACTGGATTTCCATGACGGAGGAGTTGAAAAAGGTGAAAGCCGAATTGCCCGCCGCGGAACGGGCTTTCAGGCAAGCCGAGGACACGGAAAAGAAAATCTCTGAGCAGCGAAAAAAACAGCAGGCGCAAATCAAGGAAATACAGGATCGCAAAAAGCGTGAGCGCAAACAGCTGAACAAAGATCAAATGGCACGGTTGGATCAACAGATCAATGACGCAAGAGCGCAGGAGCAACGGCTCGGCCAACAGGAACGTGAGGCGGATCAGAAATTACGGGATGCCACCCGTCAACTCGAGCAGCTCCGGACCCGGCAGAATCAGCTGGAAAATAATATCAGGGAACGCGACGGCTCTTGGAAAAGAAATCTGGAGATTGCCCGCAACACACAGAACAGCGCCTTCTTCAATGAACGGAGCGTCGTTAATGCCCTTCTGGAAAAGGCTGACAAAGAGCCCATTCTCTCCGATGAAAAATAAAACCGGTCACCGAAGTTCGAGCTGGTATTGGCCGGTCTGCGCGATGTTGGCCGTGGTTGGTCCGGGAAATCTCCACGCCACCGCGGCCAGTGAAGACATCGTCTCTCCCGGATCGATTCAGCCCCGGGGCGAAAGCCAGCAGACCATCATCGGGTACTATGATGCCGCTGCGGCGCATTTGGAGAAAATCTGCGATGACTATCGGCGGATCAAAGCCATCCAACTCGCCCAGCAGCGAAATATTTCAGTTGCTGAAGCTTATGCCAGCATCAATTCCGTCATGCCCGTCCTCGACCCGATCGACCGCGATATTCTGAGCCGGCCGATTTATGATCCGGCCGAAATTGATGATCAGAAATCCGCCATTGAAGAGGTCGAAATGCAGATCGACATGATGGTGGAGCTCGCGGCCAAGTTATTGGAAGAAATCGAACGGATCAAAGCAGAGATTCAACAGTTCCATCAGGAATATCGTGAGCTTACTCTGGAAGAAATCCTGCAGAAGGAACAGTTTGATCCCGAAGAAGTCCGAAGAAATACCACCGAGCGTTACAGCTCGGAAGAAATGCGGGCCCTCGCCCGCCAGGCGCAGCAGGAGCAGACTGAAGAAGCCAAGGATTTAACCCAGGCCATGCGCGCAATCATGCCCACCATCAATATCGAAGATCTCACCGAAGAACAGACGCAGGGCGAAACCATGCAGGCGGAGCTCATGGTAAGCCAGACTGCTCCCGCTGAACTAAATAACATCGTGGATCTGGACAACCTCAATAAAATGTTTGGCCGGAAAATCGAGATCGGCGGCGAACCGGTCGAATGGATGTTCGTCGATTCCTGGTACACCGTGGGACCCTTTCCCAATCCGAACCGCGCCAACCTCAATCGCAAATTCCCGCCGGAATCTATTGTCGATCTCGATGCCACTTATCCGGGGAAAGATGGCCGTCAGGTGAATTGGCAATTCGTCAAGGCCGCCAAACCGATGGTCGTGCCCGCCAACGATGAATCCTACGCCATCTACTATGCCTACACGGAACTCTTCCTCGACCAGCCCATGGACCTGTGGGTGGCCCTGGGATGCGATGATAAAGCCAATGTCTGGCTCAACGATCTCCCCATTTACGTCAGCGGTGATCAACTCAAAGGGTGGAAACCCAATGAGGCCTATCGCAAGGTAAGCTTCCAGCCAGGCATCAATCGCATCCTTTTCCGCGTCGAAAATGGCTGGATGGGCACCGCCTTCAGCTTTGCCATCCGCGTCACCGAATAGGGTCAACAATCTTCCACGCGCACCGGCCTCCTCACTGTCGCGTATCGACCGCTCTCTCGATCCGACCTCCCCGGACATGTAAAGCAGTGACCAGGCCTCC
>CAZUPP010000002.1:177317-204371 GCA_964622095.1 uncultured Verrucomicrobiales bacterium
GTGTCGCGAAGCGACAGGGCCTCTTCCTAGCCGGGGGCTTCAGGCCCCGGTCTGCGCGTCAGACAAAACGCGTCGCGTAGCGACCGCTCTGACCTTCCACCCTCGCCTTTCCTCGAGATTGCTTAGCCACGGGCTGCCCAGCTTACGAGATCCTCCATCCATCAGAATTCTTTCATTTTTTTTCGACCCGAACGCTCCGGACGCCCCGGACGTGTCGCGCTCACCCATCTTCTGCGCGATATTGAATGGTCATTCATCGCCCATCCCTCCATCCCGCCCTCATCAATCTGCCTCCTTTAAGCCTCTATTTTACCTAACGTTCGGTAAAATAGCAGCCTCTGCCGTCAGCTACATCATGCCTGCAGCCCCTTCATACCAGCCTCTCACTCAAATCACCCCAAACGCCCCACCATTCTTTTCCGGTTTTACCGATCGTTCGGTAAAACGTCCTCATCACGGCGCCACCGACAACCGGCGCGCTTCGATCGTTTCGTCCATGACAAACCCGTCCCGCTTGTAGCACTTCAGCTGGAAATGTGTCGCGGTGGAAAGCACCCCTTCCAGGGTGGACAACTTCTTCGCAACAAACGTCGCGACATCTTTCAGATCGCTGCCCGTGACCGTGACCAGCAGGTCATAACCGCCACTCATTAGGTAACAGCTTTCCACCTGTTCAAAGCGCGCAATCCGCTGCGCCAGCCGGTCAAATCCGCCGCCGCGCTCCGGAGTAAGCCGGATCTCAATGATCGCCGTCACGAAGGCATCCTCCAGCTTATCGTCATTCACCACCGCCTGATAACCCAGAACGATCCCGTCTTTTTCAAGGGCCGTGATCTTCGCATCGACCTCTTCCAGGGTAAGCCCCAGTTCCGTGGCGATCTCCGCTCGCGGGGTGTTGGCGCGGTTGCGTAAAATGTTCAGAAGCCGATCCATGGCCGTAGTTACACGCCACCAGCTCCTGATGCAAGACAGGCCGTGAACCGATGGACAGACCAGAGAAATACCAACTTTATCTCGACACGGAAACCGGCGGATTTACCGTTGGTCGTTGCCGCATCGATAATTTCGGCAAGGGCCGTTGCGTCAGCGGTCCGCCTTTATGAGTGCCGTCGCCAGCCAGCTTGTCCGCCGTGCCCCCGCCTCACCGCAGTCGCCCCAGTTGGGGAGTGACCCGGACGGCGGCCTGAGCAAGGACGAGCGCGATCAGGTCATCGGGCGGCTTTTGCAGATCACCTGGTCCTACCGGGGACGGTGTATCCAGGTGCTCATGTATCAGTTGATCCTGCTCATCATGGGCTTGTCCGGGCTGGGATTGACCGGGCTCGGCATCGATTTTCTGCGTTACAAGGTGGAGGAGGGGGCGCCCGTGCCGCCCTGGCCATTCGGGATTGCGCCCCCCGGTGCCTGGCAGCCCATGCACGTCATGCTCTTTATCGCCCTGGGCATTCTCCTCCTCGCCCTCGCGCGGACGTTCATGAACTATCTCTACACCGTGAGTGTGAACAAGCTGGTGCAGGGGGAACTCGTGCCGGACCTGAGGGCCAAGGTGTTTGAGAAAATGCAGCGGCTCAGCTTCCGCTTCTTTGATGCCAACGCCAGTGGCTCGATTATCAACCGGGTGACCAGTGACGTGCAGAGCCTGCGCATGTTCATTGATGGAGCGGTCATTCAGACCTTCATCATGGTGCTGTCCTTGACCGTTTACACCATCTACATGGTGAACATTCACCCCGGTCTGACCCTCGCCTGTCTGGCGACCACCCCCGGTCTCTGGATGCTGGCCATGCGCTTCTCAAAAAAGGTCAAGCCCCTCCACCGTGAGAACCGCAAGCTAATGGATGATCTCGTTCTGAATTTCTCCGAACGCATCCAGGGCATCAACATGATCAAAGGGTTCTCGCTGGAAGAAGAGACCACCCGGACCTTTGAGCAGGCCAGTGAAAACGTGCGTTCTCACCGCCAGCTAATTTTCTGGAATACTTCCTTCTACAGCCCGCTGATCGCCTTCCTCCCGCAGGTCAGCCTGTTCATCCTGCTCCTCTACGGCGGGCACCTCGCCATCACCGGTCAGATTTCGATCGGGGCCGGGCTGGTCGTTTTCGCCGGGCTGCTCCAGCAATTCAGCGGCCAGATCACGAACATCGCCAGCATCGTGGACAGCATCCAGGCCAGCCTTGTGGGAGCCCGCCGGGTCTTCGAAGTGCTGGATGCGCCGGTCGAGGTGGAGAACAAGCCAGACGCCAGACCGGTGGAGAACGCCCGGGGTGAGGTGACCTTTGAGAACGTGTGGTTCAAATACGCCATGAAGGACACGGTCCTGGAAGAAATCAGCTTTACCGTGAGGCCAGGCGAAGTCATCGCTATCGCCGGCGCGACCGGTTCCGGCAAGAGCGCTCTCATGAGCCTCGTGCCACGCTTCTATGATCCGGTGGAGGGCAGGGTCATGCTGGACGGGCAGGACCTGCGGGATCTGGAGCTGCGCAGTCTGCGCCGCAATATCGGCCTCGTCTTTCAGGAGAACTTCCTTTTCTCCAACACGATCGCGGCAAACATCGCTTACGGCAATCCCGGCGCTACCCGGGAGCAGATTGAAAAGGCGGCCCGGATCGCGGCTGCGCATGAGTTTATCGTGGAGCAGAAAGACGGGTATGACTCCATGGTTGGTGAGTCCGGCTCGAATCTCTCCGGCGGACAGCGTCAACGGCTGGCCATCGCGAGGGCCATTCTGCTGGAGCCAGCTATTCTGCTCCTGGACGATCCAACCGCGGCCATTGATCCGGAAACGGAGCATGAAATTCTCGAAGCGATCGAAAATGCCATCGAGGGCCGTACCACCTTTATCGTGGCTCACCGGCTGAGCACCCTGCGCCGTTGTGACCGGATTATCGTCCTGGAGAAAGGGCGCATCGTCCAGACGGGCACGCATGAGGATCTGCTCCTTCAGCCGGGACCTTATCAGAGCGCGATCGATATTCAGAAGATCGATCCGGAAAGCATGAGGCTGCTCTCCTCTGCCGGGCTACTCAAGGATCCCGATTCACCTCAAGCCAGCAACGGGGAGGTCATGCGATGACAACCCGGTCAGACCCTGCCAGGGAAACAAAGAAGAAACGGACGCAGACGATTGACGCTGTCGTTAAGGGAGAGATCGATCCGCGGGAAAGCGTTAATCAGGAGCTGTCCCTCGCGCGCCGGGATCCAAAGGAGGATTATGAAGCCAAAGAACGTCCGCTCGACTGGGGGCTCATCACCCGGTTGTTTACCTTTACCGGACAGCACGCCAGCAAGCGCAACGCGCTCTTTGCCATTGTCGTTCTTCGCGGGATTCAACTGCCCGTCCTCGCCTGGATGCTGGGCGAGATCATCCGGGGGCCCATTGCTTCCGGAAATGTCAGTGCCAGTGTTTGGAGTTCCGCAGGATTTCTCGCCTTCGCTTTTTTCACGCAGTTAACCATGCATTTCCGCACGCGTTACGCGTTGGAGCTGGGTGAATCTGTCGTGCGTGATCTGCGCAACGCCGTCTACCAGCACCTCATGCGTATGCCCATGTCTTACTTCAATAAGACGCGCCTGGGCCGGAACATCAGCCGCATGACCAGTGACATTGAAGCCCTCCGCGTAGGCGTGCAGAACGTTTTCTTTGTCTCCATGGTCCAGATCCTTCAGGGCCTGATCGCGGGCATCTTTATGCTCTTTACGAACTGGCAGCTTTTCAGCGTCGTTCTGGCCATGGCGCCCGTCATCTGGGGGCTGAACCGCTTTTTTCGCGGGCGTATCAGCCGTGCCTCGCGCGCTACCCAGGAAAGCTTCAGCCGGATCACGGCGTCCCTCGCGGAATCCGTCAAGGGGATACAAGTCACGCAGGGATTTGTCCGCGAAAACGTCAATGCCGGGATATTCCGCCGCCTGGTCGAAGACCATTCTCAATACAGCATGGGCCTGGCTCGGCACTCAGCCTTGCTCATTCCCCTGCTGGAACTGAACTCGCAGTTTTTCATGGCCAGCATCCTGCTCATCGGCGGCTATGGGACCCTTCACGGAGGCATGGAGGTAGGTGATCTGATCACTTTTGTTTTTCTGGCCAATCTGTTTTTCCAGCCCTTCACGGTCCTCGGACAACAGTTCACCGCCGCGCTCGCTGCGATGGCTGGGGCGGAGCGCGTTTTCGGTCTGCTTGACCGGGAACCAGAGTGGCAGGATCCACCTGATGCGATCGAATTGCCGCCCATCCAGGGCAGGGTGGAATTCAAGGATCTGCATTTCCATTACAATCCGGAGAAACCGGTGTTGAAGGGAATAACTTTTGAAGTCGATCCAGGTCAGACCTGCGCCCTGGTCGGTCATACCGGCAGTGGGAAAACAACCATTATCAATCTGGTCAGTAAGTTTTATCTCCCGGTCCAGGGCCAGATTCTTATCGACGGCTATGACATTACCAAAGTCAGTTCAAAAAGCCTGCATCAGCAAATCGGCGTCGTCCTGCAGTCGAATTTTCTCTTTACCGGGGATGTCATGGAAAATATCCGGCTCGGTAAGCTGGACGCGACCGATGAAGAAGTCGAGGATGCGGCGCGGAAAATCGGATGCCTCGATTTATTTGAAGCGCTCCCGGACGGGCTGCGCACTCACGTCGGAGAACGCGGTTCGGGCTTGTCGCTGGGCCAGCAGCAATTGGTCTGTTTCGCCCGTGCCATGCTCGCTGATCCGCGCATTTTGATTCTGGATGAAGCAACCAGCAGCGTGGATACCATCACTGAGGCCCGGCTGCAGGCTGCGCTGGAAAATCTATTGCGCAACCGGACCAGTTTTGTCATCGCCCACCGGCTCAGCACCATTCGCAAAGCCGATATGTGTCTCGTGCTCGATCATGGAGAAATTGTCGAGCGCGGCACGCACGCCACGCTTTTAGAAAAAGGAGGTATTTACGCGGGATTATATCGGCAATTTGTCGAAGGATAACGGTGGTTTTTTGGTTGACGGCGACAGCCTTGTTGGACAAACTCCCACGCATTGGCGGGAACTGTTGTCCTGTGATTTTCGCCTCTTACCGGAACCACCATTATAAAATCTGGATCTTACCTGCGGAGGCTTCCGCATTATCTTGTCGTGGGCAGTTTTCTACTCACGTTTTCTCTCATCCTGGGAAGGCCGCTATCGGCTCAAATCGTCGTCGAGGGGACCTTGGACGAACTCTCATTTCGGTTTGAAGAGGAAGATGGCGGTGCCTTTGCCGTAGCCTCATTCGATTCGTCCTCGGCCGTGAACTTTCAGCAGGATTTCAGCACCCAGGGGGAAGTTGAACTCACTTTCAGCTGGTCCGCGCCCGAAGGACAGTTCTTTGAGATCCGCGTTCCTTCCGACCCCAATTGGGTTACCGACTCCCTGAATCTCTTCACAGAATTCCAATTTTTCTCGAGGTGTTCAAACAGACTTTTTCCAGGAAAATTCACCAGCCGTAAACGTTAGCTACCGCCCTGGGAGCGATATTCTGCCTTTGCTGGAGAGCACGAACTACGTTTTAACCGACACGGGAAGTGGGGTTTTTCGAACGACATATCAGATGAATCTGGGTGACGTTTATCAATTTGATCAAATCAGCCTTTCAGTGACCATCCCGGCCGATTTTAATAACATTTACGATCAGGAATTCGCGTCCGTTTTTCTGGAAGCAGTTATTGCTTCTGAAGATACCGTACCGACCAATCCAGGCATGTGGGCCAATATCGTGCCGGAGGGATCAAGCCTGATAATGATGCTCAGCGGTTTAATGGCGGTGTTGCTGATGCCTCGGCGGGGCAAACGGTAATTCTGTAGCGCAAAGTTGCAGGATTCAGGCGGCCTTCCGGTAATCCCAGACATTCAGGGTAGGAATAAATCCGAGTGACGCATAAAGGCCGGCCGGCGCCGCATTGGAAAATTCATGAGCGACCTGCGCCCGAGCCATGCCGTGGAGATCCCGCATGATTTTCATGGTGGATATCATGAGAGCGCGCCCAAATCCCCGACGCTGAAAATCCTGATGAACCCCTACCGGTTCGAAAAGGCCAGTTCTGTTAATGTGATCGAGCCAAAATATCGTGAAGGCGCAAAGCTGACCTTCCGGTGACACGATAACTATTTCCCGCTCCGCCGAGTAACCGGGCTGACGCATAACCTGATCGCGATAAAGTTCTTCCGACCAGTCGGAATCGAAGGCGCTGGCATGAACTTCCGCCAAGGCGGCTGCCTCCTTTTCTCCTTCGCACGGCCGAAGGAAAAACCCCGCTGGCAACATCGGCTCCGCCGGCAGATTCGGATCATGCAGCGATCTCGAGGTGACAACATTTACCTGCTCTTCGCCCTGATACCCAAGCTGTTCCAGAAAACGGCAGCGTCGAGTGTCCTCCAGCGCCACATCAGTCCCCGGCAGGCGGTCGGTCTGGCCGCGTTTCTCCATCCACTCCGCAGCCTGACGATAGGCCCACCGCTCGACTTCGAACTCGAGTTCTGAATCGAAAAACGATGGCTCGACCAAGGCATCGTAGCCTTCCCAATCCGGATACACGATGGCAAAGGCACGGACGGTCTGGTCAGAACCCGCTCCCCAGATCCGAACATTATCCTCGAGACTATATTGGCCGCGAAAACCATTATAGAGTCGATGCGGGATATCCCCCGGATGCAGGTGACTAACCGCACCCTGGGAAATCCAGTGCGCCAGGGCGTGCTGGATGGAATGAAGGTCACCCGCGCCACGGTAGCCTCGTGTCAGAGCGGCCGACATCACACCAGTATGCCAAAGCGAGCTAATGTCGTAGCCTGTCTATGCCAGGAATTTTGGGAATGCGTGATCTGCAAGCTCTTGCCCTTTTTGACCAGATCGTGGGGCTGTCTGACATCGGAATTTTTCTGATCCATTATACAGATGGCGAGGAGCCCGCTGGTTGAATCAGGTGGAAGTATGCCGGTGATGCGAAACAAAAGATTGGAAGTTCCTTTTCCTTATCAACCATGATTCCGATGACCGTGATGGCATCATACTCCTCGGTGCCAATCTTTGTCCTCTGGACAGCTTTGGCTTCACTGTTCTCCCAATCCTTCGTCGCCACGGGCACGACTTGACTCAAGATGGTGTCGGAGAGGTTACGCAATTTCTGTTCCAGAGTACCCTCTTGAACCCTTACAGGTGCGAAACTTACTTTTTCGCTGAGTTGACCTTTTTCCGTAGTATAGGTCACGCGGATCAGTTCCTGAACGTCGTTGGCGGGGTCATGCGTGAGAAAGGAGACTTCAAGTTCTTTGGCCTCAGGGACATTGAACTGGAACGGTATGTCAACCGGCACTCCGTTCTGCTCTGCCCATTGGGCGTCAATGGTCATAGTCTGGACTTCACCCTCCATCTCTGGAGGCGTTTCCGGTCTCATAGGCAGCTCTTCCTCACCGCGCATGGGACGGCTATCACCGGATTGCGCAAGAAGCGTTGGAACACCAGATACAACCGTCCATAAAATGACGATTCCTACGGTAAAAAATCTGGGGAAAATGAAATGGGTTTTCATTATTGATTTCCTACCTTGATGGAGTCGGAAGCCAAATACTTAATGGGGCGGGACCGCTCACTCCCGCAGGTCGAGCCAGCGGACTTCTTCCGGGGTCAGTGACACATCCAGCGCCGGAAGCGAAGTGCGAATCTCTTCCAGGGTCCTAGGACCAAAGAGGGCAAAGGTGGGATAGGCCTGGTGCAGCACGTAAGCCAGGGCAATGTTTAATGGAAGCACGCCCTTCTGCTGAGCCAACTGGGTCGCACGAGCCTTGCGCTCAAAGTTCTCTGGGCTATACCAGCAGCGCACCAGTTCCCTATCACCAAGCTTATCCGGCGCGGCGCGGTCCGTGAAAAATCCGCGGGCCTGGCTGGACCAGGACAGGAGGGTGATCTCCCCATTTCGCGAGGTGAGCCATTCACGGAAATCATCGTCACTGGCGGCCTTTACCCCGGCCCATACCTCATCGATCATCCGGGCGAGGCTGAGGTTATTGCTGAGCACGCGGGGCGGATGCAGGCCGTTATCGCGAGCATACGCGATGGCTTCATTGAGACGGGGAATTGTCCAGTTGGAGAAGCCATAGGTGCGGACTTTGCCTTCGCTCTGCCAGCCGCTGAGCAGGCTGACAAACTCGCCGACGGGAATCTCCGGGTTGTCCCGGTGCATCATGTAGATATCTGCGTAATCCGTCTGCAAAGCCTCCATGCTGTCCCGGAACTCTGTGGGCATATACTGCGGCCAGCAGAAAGGCGAGTGCGCGCCCTTAACGATCACCGTACAGCTGTCCCGCACGCCGCGCGTGGCGAACCAGTTCCCGAGATTCCGCTCCCGCTGGTGAAAGGCATATTGCGCGGCGGTATCAAAGGCATTACCTCCGAGCTCATAAAAATAGTCAAAAATGGCGCAGGCGTAGGGGAAATTCGGTTGATTATCCACTCCCATGAAGAGCCGGCTGATCTGTTTGTTCACACCGGGAATCTGTCCATAGCTCATATTGTGCTGGGGACGGACAGAAAGCGTGCGCTTGGCCAGCGTCAGGTGAGCCTCCGGGTGAGAAGGCTTCTCCCGCTCATAAATCAGTCCGACAGAATCCCGCCAGGCATCCAGGGCCTGCATATTGCCCAGGGTGTCACCCCAGCTCATCGCTGGTGACATGGCCTCCACTTGACCTTTAGCGATGCAATCCCCCACGATCTCTATCTCATACTGATACAGATCCTTGTCGTTCTGCGGGAATACCTCGCGATTCTCGCGTGGAGTCTTGACCAGAATCGACCCCTGCGAAAACCAGGGATTTTCGATGATGATTCTGCCGCCATCTCCGATCACCTCGGCCCGGGAACCGATCTTGGCACCCACACCACAGGTCGCCTGAGCCAGAATATCTCCCTCGAAGTGAAGAACGGCGCTGGCGTGGATATCCACCCCGGTCTCAGGATGCTTTTCCGCGACCCCCTTGACCAGTTTGGCGTCCGCGTAGGGCTTGCCGAGAGCAGCCCCGGCGACCAGACGGGAAAAGGAAACGGGGTAGCAACCGACATCCATGATGCCCCCGCCGCCCAAGTCATTGGCGAGGTGACGGCAGTTGGGATCCTTATCGCCGGAAAAGGAAAATGTGGAGCGGATGAGGCGGACCCGGCCGATTACCCCTTCACGGATCAGCTTGACGAGCTCTGTCATCATGGGGTGGCAGCGATACATAAAGGCCTCCATGAAGAAAACTCCGTTTGCCCGCACGGCCTCCAAGATCGTCATCGCTTCCGGGTAGTTCAGGCCGACCGGTTTTTCGCAGAGGATATGTTTACCGGCCTCCGCACAGCGGATGGCCCACTCCGCGTGAAACGGATGGGGAGGCGAGATGTAAATGGCCTGCACGGCGGGATCACGCAGCAACTCTTCATAAGAACCATAGGCAGAAATCGCGCGATGCTTGGAAGCGAAGTCCTGGGCGCTGTCCAGGGAACGGCTGGCGACAGCCTGGAGATCAGCGCCCGGCGTAACGGCGAGTGCTTCGGCAAAACGGGAGGCAATGCGTCCAGTGGCAAGGATGCCCCAGGCGGTGGATTGATCGACAGAGTTCATGATAATCGTTACGGGTAGGTATGGCTGCCCAAGAGCAGTGGGTGAGATAGGGCGCAGCTTCAGAAGAATCCCGAAACGGTGTCAAGTCCATGGCCCTTAAATTGCTTGCAAGCGATGGACCCCGGTGCAGACTACGGGGATGTTCGGTTTCCCCCTTTTGAACCGGCAAAAGCCTCTTATCTTCAACGAGTTATCATTGCCTCATGTCCCACGCCTCCACCGATAATCCTCCTGCGGCGTCTGCCGAGGTTCCGAATCAATTGCATAAAGATGCAACCCTGCCAGCCGGAGAGGCGGTTGCTGCCCGGGATCAGCTGAGGGAAGACACGGAGATCAACCTCGGGCAGGCATTTCTGGGCTGGATCAGGCAGCGGCCTCTGCAGGCCGGGCTCCTGGCAGCCATCGTGGCGATGCTGATTTATATGTACGGCATCTTTTCACCCTTCATCAGCGGAACGGCCTCCGCGATCGGCTGGTTGACCATTTCGTGGAATCCGGAGAATGACTATATTCACGGTTGGCTGTCACCGCTGATCATCGGGTTTCTATTCTGGCGGCTGCGCAATAAACTCTACCTCATGCCGAAAAACCCGTGCCTGTACTTCGGCATCGCGGTCCTCGCTATCGGCCTGATGATGTATCTGGTCGGCTACCGGGTTTTACAACCACGCATCGTGGTGGCTTCCTTACCCGTCATCGCCTGGGGATTGATCCTCCTTATCTGCGGATGGAAAACGGCCAAGCTGGTCATGTTCCCAACCTTTTTTCTGTGGCTGATGATCCCCTTCCCCGGGCTGGATCAGGGCACGGCCTTTCTGCAGAGTTACATCGCGGGAGCGGTCGGACAGATCGTCGGGCTTTTTGGGATTGAGGTCGAGGCCGTGGGCGCAAAACTTATTTCCCTGGGAGGTGGCGAAATGGGTGACTATGAGATAGACCGTGGCTGCAGCGGAATTCGCTCGCTCATGGCCATGCTCATGCTGGCCTCTCTCTATGTATATATGACGCAGGACCGTCTGTGGAAATGGATCCTGATTTTTGGGATGACCCTGGTTTTCACCTTGATTGGCAATATCGTCCGCGTCACCTGTATTATACTGATTTCACGTTTCTTCGGGCCGAATCCCGCCGACCTATTTCATGACGCATCCGTCTATATTATTTTCTTTCCGGTGGCGATTCTCTGTATGGTCGGCTTTGCCAAGCTCGTGAACTTGAATTGGGGTAAAGTCTTCGGACGATCGGGGACGAATGATCCGGAAAAGACCAGTCAGGACTCCGAGGCACTCGTCACGCCGGATGATGACGCCTACTATCTGATGAATCGCGGTTATAGCGCACCGGCGGGCACCGGATTCATTCTGGGAGCGGCCCTTATCATGGCAGGCCTGGGAACGGCCCTGGCGCTTCCGCAGAATTTTTCCTTGAGAAAAGCCGCCGTCGACATGGATCTTCCTACCTTTGTAGGAATCCCCTGGCAGGGCGAAGAAGGTGAAGTTTCGCAAAAGGAATTAAATGCTCTCGCACCCGACACAGAATTCAGCCGGACAAACTACACCTCTTCCGTAACCCGGCACCGGGAAGCACCCAGCGCGCTAGAGAACGATGTCGTGGAGGCCTCCGTTGTCCTGGCAGGAAATGATCTCAACAATAGTCTGCATCGCCCCGTCCGGTGCCTCACGGCCCAGGGCTGGAGCATCGGAGAGACCCGGGATATCAACTATTCTCTCACCCTTTCGGATGGCCGCACCGTGGTCATTCCAATGAAAGCGCTGGACTGCACTTACATTCAACCCGCTCCGCCAGAGGAGGAGGGCGGAAAATCTCTTGGATCTTTCCGGACAAATATCGTCCATTATTACACCTATGTCGGGGCCCGGAAAATCACCGCGTCAGAATATGAGCGGACGCTCTATGATATAATTGACCGGCTCACCCTCGGGCAAAACCAGCGCTGGGCTTTTCTCACCTTTCAGAAGGAATACATGACCACCCTTATCCCGGCTGATGGCTGGAGCGAAGAAGAGCGTGCCACCTACGAAGAATTCCTCGAAAGCGAGAGACAACGCGCCCGTGAAGTGACGGAAGATTTCATGCAGCAGATTCTGCCGGAAATGATCGATCTTAAGCGGATCGAAATCTGAGGTTTTTATATCAAGCCTTCAGCGCAAGCTGCACCTGATCAGCCGCTGGGGTGATCGTCGCAGTTATGCCGGCCGTAAATTGAATGAAGTCCTTTTCGAGGCCATCACTGAAAATCACGCCGTCCTCAGGCATTTGTGAACGGATCATGAGAGGTTGATTGGAGCGCACCTCCCCCAGCACGATGTTCGTTTGGGTTTGCCGACTGGGAAATGGTTCGCGCACGAAAAATCTAAGATAATTCGCCTCCGCCTCAAAGCTGACTGGCTTTAGTTTCTGTTTAGCTGCCCGTGCGATCTGCTCATAATAACTGGTCAGCCAACCCGTTGAGCCGAGTCCCGTCGAAACAACCACTCCGCTGGAGGAGTGATTTTCTTCATTTTCCCGGTGCCAGATGCGATAACGCGCAGAGGCATGCGTGCGGCAGCCCAGGAATAAATCGTTCACCGCCCGTAATTTCTGGCCATCGCTCAAAGTCGCTTCCGCGAGCGTGACCATCCGGCGGGGAAATTCAGCTCCTTTCGTCGCCGCCTGTGCCACCGCTTCTCCCGCTTCACTGACCTGGAATGGGAGCAGGACCCCATTCCACCGGGAAGGGTCAGGGTTTACCCCAAAAAGCAATTGCGTGCGCAGATATTTCGCGGTGTTTGCGACCAGTCCATCCTGCCCCAGCGCCACGACAAGATCATCCGGCGCAAAACTATAATTGGGCAGCGATCCACGATCGATGTGGTGCAGGTGACCGACCTGACTTAACTCGCTCTTCACCCGTTCCAGCGCGGCCAGCTGTGCGTGATGCTCATCCTCGTAATCGGCGGCGCTGAATGAAAAATCCGAGGCGCCCTTCTTTTTCCGGATTCTATCTCTGACCGTCTCACCGGCTTCCGCTGCGGCGAACCGTGCCATCGCGTAAATGGCCTGTTTCTTGGTCGAGTGCCGCCGCATCATCTGCTCCAGCCGCGTCGGCCGGGTTACCAGAATGATGCGTCTTTCCGTTACAGGTCTCACGAAAAAAAGAAATTAAAAACCCCAGCGTGAGACATCAATGCCGTATTCTCCCTGCAGTTTCGTCATGTCATCCTGCAGTGCCGCCCGGATTTCTTGAATCTCATCCTCCGTCAGTTTTCGATGCTCGGGGTTCGAAACCGTTTCCAGACTTCTGATGATGAGTTTCTGCACGGGTTTGGGCAGGGCGTGAGCCAAGCCCCCTAGACCCAGCTTACGCGCGAACCACTCCATTTTTGTCATGGTGCGGGTCGGGTTATGCTGTTCTCCCACGCCTGGGGCGGAAAGAGGGGAAAGCCCCAGCCACTCGAGCAGGCCGTTGACCACGCCCTCCGGGTCCGCTTGCAGGTCTTCGAACAGCAAAAGCTTGAGATCTTCGCGCGGGAATCGTTCACGGTAATGCTCCAGTTGAAAATAGTATCTGCTGACATCGATGGGATAATTGTTGAGGTCCCATTCCCCTGTGAAGTTCAGGTGAGATTCAATTCGCTTCACCGGGTGACGCATCAGATAAACCAGCTTCGGTCTGAGGCCGCTCTGGTGAATCTCTTTGGCCACGAAACCGAAGCCCGGCGCACGGGTGTATTCCGTTGAGGCCTCCATGCAGTAGCGATGCTGCCCGGGATCATAGTCCGGCCAGAGTTTCCCGTATTCGTTCAGATCAACTCTTTCTCCGCGATGCGGCCTTTGTGAGAAGTAGCAGGGCTCTTTGATGTGACTGCCGCAGATGGCTGGGTGACGCTCCAGATAATTGAAGAGCGACGTCGTTCCCGACTTCATCGAACCGATAATAATCAGGTAAGCATCCTCGGGTATCATCACGAATTTAGAAAAACTACACTACGATCGTCGCGAAGGTCTCTGCTCGAGCACGTCACGAAGTAAATCCGGGGTGAGCGTGAAATTGCCGATTTTCTCTGCATTGCGGGCCAGCTCCCGGAACGCACGCGCAACCAGTTTATGGCTGTCCATCCCGGAGGTCGCGATCGCTTCGAGCACGCGCGCATCCACATCACCCAGCGCATTGATGACCGTGCGCGTGGCGTAGGCTTTGGCGTCCGCCGTGACGCGTGTGTTATCCGCTTCCTGCTGAATCAGTTCCTTCCGGCGCTGAGCCTGTTGAATTTCGGCTTCCGTCTGAGCACGTTCCAGCTCGTGATTGCGCTCCTGCTCGACTCGCCGGGTCTCCATTTCGGTCTCGATAATCTCCCGCCGGCGCAACGCGACCGTTTTCTCCGTTTCCAGCTCAGCCTCCTTGATCTCGCGATCCTGCGAGACCGATGCCGTGCGGCGCCGGTGCATGGCCACGTCCGCTTCCTGCATGATCTCTTCCCGCGCCTTCGCTTCCAGCGCCCGGGCCGTTTCCGGGGCTGGCTTGATGTGGTCCACGATCACGTCCACCACCTCCAGTCCCAGGGACTGGATAACGGGACTGTCTGTCAGGCGCTGCCGCAGCCTGCTGGCCAGATCTTCCGCGCCTCGGAGCGCTTCACTCAGGGACACGCCCCGCAGGTATTCCGCCACCAGCATACCTGCGGAATTGACCACGATGTCTGCCAGTTTTTCCGGTGCGTCTGAGGCATAGTAGTTCCCGTCCGTGGTCAGGCGGAAATCCACCCGCTCCGCCGCCTTGTCCGGGGCGGAAATTCCATACACCACGTGCCCCTGCACGGTCGCGATCTGGTAGTCCACCGTGCTGTGTTCGAAGAAGAAGGGCGCTTCATTCGCGCCCTGTGGAATGCGGACGATCGTGGTCGTCGGCGCAAAATAGTAAAAGGAAAGAGCACGCCCCTGACGGACGACCTTTCCCCGGCGATAGACCATAATGTAGTCCGTCGGTGATGAACGAAAAAAACGAATTCCCAAGGCCATAACAGAAAAGGATGGTGCGGCGAAAAAGCACGTGCGGCAAGATTAATCCGCATCAGGTGACGCCTGGTGGTCCTGCTCCGTGCCTTTCAGCTCATCGACCACATTGTCACCCCACGAAGGGACGTTGCTGCGGTAGGCGGCGCGGGACATCAGGTGAGAGGCGACCGGCGCGGTCATGAAAACAAAAAGAATCGTCAGAATCGATTTGATAATGGCCTCCAGTTCGCCGCTTGCCACCGCCGCGGCGATAAGCAGCATGCCCAAACCCAGCGAGGCCGCCTTGGCTGCGGCATGCATACGGGTGTAGATATCTGGGAACCGCAGCAATCCCAGCGCGGAGATTGCGATGAATAAAGTTCCGCCGATGGCAAAAAAACTAATGATTATCGCTGGAATCATCTTTGGAAGAGCGTTCGAGATAAGCGGCGAAGGCGACCGTGCCAAGAAAGGCGATCAGAGCAAGGGCCAGCACTACATCCAGCCACACGAAATTTCTGCTCACGAGGGCCAGCAGAATCAGGGCGGCCATAGTCAGGGAAGTCACCAGATCCAGAGAGAGTAACCGGTCAAAAATGGATGGACCTCGAATGAGCCGGAAAATGGTCATGGCAAAAGCCGCGACCAGCAGGAAGGCACAGATATATAGTGAAATGGTGTCAACCATGATAAAACTGCCAGCTCCTAGAGACTTCGTAACACGCGCTGTTCAAAGGCCTTCAAGACGCCCTGCTTGAAGTCCTCCACACTGCCATCCAGATACATGATATGCAGGTCAATGGATTTCAGGTCATCCGCCACATCCATGCTGATCGTTCCGGGCGTCATCGTCAGCAGATTGCTCAAAGCCAGGATCTGATGCGGCTTGAGACGCTCATCCAGTTCCAGCCGGAGAAATGCGGGTTTCATATAGTGCTTCCACGTCAAGGCATCCACAGCAACCCGTATGCTGCCGAGAATGACTTCCCAGACATAAAACAAAATAAAACCGGTAAAACGGAATATACGCATACTGTTTCGTGCGGGAACAATCTTACTCCTTCACGGAGATGACTTCGGTGGGAATGGTCTGTTCAAGGACCGCGTCGATATATGGCTGAGGATTCACGAGCAGTTCCGCCGCTTCTTCGGAGAAAGCAAAGAGCGGCTCTGCCCAGAAACCGATGAATAAAGTCAGCGCGGCAAGACTGACCGTCGGAATAACCATCGCGGCGGTCAGGCGCCCCGGTTTCTCCGGAGGAGTGCCCACGTCATCCGGTTGGGCCTTCCAGAAAGCTTCCGCCCAGATCTTGGTCATCGAATAGAGCGTCAGGACACCGACGACCAAAGCCACCCCGACCAGAATATAGGCATGTGCTTCCAGCCCGGCTTTGATCACAATAAATTTCGCCCAAAACCCGGATAGCGGAGGAATTCCTCCCAGGGAAAGCGCGGGAATGAGGAAGAGAATTCCCAGGAGCGGCGCGGTATGATAGAGCCCTCCGATTTTCTTGAGTTGCGAGGTGCCTTTGAGTTTTTCCACCATGCCCCCGATGAGAAAGAGATTCGCCTTCACGATGATATGGTGAATGATGTAAAAAATCGCACCGGCCAGCGAGGCAGCAGTGAGCAGGGCGAGACCCATCAGCATGTAGCCGATCTGGCTGATGATGTGGAATGACAGGATGCGCCGGATCTCAAATTGCGCCGCCGCGCCCAGCACCCCGGTCACCATGGTGGCAGCGGCTGTGAAAATGAGAATCGGCTGAATCGTTTCCGCAAATGCGGAGAAGGAAATGGTGTAGGCCCGGATCAGGGCATAGACCCCGACCTTTGTCAGTAGCCCCGCAAAGAGCGCGGAAACGGCCACCGGCGGGGTGTGGTAGGACGCGGGCAGCCAGAAAAAAAGCGGGAATGCCCCAGCTTTAATTCCAAAGGATACCAGCAAAAGAAACGCAGAGGTGCTGATGAGGGTGACATTCTCTTCACTGTCACCCAGCCGCACCGCCAGGTCCGCGAAGTTCAGTGTGCCGGTAATTCCATAAATCAATCCCGCCGCGCTCAGAAAGAGAGCGGACGAAACCAGATTCAGAGCCACATACTTCAGAGCGCCTTCCAGCTGCGCCTTTTCATTTCCAAGCGCAATGAGGACAAACGAAGAAATGAGCATGACCTCAAACCACACGTAGAGATTAAAGAGATCAGCCGTCAGAAAGGCTCCGTTTACCCCCAGCATAAGAAAGTGGAAAAGCGGGAAATAGTGTAGACGGATCCGGCGGTCATTGATCGCCGTCATCGAGTAAATCGCAGTCGCCAGGGCGATCACCGCACTCACCGAGACCAGCCCGGCACTCAACCGGTCCCCCGCCAGCACAATGCCGAAAGGTCCATCCCACGAACCGGCCCGCAGGGCGAAAACACCGTTCTCACTCTGCACCACGGCGACCGTCAGCCACGCGGCCCCCGCGCTGTTCAGCACCGTGCCCATCAGGCCGATCACCTTTTGCACGCGAATCGAGGAACGCGCAAAAAGCAGCCCGGCGAGGGCAGAGATCAGGGGGGCCAGTAATGGAGCAAGCAGCGGGTTCATCTCGTTTCTCAGTGAGAAAGTCTGTCCGTTTCGCGGAAGGCGGCGATGTCATCCGAGCCGAGCGCCTGATAGGCTTGGTGAACCAGGGAAAGGGTGAAGGTGACCAGCCCGAAACCGATCACGATCGCCGTCAGAACCAGCGCCTGAGGCAAAGGATCAGCCGCTTCTTCCTTCAGCGTTTTTTCTTCCGCGGGAATGAGTGGCGGTCCGTCCTTCGTCAGGCCGCCTGAGCCAAAGACCAGAAGGTTGGCGCCCTGGCTGAGCAGAAGCAGGCCGATGACCAGCTTGACGATGCTTCGCCTCAGCAGACAGTAGATGCCGCCCGCAAAGAGCACACCGATGAGCAGACTGATGAGAATTTCCATATTCGTAGGGTAGGTGGGTTACCTGCTTGAGGACGGAGCTGAGGCCGGTTCTTGCTCAGGCTCGCGTAGCTCAGCCAGCGTAAAGACGACGGTCATCGTGAAGCCGATCACCGTCAGGTAAACTCCAACATCGAAAATCAGGGGGGTGCCAAGATGCACCTTGCCGAGAAGCGGCAACGAAAAAGCCGGGAGCCAGAGTCCGGTGAGAAATTCATCTCCCGTTGCCACCGGCAGCAGTCCGCCCAGCAGAGCGATAAGCAAACCGAACGCAGCCACCGTGATGGGGTCCATGCGCAGCGCCTTCCGGCCCGCCTCAACCCCATGGGCCATCACAATGAGCACGATTCCGCAGGCGCAGACCAGGCCGCCGATAAATCCGCCACCGGGCTCATTGTGACCGCGATAGAGCACAATCAGCGACAGCACGATGCAGAGCGGAGTGAGCAGCGGCACCGTGAGATTCAGGATCGTTGAGCGGGTGGAACTTGATTGATTCATTTCACTGCTGGCCGTCCTTCGTTAGTGCGTGCCCGTGGAGTTCGGCGCCGCCGCCTGACCCTCTCCATGGATGTCCTGGTCCGCAGCCTCGTGTTCCTGGCCCTGACCACGGTTCAGACCGCGCATGATCAGGGCAAAGACCCCCAGCGCGGCGACCGCGATGACAATGATTTCGCCAAACGTATCCAACGCCCGGAAATCCACGAGGATGACGTTGACCACGTTCTTTCCCTTGGCCAGCAGGTAGCTCCAGTCCCCGTGCTGACCGGAAATCGGTTCCCCGATCTGCAGGCCTTTCGCCTTCAGGGCCAGCACCGCCATGATCAATCCGAAAACGCTCGCAAAGACGGCGTCAAAGGCCCGCGCCCCGGCCGAGGAATAAATCGTGAAGCGCGGCAGCCGGTAAATGACGAACATGAAGAGCACAACAATGAGCGTCTCGACCAGAATCTGCGTAATCGCGAGGTCGGGAGCGCTGAGCCGGGCAAAGAGCAGGGCGATGCCAAAGCCAATAAAGCCGAGGAAAAGCAGTGCCGTCGGCCGTTTCCGCGCCACGATCGCGCCGATCACCGCGATAATCATCAGCACGGTCACCGTCATCGTCACCGGATCGATCGGCTGGGAGACGGGAAACTCGTAGGCGTCCCAGCCGGTAACCATGCTCCACAGAATAAGTCCGGCCGCCGTGCCCAGGGTCACGATCAGATAGATGCGCAGTTTACCGTTCTGCAGAATGCGCGTCTGCCATGAGGCCACGGCCATCAGCCCAGCCATCAGCTTGTCCCAGAGCTCGTCGATCCCATGCGGATCGGTGTCGTCCTCCACGTTTCGCCATAGAATCCAGCGGGACAGATAAATGATGATACCGCCCACGATGGTGATCACACTGAGCAGGAGGGCCGGGTTAAAGCCATACCAGAGGGCAAGCTTCACCTCAATGGCTTCTCCAAAAGCGGCCGAAGAAGCCGGAGCGATAAGAGGTTTGGCCATGGCGACCGGTAGCAGCCCAAGAACCAGTCCGGTCAGAGCCAGCAGTGCCGGTCCCAGCCACATCGTCCAGGGCGCTTCGTGGATGTGATTGTTCCGGTGAATGATCCCGTCCGCCTTCGGCTTGGCAAAAAACGGATGCACGCCCACTTTAAAGGCCAGGGCGAGCAGAAGCATATTCGTAGCCACCGCGGTCCCGATGATCGTCCACGTGATCACTTCCCCTGCCACGCCGCTAAGTCCGCTCTTGTAAGTGAGTTCCTTCGCGATGAAGCCGAAGAAAGGCGGGAAGCCACTTTTGGAGAGGGCAGCCAGCAGCGCTGCTCCCGCGGTGATCGGCATGAATCGGCGGAGTCCGCCCAGGAGGGTGACGTCGCGCGTGCCGGCCTCATGGTCAATCGAGCCCGCCGCCATGAAGAGGGCTGCTTTGTAGAGGGCATGGCCCAGCAGAAAGACGATGGCCGACTTGATGGCCATCTCCGTGCCGATGCCTGTCAGCATGACGAGCACCCCCAGCACGCTCAGTGTCGTGTAGGCCAGGATGCGCTTGATGTCTTTCTGCAGCAGACCGCACAGGGCGGAGTAAAGCATGGTCACACTGCCCACGATAACCAGGGTATTATTCCAGCCTCCCGTCTCCCCCATGATCGGCGTAAAACGCAGCAGCAGATAGACACCCGCCTTGACCATCGTGGCAGAGTGCAGGTAGGCGCTCACCGGGGTCGGCGCTGCCATCGCGTTGGGCAGCCAGAAATGGAACGGGAACTGCGCGGACTTGGTGAATGCGCCCAGGAGAACGAGGATCAGGATCGCTGGGTAGAACGGATGGGCGACGATCACATCACCTTTTTCAAGCAGTTCGGTTATGCGAAAACTTCCCCCGGCGATTCCCAGTAGAATCAGCCCGGCCAGCAGGGCGACGCCTCCCAACCCGGTGACGAGCAGAGCCTGTAGAGCGTTCCGCCGTGAGGTGGCGTCCTCATGCTTGAAGCCGATCAGCAGGTAGCTTGTGATGCTCGTTAGCTCCCAGAAAATAAAGAGCAGGATCAGATGGTCCGCCAGAACCATGCCCATCATGGAAGCGGCAAAAAGCAGAATGATGGCCAGAAAGCGCCCAAAGTGCCGGTCCTTCCCCAGGTAGCCGGTCGCATAAAACACAATGAGCGAACCGATGCCGCTGATGAGCAGCGCAAAGAGCAGACTGAGGCCGTCCAGGCGAAAGTCCAGAGATACGCCGAGTGAGGGCACCCACGGCATCTGCACGAGATGAACGGCTCCCTGGGACACCGAGGGAATCGCCAGACAAAGCGAGGCGAAGAGCGCCGCTACCGCGATACCCAGCACCACACCGGTCAATCTCCCCAGAATCCCGGTGAGAAATGGCGCAACCAGAGCCGCCGCGATCAGCCCGGCGATGGAAATTAAGATGACCCCCTCCACAGTGCTGCTTGCCTACACGGCCATTTTCCCTTTGCCGAGGATATTCTCCAGCAGGCCGGAGCCTGTCCCCTTCTGCTTCACCGCGACGACCGGCACCGGCGAGTCACGGATTATTTCCTCGGCGTTGCTTCCCAGAAGCGCGGCGGTCAGAGCGTCTTTGCCCCGGCATCCTATGACGATGAGATCCGTCTCGCCGAGGTGCTCTTTCACATAGCGCGTCACGGCCACTCCCGGGGCGCCACTCTTGATCACGTGCACTTCTGACTCCAGCCCCCGGAGGTCCGTCTTGGCGAGCAGGTCATTGCATTCACTGATCGCGTAATCCCTCGTCATCGCTTCCACCTCTTCCATGGGCACCGTCACTTTATGTGAACGTGGGGGAAGCTTAAAGGCATGAAAGACGTCCAGGCAGTTGGCCCCCTGTGCGATGCCGAACGCCACCGCGACTTCCATTTGCAGGGCGGAGAAGCGTGAAAAATCCACCGGCACCAGAATGCGGCGGTAGTCGATCTTTGGCTTGGGAGGGATGATAAGCAGGGAGCAGGGCGCTTTCCTTGCCAGCCGGGACGGCATGCTGGAATCCGTCCACGCCGTATTCGTGGCGATCAGGTCATAGTCACCCTCCTGCGCGGTCTTGAGCACCTCGTAGAGCTCCGCGCCTTCCCGGATCTCGGTTTCCACCTCACAGGCAGTCTGATCCTGAAAGGCCCCGTCCACCAGCCCCTTGAGGCGTTCCCGCGTCGTCTGATCAATCGGCTGCACCAGCCAGGGATACTTTTCCCGCACTTTCTGAGGGATCTCCATTTCCTCAGCCACGTGGAGAAACTTCACGTGCTCGGATTTAGCCAGGGCGGCGACATGGCTGACGTAGCTGATCAGTTCGTCGTCGCATGAGCCTTCCAGGCTGACGGTGGCGAGAATGCGCTTGAAGCGGTACATGACGGATCAAATACAGGTCGTTGGGCGGGGGAAGAAAGTCGAAAGGAACATCATCAGAGGGTGGAGGCCAAGGGTTGCCGTGACACGAAAACGTCACTTGACTGGAGGAACGATCGCAGGAATCGTGATTAACGTAATCGAATTCGTGAATCTCGCGCCATCTGACTCCCTTGCAACTCTTTCGTTCGTTCACCCTCGGCTTTCTCTCCGCCCATGAGTGACTCTCATCCTGCCACCCACTCCCGTTCCCTTTCCAAGGCCCCTTCCAGGAAATCCGCCCCGGATGACCAGCGCCTCAAGGTTCCGGAGGATGCCCATCCGGCCCACGTCAAACCCATTGAGGAGACCGCCGTCGACCGGGACGCCCTTCCGTCCTGGACCTTTCTGACCAATCACAGCCACGTGCTCGTGTGTCTCCAGAATGACCCTTCCATGCGGCTGCGGGAGATCGCGAGCCGCATCGGTCTCACTGAACGCGGGGTCCAGAAGATCCTTGGTGATCTGGAGGAAGCCGGGGTCGTCGTGCGCGATAAAAAAGGGCGCCGGAATCACTATCGCCTGAAGACCGAGGTCCCCCTGCGCCATCCGCTCGAAGCGCATCGGCAAGTGCGGGATCTCATGGGAATGCTCAAAACCGGGGAGTAAAGCCGGACCGGCGAGAATCTCTGACCCGCGGGCATCTTGGCCCGGCTCCTTCGGGTGCGTCTGCTTTACCGCGTGGGCCGGTTCTCGCCCACGTGCCCGGAGCGTGGCTTCCGCTGCAATGACCTTGACAGGCTGGCTTGAAAAAAATAGACGCCTGCCATGGACCACCAGCCAGCTTCCCGGGGAAGCTTTTATGAAGCCGCCGTCTTCGTTCTTTCGTTGGGCAGCGCCTACCTGCTTTTTCGCGGATACTATTATCCGCATGGAAGCCACGGACAAGAAATCCCGCCGATCCTCGCTTTACTGGATCCGACGTTATTTAAGAATGATTTCGCGGTTCAGAGCTTTCTCGAGCCTACGCCCAGATACTTCTATCAGCAGATCATTGCCAGCCTCGTCAGGATGAGTGGCCTCACCGTCGAGACAACGCTCTTTCTCTTAAACCTTCTAGCCATTCTGAGCTTTCTCTCGGCCATCTATTTCCTGGCGGGCTCATTGAAGTCGGCCAGCCGAAAACCCTCTCTGCTAAAACAGTTCCCGCTGCTCTACAGTATTCCCCTCGCCGTCCTCTGCGCGATCAAGCTCCCGTCCTGGGGAAGTCAGATCTTCAGTTTTGACGCTGTCCCCAGCACCTTCGCCATGGCCATGGCCATTTGGGCCGTGCCCCTGGCTATCAGAGATCGTTGGATGCAGGCTTATGCCCTCACCGGTTGTGCCATTGTCTTTCAGTTTCTCATCGGCGCCTTTATGGGTTTGGCCCTTCTGCCCGGACTGCTCATTTATTTTTGGAATAAACGAAAATGGCTTGAGCTCATTCTGCCCATTCTTTTCTGGGCGTTGCCCGCGCTGGGCATTTACATCATGATGAAGCTGAATGAAGTGGAAACACCCGCTTCCTTCAATTTCTTCGAAGTATTTGGGCTCTACCGGGTGCCGCATCATTGGGTTCCTTCGACGGCTCCGCTCTTTCACTGGCTCAGTGATGCCCTGCTCCTTTGCGGAGGCATCGTTGCCGCCGTAAATCTTTTTCTGGTGGAAAAGCAACGGTGGACGGCCATCGTTATTCTTCTCGGTATGATCCTGGCCGCGCTGGGGGGTATTCTGCTGAACTATGTTTTCGTGGAAATCTATCCCGTTGAGATGATCGGTAAACTGCAGTTTCAACGCATCATACCCATGGGGCAGGTCGCCTGCTTTGTGCTCATTCTCTGGGCCTTTTTTCAAAACCTGAGCCTGATGAAAGAAAAAGGTTTTCCCTTTGCCTTACGGAATGCCTTTTACCTTGTCGTCTTTGTTCCTACCGTTATTTCCCAATTTCGCGGCTCAAAGTATGACATGCTGACATTCCTCCTATTCTTTGCCGGCTGTTTTTGGCTGCTGGTCTTTCTCTTCTGGGTCAATCGAACCGGGCGACCTTACCTCGCCGCCCTTCCGGCCCTCGGCGCAGCGGCTGTCGTAATTACCGTTTTCGCTATCGATTGGGGTCAATACCGGATTCCGGATAACATCAGGATTTATCTGAAGCGTTATTCCGTCAGGCTGACCGGCCTCAATACCGTGGAAGAAATACCCAAATGGCTCAGGCAAAATACAGGTAAAGAAGAGATTATCCTGGTCCCTCCCGTTTACGATGAGTTCTTAAATACCCTTCAGCTTGAGTCCCTGCGCGCTGCATATTTTGTTCACAAGAATGTTCCCTACACTGACCACGGCGTTTACGAATGGTCTCGCCGCGCGGAAGATCTGTTGGGTCATCCGCCCCGGGGCTACATGAGAGAGAATCATCGTGAAGCAAGCTGGAAAGCACGTTCAACCAGCGAAATCGAAGAAATAGCCCGGCGCAACGGCATCCGCTACATCGTAGACCGGGGGGATTTTCATTCCAGTTACACCGGGAGAATTATTATATCTGGAGAGTATTACGGTACAACCTGGAATCTCTGGGAGCTGGTAGATGCCGCTCCTGAGAAATCCCGTTCCGCTTATCTAAGGTAAAGCAGGAGGGGCGCCCTGTCCGTCCTCACACAATTAACTAATCTTACTCTGGCTGCTCCTTGCTATTTTCCGGATTGATCCCGACCGCCTGCATCCGTTCGCGCCAGCGTTTCCGCGCCAGGGCCTGCATATCCGCCACCTTGTCGAGTTCATCCGTGATCTCTAAACCAATCAGCGTTTCCACAACGTCCTCGATCGTCACGAGACCGCTCACCGTTCCGTACTCATCCGCCACCAGCGCAATGTGATTCTTTTTGGCGAGTAACTGATCGAATACTTCCGCGGCCGTTACCTCATCCGAAAAGATCAGAAAATTGCGCTCGAAGTCCTTCAGGGCGGCGTCAAAATTATCCTTGGCCTGGGCCAGCAGCAGATCGTTTTTCAGGACATAACCGCTGATTGAATCCGTGCTGCCTTCATGGATGGGAATGCGGGAGAACGGTTCATCCGCGTGGGAGCGGAAAAACTCGTCCACCTTCATTGCGCCCGGAGCGGAGAATATCACCGAGCGCGGGGTCATGATGTCCCGCACGGAGAGCTGGCTGAGCTTCATTAAATTGCTCACGATTTTATGCTCCTGCGCGTCCAGGCCGCCTTCCTTAACCCCCAGGTCCGCCATCGCCTGCATTTCATCCCGGCTGAAGGCTCCCGGTTCATCGCGGCGCGAGGAGCGGCGGGTGATGAGTTCCGTCATCAGCACCACCGGATACAGCAGGCGCGTCAGCCCAAGGATCAGCACCCCCATGGTGGGAGCCAGTTGCTGCCAGTAAGTCGCTCCCAGCGTTTTCGGAATGATCTCGGATAGAATCAGAACCAGCACGGTCAGAATCCCTGACGCCAGGCCGAGGTATTGGCTGCCAAAAACCACTGTCGTCTGCGCGCCAACTCCCGCTGCTCCCACCGTATGCGCGATGGTGTTGGCGGTCAGAATCGCCGCCAGCGGCCGGTCTAAATTACCCCGCAGATGAGCCAGGGTTTTCGCGCCCCTCGCCTTTTTCAACTCCAGAGCCTCCACATAGGAGGGCCGGACGGAGAGCAGGACCGCCTCCGCGATGGAGCAGAAAAAAGAGACGGCCAGAGCGAGGAACAGATAGACCAGCAGCAAAGTCATGCCGGAAGAATAGAGTCCTGCCCAAGGCCCTTCCAGTTAATCCGGAACCCAAAACAACCGTTTCCCCAAGGCACTCGGGCGCCATGCTCAAAACGCATAAATCAGGGTGACGCGCAGCTCTGTGTCCGGCGCGGCTTCGCTCAGGCCAAAGAGCACGCCCGCATTACCGGACAGGCCGAAGTCCGTTTTGAATTTCAGCAGCGGCCCGAGCTGATGTTCCTGATCGTCAAAACCGCCGATGGACTCGGTGTTGTTCATGTCCCCGTAATAGTCCACAGCCAGCCGCAATTTATCTGTCAGCTTCGCGCTGACCTGAGCCCGCGCTTCCAGCAGAAAGCCATCATCAGATTCATTCCCAAACTCATGACCGGTGAGCAGATTGCCCCGCAATTGCAGGATGTCCGTCACATCCACCTTGCCCGTCCAGGCCAGACGCACCCGGCTGGGCGGGTCATCGCCGTCCGCAATCTGCAGCTCAAAACGGACCGCGCTGTCCCAGCCATGCTTCTGGTCTTCCAGAAACTGAAACTGTGTCTCCCAGCGGAAATAACGATACTCCAGATCCCGGTCATTATCCCCGCTCTGCAGCACGATCGCACGCATGCGCAGCCAGTCCGTGAAACCGTATTGATAATGCAGCCGGTGAGCGAAGGCATCGTCTTCCGGATCAAACGCAGCGCGGTATTCCAGTTCTGATTCACCTTTATCCACATCCGGGCTGAAGACGGAACTGGTGTTCTGACCGAAGCTGGCCGGAACCCAGGCGACGACGATCATCAAGGTCAGGGTGAGGGAGGAAGAAATGTTGAGAAATCTGCGCGCATTCATTACCGCTGCTTATATTGGCACTCCCTCCCTGCGTCCAGCAGAACTGGCCTCTCCGCCCGGGTTACCCATTACGAGGGCACGATCTCACGATTGCTCACCGGACGGTTCATCGCGCACGAGTCCTGCGAAAGAGGCTCAGAGAGATCATGACCAAAGCCAGTAGCGCTACGGGATCAGGTTCCGGCACGGGAGCGTTCTGAATGAAATCGAAATTACTCACCCCGCTCGGGACGTTGAAGGTCACCACGGCTGAGCTGAACGGGGTGTCACTGGTCACCCCCAGAAAAAGGGGACCCTTACCCGTTTCCGTAAATTGATCGATCGGCATAGCAAAAGGGCCCTCACCGGAAAAATCCATCGTTGTGCCATCGACACTTAAGCCCAGATTGAATAACATAAGATTGTCCGCATCCTTCGTCTCATCATCGAGAAAATCCACGGCAAAACCAAAGACCGGCACCGGAAAATCAAAGGTCACGCTATCACCAATATCTGCGCTCCCAAATACCATGGAGGCTGTGCCTTCCGAGGTGAAACGAGGGCCGATAGGAGAAGCCGATGATGAATATGATTCGAGCCCGGAGGCCGAGAGTTCAATGCCGGAGGTCGTAGTAAGGGGGGTGGAAAAACTCACTGGGACATTTGGAAGGTCGTCCAGACTCTCTGTCACCCGATCAATCTCAGCAACAGAAGCCTGGAACGAGCCGCGGTCGGTATGAAAGACGATCCCGAAACAGGCCCAGGAAGAGACCTGCAGGAGTATGAGAGTGGCAACTATTCGATTTATCATGGAGCTCCCTTAGTATTTAAAATACGGAATGGCTGAGCTCCGCCGCGATCTCCGTGGAGGTTACGTCCTATTTCACGACCAAAGTCAAGCCACCAATCCGGCCGACACGCTGACGGCTGGCAAACAAGCTCAGCCGTCACGTCACACCGTTCTTTGCCTGCCAGGATGGATTTCAGGGGTGCCGGGTCCCGGGGTCCATCGCTCCCGAAATCGATGACATAGTTTAATCGAGCGCTAGACTGGGAATGGCGGAGGGGGTGGGAGTG
>CAZUPP010000003.1:0-7512 GCA_964622095.1 uncultured Verrucomicrobiales bacterium
ATCCCCCACCGCGAGCACTTCGTCGATGATCAGGATATCCGGTTTAATGGCGGTGGCGACGGCAAAGCCGAGGCGGACCTGCATGCCGGAGGAATAATTCTGGACAGGCGTATCGATAAAATCGTGCAGCTCGGCGAAGTCGAGGATTTCATCGAATTTCTCATCGATCTCCTTTTTCGTGAGCCCGAGGACGCGGCCGTTGATATAAATATTCTCGCGGCCGGTGAGGATCGGGTTAAAACCGGCCCCGAGGGCGATGAGCGCTCCCACGCGACCGTGCATTTCGATCCGGCCAGTGTCCGGTTTAATCAGGCCATTGAGCATCTTGAGCAGGGTGGTTTTGCCGGCGCCATTATGACCGATCAGACCCAGGCATTCCCCGCGTCGAAGCTCAAAAGAGATATCTTTATTCGCCCAGAACTCCTTTTTGCGAAGGATGGGCTCGCCCTTTTTATCATAGCGCCGGGCGAAGGCGGGTGAGATTTCACTAAGGGAATCCTTCACCCCATACCAGAGAGAGGTCTTGAGATCCCGGCAGAAAATTTTTCCGACATTTTCTGCTTTCACGAGGATTTCGCCGTCAGACATAAAGTTGAGGAAACTGGAGCAAAAAACAAAAAGAAATCAGCGGCTGAGTTGCCGGGTTTATTTATTCATTCGTTCCGTCACATTCCCAGCCGCTCAATGATCCGCGGGAGGAAAAGCCGGTTGAGGATCATGGCGAGGAAAAGGAGGCAGGCGGCGGCGAGGGAGATGAACCAGAACCCGGCAAGGTAGTAGTCCGGGGTGCCCGGCAGGTCAAGGGGAATGCCCAGGGTCCAGGCGCGCGACATGTAAACAATGGGCGAGACGGGATTGATCGCCATGACAAGGCCGAGGGCACCCTCCGCGCGGGGAGGAAAGGCAACCGGGGTGACGAGCATCCAGAAGCTGGTGACGATGACGATGGATTTCTCGATATCACGATAAAGCATGCCGACGGTGGCGAGGAGCAGCCCGATGCTGAGCCCCACGACAATGAGGGCGAGCATACCCACCGGCGCGAGCAGCATGTGCGGACCGATGTTGGGGTTAAGAAAAAAGAGTGCGGGAATCAGCACGGCCAGCCGGATGCCCAGTTGAATGACAGTTGAATAGAAGGCGCTGACGAGAATGGCCGAGCGCGGGAAATTGATCTTGATCAGCATGGGGCGGCAGGCCAGCGCGGAGCGAAGCGGGCTGTTGAGGGCATCGACAAAGATCTGCCAGTACAGGGTGCCGACAAAGACATAGGCCACATAGGAAACGCCGGGCAGCTCAAACTGCAGGACCCCGCCGGAACGCAGCAGGAGGAAGGTGGCGGAAGCGACGATGACCGGAAGAAAGGCCCACAGGTAGCCCGCGTAACTCTGGCGGAATTGCGCCTTAAAATCCCGCATGGCCAGGGCATAGCCCAGCTCATTGGCGTGGCGCAGATCGAGAAAAAGCTCGGCCAGAAATTGCCCCGGATGCTTCAGCGGAGAATCCGGCGAATAGACTTTGATGAGCGGTTGGCTCTCCATGGGCAATGCTCAGACAGGCCGCTTCGTGCCAGGCGGCGGCGCTCCTTGCTTACTCCTCCCCGTCACTCACATCCCCTGCACTTCCAGGAAATCGACGCGGGCATCCTGGCTCATGAGCGTGGTGAAATTATTGTCCGCGAACACGCCGCCGGAGACGGTGATTCCGCTGGAGTTATAGATTTCAAAGAACGTCTCAGCGGTGTTGCCGCGGAAGGAACAGTTCTTGAAGGTGACCCCATTGCACTCGCTCAGGCTGACGCCCCAGAATTCTTTGTTATCGAAGAACTGACACTCATTGAGGATGATGTTGGTGCCTTTATAGGCAGAAAGAATTCCCGTGGTGCAGTCCCGGATGATCGTGCGGTTCATCGTGATATCCTGAGACTCCTGGACGGTGAGCCCCTCCGTGCCGCAGCCAAAGAGATCACAGCCGTTCACGGTGAGCCCGCGTGACGCCTGGAAAAAAATGACGCCCCCTGCGCAGGAACCTTTGTCCGGGTAATGCCCCATGACCAGGTTCTCCAGGGTGATATTTTCGCAGCGGTCAAAGTTCAGGACGTTGGCGTATTGCGGGCTGACAAAGAGCTTCACCGACCCCGGCCTCTTCGCGCGGATGGTCAGGTTTTTCGTGTTACGGATGACGATGTTCATGCCGTCATAGGCTTCATCCCAGCGCAGATAGGCATTGTGGCTGGTGCTGGGCAGATCACTCAGGATGTAGGTGCCGGGATCGATCTCAATCGTGCGGTCGGGACCGATCGCATCGAGAAAATCCTGCCCGCTGCTCACCGTCGTGATCTCTCCGGTGGTGCTGCGCTGATCTTCCCCGGTGGATGGTCCCTGGTTCGGGTTGAGCTGAATGACGCGAGGCTCATCCGCCAGGGCGCGCGGGCTGATGGTCACCGCCACGAAAACGAAGGCGGAAAAGCAAGTGAGGATGACAACGAGGAAGCTCTTCATGGGATGAAAGACAATGGTGGTTCAGGCCTGACAGACCAGCCGCGTGGCCGATCCGGGTGGAGCTTGAGACCGGCGCGGGCTGAAGTCAATTCACATATCAGCTCCGCCTCGCGGTGGGCCGGGGGATTCCTTTCCTTCATCAAGGCGGACCGGTTCCGCCGCAAGCAAATGTCCCGCCCGCGGAATCGTGACTTGAGCATCGGCGCGGTTAGTGAGAGCCCTAGAAGAGACACCCAGCTCTCCGCGCCACTCCCATGGCCTTGCCCGCTTCCAGCTCTTCTTCTTCTTCTTCTTCTTCTCGATCCCATCATCTCTCTGCCTCGGCGGTGCCTGAGCCCAAAGGCGGCGGCGATGCGTCGCCAGCGCAGTGGCTGCACTTTGATCCTGGGGAGATGACGCTGGAAAAGGATGATTACCAGCATGTCATCCGTCCTCTGAAGCGCAGGCTGAGCGAGCTCCAGCGCGAAGCCGATGACGCGGAGGTGCCGATCATCATCCTCTTTGAAGGCTGGGGCGGCTCCGGCCGGGGCGAACTGATGAATGAACTCCTCCTTGAGCTGGATCCGCGCGGTTATTGCGTTCACCAGATCCGCGCGGTCGCGGATGAACCCACTCGGCCCTTTCTTGCTCGTTTCTGGATGCGTACTCCCAAGCGCGGGCAGATCGCCATTTTCGATTCCAGCTGGTACCGGCGCCTCATTGATGAACGCGTCCAGGGCAAGGTGAGCCGCGGCCGGCTCAAGCAGGATGTGGAGGAGATCCTCACCTTTGAGCGGCAGCTCAAGGATGACGGTTTTGTCATCGCCAAGCTTTTCATGCATCTCTCCAAGAAAGAGCAGAAACGCCGCTTCAAGGAGCTGGAGAAAAGCCCGGCTACGCAATGGCGCGTCACCGCGGAGGACTGGAAGGATCACGCCCGCTATGATGAGTATCTCTGCGCCGCGGAGGACGCCCTCCAGCTCACCCACTGGGACGGCGCCCCTTGGGCCGTGATCGCTTCTCATGATCCGCGCTTTGCCGAGGTCAAGGCGCTCAACACAGTGATCGATGCCATTGAAGGGGAAATCCACCGGCGTCAGGCAGCGGTGCAGGATTCCGCCGGCGCGGCTCCGGAGGATTGTGCCCCGCTCATCGTGGTGGATGATCCGCCCATCAAGTTGCGCGAAGTGGAGTTTACCGAGGCTCTCCCGAAGCCGGACTATCGCAAGCGCAAGGACAAGGCCCAGGAACGCATCCGGCATCTCATGCACCTCTGTTATGAACAGCGCGTGCCCGTGATCATTGTCTATGAAGGGGTCGATGCCGCGGGCAAGGGTGGCAATATCAAGCGCCTCGTCCAGCGCATGGATCCGCGCGGCTACGAGGTCATCCCCATCTCCGCCCCGGATGAAGATGAGATCGCCCATCATTATCTCTGGCGATTCTGGTGCGCCGTTCCGGAGGCCGGGCACTTCGCCATCTTCGACCGCTCCTGGTATGGGCGCGTCCTCGTTGAGCGCGTGGAAGGGTTCGCCCGCCCCGCCGAGTGGCAGCGAGCCTATGCGGAGATCAATGAGTTCGAACAATCCCTCATCCGTTTCGGCACGGTTATTCTCAAGTTCTGGCTCCAGATCGATCCCGACGAACAGCTCCGCCGTTTTCATCGTCGTGAAATCCGCCCTCATAAACGCTGGAAAATGACCGATGAAGATTGGCGTAACCGGGAAAAATGGACCCAATACCAGGCCGCTGCGGAAGATATGTTCGCGCTCACCAGCACCGATCGGGCTCCGTGGACCGTGGTCGCGACGAACGATAAACGGCGCGCGCGGATCACCGTTCTGGAAGAAGTCGTGCGCACCCTGGAAAAACGCCTCGACGGGGTGGACTGAGAAAGGGTGTTTTGGCGTTTTACCGACCGGTCGGTAAAACCGGGAAAGAAAAGGAGTGAGGGGAGAGAAAACGGAATCAAAGGAAGGTTTTAAGGGGTTCCAGGGTTACTGATGCGGTTTGAGAGAGCCTCTGTTTTACCGAACGGTCGGTAAAATGGAGGGGTAAGAGGGCACGATTCATGGGGGGAGGCCCGGTGGATTGATCCAGCGGAGGGAGCGGAGGCAAGGGGCGAGTCAGGGCAGGTGGATGCAGTGCTTAGCAAGACGGTTCCGGTCGGAGAACGGTTGGGGAATGATGGACCACTTATTAACATCGCACAGAAAACGGAGCAGCGCGACACGTCCGGGGCGTTCGGAACGTCCGGGAGGTAAAACACGGACGAATTTTTCGAGGAGATAAACAACCTGCTAAGGAATGCTGAGTTCACCATAATCTCCAAGCCATTCTGAAGGATGGCCAATCTTCGCTTCCGAAAAGGCGAAATCCTCTGGGCTTCAACTTGCTGGCCTCGTTGCAGGGCCAACCGGGCAAACGCTTTCAGCTCCGCGCGATTGCAACGTGGGCTCCACTTCGCGCGTGATACCTTCAGCCTTCCTCGCTGTTGTCGCTGGAGCGGGCATTCTCGGGGAGTTCTTTGAGAATGGCGGTCTGTTGGACGACTTCCATGCGATAATCAAGGAGGCCGCCTTGCTCGGGATCTTCGCGTTGCGCTTTGATTTCGCGTTCGACCTTGGTTTTTTCGACGGGGGCAGGAGCGTTCAGATCGTTGATGGGAAAATCGGCGGAGAGCGTAATGACGCTGGTGATTTCTGCGGGAGTTTTTTCACCGGAATCATCGCCGAGTTCGGTCGGTAGATCTTTGACGGCGACTTCAACGCGCCCCACGATACGCAGGCAGGGTTCGCCCTGGTTTTCGACGAGGCTCTGCACTTTCATGACGCCGTTGACCGATTCCGGATCGATCTGTGCGCCGGCTTCACCGAGGGATTCGAGGAATTGTTCCTCGTTGATTTTCCAGAGATCCCCCACGGCGCGCGGTTCATCCGTGCCAAAGGTGCGGTCCTGCTGATCATCCTGCATGCCGAGCGGAATGAGGCCGCCAAGCGTTTCGAGCAGAATCGGTTCGCGGACGGGATTGCCGTTAATATAAAAACGGTTCAGGCCATTTTCTTCCTCACCAGTTAATTCATCACCGGCAAATAAATCGACGGGTAAATCGCGCCCATCCAGGGTCATGGAAAATTCCTCGACGGAGACGGTCACGAGCGCCTTGCCATCTGCTTCCTGCTGAACGGCGGTGCCCTTCATGGCGGCACGCACCTCGCCGTCCGTGCGGGAAACTTCCTCGCCGCTTTCCACCTTGGTCAGTGAAGCGGAGCGATTGATCTGTGCCTTTGAGCGGAATTCATATTCCACCCCGAGCGGCATGGTCCGGCTCAATTTAATGGGATACTTTTTGCCGTCCGTCTGAGCGAGAACAGCATGCGGACCGGCGACGATGGCGAGAATGGCGGCCCCCATTAAGAAAAAGAGCCACGCGACGCCATGTGAGACGCCGCGTGCTTTGAATGAGTTTCGCAATTCAGGAAAGTCCCGAATCATGTCGCGCAAAAAATGAATTACTGCGTAGCGAGGGGAGAGATTTCCGCGCCCTTCACCGTAATGGTCTGATCGAAGCCAATGCCGACATCAATGGTCATTTTACCCTGCTCCGGATGTTCGGCTTCCATCACGATATCCATTTTGAGATCAAGGGTCTGGGTTCCGTTAGGATTCGAAAGATCGACGGGCATTTGCGCTTTGACGCTGCCACCGATGTCTTTCTTTTTGTACTCCACGGGCATCGGCATGGGCATTTCCATATTACCGATGTCATAGGTGCCGGTGACGACCTGCATCTGGACACCATCGACTTCCTTGACCTCGGCGAGCGTGACCGTGCCTTTGACATCATCGGGCGAAAGGCTGCCGCCCTCCATTTCCTCAAGGATCTGATCGGCGAGCGCCTTGCCATCGACCTGCCATTCCGCGCCGACAGCCTGAGGTGCGTCCGGAGAAAAGGCGTCATCGGCCATGGTGACCTGATCAGAGCTGAGCGGGACGAGCTGCTGGAGGATGCCATCGAGGGCCGGATCACTCACGGGCTCATCATTGATCGTGATGGTGGTGCCAGTTTCTTCCGTGCCGGTGGCCTTGATCACGTCACCCGCTTTCAGCCCGGTGGTGAGCGCCTGACCATTGGCCGTGCCGCTGAACTCCTCGACTTCGAGGGTGATGGTCATTTCCTCCCCGGGAGCAACGTCGTTCTGTTCCGTGGCGGTGCCTTTGATCATGCCTTCCATATTCTCAGACTGCTCCTGGACAACGGTGCCGTCCTCGCCGGACATTTTCATGCTCTGGGTGCCCTTGAACTGGACCTCAACCTGATAAGGCTGGCCGTCCTTGATCGGGCGATCGAGATCAATCTGATAGGTTTCCTGGGCAGGCATGGCAGCGGCCCCGGCCAGCAGAGCGGCTGCGGTGAAGGTGGAAAGGCGAAGGATCATAAGCTTGGTCTTTGTTCTCGGTAGAAATTAAATGGAGTGAGTGACAGCCGCGGGGGCCGGGTGTTTGTCGCCTGCGGTCCGGGATTGTTCAAGGGCAAAGGCAAGACAAGGGCGCAGCGGACGGGCGGGACGGACGCTCACTCAGCCGGCGCGGGGTCGCGCCGTGCACCGATGATGGGGTCAGAAAAAGGCTGCCGGCGATCAGCGACAACAGCGACTTTATCTCATCAACTGGCCAGGGAAGACATAACGGTGCCTTCTCATGATTCTGCTTTTCTCTCTCCACTGTGCAGCGCACTCCCAGGGTGCTGAGGGCGCGGGAATAACTCGGCAATGACTTTCATCGGTTCTGTCTCTGTCTCTGTCGCTACTCGGCTGTTAATGGCTTTGTCGCTCAGTCACCCTGCCGTCCCAGTTGCTCGAGCGCTTCCTGCGCATCAGCATCCCCCTGCTCGGCGGCTTTCCGATACCATCTGACGGCTTCGGCTTCATCCTTTTCCACCCCTCTTCCGTTTTCGTAGGAGACTCCTAAATTGAACTGCGCATCAGCATCCCCCTGCTCGGCGGCTTTCCGATACCATCTGACGGCTTCG
>CAZUPP010000003.1:7612-70425 GCA_964622095.1 uncultured Verrucomicrobiales bacterium
TCAGCATCCCCCTGCTCGGCGGCTTTCCGATACCATCTGACGGCTTCGGCTTCATTCTCAGCTACCTCATACCCCCAGTAGTAAAATTGTCCTATGGCATATTGCGCCCAGCTTTCGTCAGCCTCCGCATGTCTGCGGATTTGACCAACGTGCGCCGCTGCACTTTCCCAAAGGGATTTTCTTTTCTGTAAATCCAATTCCGACGCAGCTTTTTCAATTAGAGATCGCAGAGCCTCCGGGCGTAAATCACCGTTTTGTCCGAGGGTGGTGGCGCTGCTGAGAAGCGCGAGAGCCGTGGCAGCAAAAAAAGAAAGGCGAATGGTCATGATTCGTGGTGTCAGTGTCGATCAATCGATGGTTGGACGCAGCCCCTGGGGGCCGGGTGTTTGTCGCCTGCGGTCCGGGATTGTTCAAGGGCAAAGGCAAGACAAGGGCGCAGCGGACGGGCGGGACGGACGCTCACTCATCTGGCGCTTGAGGATGGGAATCCTCAAAGCGGGCGAGCAGCTCCTCACGGGCTGACCGGTCGAGGGTGGCGTCACTTACCTCCATGGTGCCTTCGGTGATCGACTTGATCCCAAGGGAGCCATCGGGGGCGGTGGCGTTGATCTCGACGGTGACCCGCGCGATGGAATCGGGATCGGCCGGATCCTGAGGAAAGAGCAGGATCATGGTGACATCCATGAGAGTGCGGAATTCCATCCCCGTATCCTCGACGAGGCCTTCACCCAGCAGCTCCAGCGTGATTTCATCGTGCATTTTTCCTTCCACCTCCTGGGTGCCGGTGAGGGTGAGTTTGTGCGTCTCAAAAACGAAGCCTTCGGCATCGAAAATTCTCGCGACGAGTTCCATGGAGCTGGCCGGAATTTCCCAGGATTCTCCGATGACAACAGGTCGAGGGGGTTGGATGGCGAGAAATAATTCCTTGTCCCACGCGACGGGCATAGGCTCCAGACCGGAAAGTAGTGCGTAGGCATATTCGTCTTCGCTGACTTCGAATTTTTCCTCGTTGCGATAAAAGGTGGCCTGACCCTGGCCGCTGGCCGGGAGAACGGCTTCCATGAGGTCGCCATGGGTAAATCCGATGCGAATGAGTTCGCCATCGACCATGACATTGGCGCTTTCCACCTTCAGAGCGGACCGGATTTCGCCCTCGGCTTCGGGAAAATCCGTGCGCTGGCCGCTGTAGCTCGCTTCGATTTCCTCAGTGGATTCCACCTCGCGACCCAGCAGATAAGTGAGCTGGGTTTTGAAGTAAGTTTCTTCGTAGTAGGGTTCACCCTGCGCGATGGGCCGGATGAGGTCGACGGAGTATTTTTCCTCCGCGAAGATTGAGGAAGTCACGAGATTGATGAGCAAGACGAACGTCACGGAAACAGTCGTTTTCATATTAATTATTACTAAAACAATTCCATCTGGATCATCTTCACATTTTTGAGGGGCCGAAATCTGACGCCAACGCCGATGAGTCTGACAGGTTTACCCTGGCGATGCCAGCCTTCTTCGAGGAGCTGGCGGTAGGTTTTGGGTTCCATTTCGCGAATGAGACACTCCGCGGTGGTGATGCTGAAGTCTTCAAACTTGAGTTTGACGAAGGCTTTGTGGAGATCGCGGTTGGCGTGATGAGCCGCGACGTCCGCATAAAGTTCATCATAGAGTGGTTTGAGTTGCTCGAGGCAATCAGGCAGGGAGGCGAGATTCTGCCGGAAGGTGGTTTCCGTGGAGATACTTTTGCGTTCGCGGAACGGCTGCACGGGGCGGAGATCGATGCCGCGGCAAAGGTCATAAAGCTGCAGGCCGAACTTTCCAAAATGCCGGTGGAGCTGGGAGGCCTCGAATTTCTGGAGCTGAGCGCAGGTGCGCACGCCGAGGGAGGTGAGTTTCTCCGCGGTTTTTTCGCCGACGCCCCAGATTTTGCGCACGGGCAATTTGCGGATAAAGGCATCGACTTCCGAGGGGCGAATCTCGAACTGGCCATTGGGTTTCTCCCAGTCACTGGCGATCTTGGCGAGCAGTTTGTTTGGGGCGACCCCGGCGGAGGCGGTCAGGCCGGTGACCTCGAGAATCTGGCCGCGGATATCCCGGGCAATCTGGCCGGGATCACCAGGTAGCTGGCTGACATCCAGATAGGCTTCGTCGAGTGAGAGGGGTTCGATGATCCTGGTAAAGCGGCGCAGGATCTCGCGGACCTTGGCGCTTTCCCGGCGGTAGGCATCGAAGCGGGGTTTGATGACGATCAGCTCCGGACAGAGCCGCATGGCTTTGAAGGTGGGCATGGCGCTGCGGCAGCCGAACTCACGCGCTTCATAGCTGCAGGTGGTGAGCACGCCACGGTTCTCCGCGTAGCCGCCGACAGCGACGGGTTTGCCCCTCAGCCCGGGATCATCACGTACCTCAATGGAGGCGTAAAACGCGTCCATATCAATGTGGATGATCTTGCGCGGGGCGGCGCCGGAATTGGCCGCTCCATGATTGAGTTGCTGCGGGTTGTGCTGCTCTCCATCCACGCCGTTCAAGGGAAATGGGAAATGGCGCCCGCACGATCCGTAAGTGATGGCGCGTTCGCTGGCGGAAGTGTGACAGCGCTTGAGCCGGACGGCAAGGCGGATAGGTGGCAGGGACGAGAGGTCAGGTGAAGCGGACCATATCCCGCAAGGCCTGGACCCAGACGAAGATCATGCCTTTGAGCGAGTAGCGCACTTCCGTATCGGTTGCTTTGACGAGCAGCCCGAGGCGCAGATTATGGCTGAGCTGCATGGTCATGTCCCGCTCAATGCCCTCCATCATTTCCTCAGAATTGAACTCCGTGACCTGATCCCGCTTGATGCCCTGATCCGAGAGAAATTTCTGATGGCTGGCATGCAGATCACGGAAGCTGCGCGCATTGACGAAACGGTTGAGCTTCCAGCCGGGGTGAGCAATCATGCCGTAGGAGAAGGGATCATTGGCGGTCGTCCAGGGATCATTGGTCGTCATGTAGGTGGTCCCGCTTTTGTGGCTGGAGACCAGGCTGACGTAGTAAAAGAAACGGCCCTCAAACTGATTCACGCAGATCCGTGCCTCCGTCTTGTATTGCGGATTATAGAAAAGGCGGAAGAACTGGGTGAAGTTATCCCAGTCCCAGCCGGTATCACGGACCTGTTCGAAGCCGCTGCCCTCGATTTCCTGGGTGAGATCGGCTAGTGCGGGGAGATCTTCATCACTGGGCGGGGTTTTCATGCGCAGCGTTTTCTGGAGGGGCAAGCGGAGATGGCGCACCTGCAGGTAGATGACGAGCCAGGGATGAATCAGAAAAACCCAGAGGAGAGGGAGGCCGACGCCGAGCAGCCAGCTTTGGGTGAGGGCAAAGATGATAACGCCCGGGATGGCGACAAAGGCCATCCCGCCCAGCTTGCGCATCAACGGCTGAGGGTAGCTCCAGAGGGCAAAGCTGAGCACCAGCAGCCCGAGACATAGGAGAATATAAAATACCATTAAGGTTTAATATCGTGCTGCCGGACAAACTCTTCAAGTTCGTCGACGCCAAAATCTGCGAGGACCTTGCCATCAGCCATCTCTAGAGTAGGAGCGCTGGATTGGCCGGAGATCTGGCGCATCCGGGCAAAGGCCTCAGAGTCCTGGGAGACACTCACCTCCTCAAAGGTGTAGCCCTTGTCCCTGAGCCATGCGATGGCCGCGATGCACCAGGGGCATCCGGTCTTGGTGTAAACAGTCATGGGAGCAGTCATGATGCTGGGAGGACAGGGCGGGCAAAGACATTCCCCAGACTGCAGGCTCTCACTCAGCCCGCTTCCGCGATGACGGGATTGGTCAGGGTGCCGATGGGATCAATCGTGATCTCGACCGTTTCTCCCGGGCCGATGGGCCGGGCGCCGGCGGGGGTGCCGGTGAGAATGATGTCACCGGCATTTACTGTGTGGCCAGCGCTGAGAAAGGCGATGAGCTCCTCTACGCTGAAACACATGCGGCTGACGGATTCATCCTGTTCCACGGTGCCGCTGATCCTGGTGACGATGCGCAGGGCTTTCGGATCAGGAATTTCGTCTTTGGTGACGAGAACCGGGCCGAGCGGCAGGAACGTATCAAAGCCCTTTCCCTTGCACCATTGGTGCCCCACTCGTTCCCGTTGCCAATCCCCTGCGCTCATATCATTGGCAATAGTGTAACCATAGACATAATCCATCGCTTCATTTTCCGGGATATTCTTACCGGATTTACCAAGAACCACGGCGAGTTCGCCTTCATATTTCGCCTGCTCCGCGACAATCGCGATTCGCGGAAGCTCAACGGGATCGCCCGGATTCTGCAGGGCATTATGACATTTAAAGAAAACGGTAGGGTAAGGATTGGGCCGTTCGGTTTCGCTTTCCTTCAGATAATTCGCGCCAATGCCGAGGATTGATTTTGGGACAAGCGGAAAAAGCCGTTTGGTTTCCCTGATGGTTTCATCCGTTACCTGCGGCGAGCTGAAAAGGTCCCCCTCAAGCGCCACGAGGCGGCCATCCGGCAGCTCAGCCGCCTGGCGCAGGGCGCCTTTTTCATCGAGACAGCGTAAAACTCTCATACGGGCAAAGAATTAGCGAACAGAGAAGCGGTCAGTCGAGCTTCTGATAAGCGCCGAGGGTGAGAAAATCCTCGAGAGTATCATTGAGAATGAGATGATCAAAGATCTCGGCGGCTTCGCGGAGGCGGCCTTGATCCGCGCCGAGTTTAGATAATTCTTCGTCGCGGATCTGCCGGTAAAGTTCCTGGGTGACGGTGCGGCCATCATCAAGGGTGGCCCCTTTATGAATCCATTGCCAGACCTGACTGCGGCTGATCTCGGCGGTGGCAGCGTCCTCCATCAGATTGTTGATCGCGGCGGCGCCATTGCCCAGCAGCCAGGCATTGGTGTACTGAAGGCCGACGTTGATATTCAATCGCAGCCCGTCTTCGGTGATTTTTCCACCGGGCACGGTGAAATCAGTTAATTGGCTGGGAGAAATGCTGACCTCTTCGCGCCGTTTATCTTTCTGGTTGGGTTTATCACCGAGATAGCGATCAAAAACCTCCATCGCGGTCGGGACCAGATCCGGATGCGCGACCCAGGAACCGTCATAGCCCTGGGCGGCTTCGCGTTCCTTGTCAGCCTTTACTTTTTCCAGGGCGCGTTCGGTTATTTCAGGCTCGCGCCGATTCGGAATAAACGCGGCCATTCCGCCGATGGCATGAGCGCCATGGATGTGGCAGGATTTCACGAGCAATTCCGTGTAGGCATACATGAAGGGGACCTCCATGGTGACCTGTCCGCGATCGGGAAAGATGACCTGATGATGGCGGTGCGTCTTGATACAACTGAAAATATAATCCCAGCGTCCGGCATTGAGACCGGCCATGTGCTCGCGCAATTCATAAATAAACTCTTCCATCTGGAAGGCAGCAGGCAGTGTCTCGATCAGCACAGTCGCGCGCACTGAGCCGCGCGGGATGCCCAGAAAATCCTGTGCCTCATTAAAGAAATCATTCCAGAGGCGGGCTTCGGTGTAATGCTCCAGTTTAGGCAAATAGAAATAAGGACCGCTTCCGCGAGCGAGCAATTCGCGGGCATTGTGGAATAAATAGAGGCCGGCATCGAATAAACTACCGGAGATCGGCTGGCCATCGACAATGAAATGACGTTCCGGCAAATGCCAGCCGCGCGGGCGAACGAGCAGAGTGGCAATCTTTTCGCCGAGTTTATACTCCTTGCCGCGCTCCTCATCCACGAAATCAATCTGGCGCCGGATGGCGTTGGAAAGATTGAGCTGACCGGTGAGCTGGTTAAGCCAGGTCGGGCTCTGGGCATCTTCACAATCCGCCATGAACACCCGAGCGCCGGAGTTAAGCGCATTGATAAGCATTTTACGCTCGCAGGGCCCGGTGATTTCCACCCGCCGGTCATTGAGGTCAGCGGGTGCGGGTGCGACCTGCCAGTCTCCGCCCCGGATATGAGCGGTTTCGGGGAAATAGTCGAAGGGCTCACCCTGATCCCAGCGGCGCATGCGCTCAGCCCGGGCGGCGAGTAATTCCTGGCGGCGATCCTGGAATTTGCGGTGAAGATGTTCGAGGAAAGTCCGTGCTTCCGGGGTGAGGACGGTGCTTTCGACTTCGCCAAGCGAGACGGGATTGATGGGCATAGGACGGGATGCTTACCACAGAGTGTTCAGGAGCGCTGGCAAATAGTTCGGGGTTATCGTTAGGACCACTGGAGCGGATGAAAATCAGGCCAGGGTGATGCCGAGCACGGCAAGGGTAGAGCGGGCTTCGGCCTCCGATTCAATCTCGATGCTTTCAATCACGCCCGGATTTTCCAGATCCACCTCGAGCAGATAAAGACGGCGCAGATAACTGGGATTACTTTCCTCCGTGAGCACGATCGGACGGGCTTTTGCATTGATGACGGGAATGTGAGTGGGCCACCAGTCCTGGATGTTACATTGAAGGATGCGTTTCGCGACTTCGTCCTCGTGCTCGAGAAATTTGGTGCTGCCAAGAGCATGGATTTTCACCGTCTGTGGCTTGCCATTCTTCATGATAAACCGGTAGCGGGCAAAATACTCCTGAGGGTTTGTATTTCCGCAACTGTGGAGGAAATAGACCTTGTGCGCTTCCCGGCTGACCGGGATATCCGTGCGCAGCGGAAGCATCTTTCCATACATGGACTTTTGCATGGAGGCGGACCTCATCATGAGACACTGCGTCGAGGCGGGATCAGCGGGATCACCCGGGATAGAAAAGGGAATGCCGTAGCGGTTAAAGTCCCCCGGGGTGATGCCATAGAGATATTTGTCATCATACCAGGAGCCTCGACCGCGTACTCCCTGATTCGTGACGGGGTTAAGGTCCAGGGGATAGAAGCCATCATTCTCTTCACGAGATTTTTTCGGTAAGGTATTTCCGTCCTTCCAGCGGGGACGAAGCGCCATCCGGCCGGGCAGGGGTGGCATGCCGACCGCGGTACGCTGAAGGGCGGCAAAAATCGCAGCGACAGCGAGGCGACCGGCGTCATGCCAGTCCGGATCGAAATAAGTGGCCTCCGGAAATTCTTGGAGCGGCTCATGAGAAACAAAGGCGAAGTCACGGCCCGGCAGGAAATTATTGGCGTGGAGAATATCAGAGATCATCGGGCAGAAGGAGAGCACGCAGTCCGGTTGATACTCCTGATACCAGTCCTGGAAACGCCCATGGCCGTAGCCGCGGGGAATGCCGAGAGGCTCAATGCGTGGTTCCCCGGGCAGATAGATTTCGCAGGCGGCGCGATAGGCGTTGGGGATGAGGGTGTCCGTCTCCATGTAGCCGTCCAGCAGGTGAACAAGACCCGGCCGGCAGTAGCCCTGCTGAACGGTACGCCGGACGGCCTCCACCGTGACATTCCAGATGTCCGGTCCAACATGCCAGTGGGACTGCGGCCCCATCGCTTTGAGCCCGACGAAGCTGCGGGGGGTATCGCCAAGCAATCGCTCGAGCGGCGGGCCTGGAGCTTCCGAGGCCTCAAAGGACCAGGCCACGCCGACGAAAATGGCCCCGACGATGCCGCGCGCATCAAGCACCTTGGCGAGCCGTTCCTGATCCTTGTAGTCGACGCTGGGAAAAATGATGTCGCACTCAAACCCAAGGCGTTCGCATTCGGACTTGATGCCTTCAAGGGCCTGGCTGGTGTCATCTTCCTTCCGGATATGCCAGCGGGTTCCCGCCACGAGGACGGCAAGCAACCCGCCAGCCGCGCGCTGCGGACGCTTGCGCACGCGGGACATAGCGGAGGACATGATCGGGTCCAGCTTGTAGCCCATCTCATCCGCGATGCGACGGACTTTCTCGCGGGTTTTGGCGGCGACTTCCGGGTGGTCGCGCAAAGCTAACGATACCGTGTAGGCGGAGACTCCGGCGGCTCTGGCGATGTCCCGCTGGCTGATGCGGCGGGAAAGACTTTTCGTGTCTGTCGAGAGAGAAACAGAGGAATCAATGGGGTCGGGGAGGGAGGCACCGTTAGGCGGGGGGACGCTCATGGATCAATAAGCGTTAGCCCTTAGAGCTTGGCAATGGCAGCCTAACGGTAAAGGGGTTTTCTTTCTTCGCTGCCCGTCCACGTTCCGGCTCCGCTCACCTCCCCCCCTGCTCTCCGGTGGTCACCAGCCACGCTGGCGAAAGCCGCTCGGTGACATGCCCTTGGCCCGGCGAAAGACCTTGGCGAAGTAGTTGCCGTCCGCAAAGCCACATTGAGCGGCGATTTCTTTGACTGACTTTTCACGATTGAGCCGAAGGCGTTTCATCGCTTCTCCCAGACGCAGCTCCTCCATGAACCGGCGCGGAGACAAGCCGGTTTCCGCGCGGAAGCGGCGGCTGAAATGGTAGACGCTGAGCCCGAAGTGACGCGCCAGATCTTCCACGCCGAGATTCTGCGCGAGGCGAGCGAGACAGTAGGAGCGCGCTTCGGTTGCAAGGTTTCCTGAAGATTGGCCGGAAGAAACTGGAGCCCGGCCCGGCTGGTCCAAGGCGTGTTCGGCAAGCGCGAAGATGACCCGGCAAGCCATCGATGAGGCGCGCCAGGGCGAGGTAAGATTTCCTGCGGCGATCTCGTCGAGGGCCTGCTCAATGAGGGAGCGGGCCGGGAGGGCGGGGATGGGACTGAGGTCGAGGACCGGACCATGCTGGCGGATGATCATGTCGGCCAGACGCAAGGCTTCCGGACCGGTCAGGCAAAGGTAACTGAACTCCCAAAAGGACGAGTCCGCCGGCAGATAATAGCGGTGCCGATGAGGGACGGTCACGATGAAACATTGTCCGGCCGTCAGTCGACGCGGCGCTTCATCTTCCCAGTCCAGGGCGCCGAAACCGCCGGTGGTGAGCTGGACGATGACTACATTCTGCTCGCCCCGCCGTAGGCCGTCCCAGGAATAGGCCGTGCTGTCCTCCCGGGAGCGGCCGCCGCTGCGCAGCTGACAGGGCAGGCCGAGGCTCTGCCCGGAGGGCTCGAGGTAGTCGAGCAGGCGCCAGAAAGTCTGAGGCTGGGGAGGAGCGGTCATGCTGTAACGATGGTGCCAGGATCAGCAGGAACTTACCTGCAATAGCAAGCTTTTCCTCTGTTCCCGTTCAGGAATGTGGATTCTATGGGGCAAGGAATTACCAGCATAAATCAACCACGCCACTTTTCTGACCTATGACGACCACGCCCCAGACACAGCCCAACTCCCCCTTCAAGATCGCCTTCATCGGGGCTGGCAGCGTTGGCTTTACCCGCAAGCTCCTGCAGGATCTGCTTTCTGTTCCGGAGTTCCAGGCCCCGGGCATGGTGAAGATCGCGTTTCACGACATCGCGGAGGGGAACCTTGAGAAGGTGACTCAGCTCTGTCAGCAGGACATTGACGCAAACGGGCTGGATATCCGCATTGAGGCCAGTCTGGACCGGCGGCAAGCCCTGAGCGGAGCGCGCTACATCATCTGCTGTGTGCGGGTGGGCGGGCTGGAGGCGTTTGAAACGGACATTGATATCCCGTTGAAATACGGCCTCGACCAATGTGTGGGAGATACATTATGTGCGGGCGGGCTGATGTATGCCCAGCGCGGCATCCCGGCGATTCTGGATTTCTGCAGAGACATCCGTGAAGTGGCGGAGCCGAATGCGCTTCTTCTGAACTACGCCAACCCGATGGCGATGATGACGTGGGCCGCGACCAAGTACGGTGATGACGTGCGGACGGTGGGCCTGTGCCACGGCGTGCAGGGTGGCCATGGATTGATCGCCAGTGTATTCGGTCTAAAGAAAGAAGAAGTAGATATTATCTGCGCGGGGATCAATCACCAGACTTGGTACATTTCAGTAAAACATCTGGGGGAAGATATAACTGACCGCGTGCTGGAAGCTTTCGAAAAGCCGAAACATGCCGCGGTGCATGAACGCGAAAAAGTACGGATCGATATGCTGCGGCGGTTCGGCTATTTTTCCACCGAATCCAATGGGCACCTGAGTGAATATGTGCCGTGGTATCGCAAGCGGGGAGATGAGATTCCGGCGTGGATCAGCTTGAATAATTGGATCAATGGCGAGACCGGGGGATACCTGCGGCATTGCCGGTCCAATCATGACTGGGAAAAAGATTTCGAAAAATGGTTATCGGAACCGGCGAAGAAATTTGTTCCGGAAGAACGGAGTGAAGAGCATGGATCGTATATAATTGAAAGCCTCGAGACCGGCCGGATCTATCGCGGGCATTTTAATGTGCAGAACAATGGTGTGATCAGCAATCTGCCAGCTGACTGCATTGTTGAGGCACCGGGCTATGTGGATCGCAATGGGATCAGCATGCCGGTGGTGGGGGATTTGCCGCTGGGATGTGCGGCCGTGTGTCAAAGCAGTGTGCAGGTGCAGCGGCTGGGGGTGGAGGCCGCGGTGCACGGCGATGACACATTGCTGCGCCAGGCCATGATGCTTGATCCGTTGACCGGAGCGGTGCTGAATCCGCCAGAGATCTGGCAAATGACGGATGAATTGTTGGTGGCGGGCGAACCGTGGCTGCCGCAATACAAAGAGGCGATTGCGGCGGCGAAAGAACGGCTGGCACAGGATCCGGAGCATCTGATTCCGACACGGGAAGGCTATCGCGGCGCAGCGCGGAGAGAATTGGTGGAGGCCGGGAGTTAATTTAGTTTGCGTAGGAGGGCGTTCTCCGGCTCACGAGCCTGGACCACGGAGGAAAGTGAATTGGTTTAATTTATCCTGAGATCGGAGCTCCGGTATAGTATATTCACATGCCTTCCACGCATGACTTGCGTTTTTCGGGATGAAATGATGCTCCGGTCCCGGGTTCGATAGAACTGGACGAAAATATAGTCGCGGCCCATGTTCACGGCATGGCCAAGCATCCCCCTCGTGTTTACATTTTTGCGGCGCTGAACCTCCTGTTGGTGGTGGCAGCGGTGATTATCTGGGTCTTTGTCTTTGCCAAGCGTGGCGAATCACCGGGAGGCGGTGAGGGTGGTTCGGGCGCGGCGAGGGCAGAGAATGGCGGGACCGAAGCAGTCTCGCCCGCCGAAGAAGCGGCCGCGACCGGCAGCGAGCTGCTCGAAGAGGGCGAAGCTCCGCTGGAAGGGACGATGACGCTTGATCTGGAAGGCAGGGGTGAGGAAGGCAGTCCGGCGATCGTCTCCTATTCTCTGGCCCAGATCACTCGAGGCGAGAGCACGGCAGATCTGGTGGAGTTGGCCGGGGATAACCTGCGCCTGCGCGGAGCAATTGATGCAAATGGCAATAGCGAGATATCACCGGATGATCAGATCGTGCGCATGGACCCAAGCGCAGACGGGATGGGCGTGGAGGTGAACGCGACCGATCTGCTGGGCAAACGAATCCTGTTGCAGGCAGGCGGCGAGATTATCACGGACGGGAGTTTCTACGACGAGAGCGATGGTTTCCTGACGATCGACAGCGAGACTTACACGGTGACAGGCGGCTTCCTGACGATCGACAGCTATGGTTCGGGCGGCTCAGGATCGGGCGGGGTGGATAGCTGGTCGGGCACGCTGGAGCTATCTGGCACGGATGAAGCCGGCGGGAAGTTCCGGGCGAGCGGGCAGTTCTCTGGCGCAGTCAAGGTGGTGGAACCGGCGGAATAACGACAGGCGTTAGTTTTCGAACTGGCGCGTCTTTTCCGTTTCCAAATGGCGAGCTTACGCCACGTTCCACCTTACCATGACGACTGATCGCGACGAAACCAGCCCTGCTCCACAAGGGGCTCCCGAGCAAATGACCTCCGCTGCGCCTGACATCGCCGAGGCGGATCTGGCGCGCAAAATGGAGCTGACGGAGCAGCGCGCGCAGGAATTCCGCGATGGCTTCCAGCGGCTGCGCGATGAGTTGTCCAAGGTCATCGTGGGCCAGATCGAGGTGCTGGAGGATGTCCTGGTGGCTTTTTTCTCCGGCGGCCACGTCCTGCTGGAAGGCGTGCCGGGCCTGGGGAAAACCGTGCTGGTGCGCACCCTGGCAGAGGCGGTGGATCTCAAGTTCAGCCGGATACAGTTCACCCCGGACCTCATGCCAGCGGATATCACCGGGACGGACGTGATCATGGAGTCCGCCGATGGGCAGCGCAGCTTCAAGTTTCAGCCCGGGCCAGTCTTTGCGAACATCTTGCTGGCGGACGAGATCAACCGCGCCACGCCCAAAACACAGAGTGCGCTGCTCGAAGCAATGCAGGAACGTCACGTGAGCGTGGGTGGGCAGCATCACCCGGTGGGTGACCCATTTCTCGTCCTGGCCACACAGAATCCGCTGGAGATGGAGGGCACCTACCCGCTCCCGGAGGCGCAGCTCGATCGATTTCTTTTCAAGGTGAAAGTGCCCTACCCGACGAGCGACGAGCTGCACACCATCGTCGAACGCACGACGACCCGGCACAACGCAGAGGTTGAAGAGGTCATGACCGCGGCGCAGATGCTGGAGTTTCGCGAGCTGGTGCGGGATGTGCCGATGGCGCGGGACATCCAGAATGAAGCGGTTAATCTGGTGCTGGCGACGCACCCGGAGAATGTGAAGAGCAAGGATAATGGTCGCGGCAGCGGCAGCCAGGTGGCGCGGTATGTCCGCTATGGGGCGAGCCCGCGGGGGCTCCAGGCGATTGTTCTGGCCGCGAAAATCTATGCCCTGCTGGATGAGCGCTACCACGTCGCGCGGGATGACGTCTACAAGGCCGTCCTGCCATCTCTCCGGCACCGGGTCATCCTGAACTTCGAAGGCGAAGCGGAAGGCGTAACGGCGGATGAGATTCTGCTCGACCTCATTGAAAAGCGGCGGGGCTAGTCAGTAACGCCTTAACGTCCCGGCAGTAACCGGCGATATCCGGGGCCTGCAGGATGCCGGAGACAATGACCACGCGACGTGCGCCGGCGGCGATAACCTCGGGTAAATTGTCGCGCTTGATGCCGCCGATGCAGAAGATCGGCAGGCTGACGAGCTGATGAACTCTGCCGATGTCTTCCAGACCGATGGGGGAACGGCCGGGCTTGGTTGGGGTCGAGAAAAGCGGGCCAAAGCCGATGTAGTCCGCGCCCTCCGCCTCGGCAGCCTGAGCCTGATCAAAACGATGCGTGCTGCGGCCGACAAGCACTGCGCCGAAACCAGCCTGCGCGCGTGCATCGGCAATCGAACCGTCATCCTGCCCAAGATGAACGCCGTCCGCTCCAGACTCCCGGCAGACCTGAGGGAAGTCATTGATAATCAAAGGGATGCCTGATCCGCGCAGAACCATTTGTGCTTTCAGGGCAAGCTCCTGCACCTGAGTAAGCGGCAGGTTCTTGGCGCGAAGCTGGATGACATCGGCGCCACCCTCAGCCAGTTGCTCGAGGATAAAGGTCAGGCGGCCGGGCTCCATGTAGCCGGTGTCCGCGATGGCGTAGAGTCTAGCGTCGGCAAGAGCGTTCATTGTCGTTGACAAAGGAAAAGGCTGACACAAAGCTGGGCTTCGGTTGCCGCGGGCAGAGAGCCTGCTGGACCAGTTGGGTAGTATGCAGAGCCTTTCAGGCTTCTTCCTGCGGCTCGGGTAGGTCCCCGTCACGGCCGCTTTACCATATCAGAGACCTTCAATTAATGGCGCAGGAAATCACGGAATTTGAGCTCGCAGGCGTAACGGTGCTGCTGGAGACGCGTGGGGATACCTTTAAACCGGTATCGACAACGAAAGTGCTGGCGGATCACATGGGCGATGTGCGCGGCAAGACTGTGCTTGACCTGGGGTGCGGCACGGGCCCGATCGCGATTGCGGCGGCCTTGCTGGGAGCCACCCAGGTGACGGCCTGTGATGTCATGCAGTCCGCGGTGGATCTGACCGCGGCCAACGCGAGGCTGAACAAGGTCGATGACCGGGTGGAGACGATTCAGGGCAGTCTTTTTGAGCCGGTCAAAGGCCGGAAGTTCGACGCCATTCTCTGTGATGTCTCGGGCGTTGCGGAAGAGGTGGCACGGGCGACACCGTGGTATCCGGACAGCATTCCTTCAGGCGGACCAGATGGAGCGGACCCGACCGTAGAGGTGGTGGAAAAGGCTCCGGATCATCTGAATGCCGGCGGCTATCTGATTTTTCCCGTGCTGAGCCTGGCCAATGTCGAGCGCATGATGGAGGCAGCAACCAAGACCTATGGCGAGGATGGTCTCAGCAAGCTGGATGAGAAAAATTACCCTTTCCCGCCGGAGCTGAGCAGCCAGCCCGAGCTGATCGATAAGATGGCGGAAGAGAAGAAGATCAGCTACACCCGGCGCGGCTCACGCTATCTGTGGTCACTGACCATCTATCGGGCCGAGGTGAAGTGAGGACGAACCGCCAGGTCCTTCGCACCAGTTTTCGGGGGGAATAAGACGAGTCCTGCCGGCCTCTTATTGGCTGGCAATCATCGTGAACAACCTGCCGGTCAGGCACGTCTGATTTATCTGGGCAGTCGCACGGTATGCGAAGGCCTTTTTTTCTATGAACCTTTTCCGCCACCATTTCACTCCCATTCATCGACCGGCCCTCATCGGTGCCTTCTGGCTGGCTGCCTTAGCTGGACCGGTCATCAGCCACGCGCAGGAGTTCGAGGGGCAGACGATCGGCGAAGCCAAAGTTCTCACCGACCTGACACATGCTGTCCCGGGTGAACCGCTCATGGTGGGCATTCTTTTTGAGATGGCGCCGAAGTGGCACATCTATTGGGAGTATGCCGGAGATTCCGGGATGCCAACGACGGTGAACTGGGATTTACCTGAAAGGGTTGAGGCCGGTCCGCTGCGATTTCCTGCGCCCTATCTGTATGAGGAAAGCGGCGACATCATCACCTATGCCTATGGCGACGAGGTGCTTCTTTTGACGCAGATTGATATCGCGGAGGATTTCGAAGGGAAAGAACTCAAGCTGAAAGGGGAAGCGCGCTGGCTGATCTGCCGGGAGGTCTGCATTCCGGGTAAGCATGAATTTGAGCTTACTCTGCCGGTGGGGACGCTGGACGATGCGCGTCCGCAAAATTCAGAACTATTTGTCAAATACCTCGAGCGGCTGCCGATTCGCGGACCGCTGGAAGGAATGCCCTTTGAAGAATTTGCCTGGGAACGCGATGAAGAGGCAAATCTGTTTCGACTGACCCTGACCGGAACAGAATTCCCGGAAAGCGCAAAGCTGACTCTTTTTCCTCTGCCGCCTGAGCAGACCGGGATCATTCATCCCCAGTTAACTACCGCCGTCGAGGCGGACGAATTGGTCTTTGAGATCGAAATTATTGATGCGCCGGAGGAGGTGAAAGAATTCCCGGCAGTCCTCGTGGCGGGATATGCGGATGGCGCGCGGCAAAGCTGGCGGGTGGAACGGATTGCGGAAGGGTTAAGTGATAACTCTGAGAGCAGTGAGACAGGCGAGATGGCTGCCGCCGGATCAGATAGTGACGGCGACGGGGACGAACAGGCAGCAGCAGCAACAGGTTCTGGAGACGGCGGGGCGGGAGTGACCAGCGGGGCCGCGCCGATGCCTTTCTGGATTGCGGGGTTATTGGGCGGGTTAATTCTGAATATCATGCCCTGCGTATTACCGGCGATCTCCATTAAAATTCTCAGCTTTACCCAAATGGCTGGGGAAAACCGAAAAAAAATTGCCGCGCATGGCCTTGCCTTTACGGCCGGGATTTTTGTTTTCTTTCTGGGGTTTGCAGGGATTCTGCAGATCATTAAAGCAGGGGGAGACGTGCCCGGATGGGGAGAGCAGTTCGGCAATCCCTATTTTCTGGTACCGATGATGATTCTCCTTTTGGTTTTTGCCCTGAACCTTTTCGGGGTTTTTGAACTGGTCCTCCCGGGAAATATCACGCAAAGCATTGATTCCCTGGCCGGAAAATCCGGATATATTGGCAGCTTTTGGCATGGGGCATTTGCTACTCTGCTCGGCTCCGCCTGTGCGGCGCCGATCATGGCGGTTTCCCTGGGGGCTATGATGGGAGCAGATGTGGTGACCACCTTTATATTCTTTGGAGCCATGGCGGTCGGGATGAGCCTGCCCTATCTCTTGCTTTCGCTCTTTCCCGGCTGGTTGAGTTTTCTGCCAAAGCCCGGCCCATGGATGGAACACTTCAAGCAGTTCATGGGCTTCGTTTTGCTCGGGTTCGTGGGGTGGTTATTTGTTGTTTACACACAGATAACAGAAGTGAATGCCGCGATCGCGATGAGCTTTATCCTCGCGGCGATTGCAGTGGGATTCTGGTTTTTTGGAAGCGTGGCGCACCGCAGTCGCGGAAAGGGTCCCGCGCTTGCGCGGTTGGCCTCCGTGATTGTTCTGGCGTCCATCGTGGGAGTATTGTTCCTGCAGGGCGGCACGTTTTTTACGGTGAAAAGTGAACCAGCCGGATCGGCTTCATTTCTGTCGAGCGAAGATGCAGCCGTGCCGGACTATGATCATTCGGGAGGGATCGAATGGGTTGCCTGGTCACCGGAGGCCGTGGAAAAAGCGCGTGCCCAGGGGCGGACGATCTTTATCGATTTCACGGCGGCGTGGTGTTTTAATTGTATTGTAAACAAGCAAAAAGCACTCGAAGTCGGCCCGACCAGAAAATTGTTTACTGAACATAATGTCGTTGCGCTGAAGGCGGACATGACAGGGGATTGGCCGGAAGCCTGGGAAGCCGTGCGCAGTTATGACCGGAACGCGTTGCCGACCAATGTAGTCTACGGTCCGGGGATGGAAGGAGCGCGCGTCCTGCCTGTGGATCTGACAAAATCTAATGTCGCGGAGGCGATTCAGTCGGCAGAACAGAGAGATTCCCCCACCGCGGGCCCGGGAACCATAGCCGCCTCCACCGCTCCCTGATTTTTGCCGTTCAATTCGAACAATAGTGGGCCACGCTTGTCGGTTTTTTGCGGAACGTCTGTCCGGGTTACTTTAATTCAAGTAACTGGTTTTACTTCGGAGACGTTTCACTTGGGGCGAATGGTTGCGTGTCTCGCCTCAACCTCCTCAATCTATAGCGCAACACCAAGCAAGAACGAACCAACCAAATTGCAAGATCCTATGCGAATCTCTAAATTCCTCACCACCGGTGCGATTGCCGCGGCCGCAGCCATGTCCGCTGCCATCGTGGCACAAGCCGAAGTCAAGCCTGGCGAGCAGGCTCCGGATTTCACCCTCACTGATACTCAGGGCAACGAGCACAGCCTGTCTGACTTCAAAGGCAAGTTTGTCGTCCTCGAGTGGCTTAATCATGAGTGCCCCTTTGTCGTGAAGCATTATGACTCAAACAACATGCAGAAGCTTCAGGAAAAATATACCGGCAAAGATGTCGTGTGGCTTTCGATCAATTCGACCAAAGAAGATCATCGCGACTACAAAACGCCCGAAGCAGCCAATACTCTGACCAAGGAAAAAGGAGCAAACCCCACGGCGGTGCTCATGGATGCCTCCGGTGAAGTAGGCAAGAAATATGGTGCGAAAAGAACGCCGGAAATGTATGTCATCAATCCGGAAGGCAAGGTCGTCTACGCCGGTGCGATTGACAGTAAAAAGAGCGCCGACAAGGATGATGTGGAAGGCGCCACGAATTATGTAGCGGCCGCTCTGGAAGCAGCCATGAGTGGCAAAGAGCCTCAGGTCACCTACGAGAAGCCCTACGGCTGCAGCATCAAGTATTGATTTAACTTGAGCTGACCAGTCAACTGGGAGACAACTTAAACTGCCTTAGCGGCCGGGTGTTGATGAAACGCCCGGCCGTTTTGGTATTAACCAGACACTAGGGTGACCCGGCCATCGGCTACCCTGTAATGTGCGGAGTCCGACGGCATTTCATCCAGCCAGCTCAGTGAGGTGGCTGTAACAAAAATCTGCGGTGCACCCGTCACGCAGTCCAATAGATTGTTGCGCCGTATTGGATCAAGTTCGCCGAAGACATCATCGATTAACAATAGTGGCTCCTGACCTGAGGTACTTTTGATCAGAGCGTATTCGCTGAGCTTCAGAGCAATCGCGGCGGTGCGTTGCTGTCCCTCGCTCGCAAAATTAATCAGCGGCTGATCGTCATACGACAGTAGCAGGTCATCTCGATGCGGGCCCACAATGGTTTGACGCAGGCGCGCTTCTTCGTCACGACTTTTCTCCAGTGCTTCCGGTAAAGGAATGCCTTCCGCAGAGGAGAGATAGCGTAAATTAATGGCTGTTTCTCCCTCCGCGCTGATTTTGGTCTGAGCTGCCTGCACGAGTGGTAGTAACCTTTCGACCAGCCTGATTCGCTCATGAAGCAACTTTTCGCCTGCGTCGCAGAGCGGCCCGTCGTAGGAACGAACCTGGTCCCACGCGATTCGCTTTTCCTTGAGCAATGCATTTCGGCTGGCGAGCGCTTTCTGATAGTCGCGAAGCGTTTTCCGGTATCCGACCGAAACTTGGGCCGCTAACAAATCGAGGAATCGCCGCCGTTCCGCAGGCGAGCCATGGACCAGTTCACGATCGCTGCTGGCCAGGAAAACCGCGTGCCCAATCCCCAAATATTGCCGAGCGGTTTTTTGCTCGACCTGATCGAGCGCCAGTTTTCGCCGACGTTCACCATAGTAAAACTGCATCCAGCGATTCCCATATTGGCCCTGAACCGCAAAACCCTTAGCGCCCCGGCGGATGATGTAATTCATGCTGGTCACCCGCGGAGATTCCAGCCGCAACAGAACACAAATCGCTTCCAGCAAGGTGCTTTTCCCCTGCGCGTTCGCCCCGGAAATCAAATTCATGCCCGGAGCAAACTCCGTTTCAAGTCGCGGAAAGCAGCGGAACTCGTGCAGTTTGAGATTGCTGAGCATCAGCCGTCGCCGTAACCGGGCTTACTAAGGTTTCCTGTCAAGGAGATCTCTTCCATCGATCTGAAAACTGCCTGACATTGTTTCAGTTTCTCGGCGTCCGTATCCGACATTACAGGAAAATGCTCACGCGGCAGTTTAAATCTGGCAGCCTGCGCGGTAACGAAGTCCTCGTCTTCAGAATATCCCGCCGCTTCCATGATCTGCATCAAGGAGTCATGGGGGCGCAGGCAGACCTGTTCGAATCCAACAAAACTGATTTTAGGGACAGACTGGGACTGCCGCAGCAGGTAACCATAGGTGGCGCTCCAATACTCGAGCCAGAAGCTCACCGACATAGTTGATCTGACACTCCTCGATTCATACCAGCCGTCAAAGTTAATTGGCTTCAAAGTTCTCCCGAAATCATAATGTCCCACCGCCTCCATATATTCCCGATAGAAATCATCCTCCTGGTGCAGGCGCAAGAAATTCTCGTGCTGCTTCATGAGGGACGCAGCGTGTTGAAGCGGATCTCTGAACGGGACAAGAATAGTGGCTTTAGGAAAGACCTTCCGCAAATACCCTAACCGCGATATATTTAAATTGTTTTTCGAGACATACCGGAGATTCTGTTTTGCTCCTGCCCCCTTGACGAGTAGCAATTTTTCCATGTGCTTGCGAAAAAAGGCATCAAAATGGGGATTCGATTCTGTCTCACCGTCAAACGGCGAAATCGTTACACCAGAGTAATGGTTTGGCCAGAATGCTTTCCAGAGCATCTCCTCCAGTGCCTCCGGGCTATCGAGGCCTACCATTAATCCGTCGTGATGCGGTCGTTCCATCAGAACTGACTTCCTCGAGGAAAGACGACTCAGGTTACGCCAGAGTATAGGCGTAAACAAAAATGGCATGTCACGGTAAGTATGAGTCCGAAAACCCGGAAGATTATGAATAACTTCCAAAAGGATAGTCGTACCAGCACGGGGCAAACCGGAAATAAAGACCGGCCGACTTAGATCAATCCTCTGTGCTTTCCGGGCGCGGACGAGCCGGTCCTCGAATCTCGAGAGACTCAGTTGGGTCCTGGTGGTGGCGAAGGCAAAGCGAAATAGCTGCTTGTCTGCTGCAGAGTACAATTCTGCCTGTCCCCTCCTCCGTTCACGAAGGCGGCCTTTGACCAGATAATAGACCGTGGCAAGAAACACCGCGGTCAGGAGAAAAACCGGCGAGACAGATACCGCGATAACGCGATCAAAATCGACGAAACCGAACATGCTCATTCCATAAACCATTCCCACAGGAATGAATACCGCCCCGGCAATAAGCGTCCCGAGGATCAACAAAAGGTAAAGCATATGCAGCGCCTGGCCCCGCAGGATCCTCTCTTTCTCGACGTCGGACTTCTGAGGGTCTCCCAGAGTTTGAAGAGAGCCCCGGGCGATCCCCAATGCCGTCAAACTCCGGCCAAAAACATTGAAGGCCGTAAAAAGGCACAAGAAACCTATAACCAAGAAAAACGCCCAAGCCCAGCTCGAGATCATGTAGAGTTATTCTTCATCGGGATCAGCTTTCGGGCGCCTATCCGCCTCAGGGTGAACATCGGCTGATTGCCCGGCGCTCTGATTATCTTCCTTCTTCTTCAGAAGCCGTTTGATTGGAAACCAGAGAAACCCAAAGAACGCGGCAACTACAGCGACGAGGGTAACGATGATCAATACGACCGCCCCCACGCTTGTCCCGGGGCCGAAATATCCCAGCAAAGGAATGAGATTCATGATCATGGCGAATAATGGTTTTGCGGTGATCTGTTATTGAAGGTTCCGATTTTTGAAAACCTCTGTATAGGAAAGGGGAAGGCGCTGGACATCAACCACAAGGGAAACCTTTTTGTCGGAAACTTTATTGATATACTGCCATACGATCTCCTTGTTTTGATCAATCTCGAAAGCGCGGCCATGTTCTGCTTCGATAATCAGCAGATTTCCATTTGGAAGCCACTGATGTGTTCCCATGAACTCAGTGTGGAAAGGTTCCTCCTTTGAGCCTTCGTAATAGAGAGTGGCTTCACCAGTGCGTCCATCAATGATCACGATTTGGCTATGGGTATCGGGAAACCTCTGTCCCTTGTAATTATTGTCAAAAACAGAAATTCGGTTTCCATCGATAAAGTCTGGATCATGCTGCATGATGACTTTGCCGGTGGAAATAAACTTGATTTTTTCTGTCTCATAGTCGAATACAAATATCGTGTTAATATTTCTCAGCGAAACAACGACGTCGTGTTCATCAAAAACACCTGGTTCCATCTCTGGCGGAAACGGCTCGGCATCGTTTAAATGAAGGTAATCATCGTTCTCAATCACCGCGCCCATGAAAAGCAATTCTTCATAGCCATTATTGACGAGGAGGTCTCGGACGGACCACCGTTTGATCACTTCACCGCTTTCTGACAGCCAAGTGATCAGTTGTTCCCGAAAGGGAGGGGTGCGATTTGGAAAACGAGATGTCGGCTCTAAATGCGGTACATATTCACAAACCCAAAGCGAATTATCCTGGTAGCGTGTCATGGAGTGATGTGTCGGTTTGCTGTAGCGCCAAACAAGCCTCCCAGCCGGGTCATCGCAAGTCGTTCCAACGTTGTTAAAGTTGTAAGCGAGATTCCCGTTCTCAAACAGACTCACGCCCATAATAAAGATCGCCCGCATCCTGTCCGGATGGAATGTCTCGGCCAAATGACTAACATCTGGCCACTTTTTCCCTAAACTCGGGTTCCATTCGTGCACGATTTCACCATTCATTGTCATCACCGCTAGGGAAAATTGGGATTCAGCGGTCACTTGAGAGACAAGATTCAACCCTTGATAGGCCTTTTCAGGGTCATGGTAAATCCTCTCAACATCTTTGAGTAACGGTTGTCTAACATGCCATGGATCTCCGAAGCTATTCTCGATGACGACAGGAATCTCCTTGTAGATATGATACGGAAAAAACTTATGGGAATAAGCCAAGGCTCCTAACATATACATAAGGAAGGCCATCGAGACGAAAAAGATGACCAGTTCGATGTGCTGCTTTTTAACCTTTACCTTCATTCCTGGAATCTGTTTAGTCAGCCCTTCCCATCAGTCTCGACGTGACCTGTCGTAGTCAGAGGGATCCGATGGAATTAGGAAATCTTTTTAAGACTGCTTCCGATAGCCGCCGCGATATTTCATCGCAACTGGCCATCTCAGGGCAATGGTGACTTCGCCTGTCAGGATCTCCAAATAAACAGATTGTTCAAGACACCAATGAAGGCTCCCAAAGGTTTCCGTGATTTTTATCCAGAGGATTGGGCGGTGCGTCGCTACATCTTTGAGACGTGGCGGCGGGTCCTGCGTGGCTACGGCTTCGTGGAGGTGGAAGGGCCGATGGTGGAGGAGACAGAGCTTTACCGGAAGAAGAGCGGGGGTGAGGTCGTGGGGCAGCTTTGGCGTTTTGAAACCCAGGGAGGAGAAGACGTCGCGTTACGCCCGGAGCTCACGCCGACCGTCGCGCGCATGCTCATCGCCCGTCCTACTCAGTACCGGAAACCAATCAAATGGTTCAGCATCGGGCGGTTCTTTCGCTATGAGCAGCCGCAGAAAGGGCGGCTGCGCGAATTCTACCAGTTGAATGCGGACATCATAGGCTTGGACGGTCTGGCGGCGGAGGCTGAGCTGATTGCCGTGGTAGTGGATGTGCTACGCGCCTTCGGATTCAAGAAAGAAGACTTTGCCGTGCGCCTCAGCAACCGTGACGCCTGGAGCCGTTTCCTCAGTGATCAGGGGGTAGCCGAGGCTGGCATCCCGCCGGTCTTGCAGGTGGTGGACAAACTGGAGCGCGACAAACCCGAGGTGCTCAGCAAACGGCTGGCCGAGATTAAGCCCAAGTTGAATCTCTCCTTGTCTGATCTTCAGGCCTTCGCCAACGATCCCTCGCCGGAGTATTTCTCAGGCTGCTTCGAATTGATCCATAGGCTCGCCGCCCGGGGTTTGGATGGCTTTCTGAAGGTGGACGCCGCGGTTGTCCGGGGGTTGGCCTATTACACGGGCCTCGTCTTTGAAGCCTTTGATCGTCAGGGCAACAATCGTGCGCTCGCCGGTGGGGGCCGCTATGACCAGTTGATCAGTGGCTTGAGTGACGGGAAGATCGATCAGCCCGCCCTCGGCTTCGGGATGGGCGATGTGACTTTGGGGGATTTCATTATGGAAACCCCGGCGGTGCGGGAAAAGATGGAGCACACCCTGGCCGCTGACCCTGCGGTCCAGGTTTTTGTGGTTCAGGCGGATCCGGATAAAGAGACAGAAACGATGGGCCTGATACAAAGGCTGCGCGAGGCCGGCTGGCGCGTGGACTGTGCCCTGGCCGGGGGCAATGTGGGTAAGCAATTCAAGCAGGCCAATGCGCTCAACGCCCGGGCTGCGGTGGTGGTGGGAGGCGAGTGGCCACAAATCACCCTGAAAGATCTGGAGGCCCGGGAAGAGAGAATCTGTGACGGGGAAGAGATTCTTGATCAACTTGAGAAAATGGCCGGTCTCACCCCGGGCATTGCCAATTTCTGAGATCGGCGATACACTCCGATGACCTGCCAAGGTATTGCTCCGGACCACTAACCCCTTATCTCTGGCGGCGCGCCCTTACTCCGCTTCACTCTCAGGTATGCCTCAAGAACCTCGTTCCAATGAGTATCCGCACCGGGATGATCCCTATGAAATGGAGGAGGGACGCACCGTGGAACGGCCACCTCACCATTACCATGCGGATGATCAGGAGCCGGTTTACCATGACCAGCCAGCGCCCGATGTTTATGGTGCGGAGATTGAAGAGGGCTCGTATGACGATCAGCCCAGCTACCGGATTGCTCCGCCCGCGGAGCGCCCACACTACCCCAGCGAAGGCCGCCCGGCTTATGGCCGCCGCGGCACCGTCACGAAAACGGAGATTTCCAACATGGAGTTTGAGGACGCCATGCCCGGCGGCCACAGCTTCGGAGCAGCGCCTCCCACCCAGCACTGGCGCTTCGGTCGAAGCCGGAAGAACCTGATCATCTTGGGATTTTTTGCACTTTGCGTCCTGGCTTTTGCCGTCATTCTCATGGTGCCCGACCACTTCATGGGCCGGGAACAGCTTCCTGAGCTGCCTTCGGAAGTCTCCGGTTCGGATGAGCTGGATCTGGAAAACCGGGATTGGGGAATCTACGAGCGTGAGCGCCGGGCCATCGAAGGCCTCGAACCGGATAGCGCCTCTGAGACGACGGTGGAGGAATACCTTCGGGAAGCCGGGGTGAGCAGCGAGGCTCTGGCCGAAGCAAAGGCAGCCCGGGACAAAGCACTCGAAGAATCAGAGGCGCTGAGCGAGGAAGATTTTGAGCAGGTCACAGAGTCCGAAGGGACCGTGTCCTCTGACATCGTGCTGGATGACGCTACGATTGATGATCTGGATCCTCTTCCCGCCGAGACTGACCCGTCCGCGCCCGGCAGCGCCGTGGACACCGGAGTGCTCGAAGGTGACTCCGGATCATCCGTCAACAGTCCATCATTATCTCCATCAACAATGATCACGGCACCCTCTTCTCCTTCGCCCGGTGATGGGGCCGGGGAAGACGTAACCATTCTTCCGGCGCAACCTGCCACCCCATAAAATTTCCACGTGACCCGGGATGAGGCTCTTTCCCTGAGTGTAAACAGAGAGCTCAAACACCCGGCCGACACCAACAATCCTCGCCTGAGGAGTCTGAAACCCGTGAAAACACCATTTTCGCGATGCGCCATTTAAATTCAGGTTGAAGTAAAGTGCGGCATGCCGCTTGCTTTTATCTGGTTAAGGCCTCCAGACCCGCTATATCAGCGTCTCTCGGGGACCTCATTTCCACCCCCCCTCCCACAATACAGACCATGGCTTCCAAGAAGACCTCCTCTTCGCCGATGCACAGTGTCTCGATTGAGTGCTGTGTATTTGCGGGCATTGACCGAACACTGCATGTTCTTTTGGTTCCGGCGAAAGAACAACGGGGCAGTGCATCTAAAGCGAGCTACTCTTTACCCGGTGCACCACTGGGACGAGCAGAGAACCCTGACACCGCGGCCAGGCGGGTTATCAAAGATCAGACCGCCCTGGGAACAGATGTTTCCCTTGAGGAACAGTTGCAAACCTTTGGTGACCCCAAGCGAAGTCCTGGCGAGCACCTGATCAGCATTGTTTACCTCTTCCTCAGCCGGAAGGGCGGAAAAGCCGTCAAACGCCGGACTGGTTCCCAGGTGCAGGGCGAGGAAGCCGAATGGTTTCCCGTCGCCAGACTGCCTAAGCTGGCGCGGGACCATCGCAAAGTTGTGCAGACAGCGGTTGAGCGTTTGCAGGAGAAGGCGAGGACCACGGCTGTAATTTTTTCCCTATTGCCTGTAAAATTTACGCTTACTTCCTTACAGTTACTCTATGAAGATGTCCTTGAGCGAACCTTCGATAAGCGGAACTTTCGCAAAAAGATGATCACCTCGGGTCTCGTGGAGCCGTTGGATGAGTGGCAGGAAGGCGTCCGGCATCGTGCCGCGCGTCTCTACCGGTTCTCTCCGGACGCATTCCGTGCCTTGCAGGAAGAGGGACCTGGCTACTCAATATGATGGACGACCCGGAACCGACGGGCGGTTTTTGTCATTTGATGGCAGGCGTTTAGGACTTGCGGGCGAGCAAAACGGTGGCAGTGTATTTGCCCGGTCGGAAGTCCAGGCCTGATTCGGGACCTTACGATACCCCGTGGTGTAATGGTAACACAGCAGATTTTGGATCTGTTATTCATGGTTCGAGTCCATGCGGGGTAGCCAGTCTGGAACGTGCGTGCAGGCGCAGAAGCTCTGGCCGGCTGATCCGGAAAGACGGTTGAGGTGTCAGAACGGTTTTCTTCATTATTTGGTTTCTGCTGAAGGAAAGTTGTTGCAACTCCGGCTAAGTGGCGCATCTTCCGCTTCCCCAAAACGAAATTGCTCTATGGCGGCCTTTACAGAAAATCTGGAAAACTTCCAACTGCACGAGAAAGACACCGGCGGCGCCGCCGTCCAGGTGGCCATTCTGACGCGCCGGATCGTGCACCTCACGGAGCACCTCAAATCCCATGAGAAGGACCACTCGTCCCGCCGCGGGCTGCTCAAGCTCGTTGCCCGCCGGAGAAAGCTGCTGGATTACCTGCATCGGACTTCTCGTGATCAGTATCAACAGCTTCTGAAAGATCTGAAACTCCGCCGCTAGAGATCGGCTCCCTGAGCCGGGAGATACTCTCTTGACTTTAGGTCAAAGCTTACGCTTGCGTTCATCTCGTCTCGCAGGCATAGGAAACCCGCGGTGCATCCGCTCATAAGGCCTATGCCTTTTCTGGGTGCTTCAACCGCCAAGACGACAACAAAAATAAAAAATAACGCGGAGGCAGAAACGGCCCCACTTTGCTTAATCCGTTTCCTTGCTCCATCTATCCATAAAAGACGTTCCCGCTTCGAGACCGCTCTAGCTCTTAGGATTCAGCCCTCTTCGCTCGTCGCCATTGCCGTGAGACCGAGGGTTGAATCCTACGAGGTTAGGCTCTCATTCAAGCCGGGCAGAGCTTTTTGGACTAGAACGGAGCAGGCAGCCGGACCATGGCAGAGGTCTTGGAGAATCCCGTAAACCTCAGCGTTCAGTCCAAAAAACCGATAACGATCAATGACCCATACAGTAACCCGTGAGATTGGCGGTGAACCAATCACGATTGAAACGGGAAAAATCGCACGCCTCGCCGATGGCGCCGTCACCGTGACCAGCGGCAACACCTCGGTCCTCGTCACCGCGGTATCCGCCACCTCCCTCAATGAAGGGCAGGATTTTTTTCCTCTGACCGTTGATTACAGGGAAAAAGCATCCGCCGCCGGAAAATACCCGGGTGGCTATTTCAAGCGCGAGGGCCGCCCCTCAGAAAAAGACATCCTGACCTGCCGAATGATTGACCGCCCGCTGCGGCCGATGTTTCCGAAAGGCTACATTTACGACACCCAGATCATCGGTCTGCTCCTGAGCGCGGACGAGATCATCGATCCGGACATTCTCTGCATCAACGGAGCTTCCGCGGCTCTCGCCGTATCTGACATCCCCTTTGACAACCCCGTAGGCGCGGTGCGGGTCGGACTGGTGGACGGCGAGTTTATCGCCAACCCGGACTTCGAGCAGCGCGAGAACAGCGAGCTGGATCTGGTCTACGTCGGCACGGAGGACGAGATCATCATGATCGAAGGTGCCGCGGAGCAACTGCCGGATGATAAATTCATCGAAGCACTGCGCTTCGCCCATCCCCATGCCCAGGCCATGATTGAGATGCAGAAGGAACTGGCTGCCAAAGTAAACAAGCCCAAACGCGAATGGGAGCCGGTCCTGGTTAAGGAAGATTATGTGGAGATTGCTCAGCAGGTGGCTGGAGACCGCATCTATAACGCGCTCTTTCTGCCCGGCAAACAGGAGCGGGGCAAAGCGGTAGATGCCCTGAGAAAGGAAGTCAGGGAGGCCATTGTCGCAAAATTCGGCGAAGACCAGGTGGAAAGCTTCGATATCAATCAGGCCTTTGACTCGATGCAGAAAAAGATCGTCCGCAAAGCCATCCTGGACGATCAGAAACGTTCCGATGGGCGAGGGGTGGAAGACATCCGGGAGCTTTATGCGGAGATCGGCACGCTGCCCATTCCACATGGAAGCGCACTCTTTTCGCGTGGCGAAACCCAAAGCCTGTGTCTGGCTACGCTCGCCCCGGCGGAGGAAGCGCAGATGCTGGATGCCTACGCGGGCGGAGAAGATACCAAGCGCTTCCTGCTTCACTATAACTTCCCCCCCTTCAGCGTCGGTGAAACCGGCCGGACCGGATCACCCGGGCGCCGGGAGATCGGGCACGGAGCATTGGCTGAACGCTCCATCGAACCCGTTCTGCCACCTGAAAACGAGTTCCCGTATGCGATCCGCGTGGTCAGTGAGATCATGGCCAGTAACGGCTCAACCTCCATGGCCAGTGTCTGCGGCGGTTCCCTCTGTCTGATGGACGCCGGAGTTCCCATCAAATCCCAGGTCGCGGGAATCTCCGCCGGTCTCGTTTCTGAGCCGGATGAAAATGGCAAGATCGCCCGTTACCATGTGCTGACAGACATCCTCGGTTCGGAGGATCACTTCGGAGACATGGACTTCAAGCTGTGCGGCACACGCACCGGGGTTACCGGCTTTCAACTGGACCTCAAGCTGCGTGGCATCCCCCATTCCATCATGGAAGAAGCCATCATCCGCGCGAAGAACGCCCGGATGAAGGTGCTGGATGTGATGGACGCCGCGATCAGCGCGCCCCGTGAACGAGTCAAAGAAAATGCTCCGCGCATCGAGACGATCAAGATCGACCCAGACAAGATCGGGGCGATCATCGGGACCGGCGGCAAGACGATCAAAGGCATCCAGGCCGAGTCCGGAGCCGACATCAACATTGAGGACGATGGCACAGTGAAGGTCTATTGCTCCACCGCACCGGGAATGGAACGCGCGATCGAGATGATCAAGAATCTCACCAAAGAGATAGAGATCGGTGAAGTCTACCATGCGCGCGTTGTGTCCACGAAGGACTTCGGCGCCTTCGTCGAAGCGCTGCCTGGCAAGGAAGGGCTCGTTCACATCTCGGAGCTTGCCGAGTTCCGCGTGCGCCAGACAGAAGACGTCGTCAAAATGGGCGATTACATCTGGGTCAAGTGCATCGGCATTGATGATAAAGGCCGGATCAAACTCAGCCGGAAATCGGCCATGAAGGAACGGGCTGAGCAGGGACTCGAAGAGGAGGATTACGATAAGCATCTCAAGGCCGCCGTGGGTGATATGTTCATCGAAGGTGAGACCGGAGAGGAAGGCGGCGGAGACGACGGTGAGTACAGCCGGAGCGGCGGCGGTGCAGGTCGCGGCGGTGATCGCGGGGGACGCGGTGGCGGCGGCGGTCGTGGAGGCCGCGGCGGCGGCGGTGGAGGTCGTGGAGGCCGAGGCGGTGGCCGGCGGGATCGTGACCGCTAACCATGAAACGCGGACCGTTCACCGAACTGGTAAACTGATTTAACGGGGAGAAGTAACCGGCCGTGCCACGGGTCCATCAACTCTTCCCGCTCGGTGCGGCCGTGAGCCTTGTTTTTCTGGTCTGGGCAGGTGTTTACCTGCCCGGACTGGGCAATACCGAGCTGAAGAGCGAGGAGCCACGCCGGGCGCTGCCTGCCATCCAGATGCTGGAAACTGGCAACTGGTTGCAGCCGTTTATCGGAGCTCGGCCCTACCTTCGAAAACCGCCCTTCAACAACTGGGCAATCGCTGGGAGTGTCATGATTCAGGGCGGGCGCTGGGATGAATTCTCCGTCCGCCTGCCAAGCGTGCTGGGCGTGCTGGCCCTGGCCGTGACGGTGGTTCTCGTGGGATCGCGCTGGCTCGGAGCGCATGGGGCCGTTCTGTCAGCGATTTTTGTCCTGACAAACATTTCTATGATGGAGAAAGGCCGCCTGGCCGAGATTGAGGCGCTTTACATCGCGCTCTTCGGCATCGCGCTGACTTTTTGGATAACAGGCTGGATCCGTGGCTCGAATCCGTGGGCCTATTGGCTGCCGACGGGTTTGTTTTTGGGCCTGGGCATGCTCTCCAAGGGCCCGCCGCATCTGGTCTTTTTCGCGGCTATTGTCCTGGGTGTGCTGTTTCGTCAGCGGGATCAATGGAAACGGCTCCTGCTGCACCCGGCGCCCTACATGGCGGCGATCCTGCTCGCTGGCATTTTCCTGGCCTGGGCTATTCCCTTCGCGCAGGCGAACGCGGCGTCTGGCCTGACCGACAGCGGCGATGGAGGCCCCAGTGGCGCGGCTGGTGAGTGGATGGACCAGTTAGTGAGCCGGCTGGGGCTCAGTGACTTCAAGTTTACCAGTTGGGTTCAGAACGTACCGCGGGGCATCCTGAATCTGCTCCCGTGGTGCGTCTTTTTTCCGCTTCTTTGGCACCGGCCGCTCCTCGAAAAGCTCAGCTCAGAAGCGGAACGGCGGGTGATCATGGGTGCGCGGGACGGGGTCTTCTGGAGCTTTCTCATCATCAGCCTGTTGCCCAGCAGTATCGAGCGCTACACCCTGCCGCTGCTCACCCCGGTTTTTTTGCTCAATGCCCGCCTCCTGACCGTGGCATGGGCAGACCGAAGAGAAATGCTTTCCTGGCTGTGGAGTGCCTGGCGAACGGGAAATCTTGCCGGAGCAATGGTTATCGCTCTGGGTCTGGCCGCCACCGTGGTCCTGGGACTCAATGGGTGGCGGATTGATCTCCATCCGTCGAATTGGTTGCTGGCCGTGCCCGCCATGGTTGCGCTGGGCTTCATTCTCCTTACGCCGGACCGTCTGGAGGTCTGGCTCGGTCTGCTCTCCCGGCCTCTGGCGACCGCTTGTATTTGTGTAGTGATCACCGCGATTTTCGCGATGACCGCCATTCCCAAGATGCGGGAGCATGATGATCTGGTGCCTTTTGCCGCGCAGGTGAAGAGCGGGGTGGAAGCTGGCCATCGGCTGTATCTTCTCGATCTGGGCTTCCGCCAATGGTGGTTCTATCTGGAGCCGGAAGCTGACTACTTCCGAAAACTGAGCGACGTGGAAGCACGTGAAGATGGGCTTGCTTCAGTCAACCTGCTTTTGCCCCGCAAGAAGCTGATTGAGTGGGAAAAGGAAGCGCTTTTCGAGGGCTACGAGGTGAGGGAAAGAGCGGTTGTGCCGGACCCTGACCGCATGGCCGATAAGGATGAAGCGTGGGTCCTGATCGCGCTTAAGCCGCAATGATGACCGATGAATGACGGAAATGCAGCGTCCGCTGGGGTAGGCGTGTCGATGCTCGCTGGGACCGAGCTTTAAGTTTGTTGAGGATGGTCAACAGGGAGGGCATGCATCAGGAAAGGAATCCGCCGTGGCTATGCCTCGCACTGGTAGCCGCCGGTATTCATGTGGCGGGACTGAGTGCGCTGGCGTGGTGGGTAGACGCGTTGAACCGGGAAGAGACTCTCGCCGAACCCAATGCCGCCGAACCCGGGGACATAGAGTCGCCCCCTAACGAGGAGACCTTTGCCAAAGTCGTATTTGCTTCCCTCCAGGCCCCGCCTGAGCCGAATCCGCTCGAGGACCTGACCTGGGAGGAGCCGTTGGAAACGCCGCCGCCGCCTGACCTGACGCCGCCTAAGCCGCCCGAACTGGTCATGAGTGAATTGACGCCGGATTTTGCCGTGCCGAGGGACGCCGTCCTGCTCAACCCCAAGCCACCGGAACCCAAACCCGAACCGAAGCAGCAACCAGAGCGGCGATCGGAGTCGTCGCCACGACGTCCGGCCTCCTCCTCGCCATCTCCGTCCCAGTCCGTTGAACCTCAGGCAGAGACCCGCCCCGGCCCATCCACCGCCTCCACGCCAGCGCCTCGCGGAAGGCCGCGTATGCCCTCACCGTCCTATCCCTACCGGGCCCGGGTGGAGGGTCTGGAGGGCACAGTAGTTTTGGCAATCCGCATTGGACCGGACGGCCGGGTGACCGGAGTGCGCGTGGTTTCCAGCAGCGGACACCGAGTTCTGGATGAAGCCACCGCCACACACGTGAGACGCCGCTGGCGAAGGCCTGATAAAGCCAACCAGACCATCCGTGAGAGCATTGAATATCGTCTCCGGTAGGCATCCCCGTCCAAAAGGAATCAATCCCCCTGATATGGACCAAGGTCCATCTCATCGATTCTGTATAAATAAATCCCGGGATGAAGCGGTTTGGGATTCCGGCCCCTTTTTTTCCAGAGCAGCTCCCCTTCATTCACGATCGTCTGATAAAAACGTGAATGATGGTTGAGGGTTTTCCATTCTTCCATGGAAGGAGGATTATGGATAGAAAAGTAACGGTAAGACCGGTCGTGAGTAATAATGATATGTGTAACCCCCTGATCGAGTAAATCCCGCAGGGTACCCAGTTCAGAGGCAAAAAATTCACGCAGAATCTTTCGCCCGTTGATCTGGGGTGAGTGAATCTGCGCCTGATCATCCGCGGCGAGGATGGCATCAGCCGGCAAATGCTGATTGATGTATGTAATCAACTCAGTGCGGCTATCTTTACCAAATCCATCCACCATGCGCGCGAAGAGAAAAAGGTGAACGCTGCCGGTAATAAAGAATAGAATCAGGCAAAGCCAGGCGGGTCTTCGGAATAAAAAGCGCAGGGCCGAAGGCCGCCCCGCCGGCGGAGCCTGTTCGGACGGATGGGCCAGACGCAAGAACTTTGCCGTCACCGCGGCGCCCGCCATAAGACAAACGGGAAGCAAAACAAGGACGGGGCCAAGATAACGTTCTGACAGGCGCGCGGAGAAACAAAGGACGGCCATAAAACACCCCATGAAGAGAAGAATGCCCCAAGCGGCTCCCGGATGACGGCCGGTGGTCTGAGTCATCCGCCGCGCGGCATAATAGTATAGGGCGATGGCCATGACTGGCATGACGCTCCAGTGCGCGGAGAGCAACATAAAGAAATAAAGGTGAGGGGTATCCAGTCCCATGCCGTGATCCCCTTCCTTGAGCCGCTCGATTTCACCGTGCAACTCCTCATAGGCCATGCCTGGGTCCAGGGAGTAAGGGAGAGAAAAAATCGCTCCGGAAATCAGAAAAAGCAGAAGTGCAACCGGAAAAACCCGGCGGCCCGTGCGAAAACTAAGGAGAACAGCGAAGCAGACCGGAACCAGAATGGCACCGATCAGTTTTGCGCCAACCGTCCAGGCCAAGCCGATCCCGAGCAAAGCAGGAAAGAGGAAACGGCCAAATCGGGTCTCCTTGGACAAATTCAAGGTGAGATCCAGAAAGAGGATGGAAAAGGCGATGCCCAGGAGGAGAGGAGCATCTTCCTTGAAATAATGGGAGATTTCAAAAACCTGATTATCAATCGTCACCAGAATCCCTCCAAGGAGAGCGGCTGGAAAGAAGCGGCCGGACTGATAGTAAATCAGCAGAAAAACGCAGACGACCGTTCCGGCGATATAGAATGCGGCCAGGGTGCGGGCGGTTTCTACCACCGTCTGTGGATCTGACCGGTTCAGCCCAAGAAAGGCAATCGTGCTGTCCGCCATCGTGAGCATGAGCGGAGGATGCCGCAGATTCCGGGTATGTTCCTGGACCTGACGAACCTTGCTTGGCTCGTCATTATGATAGGTCCATGGAAAATCATTGTGCAGAAGGTGAAGAAAAAACGCGCAGACAAAAAATAATAGACCAACGGCGAAAAGCCGAAATCGATGCGACACAGAGCGAGAAGCAGGGCCGGCCATAGGTCAGTTATTCCCGGTCTTTTTCGTAGACACTGGTTGCGCCGTCGGCCCCGGGTTCGGGGCGGTTCTCCCGGATATCAAAGAGACAGATCTCCTGGGCGACGTAGCCAACCTCGCCTTTCTCCCATTTCCAGACCAGAGTACCTTCCTTCTCTTCAAAGAGGTCGTCATAGAAATCCTGGATCTGCTTCCAGGTGTCGCGGGATTTACGTTTGGCGCTCCGGCTCAGGTAGGCGTCATATTGATTTCCCGCAACGATGACGTGGGTTACACCATCGGCTCGCATTTCCTCGACGGAGGCAAGTTCGCCAACATAGGGAGTGCCGACCAGCGTGAGTTTCTGTGGAAGCGCCGGACCATTCGCTCCCTGGGGTGAATATTTAGAACGCCAAATTCCGGGATTCGGCAAAGCGACGCCGGCATCGTAGGCAATCACGGCGTCTGCGGGCAGATTCTCCCGGACGTATTCCGCGACTTCCTTGCGATTGTCATCACCGAATCCGAGGAACTGTTCATAGGTGCGATTAACGTTCTGCTGAATCTGCAGGCCAACCGCGAAGAAGAAAACAAGGTATTTCCAATTAGTGCCCCGGGCGAGCCAATCGCCGACAGAGGAGCAGCCGGCGCCGAATAAGAAACCCATGAAAGCAGACATGGGTAGATAATAGCGGTCGGAGTCCCGGGAAGAAAAAGTCAGGATGAGGGTGAAAGTCAGCGTAATGGCCGCGGTCATCCACAGCCCTGGGTGGACACGACCATTTTTTTTGCGGTCGACAAAATATATGCCGATGATTGAAAGCCACATGGCAGGAATGAGCACGTCGATGACGCGATGTGCTGCGTTCCAGTTCGGCAAATCATTGATTTCCTGATACTTTTCCAGATTGCTTTTCTCGTGTTCGAGGCCGCCGGTGAGACCCTCCCATCCTTCCGGTTTGAGCAATTGATAATTGATGGCCGCGGCAATGATAATGATTGTGCCAAGAAAAACGGCCAGATTGATAAGCGATTTCTTCGTGCCAGCCGGTTCACTCTTGAAACCTTGCCGCTGTTCCGGGAGGCGCGGAGCAGAAGGCATCCAAATAATCGAAATGATGAGAATAAGCCCCATCGGGATGGTCAGTGCGCCGAGATACTTTCCGGAAAGTGCCAGTGCCGAGCCGAGACCAAGCAGAAATGAAGTCCCGAGGCCAGGCCGGCTGCTATAAAACTCAGCGCCAACCAGGAATACCACCAGACCAATCAGCAGGGCCGGATCTTCTTTGAAATAGTGCGCATACTGGAAAAGCCGGTCATCAATGGTTAAAACCGCCCCGGCACCAACAGCCCCCATCACTCCCGCCAATCTCCATCCCAGGAAAGACAGCAGCGCGACACTGAGCGAGGTGTAGATAGCGGAAAGCCAACGTCCTACCACGACAATTTCCTGCCGGTTATCCGTGGCGCCCGTCATTTTTGAAACCACCGTGGCTGCGTTGAGCATGAGCAGAGGGTGATTGAAGTTCCGCTTCCCATTCTGCACCTGTCGGGTTTTCGACGGCTCATCGGGATGCGCCATGAACGAAAAATCATTATCCCAGGTATAAATGACAAGGGTCAGCCCAAAGTATAGGAGGGCAGCCAGAATAGCATAGGGGCGGGTGCTGGGGTCAGCGGGTTGAAAGAGCATAAGGAAGACAAGTCAGCGTCAAAGATCAGCTGGGCGATTCACCCCGAAATCCCGCCGGGAAGTCGAGCCTCAAATGTTCCCGTTTAATCAATGTCCAGGAATTTGCCCGGATTCAGAATCCCCGCCGGATCGAGCACCTTCTTGAGTTCCCGGTGCACGGCACGGAGCTCCGGGCTCGCGGCTTTTGGCCACCACCGGCTCTTTGCCACACCGATGCCGTGTTCTCCGGTAATGGCGCCTTCCCAGGCCAGGACCTGTTCGAAAAGTTCATCCAGGAGTTCGCCCATAGTCTCTTTTACAGTTGGATCATCATAGTTCTCCACCATCACGTTGACATGGATGTTGCCATCCCCGGCGTGACCGAAACAGGCGACCGGCACGCCGTAGCGGGACCTGAGGTCCCCAGCGAAATCCATCAGGTCAACCAGACGTCCGCGTGGCACGACCACGTCTTCGTTGAGCTTCGTCAGGCCAGTTGCGCGGAGAGCGTAGGAGAAATCCCGGCGAATCTTCCAGAGCGCTTCGCTTTCTTCCTCACCCTCGGCAAGCTCCAGGCTGAGGATTGGAAAGTTCTCCTCAAGCAGACGGCGGATGGCGACAATTTCCGAAGAGACCGAGTCACCCTGTCCATCCAGATTGACGAGCAAATGCGCCTGGGCGTCCGGATGGATTTCGCGTTCGGAGTAGTTGCGGGCAGCCTGCAGAGTGAAGCCGTCGGCAATCTCCAGCGCCGCCGGAATGAACCCTCCCTGGAGGATTCCCTGAACGGCTGCGGCCGCATCACGCACGGTCGGCAGGCTGGCACTGACCAGAGCGCGGTGAGGTGGGTAGGGAAGCAGACGGAGAGTCGCCTGGGTGACCACGCCCAGCAGCCCTTCTGAACCGGTGAAAAGGCCGACGAGATCAAACCCCGTCTTGTTCTTGATTGTGCGGCCGCCCGTCCGGATGAGCCGTCCATCAGCCAGAGCCACCTCAAGGCCGAGGACATACGCCCGGGTCACCCCATACTTCAGGCACCGTGGTCCCCCGGCATTGGTGGCGATGTTCCCGCCTATCGTGCTTTCCCGCAGACTGGCGGGATCAGGCGGATAAAACAGGCCCAGGGTTTTCAGCTCCTTTTGCAGTTGGCCGGTCACGACTCCGGGCTCCACGACGGCGACTCCATCAGCGGGATGGATCTCCAGAATCCGGTTCATCCGGGCCAGGGAAAGGACGATTCCGCCCTGAGTCGGGGTCGCGCCACCCACATAGCCGGTGCCGCCTGTCCGAGTGGTGAGCGGGATGCCCCGTTCAGAAGCGAAAGCCAGCGTTTTGCTCACAGCAGTGGCATTGCCGGCAAAGACAACCAGATCCGCGTGACCGGCGGCGCCGAACCAGCGGTCCTGACTGTGTTCTGCCAGCACTTCACCGCTCAGGGTAACCTCGGCGCTCTCGTGCCGGAGCGCTTCCGAGAGTTCGGCAGCCAGGGCGGCATAGTCGACTGAAGGGCTGGGCGTCATCATCAAGAGCGGAACGATGGCTTTGACCGCGGCTGATGCAAGGGGCATGTTGTGCCATGACTGAAACGGAGCCAACCGTTCACACCTCTCCGCCCGTACCCGTCCACGGCCAGCGCATGACGAAGTCGGAATTCTACGCGCTGCCAGAGACTAAACTCCCGCACGAGTTGGTCCATGGCCGATTGATCATGTCACCTGCACCTAATCGAGATCATCAGCGCCTGTCCGTTCGGCTCACCGCCATACTGGAGTCGTTCGCGTTCAGCAACGATCTCGGAGAGGTCTACCACTCCCCCTTCGATGTCGAGCTGGGCGATCACAGTCTGCAACCGGACCTTTGCTATTTTGCGCCGGAGCGGATGGACCGGCTCGGGGAACAGCGCGCCGTTGGTGCGCCGTCATTGGTCGTGGAGATCCTTTCGCCAGGCCGCCGGAAACATGATGCTGAAGTGAAGCTGCCGATCTACCGCGAACATGGGGTGGAGGAGTTATGGCTGGTCGATCCAGAGGGGCAATCGATCATGGTGTATCGCTTTGAAGAAGAAGCTGATGAGCCCGTGCTCATCGCACACGCCAAGGATGACGGCGTTGTGGAGCCGCGTCATTTTCACGGACTGAGGATTGAGCTTAAGGAGGTGTTTGATCTATGACCACGGTCACAAAGACCAACCCCGTCCACGGCCAGCGTATGACGAAGTCAAAATTCTACGCGCTGCCAGAGAGTAATCTTCCGCACGAGTTGGTCCATGGCCGATTGATCATGTCACCTGCACCTAATCGAGATCATCAGCGCCTGTCCGTTCGGCTCACCGCCATACTGGAGTCGTTCGCGTTCAGCAACGATCTCGGAGAGGTCTACCACTCCCCCTTCGATGTCGAGCTGGGCGATCACAGTCTGCAACCGGACCTTTGCTATTTTGCGCCGGAGCGGATGGACCGGCTCGGGGAACAGCGCGCCGTTGGTGCGCCGTCATTGGTCGTGGAGATCCTTTCGCCAGGCCGCCGGAAACATGATGCTGAAGTGAAGCTGCCGATCTACCGCGAACATGGGGTGGAGGAGTTATGGCTGGTCGATCCAGAGGGGCAATCGATCATGGTGTATCGCTTTGAAGAAGAAGCTGATGAGCCCGTGCTCATCGCACACGCCAAGGATGACGGCGTTGTGGAGCCGCGTCATTTTCACGGACTGAGGATTGAGCTTAAGGAGGTGTTTCCATCCCAAGACGTTGATTTTTCCGCCTGAACAATGATTTAGGACTTGTCAGCACTGAGCAGGTAGCTCTAGATCCTGGCAATTGTATGCCCTGCTGCCCTCAGGCCGCCGGAGCTTCACCCCAGGATAACTGCTTCAAACGCACGCACTCGCTACCACTCAGCTCACCATGAAGATCAAACAACTCGGCGCGATCGTCTTTTGTTACCTGCTCGTTCACGGGCAACTGCTCGCCCTTTCCGGTGGCCCATTTGATAACAACTTCTATGGGCCGGAAAGCTTTGCCGGCACTTATCAGGCCAGCTTTACTGGAAAGAATACGATTGGTTTTGTCATCTTCGGTGTCGGGACGGCCTCTGATTCTTTCGGACGCTACGCGGCCTTTCAGGAAGGCCGGTCTTCTTTCGGGTTCAGTTCCGGGATGGTTGATGGAACGATTAAGGAGATCACGTGCGTGATGTTTGCTGCCCAATCCGAAGGGAACTCGGACACGCCCGATGGAGCGATCGAGCTGCCTGTGGAGTCCGAAGGCAGTGGTGCATGGCAGGCAACCATTTTTGAGTCTTCACCGATCGTCAGATTTGAAGGTGAAGGGTCCTATTCGTCGAGCGCCCTTGTTGAAAGTACCAATACAACTACTACGGTCGAAACCCGGACCTCGACCGACGCTGTTGGTAATACTACGATTTCAATCGTTGAGACCATCAACGAGTCAGACACAGCCATGCCAAATGAATCGGTCCGCATTCATGTAATCGGGCAACGCACTTCCACGGCAGCACCAGCGATACTCTTCTTCCCAGCCGCCGCCAATACCACAAGCGACCCTGATGGGGGTGGCGGCGGCACTGAGGGCTGATCTTTGCCCCCCGGTCTTTGATTTCTTGGCCAGGGTGAGACTTGCGTCTTGCCCTGGCTTTTTCTTTGCGGAAAGCCCCGCGAGATAGCATTCTCAAGGTGCGAAATGATGAAGGCAGCGCGTTCTCTACGGCCCAAGTTTGATGCCGACAGCCACAACCTCCGCACTCACGGTGGCTTTACGCTCATGGAACTGGTCATCGTCCTGGTCATTGTCGCGATTCTGGCGCTGATGAGCTTCGCCATTTACGGGAGAGTGCGGGATAAGGTGGAAAAGAGCGCGTGTATCTCCAACCTGAAATCCCTTCATGGGGCTTTCGGTTCCTACACCAATGACCATGGCGAATGGCCTCAGATCCCGCTCGATGACATTGCCACGGGGGACATCGCCCAGTGGTGGATCGAATCCTTGAAGGACTACGGAATCTCCGAGAAGAACTGGCATTGCCCGACCATCACCCGGAAACTGAAGAAGTCCGGCGCGACCGAAGAGGATATGGAGCGCATTGACTACATGCCGACACCTTTTTCCGGTGGGGAAGGCACTCCTTACCGCTGGAGCACCCAGCCATGGATGCTGGAGGCCGGTGATCAGCATGGCGGCGGGCCGCTGGCCGTTTTCTCGGATGGCCGGGTCGAGGAAATGAGCATGATGCAGTTCGTGAAGGAGTGATTGATCAGAGGGATAGCTGGTTTCAAGGCGAAGCACATCTGGGAGACGGGTAAGGCGAACTTTAAAATCGGAATCGACAGAGCGGACGAACCGTAGACGGTCGTAAAACCCGGAAAATCCGGCAGCGGTATGCTTGATTTTCAGGCAAAAAAAGGTGTTTTGCCCTGAAAATCCGGCAGTGACATGCTCGATTTTCAGAGTATAGTGTCCTCTTGATTGATCGCAAAGGCCTCAGGGGCCAAATCCATTCAGCTTTGGGCCGGTCATCGGTCGTCGCACTACTGGGACCTCGACAGTGTGGCAAAACCACATTGGCCCGCACCTTTGTCCCACTGGACTCTCTTAACTATTTCGATCTGGAGAACCCGCAGGACCTGGCCCGTCTTGAGCAGCCTGAGATTGCCCTGAGAGAGCTCAGCGGTCTTGTCGCGATTGATGAAATTCAATTAAGGCCAAATTTGTTCACCTCACTGCGCGTGCTGGTCGACCGGCCTGATCTTGAGCTCCAGGTTCTAGTGCTTGGCAGTGCGTCGCCGGATTTGCTTCGGCAATCCAGCCAAACCTTAGCCGGTCGCATCGAATACATCGAAATGACAGGCTTCAGTCTAAATGAGGTAGGCTCAGAACAATACCGGGAATTGTGGGACCGGGGAACGTTCCCTCGATCCTATCTGGCCGCGTCAAGTGAGAACAGTTTCATCTGGAGAGAAAACTTCGTTAAGACGTTTCTTGAAAGAGACCTTGGGCTTTTTGGCATCGGGGTTGAAGTCGCGGCTATGCGCCGTTTTTGGTCGATGCTGGCTCACGTGCACGGGCAAATCTGGAATGTGGCAGAGATTGCCCGGTCGCTTGGTCTTCACGAACGGACGGTTCGCAGATATGTTGATATTCTTACAGACTTACTGATGGTCCGTCAGCTCAAGCCATGGCACGCCAATCTGAAGAAGAGGCAGGTGAAGTCCCCAAAGATATATCTCCGTGATAGTGGTCTTTTACACACCTTACTGAATATCAGGGATTACGCATCTCTACTTGTTAACCCTAAACTGGGTGCTTCTTGGGAAGGATTTGCGATGGAGCAGACGATTCTCTGTTACAAACCGGATGAGGTTTATTTTTGGTCAACGCATAATCAAGCCGAACTGGACCTGCTGATGGTGAAAGGTGCGAAGAGAATCGGGGTCGAATATAAACGTCAGGACGGACCTAAACTCACCCGTTCAACAAAAATAGCTCTCGAGGATTTAGAATTGGATGAGCTAATTATCATTTATCCTGGAGCAAGGGCTTATCCCTTAGATCATCGCGTTACGGTTGAGCCAATCTCCGTCCTGGCGGAGGACCGGAGTGGTTGAGCGACTCGATTGAACGCGACAAGCAGCCACTCGCACAGCGTAAGCTTCAGGCATGAGCAATCCTTACGCGCTGATTTCTCTTCTGCTGGCGGCGTTGACCGGGCTGTTGATTATCGCTTTGGCCATTCGCTGGCGGATGCGCACTCCTGCACTGATGCCCCCGATGGTTATTCTGGCCGCCGCGATCATTACCCTGACGAACTTCGCCCCCGCCCAGGGACGGGATTTCAGTGACTTCGCGTTGCGTGAGGTGTTGCTGCAGGGGGGTGCTGTGGTCCTGGTTATGGGCGCTCTGCTTTCGCCCATGCGCAGCCCGGTCACAGATGAAGAAACGGATCATGAACAGGATGGGGACAGATGAACAGGCATCATTGAACAAGCGTTAAGGAATTGGCTTGACGGCTGTTTAATTAAGTTTGCTTAATGACTTCCGTCCGGCTAGTCTGAAGGAGTTGACTTCAGTCTCACGCTCGTCTTCACCATGTGTCGCCCATTCTCCATCCTGCTGACGATACCGGCTGTTTTTTGCCTGGGCATCTCCCTGGCCTGTTTGAGCGCAGAGCCGGCGAGCGCTCGCCCGTCCGCCCTCGTTGTTGGCAATGACGCCTACCCGGCCAACCAACTGCGCTTTGCCCGGGAGAATGCCACGGAGTTAAGCGCCCGCTTGCTTGACATGGGCTACTACGTCCAGGAAGAGCTGAACGTCTCCCAGAGCCGGTTCCGGTCCGCTCTGCGCCGGTTCGCCCGCGGGATTGAGCCGAACAGCCTGGCGCTGGTTTACTTTGGGGGCTACATGGTTAATGACGGGGAGAAAAATTATCTGCTCCCGATCGGCGAACGCCTGAATAAAGCGACTTCGCTCGAGAAAGAAGCCGTCCGGCTGGACGAGGTTTTCGGGTTCCTGAGGACCAGCAGTGCCCGGGCGCATATTATCATACTGGACGGCGCGCGGCCCATCAACCGGTTGGATCGCGATGCCCCTTTCAAGGCGGGTTTTCTGGAAATCGAGGAACTGCCCGGAAATATGCTCCTGCTGACCAATGCCCAGCCCGGCAAGACTTCCAAGCATCGCGATGACCAGATTTTCGCGCGGTCCTTTATCAAACACGTAACCGCTCGGGACGTGTTAGCGACCGAGATTGTGCGGCGTGTGACCAATGATGTCAGCCAGCAGACAAACGATGTCAGTCAACAGACCGGCAATGAGCAGCGCCCGTGGAGTCTGAATGGGCTCCGGCAGCGGGTTTATCTGCGCATTTCTGAGCTGCCGAGTCACTTTGGGGATGAGCTGACTCCGGAGGAGATCGTCAGCCGCGACGAACGGTTCAGCGGCAGCCGGGTGATTGATGGCGCCGTTCCTCTCACGGAACAGGAGAAAGCGGTCCGCGGGGGAGAGGACCTGGAAGGTCAGCAGGCCGCGCGCAGTGTGACCTTTCGCGGGAGTGGCGCGCTCTGGGAGGAAGCGCTCAAGCCACGCTCCGGCCGTCTCAAGCTTGCCCAGGGCGCCAGCGTCTATGCGCATCCCTCCCGCAAAGCAAAGCGGGTTGCGGTCATTCGCCCCGGCGACGGACCGGAGATCGTCGGCTATGTCCGTACGCGGGAAGGCATTTTCTTTCTCAGTGATGAGCAGCACAAAAAGTACATGGCGGGGAGTGAACCCAGCTGGATTTATGTTTACGGGATGGAGAACGCCAATGAGATCGGCCCGGACTTTTTTCTGACACCCGACCCGGATGAAGAACTTGATGAGCGCACCTATCCCCCCGGACAGGAGCCTTTTGCGGAACCGGTGCCGGGCAGTGACGGCACAGTTTACAGTCCTTACTACAATAAACGCGTCGTCGTCGACGTGCGCGGTTTCAAGAGCGGCGATGCTGTGCGTTGTCCGTATGACGGACGCATTTTCCGGGTGCCTTAAGGGTGGTCGAACTCCATAAACAGCCACGCGGCAAAATGGCGCGGGGGCGCATTCGGGGCTTTGCAAGGGGCCTGATTTGGTCAAAGTGACCGGCGATGAGCACGAATGGCATGCCTCCGATCAGCTTCAACAACACCGTCCTGAGGGATGGCCACCAGTCCCTCGCTGCGACACGCATGCGCACGGAGCAGATGCTGCCTGCCTGTGAGACGCTCGACAGCCTGGGTTTCGGGTGCCTGGAAACCTGGGGCGGCGCCACGATTGACTCCGGTCTGCGTTTCCTGCGGGAGTTCCCCTTTAAACGCCTGGATGCGCTGCGCAAGGCGACCCCGAAGACAAAGCACATGATGCTGCTGCGCGGGCAGAACATCGTGGGTTACACCCACTACGCGGATGATGTGGTGGAGACGTTCGTCAAGCTCTCCGCCAAGCACGGGATGGACATCTTCCGGATCTTTGACGCACTCAACGACTTGGACAATATCCGCTGTGCGGTGGCCGCGGCGAAAAAGGCAGGCAAGGAAGCGCACGGAGTTATCTGCTACACGGCCAGCCCGGTGCACACCATTGAGACCTTCGTTTCCATGGGCAAAGAGATTCAGGACATGGGCTGTGATGCCATCGTGATCAAGGACATGGCCGGCCTGATCCCGCCATACATTTGCTCCGCCATTGTCAAAGGCCTGAAGGACACCGTGAAGATCCCTGTGTGGGTCCACACCCATGACACGGCAGGCCTGGGCGCACCCACCTACATGGCGGCGATCGACGCCGGGGCGGACGCAGTCGACACGAGCATCGTGCCCTTTGCCAATGGCACCGCACAACCGGACACCGGCCGCATGATCGCATTGCTGGAGAATCATCCGCGCTGCCCGGACTATGATCACGGCAAACTCGAAGAGCTGCGTGCCCATTTCACGAAGGTGTATGACGAGCTTGAGTCCTTCACGAACGTAAAGAATACCGTGGTGGACACGGACACGCTCATGTACCAGGTGCCTGGCGGCATGCTCAGTAACTTCCGCACCCAGCTGAAGGAGCAGAACATGACGGATCGTTTTAACGATGTCATGAAGGAGATCCCGGTGGTTCGGGAAGCGCTCGGCTGGATCCCGCTCGTCACGCCAACCTCGCAGATCGTCGGCTTCCAGGCCGTGCTGAATGTGAAGTTTGGCCGCTGGAAAAATCTCTCACCTCAGACGATCGACGTGGCCCTCGGTTACTACGGAAAAACTCCCGCGCCCGTCCATGAAGAGGTACAGAAGCTGGCTGCGGAAAAGAGCGGCAAGGAGATCATCACGGGCCGCCCGGCAGATCGGATTGAGCCCGGCATGAAAGCGCTCAAAGAGGAGCTGAAGAAAGAGGACCTGCCCACGGACGACGAACATGCCGTGATTTACGCGATGTTTCCGCAACAGATTAAGGATCTTTACCGCAAGAAAGATGAGCCCGCCCCGGCTCCGGCACCGAAGAAGGCCGACAGCCCACCCGCGGATGAGATGACGACGGCTCCGGCCGGGCCGCATCGGAAGATGGCGCTCACAATCAATGGCCAGCGCACAGAGGTGCTGGTCGAGGAACTGTCTTGAGCCTGCCGCGGACGGATCGGACGAGAATAATGGAATGGCGCGTGCCTTCCCGTGACCGGCTCCTGCATTTTCCGCGACGCCCGCTTATCATGGGCATCGTCAACCTTAATGCCGATTCCTTTTCCGGGGATGGCCACGGGGTGGAAGACATGGACGCGGCGCTGAATCATGCCCGGCAACTCGTGGCAGACGGCGCGGATATCATCGATGTGGGGGCGGAGACGGCTCGCACAAACCGGGAAGCGATGCCGCCCGCGGAAGAGATCGCTCCGCTGCGTCAGTTCATCGCGAGATTCGAGGCAGAGATCGCGGGCTGGCCGGCTCGCTGGGACGAGGCGCAGGTAGATCCGCCCTTGCTGTCGGTCAACAGCTGGCGTGACGAAGTCTGGGAAGCCCTTGCGGATCTGCCATTTGATCTGATGAATGACATGAGCGGGCTGATCGAGAGCACCCGCCCCGCTGAGATCGCACGGGATCATGGCAAGAGCCTGCTCATCATGCACATCCAGGGTAGACCCAAGGTCGCCCACGAGGAAGGTTTGGCGGAAGTTGATGCCGCCGAGGCGGTGCGTGATTTTCTGCGTGGAAAACTGGAGCTGGCTGTGACCCATGGGCTGGCAGCCGATCAGATCATCCTCGATCCCGGGCTGGGATTTGCCAAGCGGCCGGAGCAGGACCTGCAGATTCTGCGGCGCTTCGAGGAACTTGCGGCTGTGAACCGCCCGGTGCTTGCGCCCGTTTCACGTAAGGGATTCATCGGCGCCGTCCTCGGACAACCCGACCCGGCTCAACGCGATGCCGGGACCGTCGCGGCCAGTGTCTCTGCTATCATGCGTGGCGCCAGTATCGTGCGTGTGCACCACGTGGCCGCCGTCGCCCGCAGCGTCAAAGTGGTTTGGGGGATAGGACTGACAAGGGCCTACCAGGAACCGGCGTAAGGCCTTCGCTTGGTTCGCTCCACGCTCCCCCTGAAATGGACCTCTGAGCTAATGTCTTTCGCGCCCGTGACCAGCACCGCGGCCGTAGCCCCGGCCGGGTCCGGGAGTTTCGCGTTCGGAGCTGGGGCGATCGTTAGCCCTTTGCTCTCGGGGCTGACGGTGACCGTTTTCGGTTTCCTTTTTTGGTAAAAGGACAGGGATGATAATGAGCGTCGCGCCCAGGCTGAAGACGAGGGTCAGGAGCCAGATCCGGCCTTTATTGGCAACCTTCACGAGCCAGGCCCAATTCTGTAAAAGATGCACGATCGTCACTATCACCGCGGCGATGCCCAGATAGAGATGCACGTCTCCCCACTCGTGCCGTGTAAAACCTAAAACGGTATCACCATGCGAGCCGGGCGGCAGTCGAAAAGCCAGGAGAAAGCCGGTCCCGGCCAGAGTGCAGGCCAGAACGAATAAGATCCCATTGGCCAAGCGCATGAGAAAGACGCGTTTCATAGATGGATGTATAGTATGTATATTTAAACGATCGATAATGAGCAGAATTATACCCGGAAATCTCAATAACCCCTCCTTCCTGATCAAAGGCCGGAGCAGCTCGACGTCAATAACATAACAATTAATAACCAGCCGCAAAACAGGGTGGTCATTCATCATGAGAAACCATACTCCAGCGCACGTCGTGACCGTTAATTTGCGGGGTAAATAATTCCGTAGTCAAACGGCTTTTCTTCGTGGACCGCTCAAACATGAGGGCGGAAAACTCTTTGAGTTGTCTGAGAATTTCCGGGTCCTGATCTTTAATCACGTAGAGCTGATCGCGAGCCGGGATGGCAATGACAGGGCTTTCATTCGTTGTGCTGTCCGGGAAGTTTCCCGAGCGCCATGCCTCCCCGGCAAAGAGCAGAGACGTCACCGTTTCACCCAGACCGCTGACCATGAAGATTCCGCCGCCCAGATCAGTGAGGTCCGAGCCGGGCGGGTCATCACGCAGATTCTGCACGGCCAGCGCGTGGAGTTCCTCGATGTTCGCTACACCAAGGCGGTCCAGCTCACGCTCATAAATGAATTGGACGCTGAGGTCTGAGTCGAAGACATAGATGACATCCAGTTCACCCTCGAAAGGGCGGCGCGCGACCGGGCTGCCGCCAGCCAATTCAAGGTTCGCGACATCCTGAGCGGTCCGCACCAGCGGGATGATGCGGCGCAGATCGGCTTCCCCATATGGCTGAGCGGACGAGTTTTCCGCCCGGTCACAACCGGTGACGGCCCAGCCCAGGAGGAGGAGGATCACAAGGACCGTGTCGAGACCCGACGGTCTCACGATCCGGTATCGCTGGCTGCGTCTGGAGTCTCCTCAGCTTCTGCGCCCTGATCCGGCACAGGGGCAGCGCCCTCGCCGGGACCGCCACCACTAGCTTCAGGTGCTTCACCTTCCGTAGCGGTCTCTACACTGACCGCGGGCGTTTCGATGACACGCGTGGTTTCGCTATCATCTGACGCAGCGACGTCTTCTGCTCCGGAGTCCATGTCATCCGTAGTTGCCGCCTCCGCCTCTGCCGCATTCTCACCTTGCGGAGTGAAATCGACGACCTCGATTTTGAAGATCAAAGTCGCGTTTGGACCGATGCGCGCTCCGCTGCCTTGCTCGCCATAGGCCAGTTCCGAGGGAATATAAACTTCCCACACGGCGCCTTTGTTCATTTTTGGGAGAACCTCCAGCCAGCCCTGAATAACGCCGCCGGTTTCCAGATTGACGGGGAAAGGCTGGCCACGATTGTAGGAGCTGTCGAAGACCGTGCCATCGATCAGCCGCCCCTCATAGTGGGTTTGCACCAGATCATCTCCATCCGGTCCCACGCCTTCTTCGCCAGGCTCAATCACTTTATAGAGCACGCCGCTTTCCAGCTTTTCCACGCCGTCTTCTTCCGCTTTTTCCGCCAGAAATTCTTCTCCTTCTTCCTTGTTCTTCTGAGCAGGATCAACGTTCAGTTCTTCTTCAGCTTCACGGATGGCCAGCTCCATCTCGGCCAGGCTGACCTGGGATTCGGCACCGCTGACCGCGTCGGAGAGACCGGCGGCGAGATCCTTCAGATCCAGATCGAGCTTTTCATACCCGGAAAGAACACGTTCACCGAGCCGGAAGCCGAGGCTGTAGGCCTGCGCATCCAGCTCATCTCCCTCAGCGGGTAATTCGGCACCGGCCGCGTCAGCTTCGGCGCCTTCCGTGCTCTCAGCAGGAGCTTCTTCTGCGGGAGCAGCGGCTTCTCCTTCCTCATCCTGCGCAAGGATGGGAGTGCCTGGCAAAAGCAGCAGGCTGAGGGCGAGAAGCAGGCAAGCCAGAGGAGCGGGCAGGGTAAGATAAGTCGTGCGTGTCAGTGTGATCATCGTCGTCGTCGGTAAATGAGATGTGGGACGTCTCTTAAGAATTTCTATGGGTTGGAAATGCGAGGCAAATCGCAAGGGATCGCCAGATGCTAATGAGGAGCTGGCACGGGTCAAGTCCGCGCTCTCGTGCATCTGAGCGGAAGCCTGAAAATTGACCGCCCATTCGACGCACGCGTTCAGATCGAACGGTCAGTGCGCATCCAGCCAGTTGGCGCCGAAGCCATGCTCGACCGCGATGGGCGCCTTTAACTCGAGCGCACCGGTCATCTGCTCCCGCACCAGTTGCGCTGCCTCGGCCTTCTCTTTTACCGGCACTTCCAGGATGAGCTCGTCGTGGACCTGGAGAAGCTGGCGGCTGCGCAGGCCGCGGGTCTTGAGTTCATGGTAGATTCCGCACATGGCGATCTTGATCATATCCGCGGCAGTCCCCTGAATCGGCATATTGATGGCGTTGCGCTCGGCCGCCCCGCGGGTGGTACGGTTGCGGCTGTTAATGTCGCGTAAATACCGGCGGCGACCGGTCACCGTTTCCACATAGCCGTTCTCGTGAGCAAAGTTCAGGGTTTCATCAATATAGTTCCGAATCCCGGGAAACTGATTGAAGTACTCATTGATGATTTCATTCGCTTCAGCCCTTGGGATACCGAGCCTCATCTGAAGTCCATAAGGTGAAATGCCGTAGGGAATGCCGAAGTTCACCATTTTTGCCTTGGACCGCATCTCCCGGGTGACCTCACTTTGGGTGATGTGATAGATGCGCGCTGCCGTGGCGGTATGAATGTCTTCGCCATTTTCAAAAGCGCCCAGCATCCCTTCATCCTGGCTGAGCGCGGCAATGATGCGCAGTTCAATCTGTGAGTAGTCCGCGCTAAGCAGCAGATGATCCTTATCACAGGCGACAAACGCTTTGCGAATCTCCCGGCCAAGTTCCGTCCGGATGGGTATGTTCTGCAGATTGGGATTACTAGACGCCAAACGGCCGGTCACCGTATGGAGCTGTCCATAGCTGGTGTGAACCCGGCCAGTTTTCTCATCGACCGTTTCTGGAAGGGTATCCACATACGTATTCTTCAATTTCACCATTTCCCGGTAATCGAGAATGCGGGCGACGATCTCATGCTGATGAGCCAGCGTCATGAGGACCTGCTCGCTGGTGGAGTATTGGCCAGTCGCGGTTTTTCTAGGCTTTTCAATGAGCGCGAGATCTTCATAAAGCAGCTCCGCCAGCTGTTTCGGGCTGTTCAGATTAATTTCGCGCCCGCCCATCTCGAAAATCTGTGCCTGCGTTTTCTCAATTTCTTTGCCGAGCTTTTTCGAAATCTCTTCCAGAACGGATACATCGAGGGTGATGCCGTGAAACTCCATGTCGACCAGCACCGGAATAAGCGGAGCCTCAATGTCGTAATATACACGTTTCTGATTCCGGTCAGATAAAATGGGGCGCAATTTATCTGCGAGCTGCAAGGTGACGTCAGCGTCCTCCACCGCATACTCCTTTAATAATTCGGAATCCACTTCGAGCATCGAACGCTGTTCTGGGCCTTTCTCGCCGATTAATTGGGAAATTGGCACCGGCTTGTAGCCAAGTAATTCCTGGGCGAGCCCATCCATGCCGTGCCGGAGATCGGGTTCGGCGAGGGTGTGGGCCAGCATCGTATCAAATATCGGTCCGGCCATTTCGATCCCGCGTTCGCGTAGGACGGCCAGATCGAACTTCAGATTATGGCCAATTTTTTCGACCATCTCGTCTTCGAAAAATGGTTTCAAACCGTCGAGGACGGCGGAGAGATATTCTTCGTCATTATCGTTTCCAAAGTAAGCAAAATACCCCTCGCGCGGTTCCCAGGAAACAGCGATGCCAACAATGGCCGCGCGACGTGGATTTGTGCCCGCTGTTTCAATATCGAAGCAGAAGGCCTCCTGTTTCTTCAGCTCCTTAAAAAACTTATTAAGTTCCGTCTTGTTCTTACCGAGCAGAACATAACGATGTTCGACGTCATCGAGAGTTTTGGTGTCTTCCTCAGAAAATAACTCGCCCTGCACGGCCGGGCCACCAGCTGCCTGAGGTTTCGCCGTGACGCTCAGGGGAAGGGGCACTTTTCTCGGGTCGAAATCCTTGCCGAGGATGCGTTTGCCGATGGCTTTGAAATCGAATTCGGCAAATAGCCGTCCCAGCTCTTCCTGATTATATTCTTTGCGTTCGAGATCGGCCCAATCGATCTCGATCGGCACATCCGTCTGGATTGTGGCAAGCTGTTTGGAAAGCCGGGCCTGGTCCGCGTTCTCTTCGACTTTTTCTTTTTGCTTCCCTTTCAGTTTGCCGGCGTTTTCCAGGACACCTTCCACGCTGTCGAACTGCGACAATAGTTTCTGTGCGGTCTTCGGGCCCACCCCGGGGATGCCCGGGATATTATCGCTGCTGTCTCCGGCCAGCCCAAGGATATCGATGACCTGCTCGACACGTTCAATGCCCCATTTCTCGCACACTTCTTTCGGGCCAAGAATCTCTGCGCCATCACCCTGATAGCCCGGCTTATACATCCTGATCTTATCCGTCACGACCTGACCGAAATCTTTGTCCGGCGTGACCATATACACCTGATCAAAGCCATCCTGGATCGCGCGCTGGGCCAGGGTGGCGATGATGTCATCGGCCTCATAGCCATCCTTTTTGATCACCGGGATGCGGAAAGCACGCGCCAGATCATCCATGCGCGGCAGCGCCTCGGCCAGATCCTCCGGCTGCTCCTGCCGGTTGGCTTTATACTCCTCATAAAGTTCATGCCGCGCGGTTTTCTTGCGCGTGTCATAAACCACCGCCATGTGGGTGGGCGGCGCGGTCTCAACCTCTCGAGCCGAGTTCTCGATGAGCTGGATGAGTGTATTCGTGAAGCCGAAGAGCGCGGAGGTATTCATCCCGGCAGAGTTGAACATCGGCCGGTTGATCATGGCGAAATGCGCGCGGTAGGCCAGGGCCATTCCGTCCAGTAAATAAAGTGTGCCAGGCATGATAAACAGGGGCTGACGGCGGACGCCGTTCAGAGCCCGGCAGTTTCTCACGGAGATGCTCCGCACGCAATGAAGCGCGTGCGTGGCTCAGCCCTTAGTGCTCCGGCGCCGTCTCTATATCCAGGGCCGGACCCACTCCTTCGGGTTCGCGGACGCTGTCGACGAGATCCTGCACCTCCTGACGCGGCGGCGGGAAGAAAGGTGTGAGCGCAAAGGTCACGGCAAAATTCACCAGCATGCCTACGACGCCGATGCCCTGGGGCAGGATGCCGTTCTCACTCACCCCGAAAGTCCAGGGTGCCATCCCGCCGTATTTGCAGGCGATAATGTAAAAAGCGGTAAAGCCGATGCCCGCGAGCATGCCGCTCACCGCGGGGATGGTGGAAACGCGCTTGGTGAAGATACCGAGCAGGATCGCCGGGAAAAAACTGGCCGCGGCCAGGCCAAAGGCAAAGGCTACCACCTCACCGACAAATCCCGGCGGATTGATCCCGAGATAACCGGCGATAATCACCGCCACCCCGATGACCGCGCGCCCGACGAGCAACCGCTCCGCTTCTGAGGCGCTTGGTTTGAGCAACCGGTAGTAGAGATCATGCGCCACGCTGCTGGAGATGACCAGCAGCAGCCCACTGGCGGTCGATAAAGCCGCCGCCAGAGCTCCCGCCGCAATGAAGGCGACAATCCAGTCTGCCAATTCCGCCATCTCCGGTGTGGCCAGGACGATGATATCCTTGTCCGGGTGCTTCAGGCCCTCCTTGATGAGGAAGGGCCGCGCGTCCTCTCCCCTCGCACCCCCTGTGCTGAGCCATTCCTGGTGACGCACCAGTAATGTCTCCCAATCCCCGTCGCCGATTGTGCCGCGCCGGAAGATCTCATTCTCAGCGTCCTGATTGTTGTAGACCACCTTGCCGTCGCCATCGTCAAACCAGTGAATGAGGCCGGTCTTGCTCCAGTTCCCATACCAGTTGGGCAGCTCTTCCTGGGTCTTTCCATTCAGGCTGGTCAGCATGTAGTAGCGCGCGAAACCCGCCACCGCCGGGGCGGTCAGGTAAAGCATGGCGATGAAGAGCAGCGCCCAGAACCCGCTCCAGCGGGCTGCTTTGACGGATTTCACGGTGTAAAAGCGGACGATGACGTGGGGCAGGCCAGCCGTGCCGGCCATCAGAACCAGGGCCAGGCAGAAGACGTTGGCCATGTCCCATTTCCCGACAAACGTGGAGGTATACTCCGTAAAGCCCAGATCCGCATTGAGCTGGTCCAGCTTATCCAGCAGGAACGCGCCGCCTTCGGTCAGCTGTGAGCCGAGACCGAGAGACGGCAGGGGATTGCCGGTGAGCTTAAGGCTTATCGCAATTGCCGGGATCAGGAACGCCGTGATGAGGACCCAATACTGCGCAACCTGGGTCCAAGTGATGCCTTTCATCCCTCCCAGCGTGGCATAAAGGAAAACGATCCCCATCCCGATGAGCACCCCGACATCCACATTGACTTCCAAAAACCGGCTGAAAACCACCCCCACCCCGCGCATCTGGCCGGCCACGTAGGTGAAGCTGATGAAGATGGCGCACGCGATTGCCACCAGCCGCGCCGCCCGGGAATCAAAGCGGTCCCCGACAAAATCCGGCACGGTATAGTGGCCAAATTTCCGCAGATAGGGCGCGAAGAGCAGAGCAAGCAAGACGTAGCCGCCGGTCCAGCCCATGAGATAGGCCCCGCCGCTGTATCCCATCGTCGCGACCAGCCCCGCCATCGAGATAAAGGAGGCCGCGCTCATCCAGTCCGCCGCCGTGGCCATGCCATTGGCGTAGGACGGCACTCCGCGTCCAGCCACGTAAAAGCCTTTGGTCTCACGCACCCGCGCAAGCCACGCGATGACCAGATATATGCCGAAGGTCAGAATGACGAATACATAGGTCCAGTTCTGGATCGTCATGCCGCACCTCCTTTTGCGTCAGCCGCCCTGGAAGGTTGCTCGGCGCCCGGTTGATCACGCAGCGCGATGATTTCTTCATGATGTTTCCGGTCCAGACCGTTCATCAGAATGCAATAGGTCAGGATGATCAGGACAAAGACCATGATCGCACCCTGGTGGGCGAACCAGAACCCGAGCGGATAACCCGTGCCGGGTAACTTGTAGGCGTTGAGCTGGTCGGCAAAAATGATGCCGCAACCCAGACCGGCAGCCGCCCAAATGATGAGCAGTCCACTCATGATCACCAGATTCTTGGCCCAGTAGCGCCGGAGGCTGTCACGGATTTCCGGGGAGTCCGGCAGCCGTGCACTGGACGGCAGGTGGGAGTTGCCTTCCCCGTCGTCAGGCATGGGGGGAAGGGAATCATGAGATGGAGGTGGCTGGTTGGAAGGATCTTCTTCGGGAGCCGTATTCATGCGTCAGGGGGGTGAGAGAGAGCACCGCAGAAAACCGGATTACAGCGATTCTGCCGGGCGGGCGTCAAGAGTTATCATCGTCTCCACCTTTATCTTCATTCCGAAGAAACAACCGAATGAGAAAGCCAATGTAAGCGAAGACCGTCACATTCAGAATCGTATCTTTTAGTGCTTCCACATTCATGTCAGGGGTGGTTTAGGTTCCTGCTTGAGGATTTTCAGAAACGCCACAGCTAAGATAGGAATTATGAAGACAAATGAGATCGCGCCGAGGGCAATTATTGCCCGCACCGTTCCCACGTCACCGGAAAGAATCATGGCAAGCCCCAGCGCCGCCAGAATAACCCCCCAGATGAGTTTAATTTTAACCGGCGGATTCTCATTTCCGGAAGTAGAAAACATCGCCAGCACAAAACCGGCGCTGACCACACTGGTGACAAGAAAAAGAAAAGCAGCCAGAACGGTGGCAAAACCAGTGACGGAATGCAGGGGCAATCCGCTCAAAACATAAAAGGTGGTGTTTTCCGGGTCTTCTGCTGCCATTTTGAGGATATTCGTATCCTGCTCATGCTGTTCTGCATAGATGCCGATACCGCCAAAAATCCCGAACCAGAAAAGAGAAAATAAGCTCGGGACCAGAACGACGCCGATAACGAATTCACGAATCGTTCGGCCACGAGAAATACGCGCAACAAATACCCCGACAAACGGTGCCCAGGCGATCCACCAGACCATGTAATTCAGCGTCCAACCCTGGAACCATTCCGTGAATTCCTGTCCGGGAAATGGATAGGTGGCAAAGCTTTGTGACACAAAGCTGGAAAGGTAGGCGCCGACTGAATTGATCACGCCGTTCATGAGAAAATGGGTCGGGCCAACCAACAGAATATAAAGCATCAGAATGATCGCGATGCTCATCGCGAGATTCGATAGTCTTGCCATTCCTTTACTAAGGTCGATGGCGAGAGGCGGCAGGAATGCCGCGACGAGCACGCCGAAAACAACATAACGCAGGACTGGTCCACTGCTCTCCATTCCGAAAAGGGCACGAATCCCGCCTTCAACTTGAAACACACCCATCGCCAGTGACCCTGCCAGACCGATTGCTATTGCGTAGATGGCCAGCAAGTCTGAAAGCCATGCTACTGGTTTCACCCATTTGCCTCGGCGAAATGCAAAACGGATGGGTGAACTGATAATGCCCGGCTGCTTTTTACGAAAGGCAAAGTAGGCGATAACCAGTGCGGTCAGGGCATAAATACACCACGCGTGAATGGCCCAGTTGAAATTGGTGATGGCCAGCGCATTGGTTGCCGCGAGCCCTTCGCCCTGCTTGTCCTTTAGGAAACCGTAGTGAGATAAGGGCTCAGTCGCTCCATAGAACAGGAGCCCGACTCCCATCCCGGCGGCGAAGAGCATGGTGAGCCAGCTCACGGTGGAAAACTCCGGACGATCATCATCTGCCCCAAGACGAATATCGCCGAAACGGGAAAAAGCCACGGCCAGCGTGACAATGACGATCAGGCTGGCGATTAACATGATAAACCAGCCGCGGCTGGTAAACTGTCGTCCCACCTCGCCCATCGGCAAAGTTAGCGAGGCTATCCGGTCCGATTACTCCCCACACCGCGACGGCAGCGGTAAGCAATAGGGCAATAATGAGGAGGGGATTCCTGAACATGATGGAGAAATAAACTGACCCGCCTGTTCTGGACTGGTCCTCGAGTGAGTGTCAATATCAGCGGCGCACCGGAACTGAAGGTTGCCTGGAGTGAGACCACGCGCTATCCCGAGGACATGTCAGAGTCTGAGCCGGTCCATCCTTCCCTTTTCCAGATGATCATCCTCACCCTGAAAAAGATCGGGTTGGAGATCTGGGGTCTGCTTAGAGGTAGCTGGCAGGTCACGAAAGCCAGGAAATGGTCCATTCTGATCAGCGCGGTGATCATTGGGGTCATCGCGGGCGTGATGATTGGGACAGGTTATGACCATCAGCTGCGGGAAAGCATCATGCTGCCGCACGAAACCCCGGAGGGCGAACGCACCGCAGCGATCGAAGCGGCCGAATGGTGGGGTGATTATGGCGATTTCATCCCGGGAGTGGTCGGAGTTTTTGGCGTCCTGCTCGCCATCGGCCTGCTGATCAAGAGCGTGCGCTGGCAGCGGATTGCGCTTGTTGTTCTGATGGGCGCCACCGTGGGTGGGCTGGCCACGAACTGTCTGCGCCTCACCACCGGTCGTCCCCGTCCGAGCGCCGAAATTCAGGATGGCTTTTATGGCCTGAAAATGAGCGCAAAGTATCATGGCTTCCCGAGCGGGCATACCGCGACTTCCTTTGGCTCAATGGTCGGGCTGGCCGTAATGAGCCCGCCCTTGGCTCTCCCTGCCCTCGGTGCGGCGGGCACCGTCGCCTGGGCACGAATTCAGGAGCGTAATCATTACCCGGCCGATGTGCTCGTGGGCGGATACCTCGGCACACTCGCGGCGCTGCTCATGGTCGCAGCGGCCCGGCGCAGGGAGAAGGATGGCCTCGCTCTGGGCGAGAAGCCTTGAGACGCGATGCATTCCGTCAGTCCGCCTCGCCAAAAAGAACGCCACGATCTTCTGTCTGCTCCTCACCCGGTAGAGGCGGGTCTGCGGTGACCGGGGCCGTGGCCTGATCGCCTGCTTCTCCGGGCAGGCTGGGATCTGCGATGTCTGAGGGGAACCGTCCCATGATGCGCTCGGTTGGCGTGGCGCCTACCCCAACCGGCATATCCATACTGAGAATGCTTTCGCCCATCAGTTTCCGGGCTTCCTCGCTTTGAGCCTGCTGCTCGGCCTGACGCTGCTCAAACCGGCTCAGATCGGTCAGGCGCAGGGCTGACCCGGAGTTGTCGTCCCAATACTCGAACTCAACCAGCACCCGGCCGGTCTTCCAGCGCTGGATCATTTTCTGAGCAGGTTCTTCTTCCAGATCTTCGCGGATGTTTTTCTCGAACTCACCGGGAAGCGGTTCTTTCTCCCCGAGCTCCAGCTTGGCCATGTCCCGCGCCCGCCGCGTCAGGCTGCTTGAGTTGAAGCTGAACTCCATCGCGTAAAGGGTGCCATCCCGGAAATCGAACCTGGCCTGGTCCACCGGGATTCCGTGCCAGCGAAAGGAGGCACCGTCCGCGACGAAGGTCTGCTCTTTGCCATCATAGGCCACCAGGGTCAGCCCCTGGAAATCCTCTACGCTTTCGCCCAGCCGGACGCCCAAAGCGCCAAAGTTCTGTTCGATCAGAGCGAGGCCCGCCCCCGGCGTCACCGCGCGTTTCTCACTCTCCGGTGGAGCGCCGAAAGCAAAGAGCGGACCGGGCAGGCTGCCAAGGATGATCCAGAGCAGAATCAGAGGTGAGCGGGAAGGGCGGACGGACGGCATAACAGTATCCTTTTCAGGCGGGAGCAAAAAGGGGCGGCGAGAAAAATGTGGCCGTTCCTCATTCTGCCCCCGGAACCCCGTATTTCAACGATGAAATGCGAGATGCGAATCGTGCTTTTCGATTCATTTTTTTCAGAAAAGTTCGCCCCGGATGAACCGGACGTTCCGGACGTGTCGCGCGGATTCTCTGAGCAGGTAAGTTAGTTGGTCATCTCATCCGCCCATCCACGACCCAACAACACACACCCATCCAAAATGAGCATCAGCAGCCTCCACCTTTATCAACCCAGCGTCAGCCGTGCGGCCAAAGCGCGGACAGAGAAACCCGGCTTCCCTTCCCTGCGGGTCACCGCACGCGATATTGTGCGCCTGGCCCAGCGTTATCTTCGCGATCATGGCCATAACCCGGGCCCCGTTGATGGCCTCTGGGGAAACCGGACTCAGGCTGCCTATGAACGGATGCAGGGCGTGAACACCTCAGCCAACCGCACCACCATCATTCGCCTCGCTCAGATGTTCCTCTGGAGTCAGGGACACGATCCCGGTCCGCATGACGGAGTCTGGGGCGGACGCACCCAGGAAGCCTATGATCAATGGCAGGAAATGCAGCGTGGCGGGCTGACCAATCCCTGGCCGCAGGACACGGAGGAAGCACTCACCGCCTTTTATGGTGAGGCGGGACGCGTCCCTCTTGTGCACTGTCACTGCCCCTATCCCATGCGTCTCGCCTGGCGTCTGGATGTCACCCTTGAGCGCTTTTCCTGTCACCCGAAAGTCAAAGCAAGCCTCCAACGGGTTCTCGATACGATCTTTGATCACTATCACCGGGATCCGGAGGAAATTGCCGCCGTGCGTATGGATCGTTTCGGTGGGTGCTACAATAATCGACCGCGGCAGGGAAACTGGCGCCGACCCAGCTTACATGCGCGAGGGGCGGCGATCGATCTTGACCCGGAGCACAATGCCTTCCGCTGGGGCCGGGATCGCGCCACCATGCCACCGGCGGTCATAGATATTTTTGAAGCGGAAGGCTGGCTCTCCGCCGGACGTAGCTGGGGCTATGATTTCATGCATTTCCAGGCGACGCGCGAGTAGTCTGCTTCCCATCGCTCAGGCCCGGCGGCGCCCATGAGATCCAGTGCGTCGCCGGGCATGAATAATCTCGCTCTCCTCTCCACGCTTGACCTCGGCCTGCCATTCAAAATGTTTTGCCCTGTAGAATACTGACGCCCTGATTGGACCTGAATGATCCGTTCATGACCACCCAACTCATTATCAAGTACGCCGTGACCGCGGCGATCATTGTCCTCGTCTCGGAAGTGGCGAAGCGCACTGACCGCGTCGGGGCGCTTATCGCGGCGCTGCCGTTTGTCACCATCATGGTCATGATCTGGCTCGCCGTGGAGAAGCAGGGCGCGGATAAGATCGCGAACCACGCCTGGTATACCTTCTGGTTTGTCCTGCCTACCCTGCCCATGTTCCTGCTCATCCCCTGGCTCCTCAACCGCGGCACGCCCTTCTGGCTGTCCCTCCTCGCCGGTTGCCTGCTCACCTTCGCCTGCTTCGTCGGCACCGCCTGGACCGCGCGCGGGCTGGGCGTTGAACTGATCCCGCCTAAAGCCCAGACCAAACCCGAGCCCGCCACCAGTGATTAACGGCAGATCATTGCGTTCTTCGCCGCATTGTCCCTTGACGCAGGCGTCCCATGCGCTTTTCTACCTGCCTCCCCAAACCCGGAGAACCTTACCCGTCTCACCATCATCATCTTCATCCAAACGGATCAAGCCCACCTCAACTGCCGCCTGACATCGCCATGGCCAAAATGGACATCCTCACCCAGCTCAAGAAACATCACCCGGGCTTCGACCGCTTCTCCGGGCAGATCAACCATGAGCAACTTTCGGCAGATTTCGAGAAGGCGGAGAATCAACTCCCGGGAAACAAATGCTGGCTGGTCATCACGGATAAAAAGCCACCGAAACATAAGGACCGCCACGCCGTCGCTTCCTCTGTGGATCGCCGCAACTGGCGCCCTGCTCGTTACTCCTTTGTTCCCGAGGCGGAATATGACAAGAACCGCTTCTTCTCTCCATTTTACCAATCGTTCGAATTAGAAATAGAAGGCAAGGGCAACGGAAAGCCCAAATCCAAAGGGAAGGCATCCGCGAAGACCGGGAAACCTGACGGCGGTGACAAACCCGCTTCTACGAAGAAGCAAGCCGAAGCCGCGAAAGAGGCTCCCGCTCCGGCCAAGGCTGAGAAGGCGGTCCAAGATAAGCCTGCCCAGCCCAAAGCAGACGCTCCTGCCGCCGGCGAAGCGAAAAAGCCCGCCGCCAGGAAAACCTCTGCTGATGCAGACAAAGCCAGCGAAGTAAAGAAAGCCGCCCCCAAGAAAAAGCCAGCTGCCGGTTCCAGCAAAGCCAAGTCCGCTCCTGCCGCTAAGCCCAAGGCCGAGAAACAGGGGGATTAAACCTTTTTATGACCGGCGGAGAGACGCAACACCGGCCGCCTGACAGTGGTTCGACCTTGTCACGGTAACTCTTCCAGTTCCTTCGCGTAACCTCCGTTTAAAATCGGGAAGCGACACCAGGTTTTCGGGTCGAGGTTTTTGTCGTCCAGATGGAAGCTGGGCGCATAGCGTTCGCGCTTCCATTGATTGCGGCTCCACAGGGTAAAAAATCGTTTCACCCAGGTGACCAGTTGATCCCGCTCGAATTCCGGAAATTCCACCTGCATCAGCGCGAGACATTCGGCAGGCGATTTCTTGTCGCGGATGGCCGCGCGCTCGATGGCGTCAAGCAATGGATACGGCATGAGATCCGCCTCATCCGTCTGCTTCTGTTCTGCGGGCCGCAGCTCGGCCGTCGGCTGCTGCTCATTGATGTAGCGCAGAGCGGGGATGGGCCCGATGCCCTCCGGACCGGTTTTTTCCATCCAGCGCAACCATTTCCGCAGGAAGGCTTTATCGATGCCCGCGATCGGACAGATCCCGCCGCTCGTGTCGCCATCCATCGTCGCGTAACCCACCGCCGCTTCGCTCCGATTGCTCGTGCTGATCAGAAGCGCCCCGCGGATATTGGCCAGCATCCAGATACCCGGGCTGCGCACCCGGCTTTGGATATTCTGCAGCGCGATATCGTCCTGTTCCCAGGTCAATTCGCGCCCCAGAATTTTCGAGGCGTTCTCAATATAGCCATCCACCATCGGCTGCACATTGACCTCATGATAGGCGCAACCGATGGCCCGCGAGACCTCCGCCGCGGCCCGCCGGGTGACATCCCCGCTGTTTTCTGTGGCCTGATAAACACACAGGAGCAGGCGCGGTATCCAGCCCTCCACCGTGGTGGGCGGAGATTCCCCTTCGCGCAGCAGATAATCCAGGCGGCGATTGACTTCATCCAGGCCCAGCTCGCGCACGGCATAACGCATCATCAGATAAACCAGCACCGCACAGGCCCCGGAGTCCGCTCCGCCACTGAGCGAGACAACAAAGCCGCGCGAGCGTGACTTGCGCATATAATCAAAGAGCGCCAGCGCCACGGCCTGGCTGAATTCCTCCTCCCGGATATGTTCGCTGTCCTCCCACTCCGGCAAAAGGGTGCGCGGAGCCTGCGGCTCACCCACGGGAAACTTGAAGGGCCGGATGACTTCTTCCCGGACCCGGTCCTCCCGCCGGCGCGGCTCCATGCTGACCACCCGGCTCTGCAGCACGCGGGTCACATCCACATCCACCGTCGCGGTCGTCAGGCGCACGGGCTCATAACTGAAGCGTTGCCCCGCCGCGAGCAGCTGACCGCCGCTCGCGATGAGCGCGTCTCCGTCATAGATCGCGCGGCCCGCCTCGTTGCCGATGAGATTGGCGTAAATGTAACTCACCCCATAAGAGCGGCTGCCCTCGATCACAAAGCGTTTCCGGATGCTGCGCTTATCAAATGCGAAATGGCTCGCGCTCGGGTTCAGGATGAAATCGATCCCGCTCCGGGCCAGCTCGCTCCCCGGGCGTTTGCCCACCCAGGCATCCTCACAGATCTCAAAGCCGAGCCGCACCCCGCCGATGTCGAAGATCAGATCGCCCAGCGGATAGCTTTCGCCCGTCCCCGCGCGGCGCAATTCTACGCACAATTTTTCCGGCCAGCCCTTGAACCAGCGCGGCTCGTAATGAATCCCGTCTCCCGCCAGATTCCGCTTGGCCGTGAACCCGGCGATGGCACCATCAACCAGCAGGGCCACGGCATTGTAGATGCGATTCTCAAACGCCAGCGGCATTCCCACGCAGGCGATCAGCCCCTGGCTCTCCGGCAGGATCTCCTCATGCAGCACCCGCCAGCACATCTCCAGCACGCCGGGAGAGGTAAAGGTATCCTCACAGCCATAGCCGGGCAGGCACAGCTCCGGCAGACAGAGAATGGAAGCGCCTTCCTCATCGCGCGCCCGGCGCATCGCCGTCACGATGTTTGCCGTGTTGTTTTTCCAATCGAGCGCCGTCTGGTTCAGCACCGCCGCCCCGCATTTGATCAGTTGCATAGCAAGTGGAATCTAGCCGAACCGCACGCCTTGGCTATGACTAGCTTTCCCTATCCGGTTTTTCGCCGGTGCGCCGCGGTTGGATGGCTTGATAAAGATGAATCCAGGAAATTTCAGTCCAAATCGTAAGGTAATAGATATCAAATCATCGATATTCAGAAATGATTGGCGATCGCATTAAATTGCTTCGCCTCAGCATGCGTGGTTGATCTGGCTGCAGTTTGAGTTCCTTAGGAAATGATTACTTTATTCATTTTTGCGGAACATTGGGCTGATGACTTCCTTAGCAATATAGAGAAGAGAGTGTTGATTTCGTAGAATGAGTAATAATTGCAGGCTACCCCGTCACGAGCAACAACCCGACCTGGATCAGGCCAATAAAAAATCCCAGAATCGCGCCGAGCCATTCGATGGTGCGGAATTCCTGGCCGGCCACTTCGCGCACGACGCGTTCGAAGCGGTCCATATCGAATTCACGGATGCGTTCCTCGACAATGCGCCTGATCTGGATGTGATCCTGGACCAGATCAGCCGCGCGGTCGCGCAACGGTTTGAGTTGCTCAGCGATACCCGCTGCCACCGCGCGTTCAAAGGCGTAGAGGTCCTTCTCTTTAATGACGAATTGCAGCACCGTCTTGAGTTTGAGTTTTTCACCCAGATCTTCCCGAATTACCTTGCGCACGACCTGCTCGATGTAGGGGGCAGGATCAATTTTGCTGATTTCCCGGCGCAACAGGTCCTTGTGCAGCACTTCCCGCTCCAGAATCTCAGCCGCTTTGAGGGCGATCTGCTCCTTGCGTTTCGGAATAAGACCTTGCCAGGCCAGCCCAAAGCGCTCCATCCGGCGCCGCGGATGGAATAGCATGTGGATGGCCAGTTTGTTCGTCAGCCACCCGATGAAGGCCGTGATGAGCGGGATGAGAATGAGAATGGTGATGTGCATGGAAAAGATTTGTGCTTAAATCTAGAATTATCTCCTGCGAGCATTTATTATATAAAGTTTTATGCCGTCCTTTGACCGACAATATTTAAATTTGTTGAAGATGCCGCCTGCCGTGGTCAAAACGGTTGGTCTGATTCATGAATACAAAGGCCGTCAGGATTTGTTTAAGCTGCAGGCTCCCGCGAAGCTGGAGAATCTGCGGCAGGTTGCCTTGATTCAAAGCGTGGAATCTTCCAGCCGGATCGAAGGCGTGACGGCGCCTCATGACCGTTTTCTTGCGCTGATGGAGGAGAAAACAAAGCCAGAAAATCGTTCGGAAGGAGAAATCTCAGGGTATCGCAAGGTTCTCGGGCTCATTCATGAATCCGCCACCGATATTCCGCTAAACGCAGGGGTGCTTTTGCAATTTCATCGTGATCTGATGAGTTTTACTCCCGGTGAAGGTGGACGCTGGAAAACAACCGCGAACACGATTGATGAAATCAGACCGGACGGCACTCGATTTACGCGCTTCGTTCCTGTCGAGCCGTTGCTGACGGAGAACGCCGTCGAGAAGCTGCACCATCACTTCGACACGGCCGTAAAAGACGGCACCCACGACCCGCTGATCTTAATTCCGCTCTATGTTCTGGACTTTCTTTGCATTCATCCCTTTACCGATGGCAATGGAAGAATGGCGCGGCTCCTGACGTCCTTACTATTGTATCATCACGGGTTTGATGTTTCCCGGTATGTCAGTCTGGAGCGGGTCATTGAACAGTCGAAGGAGGGCTATTACGATACGCTCTATCGCTCATCACAAGGGTGGCATGAGGATCAGCATGATTCGCTTCCCTGGATTGAGTATTGGCTCTCCACCGTGCTGGCGGCCTACCGGGAGCTCGAAGATCGTGTGAGCACGCTATCGACTCATCATGGCCAGAAAGCTGATATTGTGATCGCGGCGATCGATCGCATGATTAAACCATTTAGCATCAGTGAGTTGCAGGCTGTTTGTCCTGAGGTCAGCCGCCACTGGATAAAGAGCACGTTGGAAGAGTTAAAGAATCAGCGAATCCTCGAAGTGATCGGCAAAGGGCGTGGGTCAAAATGGCGCAAAATTGGTTGAAAGAATAGCTATTCCCGGAGAAATGGTATAGTCTTCCTTCAATACTGTACCATTTCTCGACTGACTGTACCATTTTCCCTTCCTTCTCGATACTCTGACGGGTCGGCTTTTGACTTGAGAGCAGGGGTCATCCGGGGTGTGATGGAATGCGTCTATGACGCCACCCTCGCCGCCTCCAAATGAAGATGAACCCGGTCCCGGTGCGCCGTCGCCGCTC